>NZ_JBFAQS010000013.1:0-198837 GCF_040678875.1 Micromonospora sp. NPDC049274
CGATCTGTTCCCGCTCCAGCGGGCTCAACCTCGACGCCATAACCACCCCAACGAAGAAAACGGAAGGGTGTTGCAACCACCGGTTGAGCCCGCCCGGCTGACGGAAACTGTCCAAGATCTCGAAGGTCTAGGCGGATTGCGGCCGGTTCTGGCGCGATCGGCCACGATCTCGGCGACGTGGCAGCCGACGCGAGGCGGTTCGCGGGGTGATGACGCCAGAGGACTCAGCTCGAAAGGAACCCCACACCATGTCCCGGACCGCCCCGGACGACCGCGCGACGATGCCTCGTCGACCGCACCTGCCGCTGCGTCCACTCTGGCTCTGCCGGGTCTGCGCCGGGCCCTGGCCGTGCGCAGTCGCGCGGCTCACCCTTCGGCAGGAGTACGCCCACGACCGGATCGCATTGAACATCTACCTGTGCACCGTCCTGCACGACGCGGCGGCGGACCTGTACCGGCTCAACCCGCACGACGGCCCGGATCCCGCGGCGCTCTACGTCCGCTTCCTCGGCTGGGCGGCACTGCCCGAACCCTGACCCTCGCCGCCAGTGGCCCGGCGGGCGGCGCTCAGCGCATGGCGAGCCGTTCCAGCAGGGCGGCGCTGCGGGCCAGCAACGCCCGCTCCTCGTCGGTGAGTTCGGCCTCGATGGCCTGGGCGAGCCAACCGGCCCGGCGATTGCGCTCCGCTTCCAGCGCGGCCCGACCCGCGTCCGACAGCTCGACAAGCGACTTGCGGCCGTCGGTGGGGTGCGCCCGGCGCGTGACCAGGGCCTGTTCCAGGAGCAGGCCCACCGCCCGGGCCATCGACTGGGGGCGTACGCGCTGGTCGGCGGCGAGGTCACTGGTGGTCATGGCGCCGTCGCGGTCGAGTGCGCCGAGCACGGCGATCTGACCGAGCGGGATGCGGTCCTCGTGCTTGACCCGGCGGGTGAGCTTGCCCATCGCGGTCCGCAGTTCGGCGGCGATGGCGGCGGCTTCCGAGGTGGGCACACGGCACTTTACCCCGTTCGTCAGCACCACTGGCCACCTGACCTGCACAGCAATGCTGCTCAGCGGGGCTGTTCAGCCTAGCTGTTAAGCCTTGCTGTAGGGTTCGGTGCTGTCGGGCTCAGCGCCAGCGTTGTCGCAGCTGGGGCCACGGCACACGGCAACGGAAAAGGACCTCCCATGTCCGCACAGACAGCCGCACACGCAGCCACAACCGTCACCGCCGCCATCGACGCCGTCACCGCCCGCCGCATCCTCGACAGCCGGGGCAACCCCACTGTCGAGGTCGACGTCAGGTTGGTGGACGGTTCGCTGGGTCGGGCCGCAGTCCCCTCGGGCGCCTCCACCGGGGCCCGGGAGGCCGTCGAACTGCGCGACGGAGACCCCACGCGCTGGCACGGCAAGGGCGTCGACCGCGCGGTGGCAAACGTCAACGGGGAGATCGCGGCGGCCGTGCGCGGCCGGGACGCGGCA
Organism: Micromonospora sp. NPDC049274; assembly: GCF_040678875.1. Taxonomy (NCBI): domain Bacteria; kingdom Bacillati; phylum Actinomycetota; class Actinomycetes; order Micromonosporales; family Micromonosporaceae; genus Micromonospora; species Micromonospora sp. NPDC049274. The sequence continues at coordinate 1,462 of NZ_JBFAQS010000013.1, forward strand.
GACCAGGCGGGTCTGGACGCCGCGCTGATCGCCCTCGACGGCACCGCCACGAAGTCTCGGCTCGGCGCCAACGCGATCCTCGGCGTCTCCCTCGCCGTCGCCAAGGCCGCTGCGGCGGCCCACGGCCAGCCCCTGTACCGCTACCTCGGCGGTGCCGACGCCCACCTGCTGCCGCTGCCGATGATGAACATCGTCAACGGCGGCGCCCACGCCGACAACCCGCTCGACTTCCAGGAGTTCATGATCGTTCCGGTGGGCGCGGACACCTTCGCCGAAGCCGTCCGGATGGGCAGCGAGGTCTTCCACACCCTGCGCCGCGACCTGCTGGCCGCCGGGCACTCCACAGGCGTGGGCGACGAGGGTGGGTTCGCGCCCGAGCTGCGTACCGCCGAGGAGGCGCTCGACTTCGTGCTGAGGGCCATCGAGGGCGCCGGCTACCGCCCCGGCACGGACATCGGCCTGGTCATGGACCCGGCGTCATCGGAGTTCTTCCGCGACGGCGTGTACGACTACGCGGGCGAGGGAGTGCGCCGCACCCCCGCCGAGCACGCCGACTACCTGGCCACGCTCATCGACGCCTACCCGATCGTCTCCATCGAGGACCCGATGGCGGAGAACGACCTGGACGGCTGGCGCGAGCTGACCGCTCGCGTCGGTGACCGCTGCCAGCTCACCGGTGACGACGTGTTCTGCACCAACGAGACGCTGCTGCGCGAGGGCATCCGCACCGGCGTCGGCAACTCGGTCCTGGTCAAGGTCAACCAAATCGGCACCCTGACCGAGGCGCTGGCCACGGTGGCCACGGCCCACCGGGCGGGCTGGACCGTCGTCATGTCACACCGCTCCGGCGAGACGGAGGACACCACAATCGCGGATCTGGCGGTGGCCACCGGCTGCGGTCAACTCAAGACCGGCTCGCTGTCGCGCTCCGACCGGACGGCGAAGTACAACCAACTGATCCGGATCGAGGAGGAGCTGGGCGATTCGGCGCGCTTCGCGGGCCGCTCCGCACTGCGCCGGGCGTGAGCAGCGCCCGGCACCCGGTCAGGGGTGGGTCATCCGGAGCAGGTCGAGCACCTCGTCGAGCTGGGTCTCGGTGAGCTTGCCCGAGTCGACGTGACCTCGGGAGATCACGACCTCCCGGATGGACGCCTGCTTGGCCAGCGCCTCCTTGGCGATCGAGGCGGCCTCGTCGTACCCGAGGTAGCGGTTCAGCGGAGTGACGATCGACGGCGAGCCCTCGGCGTACGCCAGGCAGACCTCGGCGTCCGCGACCAGGCCGGCCACCAGGCGGTCGGCGAACAGCCGACTCGCCGCGGCCAGCAGCCGGATCGACTCCAGCAGGTTGCGACCCATCACCGGCAGCATGACGTTCAGCTCGAAGTCGCCCTGCGAGCCGGCGAACCCGACCGTCGCGTCGTTGCCGATCACCTGCGCGCAGACCTGCCGCATGGCCTCGGCCACCACCGGGTTGACCTTGCCCGGCATGATCGACGACCCGGGCTGGAGGTCGGGGATGCGCAGCTCCCGCAGGCCGGCACGGGGGCCGGAGCCCATCCAGCGGATGTCGTTGGCGACCTTGTAGAGACCCACTGCGATGGTGCGTAGCTGCCCCGAGGTCTCCACCAGCGCGTCGCGGGCGCCCTGCGCCTCGAAGTGGTTGCGCGCCTCGGACAGCGGCAGCCCGGTCGACTCGCGGAGCCTGCCGATCACCGCGGCGGCGAAGCCGAGCGGCGTGTTGATCCCGGTGCCCACGGCCGTGCCGCCCAACGGCAGCTCGGCCAGCCGGGGCAGCGCCCCCTCCAACCGCTCGATACCGTAGCGGACCTGGGCGGCGTACCCACCGAACTCCTGCCCGAGGGTGACCGGGGTGGCGTCCATCAGGTGGGTACGCCCCGCCTTCACCACCGTCTCGAACTCGGCGGCCTTGCCCTCCAGCGCCTCGGCGAGGTGGGTCAGCGACGGCAGCAGATCCTCCGCGATGAACTGGGTGGCCGCCAGGTGGATCGAGGACGGGAAGACGTCGTTGCTGGACTGGGAGGCGTTGACGTGGTCGTTCGGGTGGACCGGCGAACCCAGTTCCCGGCTCGCCAGGGTCGCGATCACCTCGTTGGCGTTCATGTTGGACGACGTACCGGAACCGGTCTGGAACACGTCGACCGGGAACTGGTCGTCGTAGCCGCCGTCGGCCACGTGCGCTGCGGCAGCGGCGATCGCCGCGGCCACATTGGCGTCGATCACGCCCAGCTCGCCGTTGACCTCGGCTGCCGCGCCCTTGATCTGCGCGAGCGCCTTGATCTGGGCCGGCTCGATGCCTCGGCCGGAGATCGGGAAGTTCTGCACCGCGCGCTGGGTCTGCGCCCGCCACAGCGCCTCGGCGGGCACCTCCACCTCGCCCATCGAGTCACGTTCGATCCGGTAACCGGTCGCCTCTGGAGTCGTCACGCGTACCATCCTGCCGCGCCCGTGGCCGACTCGCAGATGATCCGTCAGCCCAACTCGGTGAGCAGCCGTTCCGCCTCGTGCCAATCCGGGACGTCGAGCTGCCGGAGCAGAGACAACGCCCGGGTCAGGTGCAGCCGGGCGGAGGCGGGGTCGGTCTTTCGTACACAGCGGGCGATGCCCTGAAGCGCCATCGCCTGCTCGTAGCGCGCACCCAGCCGGCCGGCGTCGACGAGCACCCGGCGATGCAGGTCGAGCGCGCTGGCGGCGTCTCCCTGCTCCAGCACGGCCAGGGCCAGCAGGTTACGGGAAGCGCACTGAGCGATCCGGTCGCCGGCCTCCGTCATCGCCACCAGGGCGTCCCGGTGCAGAGCCGCGGCACGTTCCGGCTTCCCGGCGTTGCGCTCCATCACACCGATCTCGTTGAGCACCTCACCCTCGCCGAATCGATGGCGCGCCTTGCGCCTCAGGTACAGCGCAAGCCGCAGAATTCGACGAGCCGGGCCCACATCCCCGAGCCGGTGACGAATCATGCCGAGGTGCCCGAACGCGTGCGCGGTCTGCGCCATGTCCCCGGCCTGTCGGGCAAGTACGAGGTGCTGCCGGGCGATGGGCAGCGCATCGGTGTACCGGCCCCACCCGATCAGCCCACAACACAGGTTGTTCAGCAGGTTTGTCAGTTCGTCACCGTCACCCTGGCCATTGATCATGTCGAGAGCCTCGTCGAACTTCGCCTTGCCCTGGCGATAGTCGCCGTTCGCGGAGTACGAGAGACCCAGATTCCACAGCGTGCTGAGCACGTCGCCACGCAGCCCGTGCCGGCGGCGCAGGTCGAGCGCCACCTCCATCGCCCTGATCGCCTCCGGGAAGCGGGCCAGCCGGAAGTACGCCGAGGCGAGGTAGTTGAGCATCGCGGCCACGGCCGCCTCGTCGCCCAGCCGTTCGGCCGCTCGGAGGCCGATCGTGTGGGTCTCGACCAGCTCGTCGAGGTGCCCGCCGTCGAAGTTGAGCCGCCAACAGGCCCGGGCCAGCTGCCAGCACTGAGTCGGGAAGCCCTCCTCCTCGGCGACCCGGACCAGAGCGGTGAGCCCGGGGAGGTTCTCCTCGAACCACGCCCGCCCCTCGGCGACCGGGACGGCCAGCAGGTCGGGCCGGCCGGCTGTATGCGCGGGGAGGTTGCGGCGGCTGCCCGCCGCCTCGGTCGTCCGGGCGATCTCCAACGTGGCGGAGAGGTGGTAATCGAGCAGCCGCTCCAGCGCGGCCTGACGCTCAGCCTGACGCTCCGGGGCGGCGAGCAGCAGCCGAGCGTACTCGCGCAGCAGATCGTGCAACCGGTACCGGCCGGGCTGCGCCTCCTCCACCAGATGCGCGTCGACCAGCTCGTCCAGCACGTCCTGGGTGTCGGCCAGGGGCAGTTCCGCGAAGGCGGCGGCCACCCGACTGTCCAGCCGTCCGCCGGGGTGCAGACCCAGGAGCGGAAACAGCCGCTGCGCCTGCGGCGAGACCTGCGCGTACGACAGCGCGAACGCCTGCCCCACCGAGCGCTGACCGGCGGTCAGCTCGGCCAACGCGCCCGCCCCGGCGAGCAGCCGCTCGGCGAGGTCGGCGACCCGCCAGCGGGGCCGGTGCGCCAGACGGGCGCCGGCCAGCCGGATCGCGAGCGGCAGGTGACCACAGCGCCGCGCCACCTCGGCTGCCGCCTCCGGTTCGGCGGCGATCCGCTCCGCGCCGGCCACCCGGCCGAGCAGCTCGATCGCCTCGTCGGCGTCCAACACGGGCAGCGACGAAGGGCGGCCCTCGTCGAGCCCGACCAGTCGGCGACGACTGGTGATCAACACCAGACAGTGCGAGCCGTTGGGTAGCAGCGGTGTCACCTGATCGGCGGTGGCCGCGTTGTCCAGCACCAGCAGGGCACGTCGGCCGGCCAGCTCGGTGCGCCAGAGCGCCAGCCGGTCGTCCGTGTCCTCCGGTATCCGCTCGGCCGGCACGCCCAACTGGCGCAGCAGGGTCGCCACTGCCGTGGTCGGCATCAGGGGCCGGCGCTCACTGTGGCCGTGCAGGTCGATGAAGAGCTGGGCGTCCGGGTAGCGGTCGGCGAGAGCGGTGGCGACGTGCACCGCGAGCGTCGTCTTGCCGCTGCCGGCCATGCCGTCGATGACCTGGATCCGGGTGCCGTCCTCCTCGATCTCCTTGACCAGTCGGGCCACCGTGTCCTGCCGACCGGTGAAGTCGCCGATCGCCCGGGGCAGTGAGCGGACCGGCGCGATCGGCCGCGGCTCCCGGCCGGCCAGGGCCAGGTCGCCGGCGAGTACGCGCTGGTGCAGCGCCTGCAACTCGGCGCCTGGTTCGATGCCCAGCTCGTCGGCGTGCAACCGCCGGCCCTCACGGTAGACCGCGAGGGCGTCGGCCTGTCGACCGACCGAGGACAACGCCAGCATCAGTTGGCCGCGCAGACGCTCCCGCAACGGATGCTGGTCGACGCTCTCGGTCAGCTCCTCGATCAGCTCCGCGGCCCGCCCGAGGCGCAGCTCGACGTCGACGCACTCCTCCAGAGCGCTGAGGCGCTGCTCGTCGAGCGTCTGTGCCCGTCGGCGGACGCTGCGGCTCGGGATACCACCGAGCGCGGGCCCCCGCCACAGTGCCAGGGCAGCGCGGAATCGCTCATCCGCCTCGGCCAGTCGCCCGGCCGTGAAGGCGGCGCGGGCCGTCTCCACCGTACGGGCGAAGACCTCGGCGTCCAGGTCGGTCGGGGCGATGCGGACGCCGTACCCGGCCGGGTCGGTGACGATGATGTCCGAGGCGAGCCCCAGCTCGGCGAACCGGCGACGCAGCCGTGACACGCAGGTGTGCAACTGCGCCCGGGCGGTGGCGGGCGGCTGTTCCTCCCACACCGCGTCCACCAGCTCGTCGACCGGCACCAGCCGGCCGGAGCGCAGCAGCAGCATGGCGAGCACGATCCGATCGCGACCGGCGGTGACGGTGGACTCGCCACCGCCGACGCGCAGAGGCCCCAGGATCCCGAACCGCATCTGCTCCCCCGTGTCGATGCCACAACGTCCAGCAGCGTAGCCCGGCGGTCACGGATCGCGGCATTGCGGTGATAGTGATCTGAGAGCGGATCGAGGGTGGTCCACCGGAGACTCAGTCCGGGTTGTCGGTGACGGCATCCGACGGGGGCGGTGCGCCCGGCCCACCCCAGCGGGGCGGGCGCACCGATGTCGGTGAGCACGGGCGACGAAAGGGTGCCGGGCGAGTCCGCCCGGCACCCTTTTTCCGTTGCTGTGGAGTCAGCGCCGACCGACGGTGAGCACCGGCTTGGTGACCTCGGCGAAGAAGTCGTTGCCCTTGTCGTCGACGACGATGAAGGCGGGGAAATCCTCCACCTCGATCTTCCAGACCGCTTCCATGCCCAGCTCGGGATATTCGAGCACCTCGACGTGCTTGATGCAGTCCTGGGCGAGGCGGGCCGCGGGGCCGCCGATCGAGCCGAGGTAGAAGCCGCCATGCTGCTGGCAGGAGCGGGTCACCTGACCCGACCGGTTGCCCTTGGCCAGCATCACCTGCGAACCACCGGCGGCCTGGAACTTCTCCACGTACGCGTCCATCCGGCCGGCAGTGGTCGGGCCGAACGAGCCGGACGCGTACCCCTCGGGGGTCTTCGCCGGGCCGGCGTAGTAGACGGCGTGGTCACGCAGGTACTGCGGCATCGGCTCGCCCGCGTCCAACCGCTCGGCGATCTTGGCGTGGGCGATGTCGCGGGCCACCACCAGCGGGCCGGACAGCGACAGGCGGGTCTTCACCGGGTACTTGGACAGCTCGGCGCGGATCTCGTCCATCGGCCGGTTCAGATCGACCCGGACGACCATCTCGGCGTCGAGCGCGTCGTCGGTGACGTCGGGCAGGAACCGCGCCGGGTCGGTCTCCAGTCGCTCCAGCCAGACGCCCGACGGGGTGATCTTGGCGACGGCCTGCCGGTCGGCCGAGCAGGAGACGGCGATCGCCACCGGGCACGAGGCGCCGTGCCGAGGCAGCCGGACCACCCGCACGTCGTGGCAGAAGTACCGGCCGCCGAACTGCGCCCCGATGCCGAAGTTGCGGGTCAGCTCCAGCACCTCCGCCTCCAGCTCCAGGTCCCGGAAGCCGTGCGCGCTCATCGACCCGGAGGTGGGCAGCGCGTCGAGGTACTTGGCGCTTGCGTACTTCGCGGTCTTCAGCGCGTACTCGGCGGAGGTGCCGCCGATGACGATGGCCAGGTGGTACGGCGGGCACGCGGCCGTGCCGATCAGCCGCAGCTTCTCCTCCAGGAACTGCATCATCCGCGTCGGGTTGAGCAGTGCCTTCGTCTCCTGGTAGAGGTAGGACTTGTTGGCCGAGCCGCCACCCTTGGCCATGAACAGGAACTTGTACGCGTCCGGGTGCCCGTCCGGGTCCTCGGCGTACAGCTCCACCTGGGCCGGCAGGTTGCTGCCGGTGTTCCGCTCGTCCCACATGGTCAGCGGGGCGAGCTGGGAGTAGCGCAGGTTGAGCCTGGTGTACGCCTGGTAGACGCCCCGGGAGATGGCCTCGGCGTCGGCGCCGTCGGTCAGCACGTGCCGGCCGCGCTTGCCCATCACGATCGCGGTGCCGGTGTCCTGGCACATCGGCAGCACCCCGCCGGCCGCGATGTTGGCGTTGCGCAGCAGGTCCAGCGCGACGAACCGGTCGTTCGGCGACGCGGCCGGATCGTCGATGATCGCCCGGAGCTGGGCAAGGTGCGCCGGGCGCAGGAAGTGCGCGATGTCGTGCATCGCCTCGGCGGTCAGCGCGGTGAGCGCGGCCGGCTCCACGGTGAGGAAACGACGGCCCCCCGGGCCGTGTACGACGTCCACGCCCTCGTCGGTGACCAGGCGATAGTCCGTCTGGTCGGGACCGGTCGGCAGTAGGGGGGCGTACGAGAATGGGGCGGCACTGCTCATGAGCGGCAAGCCTAGGGCAGACCGGTCGATCATTCCCACCCGCCGGGCTGGGTCTGGGACGCCGCTCTCATCCGCCCGCCCCGCAGCGCTCCGGTGGCCGCCTGCTCAGCCGTCCTTGCCGCCGTCGGGATCGGGGCAGAGTTCTCTCTTCGGCCCGCAGCCGTCGTCGCCGTCGTCGTTGCCGTCGTTGCCCGATCCGGGGCCGGTGCCGCCGGGGCCGGGGTTGCCACCGTCGCCGGGCGGCGGGACGGGGGCGCCTCCGGTGGCGCCGAAGCGGACGTACCCGATCTCCCGGCCCTCGCCGATGATCATGCCATGCGACCCGACCGCGAGGGCGTTCGCGGAGGTTCGCAGGACGGCCAGTTCCCGGCCGGTACGCGGTTCGACGGCCACCAACCGGGACGGCTTCTCGTCGGCGAGCACCGCCGCGTACGGGGTGAGGGCGGCGCCGGCCTTGGCACTGGCCGGGCGGGTCCACCGCACCCGGTCCGCGCCGAGTTCACGCGACACCACCGAACGCTTGTCCGCGGAGCGGAACACCGCGTAGCGGTCGTCGACCGCGACGAGCTTGGTGCTGGCCTCCCCGACCCAGAGCAGCCGCCCGTCGTACCCGTCGATGACGGCCTCGCGGCCGTCCGGGCCGACGCCGATCAGCACGTTGCGCGCTCCCTGCGGGTCCTCGCGCTGGACGCAGCCGGCGGTGTCGGCGGTACGCAGGTTGACCCCGGCCCGCTGCCACGCCTCCTGCCCGGTCGCCGGGTCCCGCGCCGAGATGGCGAAGTAGCAGGTGCCGTCCTGGGAGCGGGCGGCGATCCGCAGCATCCGACCGCCCACCACGGAGAGCCGCTCGTCCCGGCCCGGCTCGACGTTCTGCAGCACCCGGCCGGTAGCGGTGTCGACGACGTGCACCCGGCCGTCGACCGGGAAGCCGAGCAGCGGGGGCACCGGCTCGGGCCCGGCCACCCCGTCGTCGATGCGGGTGGAGGTGAGCCGGCGGGTGCCGCGCAGGCCCGGGTTGTCGGCGAGCAGGCCGCTGTGCACACCGGGCAGAAAGGCCGTCCACAGTGGGGCGGTGCCGCGCGGGTCCCACGCGCTCAGGGTGCAGTCGGTGGCGTCCGAGCAGCGGGCGTCCAGCAGCAGATTGCGGTACGTCCACACGGCCACGGCGTCGTCGTCGCGCCGACGGGTCGCCCCGGTGGTCGGGTCGAGCAGCTCGTACCCCTTGACCAGGAGTTTGCCCACGGCGACGACCGCGTCGCGGTCGCCGCCCGCCACCGCCGACCAGTCCGCCTTGCGTTCCCAGAGCTGGGTGCCGGTGGCCAGGCTGCGGGCCTCCACGCGGGTGCGCTGCTCGACCACGACGGCGTCGCCGGCGATGGTCACGCTGCGCGGGGTGCCGCCGACCCGCTGCTGCCAGACCACGTCCGGCTCGGAGATGGGTTCGCTGCGGTCCACCCACTCCCACAGGCCGGGGAACGGATTCCACACGCCGGTGGCGGCGAGAGCGACGACCACGGCGAGGCCGAGCAGCAGCCCACCGCGCACGCTCCCCTTCGCCACCCGCACACCGTAGCCACGTTCACGGATCATCCGTACGCCCCGCGCCGCCGTGTCGCCGCGCTTTCTGGGCCCGGAGGTGTTACGTGGGTGTTCGTCCCTCTGCCCGGACGGCGCTGCGGACGAGCGGGAGCGTGCGGTAGGGAATTTGCTCCGCCAGCGCGATGATCGTCGACGCGCGGGTGATGCCGGCCGACGAGACGATCTGGTCGATGACCCGTTGCAGGTCGGTGTTGGAGCGGGCCACGATCCGGCAGAGCAGGTCGCTGGAGCCGGTGATGGTGTGCGCCTCCAGCACCTCGGGGATCGCCGCGAGGTGGGCGGTGACCGGGTCGTGGCCGTGCCGCTGACTGATCTCCAGGGTGACGAAGCTGGTCACCCCGAACCCGATCGCGGCCGGCGAGATCTCCGGGCCGAAGCCACCGACGACACCCCTGTCGACGAGCTTGTCCAGCCGGGCCTGCACGGTGCCCCGGGCCACCCCGAGCCGCCGGGAGCACTCCAGCACCCCGATCCGCGGCTCCTCGGCGAGCAGTTCGATCAAGCGCACGTCGAGCGCGTCGAGCTGTACAGCCTGCTCACCATTCACGGGTTCACACCATACCGAATGCACAACCTGACCAGCATTTACACCGACAGTTGCCCACTCGATGCCCGCCCCGGGATCCTTCGGTCAGGAACCGGCCCACGAGGCCGGCCGGTACGCGAGGGAGACCACCATGACCCAGGCGATCGACCGACCCCAGTCGACCGAGGACGTCGACGTCGACCGGCTCGTCGGCGCTGTCGACCACGACATCAGCCACGACCCGTTCCCCGTCCGTGGGCTCGACCACGTGCACTTCCTGGTCGGCAACGCCAAGCAGGCCGCGCACTACTACTCCACCGCCTTCGGCATGACCTGCGTGGCGTACCGGGGCCCGGAGCAGGGCTACCGGGACCACGCCCAGTACGTGCTGACCAGCGGCTCGGCCCGGTTCGTACTGACCGGCGCGGTCCGCCCGGACGCCGACGGCGCCGAGCACGTGGCGAAGCACAGCGACGGGATCAGCGACATCGCGCTCGAGGTGCCGGACGTCGACGCCGCGTACGCCCACGCCGTCGCCCAGGGCGCCACAGGCGTCGTCGAGCCCCACGAGGTGAGCGACGAGAACGGCACCGTCCGGATGGCCGCCATCGCCGCGTACGGCGACACCCGGCACACCCTGGTCGACAGGTCCCGCTACCGCGGCCCGTTCCTGCCCGGCTTCGTGGCCCGCGGCCCGATCGTGGACCGGCAGCCGATGATCGACGCCGGCATCCAGCCGAAGCGCTTCTTCCAGGCCGTCGACCACGTGGTCGGCAACGTGGAGCTGGGCCGGATGGACGAGTGGGTCGAGTTCTACAAGCGGGTGATGGGCTTCTCCAACATGGCGGAGTTCGTCGGCGACGACATCGCCACCGACTACTCGGCGCTGATGAGCAAGGTCGTCGCGAACGGCACCCGGAAGGTGAAGTTCCCGCTGAACGAGCCTGCCATCGCCCGCAAGAAGTCGCAGATCGACGAGTACCTGGAGTTCTACCAGGGCCCGGGCGCCCAGCACATCGCCGTCGCCACCAACGACATCGTGGCAAGCGTCGACGCGATGCGCGCCGCCGGTGTGGAGTTCCTGGACACCCCGGACTCGTACTACGAGGACCCGGAGCTGCGCGCTCGGATCGGCAACGTCCGGGTGCCGATCGAGCAGCTCAAGGCCCGCAAGATCCTGGTCGACCGGGACGAGGACGGCTACCTGCTGCAGATCTTCACCAAGCCGGTCCAGGACCGCCCGACCGTCTTCTTCGAGCTGATCGAGCGGCACGGCTCGCTGGGCTTCGGCAAGGGCAACTTCAAGGCCCTCTTCCAGGCCATCGAGCGGGAGCAGGAAGCCCGCGGCAACCTGTAACACTGTCGAGCGTGACGCAGCCTCCGCCGTACCCGACGCCGCCGGTCGGTGGGCCTCCGCCCGCCGCCGGCGGCCTCGCGCCGCCGCCCGGCCCACACCCTCAGGGGTACGCCGCGCCGCCGCACCACGCCCCACCCGGGTACGCCGTCCCGCCGCAGTACGCCCCGCCCGGGTACGCCGGGCCACCGTGGTATCCGGGGCCGCCCCGGCCGATGGTCCCGCCGCCGACGCTGAGCCCGGGTGGGCAGCCACTCGCCAGCTTCACCGACCGACTGCTGGCCTGGCTCATCGACACGGGACTCGCCACCGCCGTCTCGCTGGTGCTGTTCATGCCGGTCTTCCTGATCCTGTGGTGGCGGATGTTCAGCGAGATGACCCGGACCAACGCGGACGGAACCTTCGTGGAACCCGACCCGGCCACCTTCTTCACCACCTTCTTCCTGCCGATGCTGCTGGCCGAGGCCGCGCTGCTGGTCGTGCTGCTCGGGCTCTACTGGCTCTACCACGTGGAGTACCTCAAGCGTGACGGTCAGACGCTCGGCAAGAAGATCATGAAGGTCCGCGTGGTGCCCCTCGACCCGACCCGCACGCTCGACCGGCGGATGGCCGGCCGGCGGTGGCTGGTGCAGTTCCTGGCGTCCTCGTTCCTTCCGGGTCTGAGTTACGCCGACGGGCTGTGGCAGCTCTGGGACAAGCCCTGGCAGCAGTGCCTCCACGACAAGGCCGCCGAAACGATTGTCGTTAAGGTGGCTTCGTGAGCGTGCAACCCGGCTGGTATGTCGACCCCGCCGACACCGAGACCCGACGGTACTGGGACGGCGAGGGTTGGCTCGGCGCGCCCATTTCCGTCGACGCCATCCCGCCGGACGGGCCGCCGCCGCCCGAGCCGCCGCCCACGCCGGTCACCCCGCCCGAGCCCGCCACCGCTCACCCGGTGAGCACCCCGCCTGGTTGGCCGCCGCACTCCGGGCCGGCCCCGCAGCCGGGAAACCCGCAGGACAACCCGTACCCGGGGTACGGCCCGCAAGCCGGCCAGCCCGGCTGGGCATCACCGGGCACGCCGCAGGGCACGCCGCCCGGCTGGCCACCGCAGGCCGGTCCCAGCGGCTGGCCACCGCAGGGTGTACCACCCGGCTGGGCCCCGCCCGGCGGTCCTCCCGGCTGGCTCAGCCGACCGCCCGAGCCTCGGCCGCACGGGCTCAGGTTGGCCGGTTACGGCCGCCGGCTCGTGGCCCGGCTGATCGACTTCGGCCTCGTGTTCGCGCTGAACGTGCTGGTCAACGGCTGGTTCGTCTGGCGGTGGCTGGACGAGCTGATGCCGTACTGGCGTGAGGCGTTCCGGCGCGGCATGGAGGGCAACACCTCCAGCGAGGGGATGCCGCCGATCAGCGAGCAGACCGGGCTCCTCCAGGTGGTGATCGTGCTGATCGCCACCGCGCTGTGGCTGGCGTACGAGGTGCCCGCCATGGCCGCCAGCGGGCAGACCATCGGCAAGCGACTGATGCGGATCCGCGCGGTCCCGCTCTCCGCCGACCAGCCGTTGGGCTTCGGTCGGGCGCTGAACCGCTGGACGACGCTGGGCCTGCCCACCCTGCTCTGGTACTGCGCCGGGCTCGGCCTGCTGCTGCAACTTGTCGACTCCCTGTCCCCGCTCTTCGATCATCCGCTGCGCCGGGCATTCCACGACAAGCGCGCGCAGACGGTGGTCGTCGAGGTCCCCGCCACTACCGCTTCCCCCGCCCCGGACGACCACCCCCAGCCCTCGGGAGACACCCCATGACCGACTCCGGACGTCACCAGCCGGCGCTGCGACTGACCCGCGCCGACCTGGACGCGCTGCCCAACTACGTGCCGGGGCGCAGCCCCGCCGACCTGGCGCGCGAGCTGGGCCTGCCGGAGGCCATCAAGCTGGCCAGCAACGAGGTGCCGTACGGGCCGCTGCCGGGTGTTGTCGAGGCGGTCACCGAGGCGGTCACCACCTCGCACCGCTACCCGGACATGGGCGTGGTGGCGCTGCGCGACGCGTTGGCACAGCGCTACGGCGTGGACGCGGACCGGATCGCCACCGGATGCGGGTCGGTGGCGCTCGCCGAGCACCTCGTCCGGGCCACCTGCCTGCCCGGTGACGAGGTGCTCTACTCGTGGCGGTCGTTCGAGGCGTACCCGATCATCGCGGCGACCAGCGGCGCGACGAGCGTGCGGGTGCCCAACGACGCCGGGCACGGGCACGACCTGGCGGCCATGACGGCGGCGGTGACCGACCGGACGCGGATGATCCTGGTCTGCAACCCGAACAACCCCACGGGCACGGCCGTACGCCGGGCCGAGCTGGACCGGTTCCTCGACGCGGTGCCGGACGACGTGCTGGTGGTCATCGACGAGGCGTACCGGGAGTTCGTCACGGACACCGAGGTGCCCGACGGTCTCGACTACCTGAACCGGCCGAACGTGGCGGTGCTGCGCACTCTGTCCAAGGCGTGGGGCCTCGCCGGGCTGCGGATCGGCTGGCTGGTCGCCCAGCCGGTGGTGGCGGCGGCCATCCGCAAGGTGGTGACGCCGTTCTCCACGAGTACGGCGGCCCAGGCCGGCGCGCTCGCCGCACTGACCCAGGCCGGCGAGATGGAGCGCCGCTGCGCGCTTGTCGTCGCCGAGCGGGATCGGGTCACCGAGGCGCTGCGCAAGTTCGTGCCCGACGTGCCGACCAGCCAGGCCAACTTCGTCTGGCTGCCGCTGGGCGACCGGGCCGTGGCGTTCGGCAAGGCGTGCGAGGCGCGCGGGGTGATCGTCCGGCCGTTCGCCGGGGACGGTGTGCGGGTCACCATCGGCACTCCTACCGAGAACGACGCGTTCCTCGCGGCGGCGGAGGCGGCGCTCACCTGAGTGTCCGCACGTCACCCATCGGGGCCATAAGGCCCGTTTGTCTAGTTATGCGTGTTATTTGCCCTATCTTCCGAAGTAGCTGGTGCGGCGCGGACCCGCGCCGGCTCACTTCGAGAAAACGGGGTAACGAACAGTGCGTACTGCCAAGATCTGCCTCGCCGGAGCGGCTGCCGCCGCGATGGTGGGCTTCCTCGCGGCGCCGGCCGCCGCCGCGCCAACCGACACCACGACTGTCACCTTCGAGGTGCTCGCCGGCACCCTCGACATCGACGCGCCGGCCACCGCCGACCTGGGCAGCGGCGCGCCCGGCAGCACCATCACCGGCCAACTCGGCCCGGTAACGGTCACCGACTCCCGGGGTGCGGCGGACGCCTCCTGGGTGGCCTCGGTAACGGCCACCGTCTTCCAGACCGGCGGCGGCACTCCGGCCGAAACCGTCCTGCCCGGGGAGATCGACTACTGGTCGGGCCCGGCCACCGCGACCACCGGCACCGGCACCTTCACGCCGGGCCAGGCCAACGCGGCCGCCGCGGCGCCACTGGACAGCGTCACGCCACTCACGGCGTTCACCCACACCGGTGGCACCGGCGGCAACACGGCGACCTGGAACCCGACCCTGATCGTCAACGTCCCGCTGGACAGCATCGCGGGCATCTACACCGGCACGGTGACACATTCGGTCGCGTAGCCGCCGGGGGCGGTCGACCATCGCGGTCGCGCTCGCCCTGTTCTGCCTCGCCGGTCCGGGTCTGTCGACCCGGGCCGGCGCGGCCGAGCCGGGCGACGACGACCGTCTCGGCATCCGACTGCTGGAGGCGCCGAGCAATCGTCGCGACGACCCCCGGGCGTTGCGGTACATCGTCGACCACCTGCCGCCCGGCACCACCATCAAGCGGCAACTGTTGATCACCAACCGCACCGACGACGCCCGCCGCATCGACGTGTACCCGGCGGCGGCGACCCTGGAGGGTTCGGCCTTCAAGTTCGGCGAGGGTCACGCCGAGAACGAGCTGACCTCGTGGATCACCCTCGACCAGACGGCTGTGGAGGTGGAGCCGTGGGGCGAGGCCCGGGTCCGGGCGACCATCACGGTGCCGCCGGAGGCCTCCCGTGGCGAGCGGTACGGGGTCGTCTGGGCGTCCGCCACCTCCGCGCCCCGGACCGGCGGCGAGGTCACGCAGATCCACCGGGTCGGCGTCCGGATGTATCTCGACATCGGCCCCGGCGGTGAACCGGCCTCCGACTTCGCCATCGGCGACGTGCGGCCGGCCCGCAGCCCCGAGGGCGTGCCGTCGGTGACCGTCCAGGTCACCAACACCGGCGGCCGTGCCATCGACCTGACCGGCACGGTCACCCTGAGCGACGGACCGGCCGGCAGCCGGGCCGGCCCGTTCCCGGTCGGGCAGGGCGTCACCCTGCCCCCGGGCGGCGCCGGGCAGGTCGTCGCCCGGCTTCCCGCCGATTTGTCGAATGGCCCCTGGAAGGCCGAGGTGCACCTGGAGAGCGGGCTGGTGAAGCGGAGCGTGACCGCGCAGATCAGGTTCCCCGACCCGGGCCAGGCCGGCCGCAAGGGCACTGTCGTCTCCCGCATGCTGTCGCCCTGGACGCTGGGGGCGACGGTGGCGGCACTGCTGCTGATCACCGGTCTCGCGGTGCTCCTGCGGCGGTCCCGTCGCTCCCGTCGCACCCCTGCCGCCGCACCCCGCGAGCGGGTCCCGGCCGGACGCTGAGACTCGCCGCCGACCGGCCGCTGAAGCCCATTGGCGGCCGGTCGGCGGCGTGCGTCAGCTGGGTCGGCGGCGGCGGGCAGCCAGCCAACCGACGGCCAGCAGAGTCAGGCCCAGCGCGACGAGGAGCAGAACCGACCCACCCGAGCCGGTGACAGGCAACTCTCCGCCGTGGCTGGGCGTCGGGGTGATCGGGTGCCGGGTCGGCGGTTGCGTTGGCGTGGCAGTGGGGGTGGGGGTGGGCGGGGTGACTGTCGGCGAGGCCGGCACCACCTCGAAGGTGACACTCGTGTCGTCCGACGGCGCGGCCCGTACGGCGGCGAACGCGGTCGCCGACGGCCAGTCCGACGCCAGCGTCGGAGGCACCGTGATCACGAGACCCGTGGTGGCCGCGAGCACGCCACCGACCCACCATCTGGCTGCCCTGTTGCCCATGCCGACCCCCTCCACCGGAAACCTGAACCGTGAGAAAAGTACCTTTTCTGGTCAGATGCGGTGAAAGTTTCACGGTCCAGTGCCCCGATCAGGTGGCGGCCAGGATCACCGCCTCCGAGGTCAGGTAGTAGCGCTGGTCATCGCCGTTCGGGTCGACCGGCTCGCGCAACCGTTCCACAGCTACGTAGCCGTCTTCGGCGGCTACCGCCCCGGGTGCCCAGCCCGTGCCGTCCGAGCCGACGTTGAGCGTGTAGCGGGAGAGCAGCGCGCCGGTCGCCGGGTCGAGCGTCACCAGCTCGTTCGCCTCGGTCAGCAGGTGCACCCGGCCGGGCTGCACCGCGAGCACCCGCCCCGGGCCCAGGCCGGGGAACCGCCACAGCTCCGCGCCCGTTCGCGCCGAGCGTCCCACCGCCACCCCGTCGACGACGGCGACGGCCTGGTCACCGGCCAGGGTCGCCCCGGCCGGGTCCAGCGCGGGCGCGGCCAGCGGCTCGCCACTGCCCAGCAGCCAACCGCGACCACCGGCGTCCCCGGGGCCGGCCGTCCGCAGGGCCAGGCAACCCGACCGATCGGTACGACAGCCGAGCGGGGTGACCACCAGCCGATCCGGAGCGCCCGGCGGCCGCCAACGCTCACCCACCACTCCGGTCGCGGCGTCCCGGAACTCGACAGTGGCGGGCCCGGCGCAGGTGTCCAGCCCGATCAACTGCCCGGTCGCCGTGGTGCCGAGGTCGCTGCGGCAGTCGCCGGGCAGGTCGGCTCGCCACAGCTCCCGGCCGCCGGCCACGTCCACTCCGCGCGCCTGCGTGTCCCCGGTGACCGTCAGCACCGTCCGGCCGTCGGCGAGGTCGGCGAGGAGGAGCCCGCGCGGGTCCCAGACCGTGGCGGCCCCGGTCCGCCGGACCACAGCCGCACTCCGGGCCGGCACCGGGCCGTCCGCCCGCCACCGCACCCGCCCGGTGGACGCGTCGAGCGCGACGAGCCGGCCGTCGGACCAGCGACTGATCACGGTGCTGCCGCTCGCCACCACCCCGGTCAGCTCCGCCGGCCAGCGCCGGTACGACCAGTAGGGAGTGGTCCGATGCCGCCCGTCGACAGGCAGGTCGGCGTAGACCTGACGGTGTGCGGCGTACACCCGCAGCCTCCCGTCCACGATCAACGGGGCGACGGGCAGCCGACCGACCACACCGGCGGCCGGTCGGGGCGCGGCCGGATACGCACCACGCGCCGGCGTGCTCACCTCGGCCGGCGCGAGCACCCGGTGGACGATGACCGCGACGGCCGCCACGGCGAGCAGCACCGCCACCGCCAGCACGAGCCGTCGCCGGCCCCTCGGGAACCCCATGCCGCACCTCCGCACGGCACCCTACCCAGCGCAATCGGCCGGACCCCGGCCAGGTCGTACGGGCCGCGAGGTGTCGACGGGCGGGTCAGGCCGCCTCGACCGAGCCGAGGACGCCGGCCGCGACGGCCAGGTCGGCGAGATCACGACGGAGCGCCACCTCGACCGCCCGCGCGGCGAGGCCGCCGAGCAGCAGTGCCACCACCCGGCCGTACGGATCGGTCGGCACGGCTTCCTGGGCGACGGTGATCGCCGTGCGAGCCCGGCGGCGACGCCGCACCGGCCGCAGGTTCCAGGTGATCCGGTAGTCCGCACCCGCACCGGAGGAACAGAGCACCAGCCGCTGCGGCGCGAGGGCCTCCACCACCAGGAACTCCTCGGTGAGTGTGCCGCCGCCCGGCTGGAGGCGGTCCTCACGCCAGGCGGTGCCCGGCCCGAACGGGCCCGGGGTCAACACCTCGATCGGGCCGGCCGCGGTCAGCCGACCTGCCCGGCCGGGCAGGTCGGTCAGCAGACGCCAGACATCGCCAGCGCTCGCGTCGATAAAACCGGTAACCGCCACCGTCGACATGCCGCCCTCCCGTGTCGTCGACGGTACGCGCGGTGAGGGCCGGACGAGGCCCCCGGGCGAAATTTCCACCACCCGGAGGCCCCGTTGTCCGTTCCGGCGATCGTCCGGCACCTGTCGTTGACAGGTGCCCGACTCGCCGGTCAGCGGTCGAAGCGGCCACCCCTGATCGCGCCGATGAACGCCGTCCACCCCGGAGGGCTGACAGCCAGCGTGGGGCCGGCCTGGTCCTTGGAGTCGCGGAGGGCGACCAGACCGAGGACGTCGACCAGGTTGTCCGCCACCTCCACGCAGAGTCCCTGGTCGTTCGAGCGACTGCTGGTGCGCCAGAGCGCTCCGGTGAGATCGTGCATCGTCGTTACCTCCGTGTGCGTCGGGATGCCCCCCACCACCCGCAGCCGGGCGAGATCCGGCCGTACGGATGGCGGGGCGACGTGGTCCGGATGACCAACGGGGTAACCAGGCTCGGTGATCGCACAGACGGTGCGAGCGCGAGTCTCATCGATGAGATGGAGGCGCTCAAACGTGAGCGGAGGCGCGCGCTCCGGCCAGCCGGCTCAGCGGGCCGGCCGGACCGTTCCGGTGACCTCGCCGAGGGCGATGGTGGTGCCGTCCGGGCCGGGCGCGGTGGCGGTGAGGGTAACGGTGTCGCCGTCGGCGAGGAAGGTACGGCTCTCGGTGCCGACCTTCGCGGGCTCGGCCCCGCCCCACGTCAGCTCCAGGAACGAGCCGACCTGGGAACGGTCCGGGCCGGAGACGGTGCCCGAGGCGTACAGGTCGCCGGTGCGCAGGGACGCGCCGTTGACGGTGAGGTGCGCCAACTGCTGAGCCGGGGTCCAGTACATGCCGGCGAACGGCGGTTCGCTGACCCGCTCGCCGTTCCACTCGACCGCGAGCCGCAGGTCCAGCCCCAGGTGCGGCACGTCGCGCAGGTAGTCGACGACCGGCGGGTCCTGGTCCGGAGCCGGCACGAAGGCGTCGGCCAGCGCGTCCAGCGGCGTCACCCAGGCCGAGACCGAGGTGGCGAAGGACTTGCCGAGGAACGGGCCGAGCGGCTGGTACTCCCACGCCTGGATGTCGCGGGCCGACCAGTCGTTCACCAGCACCACCCCGAAGACATGGTCGGCGAAGTCGTCGACGGACACCCGGGTGCCCAGCTCGCTGGGCACACCGACCACGAACCCGACCTCGGCCTCGATGTCGAGGCGTACCGACGGGCCGGTGACCGGGCCCTCGGCGGACGCCCGCTGGCCGGTGGGCCGGATCACCGGTGTGCCGGAGACGACGACAGTGCCGGCCCTGCCGTGGTAGCCGATCGGCAGGTGCTTCCAGTTGGGCAGCAGCGGCGGCTGACCGGGGCGGAAGATCTGCCCGACGTTCGACGCGTGGTGCTCGGAGGAGTAGAAGTCGACGTAGTCGGCCACCTCGAACGGGAGCAGCAACTCCACGTCGGCCAGGGGCACCAGCAGCGGCTCCACCGCCGGACGGTGCGTCACGTCGGTCAACAGCTCGACGATCCGCTGACGCACCGCGGTCCACTGTGGGCGGCCCAGCGCCATGAAGTCGTTGAGGGTGGGTCGGCACAGCGCGCCGGCGGCGAGCACCAGCTCGGCGGTCTCCGCACCCGCCAGGTCGAACACCCACGACCCGATCCGTACGCCGATCCGTGGCCGGTCCCCGCCCGAGGAGAACACTCCGTACGGCAGGTTCGTCACCCCGTACGGCGAACCGTCAACGCCGCTCACCCAGGTCATGCGTCGTGCCCCCCGTTCACCAGCCCCAGCCGGATCAGATCGGTAAGTGGTTCCAGGATGCTGCACGAGCCGAAGCCGACCCAGAGTGGGCGCGGCGCGTCCAGCCGTTCGTTGGCGCGTTCGAGCAGCGGGCGCGGGTCGAGCGCGGTCAGCAGCTCGGCGACCACCCGCACGCTGTCCCCGTCGGCGGCGGCGAGCGTCGCGGCCAGCACGTTGGCGTAGCCGTGGTGGGTGAACCCGGTCTCCGGGTCGAGGTGGCGCACGGCCTGGTGCAGCCCGGCGGTGAGCTTGAACGGTAGGTCGCGGTCACGGCAGGCGCAGAGGACGGCGGCCAGCTCGGCGGGGGTGGGGAACAGCTCGGCGGCCAGCCCGCCGGTGCGGAACTTGGCGGCGATCGGCACGCCGTCGGCGCGGGCGGCGGCGAGCGCGTCCAGCGCGCCGAGCAGCCCGAAGGTCAGCGGAAGCTCGGCGTACACGGCTTCGACGCCCGGCATGGCGTCGGTCAGCCGCAGCAGCTCGGCGATGCCGGGCAGCGGATCCTCGCCGCGCTTGGCGACCGCCACCTCGACCTGCCGTGCGGTCACGCCGTCCGGCGCGAGGAACGACAGCGCGAAGGACAGCCGAGCGATCCCGGTGTCGCCGATCAGCCCGACCACCAGGCCCTCGGCCGGGTCGACGAGACCGCTCAGCTCACCGGCCGCGACGGTCGAGGCGGGGACGAGCAGCGGGCCGACGAGGTCGGCGTACCAGGAGGTGCGGTGCCGGCGGTGGGCGGCAAGGGCGTCGGGCAGCGCGGCGCTGCCCGGTGGGAAGACGGCGGCGTCGTCCACCAGGCCGTCGAGGAGCGCGGGCACCTGCGTTGACACGGAACAAGAATGTACGGGACGCTACGAGGAACGGACAACAGCGTCCGATTATCGGACGCCTTCGGCCGGTGCGCGGGATATATCGGGAGGCGAGATGCCGTACTACCGCAGCGTCGGCGAGGTGCCGCGCAAGCGCCACACCCAGTTCCGCCAGCCCGACGGCAGCCTCTACGCCGAGGAGCTGATGGGTCAGGAGGGCTTCTCCTCCGACTCGTCCCTGCTCTACCACCGGTACGCGCCCACCGCGATCCTGGCCGCCGACGAGTTCAGCCCGCCCACGTTCACCCGTACGCCGAACCTGCCGCTCAAGCCGCGTCACCTGCGCACCCACAAGCTCGACGCGGGCGGCGCCGACCCGATCCTCGGCCGCCAGTACCTGCTCGCCAACGACGACGTCCGCATCGGGTACGTGCTCGCCGACCGACCCTCGCCGCTGTTCCGCGACGCCACCGGCGACCACTGCCTCTACGTCGAGGCGGGCACCCTGCGGGTCGAGTCCCCCTTCGGGGCCCTGGAAGCGGTAGCCGGCGACTACGTCGTCATCCCCACCTCGACCATCCACCGGCTGGTGCCCACCGGCGACCAGCCCGTCCGGCTGCTCACCGTCGAGGCGGCCGGGCACATCGGCCCACCCAAGCGCTACCTCTCCGTCCGCGGCCAGTTCCTGGAGCACTCGCCGTACTGCGAGCGCGACGTCCGCGGCCCGGACGCGCCGCTGCTCGTCGACGGCGAGGAGGTCGAGGTGCTGGTCCGCCACCGCCGTGGTTGGACCCGCTACGTGTACGCCAACCACCCGTTCGACGTGGTCGGCTGGGACGGGCACCTGTACCCGTGGGCGTTCTCCATCCACGACTTCGAGCCGATCACCGGTCGCATCCACCAGCCCCCGCCCGTGCACCAGACCTTCCAGGGCCCCAACTTCGTCATCTGCTCGTTCGTGCCCCGCAAGGTCGACTACCACCCGCAGTCGATCCCGGTTCCGTACAACCACCACAACGTGGACTCCGACGAGATGCTCTTCTACACCGGCGGCAACTACGAGGCCCGGCGCGGCTCCGGCATCGAGCAGGGCTCGATCTCGCTGCACCCGTCCGGCTTCACCCACGGGCCGCAGCCGGGCGCCGCCGAGCGTTCCATCGGCGCGGACTACTTCGACGAGCTGGCGGTCATGGTGGACACCTTCCGTCCCCTCGACCTGTGCGACGCGGCGCGCGCCTGCGAGGACGAGGGTTACGCCTGGACTTGGGCGCGTCGTTCCTAGTCGCTTTGTGGGGGTTTTCGCCGGAGCCCGCCCGCTCTGGGCGGTCAGGCTTGATCCCGACGCGGGCGGGCTCCGGCGAAAACCCTGACGTGGGCTAGCTGACAGACGCTTGTTGAGCTGTTGGGGTTTTGCCTTGAGTTGGGTTGCCCTGGTGGGGGTTAGCGGAAGGTTGTTCTGGTGAAGATGGCGAACTCGGCTATCGCGGTGGCGACGATCGCCAGCACCAGCGGCCACGGGGAGCCGACCACCGCGTACACCAGCAGCAGCAGCGGCGCGGCGGCCACCGCGTAGATCGCCAGGGCCATCGTGCGGTCCACGCGCAGCATGGCGGGCAGGACGGTCCGGGTGAGCCCCGGCAGCCGAGCCGCGAGCTGCCAGACCACGACGCCGCCGGTGACGGCTGCGAGCACCGCCAGGACGCGGGAGAACCCGTCGCTCGTCGAGGCCGCGAACGCCACCACCACAGCGGCGACCAGCGACCAGCCCGCGCCGTAGAGCACCAGGCGGTACAGCCCGTACGCGAGGGTTCGCGGGGAGTCGATCCGGCTCGGCCCGAGCGTCACCGTCTCCGCCACCTGCTCCAACGCCTCCGCCCAGCGGCGCTGCTCCAGGCGCAGGACGCCCACGTCGTGCCCGGCGTCGCTGAGGCGCGGATCGAGCCGCAGGGCCTCCCGGTAGGCCCGCTCGGCCAGGTCGAACAGCCCCAACCGGGCCGCGACCAGGCTGAGCACCAGGTGCGCCTGCGGCTCCTGCGGGGCCAGCTCCACCCCACGCCAGGCCGCGTTCAGCGCCGGCTGCCCGTTGCGCGAGTCGGCCAGGATCGCCGCCGCGCTGCGCTGGGCGTACGCGTCGGTCGGCCCGAGCGCCAGGAGCCGATCGGCGGTGGTCGCCGCGTCGGCGTAGCGCCCCAGGTCGACAAGCGCCATCGCCCGGACGACGAGCGCCGGCAGGGTCTCCGGCGTGGCCGCCACTGCCGCGTCGGCCGCGGCGAGCGCATCGACCGGCCGGTCCGCGGCGAGATGCACCCGGGCCAGCATGGTGAGGGCTTGCGAATCCGCGGGCTTCAGTGCGAGCCCCTCGGTCAGCTCGCCGGCCGCCTCGTCGTGGCGTCCCAGCTCGGCGAGGAGCTGGGCCCGTTCGAGATAGCCGTCGCCGGCGAACCGGTCGGGGGCGGGTTCGGTGGACATCGCGGCGAGCCTAGGCGGACGGCGCGTCGTACACCAGGGCGACCGCGATGCCCGCCAGACCTTCCTCACGGCCGGTGAAACCGAGCCCGTCGGTGGTCGCGGCGGAGACGGTGACCGGGGCGCCGACGGCGCCGGAGAGCACCTGTTGGGCCTCGTCCCGACGGCGGCCGATCTTGGGGCGGTTGCCGACGATCTGCACGGACACGTTGCCGATCTCCATGCCGGCGGCCCGCACCCGGCGGGCCGTCTCGGTCAGCAGGGCCACGCCGGACGCCCCGGCCCACTCCGGCTGGCCCACGCCGAACGCGGCGCCGAGGTCACCGAGACCGGCGGCGGAGAGCAGCGCGTTGCAGGCGGCATGGGCGGCGACGTCGGCGTCCGAGTGCCCGGCGAGACCGTCCTGGTCGGGCCAGAGCAGGCCCGCCACCCAGCAGGGCCGGCCCGGCTCGAACGCGTGCACGTCGGTGCCGATGGCCACCCGAGGAACGATCATGAGCAGAGGTTACGCGTCAGCCGCCGGCGGCGAGCAGGTGCTCCGCCAGCGCCAGGTCGAACGGACGGGTGATCTTCAGGGCGTACTCCGAGCCGGGCACGCAACTCACCGCGACGCCCTGCTTCTCGACCAGGCCGGCGTCGTCGGTGAGCGGGTCGCCGGCCGCGGCGTGCGCGGCGGTCAGAACGGACCGGCGGAAGCCCTGCGGGGTCTGCACCGCCCGCAGTGCGGCCCGGTCGACGGTGCCCAGCACCACCTCGTCGACGTCGACCTCTTTGATCGTATCGACGACCGGCAGGACGGGGATCACCGCGGCTCGGCCGCGCCGGACCGCGGCAGCGACCGATTCGACGAGCTCGGGTGGGGTCAACGCGCGGGCGGCGTCGTGTACCAGGATGATCGACGGGCCTGCCGGCACCGCTGCCAGCGCGGCAGCGACCGACGCCTGCCGCTCGGCGCCACCGGGCACCACGATGACCGGCGCCACCGGGGCCAACAGCTCACGTACGCCGGCCACCTCGGCCGCGGGTGCGGCCACCACGATCGTGTGCACCGACGCGGCGGCGGCGAGCCGGCGCACGGCGTGCACCAGCAGCGGCTCGCCCGCGAGCAGGCGCAGCGCCTTCGGGCGGCCGGGACCGAGCCGTACGCCAGCACCCGCCGCAGGCACGAGGACCGCGACGTCACCGCGCGGATTGAGCTGCGCGGTCACGTCGCGGTCCTCGGTGGTTTCTTCACTACGAAGTGGGTACGACGATGCTGTGCGGACTAGGCCTCGGTGAGGACCTTGTCGAGCAGCGTCTCCGCCTCGTCCTTGGTGCTCTTCTCAGCCAGCGCGACCTCGCCGACGAGAATGTCACGGGCCTTGGCCAGCATCCGCTTCTCGCCTGCGGAGAGGCCCCGCTCCCGCTCCCGGCGCCACAGGTCGCGGACGACCTCGGCGACCTTCAGCGGATTGCCGGAGGCCAGCTTTTCCAGGTTTGCCTTGTAACGCCGCGACCAGTTGGTCGGCTCCTCGGTGTGCGGAGCCCGGAGAACGTCGAAGACCTTACCGAGGCCCTCTTCGCCGACCACCTCACGGACGCCCACGATCTCGGCATTCTCGGCCGGCACCCGGACCGTCAGGTCACCCTGCGCGACCCTCAGGACGAGATATTGCTTAGGCTCGCCCTTGATGACCCGAGTCTCGATTGCCTCGATGAGTGCGGCCCCGTGGTGGGGGTAAACAACGGTCTCGCCGACACTGAAAACCATAGGTTCGAAACCCCTTTCGCTGTGTCTAGGGTAACACGGTCAGGCAACGATGTCTCACCGATGTCCTGACCATTGGCGCAGCTCAGGGGCCCTGTGAGAGGTCTTTCTTCAGCTTGACAGGCGGTCAAACCGATGGTTCGAACACGCTCTGTAACGCACGGATGACTTCCCGATACGGGTGAACAGAACGTCGAGATCAAGGGCTATGCGCTACTCCCATGGTATCCCGCCCGGCGGAAGTGCGCCCAGGTGTAGCGGGAGGTGCCCCCGGTGCGGGACGCTGGAGGCCGAGTCACACGCCGCTCTCGAGACGCTTCCTGGGGGTCCGATGGGCAAGCCGGACGCAGAGGGCCACGGGCCGCCCGAGGGCCTGCCCGACCTGCCACCCGAGTGGGGTCGCGTCGTCGTTCCCGACGATGCCTCGGCCCTGGCCGGCGAGGCCGCGCAGGTGCGCCGCGAGCTGCGCCGGGCGGCCGGCCGCCACACCGGGCACCAGGCCCTCACCCTGCCGTTGGTGGTCCTGCTGGTGGCGCTGCTCACCACCCTGGCCGGCCTGCTCGCCGTGACCTGGCCCCGCGCCGGCCGGGGCACCGACCGCCCCACCCCGGCACCCGCCACGCCACCCGTCGCGCTCACCGGCCGGCCGCTGCCCGCGCTCGACCTGGTCGACGCCTCCCAGGCGCCGGTGCCGCTGCGCGGCCTGCTGCCCGCCATGATCATTCTGGTGGACGGCTGCCCCTGCCCGGAACGCGTCGTCGAGGCGGCCGCGGCCGCACCGGCCGGCGTCGCCGTGATCACCGTGGCCGGCGGACGGACGGTCGAGAGCCCGCCGCCAGCGAACGGCGTGCGGGCACTTGCCGACCCCGCCGGCGGGCTGCGCTCGTTCCTGGGTCAACCGGCCCGCCCCGGCACACTCACCGCACTGCTTGTCGACCGCTCGGGCGTCGTGACCCGGGTGCTGCCCGAGGTGGGGCCGGTCGAGGCGTACCGGCAGGACCTGGCCGCCCTCGCCGCCTGACCGGCCCCCCGCTCAGGGAATGGCGACGAGTTGCGCCTCGACGTCGATGGGTTGGTCGCCCACGGCCGACAGGGAGACCCGGAACGGCCCGCTGCCGGGCAGCACGTCGGCGGTGGCCACCGCACCGTCGCAGTCGATGCGCGCCGGACCGGCGATCTCGGCCCCGGCGCCGGCCACGGCCAGCGTGCCGGGCCGGGTGCACCGGTACTGCAGCACATAGTGGGTGCCGTCGTTGTTGGCCTGCCTGGTCACATCCTCGCCCGGGGCGAGTTCCCGCTGCTCCCGCCAGATCGTCGACAGGAACACGGCAAGATCGCCCGGGGCCTCCTCGGAGCCGAGGGTGCGCGACGACTGCGGGTCGATCGCCGGGCGGCGCTCGACCTCGACGGCCTCGCCGGTCTGAGGATCCACCCGAAACGTCACCCGCCCCTCGGGCACCCCCGAGGCCACGAGTCGCTCCAGGGCGGTGCTGACCGACGGCCCGATGCTCGGCGTGGCCGCCGGACGGGCCGAACCGGCCGTCGTCTCCGGAGCGGCGGCCCGCCACCACCAGCCGCCCACCGCCAGGGCGGCCACTGCCACCCCGGCCAGCACCGCCGACCGCAGCCGGTCGTCCGCCGCATCCATGTGCTGAGCGTACCGGTCGGACGCTCAGTCCTGTCGATCGAGCAGAGCGGCGTACAGGGTGAGGCCCGGGCCGAACGCCAGCATCAGGACCCGTCGGGGCGACGGCGTCGAACGCATCAACCGGTCCAGGATCAACAGGACAGTCGGCGAGGAGCAGTTGCCGTGCTCGTCGAGCGTCGCCCGGGACGCGGCCAACGCCTCCGGCGGCAGGGCCAACTCCCGCTCGACCACGTTGAGGATGCGCGGCCCCCCGGGATGCACCGCCCAGCCGTCCACGTCGGAGCTGACGCCGTCGTGCCGGGCCAACAGGCCGTCCACCAGGGCGCGAACGTGCCGGGAGAGGACCTGCGGCACCTTCGGCGACAACCCCATCCGGAATCCCGCGTCGGTGACGTCCCAGGTCATGTGGTCGGCGGTCGAGGTGTCGGTGACCGACGTGACCTCGCGCAGCGCGTACCCCCGGCCGCCCGGCACCACCACGGCGGCGACCGCGGCGTCCGAGAAGAGCGCGTGCGACACGATCTGCTGGGTGTCCACCCGTGCGGTGGACGGCTGGATGTGCAGGCTGGTCAGCTCCGCGCACAGCAGCAGCGCCGGACGACCCCTGGCGGTGACGAAGTCACTCGCGGCGCCCAGCCCTGGAAGCGCCGCGTAGCAGCCCATGTGGCCGACGAACATCCGCTGGGTGTCCGGCGCCATGCCCAGGTCACGGG
The DNA here is from genome assembly GCF_040678875.1 of Micromonospora sp. NPDC049274. Lineage (NCBI taxonomy): Bacteria > Bacillati > Actinomycetota > Actinomycetes > Micromonosporales > Micromonosporaceae > Micromonospora > Micromonospora sp. NPDC049274. The sequence goes on from NZ_JBFAQS010000013.1 coordinate 28,466, forward strand.
CGAGCAGGATGTCCAGCCCCGGGGTGGCGTACCCGGTGCAGGAGCAGACGATGAACAGACCCACGTCGCCGGCGTCCAGCCCGGCCGCCGTCAGCGCACGCCCCACCGCCTCCTTACCCAGCGGCAACGCCTCCACCTGGTAGCGCCGCATCCGGCGCTCGGTCGGCCAGTCCGAGACGTCCTCCAGCAACGGGTTGACCGCGGCCTGACGTCGGGTCACCCCCGAATTCGCGAAGATGCGTTGGGCCAACGACCGGGTGGTGCCGGAGAAGTGCCGGGAGAAGAAGCCCTCCCACAACTCGTCCTGCGAAGCGGACGGCGGCTGCGCCGTCCCGAGCCCCGCGATCACTGGTACGGACACGATCCCCACCTCTCGTCAAACGCTGTCCTCCCCCTGGTCGTCCCACCGGCCTCCCCGGCCGGCCTCTCCTCCGTACGTGTCCCGCGGCGCCGGCTCACCAACGCGGTGCCGATCCGTCGCGGTCCGGGTCTCCGCCCAGCGCGGCGATGCCCAGCCAGTCGGCGCAGACGTCCGAGGTGGCCGGGTGCAGTGAGCCGCAGCGGGCGTCCCGGTAGAGCCGCTCCAGCGGATGACCGCGCCGGGTCGCCGACGTGCCGGCCGCCTCCAGCACCGAAGCCGCCACCTCGGCTGCCGTGGTGCCCGCGAGCAGCTTCGCCCGCCACACCCAGCGGTTGGTCTCCGCGTCGCCCGGGGCGTCGTCCACCCGACGGGCGGCCTCGGCCACCACCAGTTGGGCCGCCGCCGTCGCCGCGTCCGCCCGACCCAGCCGGGCCCGCACCGCCGGCAGGCCGGCGAGGTTACGGGCGTTGAGATGCTCGGCCGCCGCGTCGATCGCCGCCCGGGCCACCCCCACGTAGACGGCCGCGTAACTGGCCACCAACCAGTGCGGCATCAGCTGGGCGACCACCAGCGCCAGCCCCTCCACGCCACCGAGCAGCCGATCGGCCGGCACCGTGACGTCCAGGTGCAGGTCGTGCGACGAGGTGGCACGCATGCCGAGGGCGTCCCAGGTCGGCTCGACGGTCAGCCCGGCACCGGCCGGCACCAGGAACTGCGACACCACCGACTGGTCGGCGGAGCTGCGCGCGGCCACCAGGTAACCGTCGGCGTGCCCCGCCCCGGAGCAGAAGGTCTTGCTGCCCTTGAGGTGCCACCCACCGTCGGTGGGCTCGTAGACCGTGTTCAGCTGGGAGAGTCGGGCGCCGGCGCCGCGCTCGCTCATCGCGACCGCGTACCAGGAGCCCTGGGCGGCGGCGGTGAGCAGCCGGTCCCGGGCGGCCAGCGCCTCGTCCGGTACGCCCAGTGCCTCGGCCAACTCCTCGGTGACCGCGCCGAGCGCACCGGTCACCGAGGCGTGCATGTTGAACACCAGCGCCGTCGCGCCGTTGCCCCGGGCAAGTTCGGTGGCCACCGCGGCGTACTCGGCGAAGCTGGCACCCAGGCCGCCCAGCGCGCGGGGCACCATCAACCCGAACAGGCCCGCCTCCCGCAGGTCACGGAAGTCGTCGACCGGAAAGGAGCCGTCCCGGTCGTGCTCCGCCGCCCGCGCGGCGAATCGCGGCGCCAACCGGCGGGCCGCCTCAAGCGCGTGCACCGTCATATCGCTCCCTTCTCGGCGTCCCCATACCCCGCCACGAGCGGACTATCCTCTGCGGACCCCCTGGCCCTGGTAGAGCACGGCGGTGGACCGGGTCGGCACGATGCGCGGAGCAGGCCCTGTGGACGTCGCGCCCGGCGCCCGCGCCGCGCGAGCCCGCCGCACCAGCCAGGCGACCAGGCCACCGACCTGCGGTCGGATGCCGCGCAGGCGCAGCTCGACACCGTGCCGGGCACACTCCGCCACGAGGGCACGGGCGTCCACGAACAACCGTGGATCGTGGATGCCCCGTGGCACCGTCGGCAGCCGCTCGGCGATCCGCACCGCGACCAGCCGGGCCAGCGCCGTGTCGTTCAGGGTGTCCAGCACCAGGAGGCCACCCGGGCGTAGCAGCCGGCACGCCTCGGCCACCGCGCGCCGCCAGTCGGGCACATGTTCCAGCAGCTCACCGGCGGAGACCACGTCGGCACAGCCGTCCGGCAGCGGCACCGCTGTGACATCACCCTGGACCACGCGCACCCCGTGCCGGGCGGCCTGGACCAGCGCCGAGCGGGTCAGGTCGACACCGACATGCCGGTATCCCCTACCGGCGAGATGCGGCGCGAGCAGCCCGGCGCCGCAGCCCAGGTCGACCAGGACCGCACCCGGACGCGTCGCCGGTGGCACGAGCGCCGCACGGGCCGCGGCCAGCCAGTGCAGCATCGCGAACGCGCCATCGGGCCGCCACCACTCACCGGCCAGGTCGTCGTACTGGCGCGGGTCGTTGCGCGGCAGCACCCGGGGACCGGTGGACGCCGCGGCCGCAGCCACGTCTCGCATGGCACCGAGCGTGGCACGACTGCTCGGTAACGACCAGACTTCCCTTATGTCGTCGAGGGTGTTAGGGCTGGTCAGAGCGAGCCATCCGGAACCGGCCGCCGCAGTGACCACGGTGTCCGGTCTGCTGGCCTGGGGAGTGGGGCACCAACCGTCGGGAATTGTCTCGGTGGTGCTCGCCGTACTCGCCAGCCAGCTCGCCGTCGGCTGGACCAACGACGCGTTGGACGCCGAGCGGGACGCCACTGTGGGGCGTACCGACAAACCGGTCGCCGCCGGCGCGGTGGGCCGGCGCGTCACGGCCTGGGCCGCGGCGGTGGCCGCGCTGGCCTGCCCGCTGCTGGCGCTGACCACGAACCCCGTGGCGGCGCTCTGGCTCACGATCGCCCTGGTCTCCGCGCTGCTCTACGACTGGCCGCTCAAGGCCACCGTCTTCTCGGTGCTGCCCTACGCGGTGTCGTTCGGCGCGCTGCCCGCCTTCGTGGTGCTGGCGCTCCCCGGCGAGCCGACCCCGCCGGCCTGGCTGCCGGCGGCGGCGGCCTGCCTGGGCGCCGGCGCGCACTTCGCGAACGTGCTGCCCGACCTGGCCGACGACGCCCGCACGGGGGTGCGGGGGCTGCCGCACCGCCTCGGTGCGGCGGGCAGCCGGGCGGCGGCGGCCGGACTGCTTCTCGCCGCGACCGCCGTCCTGGTCCTCGGACCGCCCGGGCCCCCGTCGGCCCTCGGGCTGGCGGCCGTCGGCACGGCCGCCGTCGTGCCGCCACTGAGCTGGTACGCCGGGCGCTCGGCGGCCCGGGCGGGCCGGCGGCCGGTGTCCGCCTTCCGGGCGGTGATGCTGGTGGCCCTGATCGACGTCGTTCTGCTGGTCGCGAGCGGTCGGGTGGTGTGAGGGGCACCCGGAGAGGTGGCATTGCCGGGTCCGCGTGCGGGCCTCGATCAGCTCCAACTACCCTGGAGCGCGGTCTGCGCGGGTATGGCCACCGTGCCCGGCGTGCGGCCGGGTGGGGATCGTAACGAGGAGGACCGACGTGACGCGCTCGATCAGGGGATCCCGGCGGGCGGCCCTGCTGCTGTCCGGGATGGCGGCTGCTACCAGCCTGCTCGCGTCCGGATGCGGCGCCGGCCAGATCGCCGAGACGGCCGAGAAGGAGCCGTCGGTCCAGGGCGTCAACCTCACGGCCCCCAACGGCGTCTACTCGGTTCGTGGCCTGCTGGTCACCTACCCGGGCACCGAGGGCTACCGGGCCGGCCAGGACGCTCCGCTCAACGCCGTGATCTACAACGACTCGAAGAACACCGTGACGGTCACCGTCACCACCCAGGGCGCCCGCGACGTGGTGATCTCGGACGGCTCGGCGAGCCCGACGCCGTCCGCCTCGGAGTCGGCCTCCGCCACCCCGTCGACCTCCGCGTCCGGCTCAGCCACCCCGTCGGCCCCCGAGTCCGGCTCGGCCAGCCCGTCGGCGACCCCGTCCGAGACCGGTTCGTCCTCGGCGACCCCGTCCGCCCCGGAGTCGGCGCGGGCGTCGGGTTCGGCGAGCGCCGCCGCGCCCGGCCAGCCCGCCCGGATCGAGCTGGCCCCGCTGAGCTACCTCCAGCTCAACTCGGAGGCCACCACCCAGCTGCGGCTGGTGGGCCTCACCGAGGCGCTGCGCTCCGGCCAGAGCGTCGTCGTGACCTTCGACTTCGGCAACGGCAACACGGTCACCGGTCAGGCGCCGATCGCGGTGCCGCTCACCCCGGCCGCGCCCGTCTCGCCGATCATCGAGCGTGAGGGCGGCCACGAGGGCGACGAGGGCGGCACCACCCACGACTGACCCGACCCGACATCGACGAACGCCCCGGCGTGGGAACCACCACGCCGGGGTGTTTTCGTCGCACGAGGGGGCTAGCGTCCTGGTGTGACCACCTCCCGATCGACCTCTCCGCGTGCCGGCACGGCCGGTGCCGCCCGCGGCCGGGCCGCCACCCGCGAGCCGCGTCCGGCGTACGAGTGCGACGCCTGCGGGCACCAGCCGCCCAAGTGGGTGGGCCGCTGCCCGGAGTGCGGCGAGTGGGGCGCGGTGGTCGAGAGCACTGTCAACGGCCCGACGGTGGCCGGTCGAGTGGTCAGCTCCCGGCTGCCGTCCGAGCCGGCCCGGCCCATCGCCACCATCAGCGCAGCCCCGGCCCGCGCCGTTCCCACCGGCGTGAGCGAGCTCGACCGGGTGCTCGGCGGTGGGCTGGTGCCCGGGGCCGTGGTGCTGCTCGCCGGCGAGCCCGGCGTGGGCAAGTCCACCCTCCTGCTCGACGTGGCGCAGCACTGGGCGGTGGGCGCCGGCAGCCCCTCCCTCGTGGTCAGCGGGGAAGAGTCGGTCAGCCAGGTCCGGTTGCGTGCCGAGCGGATGGGCACCCTGCACGACAAGCTCTATCTGGCGGCCGAGAGCGACCTGGCCTCGGTGCTCGGGCACCTCGACGCGGTCAAGCCCGGCCTGCTGGTGCTCGACTCGGTGCAGACCATCTCGACCACCGGGACCGAGGGCGTGCCGGGCGGGGTGACGCAGGTGCGCGCGGTCACCGCCGCGCTGGTCTCGGTCGCCAAGGAGCGGGGCATCGCGACGGTGCTGGTCGGGCACGTCACCAAGGACGGCCAGGTGGCCGGGCCCCGGGTGCTGGAGCACCTGGTCGACGTGGTGCTGCACTTCGAGGGCGACAAGCACTCCTCGCTGCGGCTGGTACGCGGCGTCAAGAACCGGTTCGGCGCGGCCGACGAGGTCGGCTGCTTCGAGATGCACGAGGGCGGCATCAGCAGCCTTGCCGACCCGTCCGGGCTGTTCCTCACCCGCTACTCGGAACCCGTGCCCGGCACCTGTGTGACGGTGGCCATGGAGGGGCGGCGAGCCCTCGTCACCGAGGTGCAGGCCCTGATCGGCGCGACGGTGGCCGGCTCGCCACGTCGTACGGTCTCCGGCCTCGACTCCGCCCGCCTGGCGATGGTGCTCGCGGTCCTGCAACGGCGCACCGAGCGGTTGACCCTGCACGACCGCGAGGTCTTCGCGGCCACCGTGGGCGGCATCCGGGTGGTGGAGCCGGCGGCCGACCTGGCCGTCGCGCTGGCGGTCGCCTCCGGCGGGCTCAACCTGGCGATCGCCCCGCACCTCGTGGCGATCGGCGAGGTGGGCCTGACCGGCGAGGTGCGCCGCGTCGGGGCGGTGCCGCGCCGGCTGGCCGAGGCGGCCCGTCTGGGGTTCAAGGTGGCGCTGGTCCCCCCGGGTTGCGGCCCGGCCAGCACCGGCGCCGGGCCCGAGCAGATGCGGGTGACCGAGGTCACTGATGTGCGCTCGGCACTGCATCATGCGGCTCGCGCGTCCGCCGAGTGACCCAGCGTGTCGACGCGGACGGCGATACCGGACAGCATCGGCGCAAGTGGAAACGGTTCGAAGGGCCGCATCGTGACACATCACAGTAACCACGACAGCACCCACCGCACGGCAGTCCGTAGACTGTGCCCGTGCCGATCGACCGCGATACCACCAAGCCTGCCGGCGCGCCGCCCCAGGCCCGCACCGGCGCCGTGGGCTCGCCAGCCCGCCCGATCAGCGTGAGCGTGACCGCCGCTGCCGGGAGCGCCGGCGATCCGTTGCGGGCGAACCTCGCCCTGATGGCACCCGGCACCGCGCTGCGGGACGGGTTGGAACGCATCCTGCGGGGGCGCACCGGCGCGCTCATCGTGCTCGGCTACGACAAGGTCGTCGAGGGTCTCTGCACCGGCGGCTTCCCGCTGGACGTCGAGTTCTCCGCGACCCGGGTCCGGGAGCTGTGCAAGATGGACGGCGCTGTGGTGCTGTCCAGCGACGGCACCCGCATCGTCCGGGCGGCCGTGCACCTCATGCCCGACCCGTCCATCCCGACGGAGGAGTCGGGCACTCGGCACCGCACCGCCGAGCGGGTCGCCCGGCAGACCGGTTACCCGGTGATCTCGGTCAGCCAGTCCATGCGGATCATCAGCCTCTACGTCAACGGTCAGCGACACGTCCTCGACGACTCGGCGGCGATCCTCTCCCGCGCCAACCAGGCGCTGGCCACCCTCGAGCGATACAAGCTCCGGCTGGACGAGGTCTCCGGCACGCTCTCCGCACTCGAGATCGAGGATCTGGTCACCGTCCGCGACGCGGTGGCCGTGGTGCAGCGGCTGGAGATGGTTCGCCGGATCGCCGACGAGATCGCCGGCTACGTCGTGGAGCTGGGCACCGACGGTCGGCTGCTCGCTCTTCAGCTCGACGAGTTGATGGCCGGCGTCGACGCCGACCGCACGCTTGTCATCCGGGACTACCTCCCGGTCGGCCGCAAGTCCCGCACGCTGGACGAGGCGCTCGTCGAGCTGGATCTGCTCGGCGCCACCGAGTTGATCGACCTGGTGTCGGTCGCGAAGGCCATCGGCTACCCGGCCGCATCGGACGCGCTGGACGCCGCCGTCAGCCCGCGTGGCTTCCGGCTGCTGGCCAAGGTGCCGCGTCTGCCGGTGGCAGTGGTCGACCGCCTGGTGCTGCACTTCGGCAGCCTCCAGCGGCTGCTGGGCGCCACCGTGGAGGATCTGCAGGCCGTGGAGGGCGTGGGCGACGCCCGAGCCCGGGGTGTCCGCGAGGGCCTGTCCCGGCTCGCCGAGGCATCCATCCTGGAGCGGTACGTCTGACCCGGTTCAGCCGGTGATGGTGATCTTCGCGGCTGCGCTGTACTTGGTGCCCACCCGCGCGAACACCTGGTACGTCCCGGCCGGCGCCAACGGGCCCGCAGCCAGCCCGGCACCGTCGCACCGGGTGGTGTCCCGCCCGTTCCAGCCCACCTCGTAGGAGCGCTCGAACCCGGGCGTGAAGGACTGCACATCCGAACCCTGGACCTTGCCGCAGGTGTCCGAGGACCACACCTTCTCGGCACCGGCCTTGATGAAGATCTCCTGGAGGTCGGCCCCGACGTTGCGGCTGCACGTCCGCTGCGACGTGTTCTTGATCTTCAGTTGCAGATCGACCACCGCGCCGCGCTGCACCGACGTGGGCCGTGCCACCGAGGTCACGCTGATCTCCGCGTCGGTGCAGGTGCCGTCGTCGTCGCCCGACCCGGCGGCCGAGCCGGGCGGCGGATTGTTGCTTGTGGTCTCGGGGCTCGGGTCCGTGGCATTCGGATCGGCCGACCGGTCCGGAGCGTTCGGATCGGCTGACCCGGACGCCGGTGGCGCCCCCGTCGCCGGGGTCAACACAAGACCACCCGGGCCGGGACTCGCCGTGGACGTCGAAGTCGAAGTCGACGTCGGGGTCGCCCCCGCATTCGGTCGACCGCCGGAGCGACCCGAACCGGTGCACGAGTAGAGCAGGACAATCAGGAAAAGAAGCCCCGCTCCGAGTACGACGGCGCGACGCCGCCAGTACACGGCGGGTGGCAGGGGGCCGACCGTCAGACGCATGATGCCCCCCACCGTAGCCGCGCGGCGCCCACCAGCCCGTCACGACGCGCCGGAGCGCCACCGGAGCAGCGCGGTGAGCCTCCACTGAGGACGGACGTACCGACCTCCGAGTGCCCGCTCAGAGGTAGACCTTGCGCTGGTAGACGGCGTGCGCGCCGGCCACCCGATCCAGGAAGAGCAGCCCGGCGCAGTGGTCGATCTCGTGCTGCAACGCCCGCGCCTCGAAGCCGTCCGTCACCAGGCGGACCGCCGCGCCACTGCCCGGCAGGTCACCCTCCACCACCAACCGACTGGCCCGCTTCACGTCGCCGGTCAGATCCGGCACCGACATGCACCCCTCCCGACCCGGCTTCCAGCGGGTCGCCTCGACCACCCGGGCGTTGCAGAGCACGAAGGTGCCGTGCACGGTGACCGCCTTCGGATGCCCTGTCACGTCGACGGCGAAGACCCGGGCAGCCACACCGACCTGCGGCGCCGCCAACCCCACGCAGCCCGGCGAGACCCGCATCGTGGCGACCAGGTCGGCTGCCAGCCGGACCGTCTCCTCGGCCATCGGATCGACCTCGTCCCCGGCCCGGCTCAACACCGGATGCGGGGCCGAAACGACGCCCCGCACCTCGCCGGCCACGCCCAGCGATTCCGGCGTCCAGTCCCCCAGACCGGCGTACGCCTCGACGTCCCGGCCGGCGTCCGGCCCGCTCCGCCCGTCACTCACAACAGGTCCGGGTCTGCCGGCCGAAGGGTGACCTCGACCCCCAAGTCGGCGGCCGTCCGGTGCAACCGTCCGGTCACCGTCTCGGCGACCCCCGCCGGCAACTCCACCTCGGCCAACACCACATAGAGCGAACCCGCCAACCGGGTGCTCAGGTCGGTCACGTTGCCGCCGGCGTCCACAAGCACCCGGGTCATCGCCGCGACGATGCCCATCCGGTCCGAACCGTGCACCGCCAGCACGTACGGCTCACCGGCCGGGGCCACCACACCGTCCGGCGTGACCGCGCGTACGGTCGCCAGCAGCTGGCCCTCGGCGGCCAGCGGCACCAGCGCGGCCTCCACCTCGGCGGCGTCCGGCCCGGTGCAGATGAGGGTCATCGCGAAATGCCCCCGCAGCCGGGTCATCGTGCTGTCGGTGAGGTTCGCGCCCAGTCGGGCCAGCACCTCGGCGACATCGGCCACGATGCCCGGCCGGTCCCGACCGATGACGGTGATCGCGAGCTCGTTCATCAGCGCATTCTGTCCGATCCGCCCATCGTCACCGCGACACCCCGCCCGAGCCGCCCATCCAGCGGGACCCGACCGCGTGACATCATCGACGACGCCATGACTCAACCCGACTTCGCCACCCTGGTCAGCCGGTGGTTCCAGCAGCACGCCCGTGACCTGCCATGGCGGGAACCCGGGGTCACCCCGTGGGCCATCCTGGTCAGCGAGGTCATGCTCCAGCAGACCCCTGTCGTCCGGGTGGTGCCGGCCTGGCACGCCTGGCTGGCCCGCTGGCCCGACCCTGCCGCCCTGGCGGCCGACACTCCGGCCGAGGCGATCCGCATGTGGGGGCGCCTCGGCTATCCCCGCCGGGCGGTACGGCTGCGGGAGTGCGCTGTAGCGATCGTGGAGCGGCACGGCGGTCAGGTGCCGGACCGGCTGGAGCAACTGCTGGCCCTGCCCGGTGTGGGCACCTACACAGCGCGTGCGGTGGCAGCGTTCGCCTACGGGCAACGGCACCCGGTGGTCGACACGAACGTACGACGGGTGGTCTGCCGAGCCGTGGCAGGGGAACCGGACGCCGGACCGGTCACCCGACCCGCCGACCTGGTCGCCACCGAGGAGCTGCTCCCGGTCGAACCGGCCGCGGCGGCACTCGCAAGCGCCGCGTTCATGGAACTGGGCGCGGTGATCTGCACAGCCCGGTCACCACGCTGCACGGCCTGCCCGGTCGAGTCGGTCTGCGCGTGGCGGGCCTCCGGCCAGGAGGCGCCGGCGGGGCCAACCCGGCGACCCCAGCGGTACGCGGGCACCGACCGGCAGGTACGTGGGCTCCTGCTCGGGGTGCTCCGGGAGACGACCGGGCCGGTTCCGCACCAGCGGTTGGACCAGGTCTGGACCGATGACGTCCAGCGTGCCCGAGCCCTGGCCGGCCTGGTGCAGGACGGGCTTGTCGAACCGGCCGGCGCCGACAGCTTCCGCCTCGTCGGCGACGGCCCCTCCCACCCGACAGCCGACCTGACCACCTGACCCACCGCGCCCCGACCTGCCTTGCCTTGCCTTGCCCCCGCCCGCCGCGCGGGCAGCGCCCTGCCGCCTCGCCGCACGATCGTGCTCGGCCCACAACATCAGGGAAAGTGCTGCCTCCGGACGCCGTGAGGCAGCACTTTCCCTGATGTTGCGCAGATCTTGTGTGGCGGCGGGCGCAAACAGGCACGGCGGATGTCTGTGACCTGTGGGGGTAGCACAAAAAGGCGGGGCCCCGGTGGCTTGCGCCACCGGGGCCCCGCCCCCTTGCTGCTGGTTATGCCACCTCGTCCGTGGCCGCTGCCGCGCTGCCGGCGGCGGTGCCACCGAGGTCGGCGGGCACGGCGTCCGGAACCTCGACCGGCTTGTCCGCGCCCCGGAAGACGAGCTTGGACTTGTCGATGTCCTCCGGGTCGCCCTCGCAGTCCACCACGACGATCTGACCAGGGGTCAGCTCGTTGAAGAGGATCCGCTCGGAGAGGTTGTCCTCGATGTCGCGCTGGATCGTGCGACGAAGCGGACGGGCACCGAGAACCGGGTCGAAGCCCTTCTTGGACAGGTACTTCTTCGCGTTGTCGGTCAGCTCGAGACCCATGTCCTTGTTGTGCAGCTGCGTCTCGATCCGCCGGATCATGATGTCCACGATCGAGAGGATCTCGTTCTGGCGCAGCTGGTGGAAGACGATGGTGTCGTCGATCCGGTTGAGGAACTCAGGCCGGAAGTGCTGCTTGAGCTCGTCGTTGACCTTCTGCTTCATCCGGTCGTAGTTGGACTCGGAGTCCTCCGACTGCTGGAAGCCCAGCGACACGGCCTTGGCCACGTCACGGGTGCCCAGGTTGGTGGTCAGGATGATGACCGTGTTCTTGAAGTCCACGATCCGGCCCTGACCGTCGGTGAGCCGACCGTCCTCCAGGATCTGCAGGAGCGTGTTGAACACGTCCGGGTGGGCCTTCTCGATCTCGTCGAAGAGGACCACCGAGAACGGCCGACGCCGCACCTTCTCGGTCAGCTGCCCGCCCTCGTCGTAGCCGACGTAGCCGGGAGGGGCACCCACGAGGCGGGACACCGTGTACCGGTCGTGGAACTCGGACATGTCCAGCTGGATGAGGGCGTCCTCGCTGCCGAAGAGGAACTCGGCGAGCGCCTTGGACAGCTCGGTCTTACCGACGCCGGACGGGCCGGCGAAGATGAACGAGCCCGACGGGCGCTTCGGGTCCTTCAGGCCGGCCCGGGTACGCCGGATCGCCTTCGAGACCGCCTTGACCGCGTCCTCCTGGCCGATGACGCGCTTGTGCAGCTCGTCCTCCATGCGCAGCAGGCGCGAGGTCTCCTCCTCGGTCAGCTTGTAGACCGGGATGCCCGTCCAGTTGCCGAGCACCTCGGCGATCTGCTCGTCGTCGACCTCGCTGACGACGTCCAGGTCACCGGCCTTCCACTCCTTCTCCCGCTGAGCCTTCTGGCCGAGGAGCTGCTTCTCCTTGTCGCGCAGCTGGGCGGCGCGCTCGAAGTCCTGCGCGTCGATCGCGGACTCCTTGTCGCGACGCACCTGGGCGATGCGCTCGTCGAAGTCACGCAGGTCTGGCGGCGCGGTCATCCGACGGATCCGCATCCGGGCGCCGGCCTCGTCGATCAGGTCGATCGCCTTGTCCGGCAGGAAGCGGTCGGAGATGTACCGGTCGGCCAGAGTCGCGGCAGCCACCAGGGCCGCGTCCGTGATGCTCACGCGGTGGTGAGCCTCGTACCGGTCGCGCAGCCCCTTGAGGATCTCGATGGTGTGCGCCAGCGACGGCTCACCCACCTGGATCGGCTGGAACCGGCGCTCGAGAGCGGCGTCCTTCTCCAGGTGCTTGCGGTATTCATCCAAGGTGGTGGCGCCGATGGTCTGCAGCTCACCACGGGCCAGCATCGGCTTGAGGATGCTCGCCGCGTCGATCGCGCCCTCGGCGGCACCCGCACCCACCAGGGTGTGGATCTCGTCGATGAACAGGATGATGTCGCCGCGGGTGCGGATCTCCTTGAGAACCTTCTTGAGGCGCTCCTCGAAGTCACCGCGGTAGCGGGAACCGGCGACCAGCGCACCGAGGTCGAGCGTGTAGAGCTGCTTGTCCTTGAGAGTCTCGGGCACCTCGCCCTTGATGATCTTCTGGGAAAGCCCCTCCACCACGGCGGTCTTACCGACACCGGGCTCACCGATCAGGACCGGGTTGTTCTTGGTACGGCGGGAGAGCACCTGCATGACCCGCTCGATTTCCTTCTCGCGCCCGATGACCGGGTCGAGCTTGCCCTCGCGGGCGGCCTGGGTCAGGTTGCGGCCGAACTGGTCCAGCACGAGGCTGGTCGACGGCGCGGCCTCACCCGGCGCGGCGCCCGCGGCGGCGGGCTCCTTGCCCTGGTAGCCGGAGAGCAGCTGGATCACCTGCTGGCGGACCCGGTTGAGGTCGGCGCCGAGCTTGACCAGCACCTGGGCGGCGACGCCCTCGCCCTCACGGATCAGCCCGAGCAGGATGTGCTCCGTGCCGATGTAGTTGTGGCCGAGCTGCAGCGCCTCGCGCAGCGACAGCTCCAGCACCTTCTTGGCCCGCGGCGTGAACGGGATGTGCCCGCTCGGCGCCTGCTGGCCCTGGCCGATGATCTCCTCGACCTGCTGGCGGACGCCCTCCAGGGAGATGCCGAGGCTCTCCAGGGCCTTTGCCGCGACGCCTTCACCTTCGTGGATCAGGCCCAGCAGGATGTGTTCCGTACCGATGTAGTTGTGGTTGAGCATCCGGGCCTCTTCTTGGGCCAGGACGACAACCCGTCGCGCTCGGTCGGTGAACCGCTCGAACATGCCCTCGTGCTCCTCACGTGCCGTGCGCCTTGATGGTCAAGATCTTGGCGGGGCCGGTGCACGAACGTCCAGGACGGGCGTCCGTGCCTCCTTACTCTATCGTCGCTTACCGACTCAGCTGAGGTCGTGTCTCTCCGGTCTGGGTCAGTTCCACGTCGTTTTGCACAACCGTCCGCGCTCAGGAGGTGTTCCGGTACCCCTGGCGCTACGCGCAGAGCGAAATCCGACCGACTCGACGGAAGCCCTCTGCCGGCTCCACGGGGGCCGGGAAGGGCCTCCGACGCCTCCGGGAGGGCCGATCGGCGCCCCCGACCCGTGCGGGAAGCCGCGCCTCGACCCTTTCGGGAAGTTGTCCACAGGTTGTGGATAGTTACTCCACTGCCTGTGGACAACGCCGGCCGGGCCAGAAAACATCCCCGGCCCGCGAACCCCGCCTGAACCGGCCCGGGAATCGAGCCCGTCCGGACGCGGATACGGCGACGCCGGCCCGGAGGAGGTCCGGGCCGGCGTCGGTGTCGCCCTGCGGTGGCGGCTGCCACCGGTCAGCTGAACGGGGTCAGCGCTTGGCGTGGTACTCGTCGACGATCTCCTGCGGGATACGACCCCGGTCCGAGATGTCCTTGCCGGACTTCTTGGCCCACTCCCGGATCGCCTTGTTCTGCTCCCGGTCGGCGGTGGCGCCACCGCGACCGCGGGCAGCCCGCCCACCGATCACCACGCCACCGCGACCCACCTTGGTGCCGGCACCGATGTACGGGGCAAATACGTCACGCAATTTCGCGGCGTTGGCACCGGACAGGTCGATCTCGTACTGAACGCCGTCGAGCGCGAACTTGACGGTCTCGTCAGCGTCCCCACCGTCCAGGTCATCGACCAGCTTGTGAATGATCTGCTTGGCCACGTCCCACATTCCTTTCGAGCAGGGCGCTCCTGCTAACGAGAGCACAATAACCCCCGTGCTGCTCGCCCCGTCAATAGGATGCCGTTACGACTCGCGGGGAGTTGGCGGACGACTACTCCGGGCGGACCAACGGGAAGAGGATCGTTTCCCGAATTCCGAGGCCGGTCAGGGCCATCAAGAGCCGGTCGATTCCCATTCCCATACCCCCGGCCGGAGGCATTCCGTACTCCATGGCCCGAAGAAAGTCCTCGTCGAGACGCATCGCCTCGTCGTCGCCACGGGCCGCGAGCTGCGCCTGGGCCACCAGCCGTTCCCGCTGCACCACGGGGTCGACCAGCTCGGAGTACCCGGTGCCCAGCTCGAAACCGAGCACGTAGAGGTCCCACTTCTCGGCCAGCCCCGGCTCGCTGCGGTGCCCCCGGGTGAGCGGGCTGGTCTCCTCCGGGTAGTCCCGCACGAAGGTGGGTGCCTGCAGGCCGGGGACGACCAGTTCCTCGAACAGTTCCTCGGCGAGCTTGCCAGGGCCCCACTTCGGGTCCACGGCCAATCCCACCTTGTCCGCGTACTCCACCAGCCGGGAACGTTCGGTGCGGACGGTGACCTCCTCGCCGAGCGCCTCGGAAAGGACGCCGAACAGGGTCACCGATCGCCACTCGCCGCCCAGGTCGAACTCCCGCCCGTCGGCGTGGGTCACCACCGTCGAACCGCTGACCGCGATCGCCGCCTGTTGCACGAGATTACGGGTCAGCTCGCCGATCGTGTCGTAGTCGCCGTACGCCTGGTACGTCTCCAGCATCGCGAACTCGGGCGAGTGCGAGGAGTCGACACCCTCATTACGGAAGTTGCGGTTGATCTCGAAGACGCGGTCCACGCCGCCGACGACCGCGCGCTTCAGAAACAGTTCCGGAGCGATTCGCAGATACAGATCGGTGCTCAACGCATTGCTGTGGGTCACGAAGGGTCGGGCCGCCGCGCCGCCGTGCAGGAGTTGCAGCATCGGAGTTTCCACCTCGATGAAGCCCTGGCCGTGCAGTGAGTCGCGCAGGCTACGCACCGCCGTCGCCCGGGTGCGGACCATCTGCCGGGCCTGCGGCCGCACGATCAGGTCGACGTAGCGCTGCCGGACCCGAGCCTCCTCGGAGAGCGGCTTGTGGGCGACCGGCAGCGGCCGCAGGGCCTTGGCGGTCATCTCCCACCGCTGCGCGAGCACGGACAGCTCGCCCCGGCGGCTGGTGATCACCTCACCGGTCACGCCGACGTGGTCGCCCAGGTCGACCAGGCGCTTCCAGGCCTCCAGGCGCTCCGGACCGACCCGGTCCAGGGAGAGCATGGCCTGCAACTCGGTGCCGTCACCGTCCCGAAGGGTCGCGAAGCAGAGCTTGCCGGTGTTGCGTACGAAGATCACCCGGCCGGTGACCGAGACCTCGTCGCCGGTGGCGGTGTCGGTGGGCAGATCCGCGTAGCGGGTCCGGATCTCGGCCAGGGTGGTGGTGCGGGGGAAGCCCACCGGGTAGGGCTCGACGCCCTCGGCGAGCATCCGGTCCCGCTTCTCCCGGCGGACCTTCATCTGCTCGGGAAGGTCATCGGCGGGGTCCACTGGCACGGCGTTCTGCTCGCTCACGGCACGCTTCCTCGTCACGGGAGATACAGGGGGTCAGGCCCGAGCGTACTCAAGCGTTCGGGGGGCTGTTACCGGATAACCTGCCCGTCATGGTCGATCACACTCATGCCCTGTCCTTCGGTGCCGCAGCGAGCGATTACGACCGGTTCCGCCCCCGCTATCCCGAGGCCGCCATTCGTTGGGCACTCGACGGGCTGCACGACGCCCGGATCGTCGACCTCGGCGCGGGCACCGGCATCCTGACCCGTGACGTCCAGGCCCTGGGCCACCAGGTCGTACCCGTCGAGCCCGACCCGGGGATGCGGGCGCAACTCGCCCACAGCACCCCGGGCACGACGGCGCTGGCGGGCAGCGCCGAGGCCGTGCCGCTGCCCGACGCGGCGGCGGACGCGGTGCTGGTCGGCACGGCGTACCACTGGTTCGACCGGGAGCCGGCGCACGCCGAGATCGCCCGGGTGCTGCGTCCCGGCGGCACGTTCGCCCCCATCTGGAACATCCGGGACGACAACGTCGACTGGGTGGCGGAACTGGGCCGGATCGCCCACCTCGACGACAAGTCGGGAAACACCGTCATCGTGAAGTACGCCGACTTCGGCCCCTCGTTCGGCGCCATTGAGACGCGCGAGTTCCCGCACCGCACGACCCTCACCCCGGACGAGATCCACGGCATGATCCGCACCCGTTCCTACTGGCTCACCGCCTCCGACGCGGATCGGCGGCGGGTCGAGGAGGAACTGACCGAACTGCTGGCCACGCACCCCGCCCTGGCCGGCCGGGAGACCGTCGAGCTGCCGTACCGGACGTTGGTGCTGCGCTCCCGCCGACACTGAACCCGCCGGGTCAGAGGTTGCGTTCGTAGACCATCCGCAGGCCGATCAGCGTGATCATCGGCTCGTGGTGGGTGATGCTGCGGCACTCGTTGATCACCAGGGAGGCGAGGCCACCGGTGGCGATCACCGCCTTCACCTCGCCCAGCTCCTCGGTCATCCGCTCGACGATCCGGTCCACCTGCCCGGCGAAACCGAAGTACAGGCCGGCCTGGAGGCACTCCACGGTGTTCTTGCCGATCACCGAGCGGGGCTTGGTCGCCTCGACCTTGCGCAGCTGGGCCGCGCGGGCGGCCAGCGCGTCGAACGAGATCTCGATGCCCGGGGCGAACGCGCCACCGAGGAACTCACCCCGGCCGCTGATCACGTCGAAGTTGGTGGTGGTGCCGAAGTCGACAACGATCGACGGCCCGCCGTAGAGGGTGTACGCGGCAAGCGTGTTCACCACCCGGTCGGCGCCCACCTCCTTCGGGTTGTCGATCGCCAACTGCACCCCGGTCCGCACGCCCGGCTCGACGATCACGCTCGGCAGGTCGGCGTAGTACCGGCCGAGCATCGTCCGCAGCGACCGCAACGCGGCCGGCACGGTGGAGCAGGCGGCCACGCCGGTGATCTCGACGTTGTCCCCCGCGAGCAGACCCCGGAACATCAGACCCAGCTCGTCCGCCGTCGAACGGGCATCGGTCTTGATCCGCCAGTTGTGCACCAGCTTGTCGCCGTCGAAGGTCGCCAGCACGGTGTTGGTGTTTCCGATGTCGATGCAGAGCAGCACGCACGCAGCCTAGACAACTACTCGCTGCGCAGGTCCAGCGCGATGTCCAGGATCGGCGACGAGTGGGTCAACGCGCCCACCGAGAGGAAGTCCACGCCGGTGGCCGCGTACCGGCCCGCCACCTCCAGGGTCAGCCCGCCGGTCGCCTCCAGCTCCGCCCGGTCGCTCACGGCGGCCACCGCCTCGGCCAGCACCTCCGGGGTCATGTTGTCGCAGAGCAGGAAGTCCGCCCCGGCCTCGACCGCCTCCACCGCCTCGGCGACAGTGGTCACCTCGACCTGCACCGGCACCTCCGGGAACGCCTCCCGGACCCGCCGGTAGGCAGCCGTGATGCCTCCGGCCGCCAGCTTGTGGTTGTCCTTGATCATGGCCACGTCGTAGAGGCCCATCCGCTTGTTGGTGCCCCCGCCGGCCCGCACCGCGTACTTCTCCAGCGCCCGCAGGCCCGGCGTCGTCTTGCGGGTGTCCAGCACCATCGCCTTCGTGCCGGCCAGGGCGTCCGCCCAGGCGCGCGTGTGGGTGGCCACTCCGGACATCCGGCAGAGCAGGTTGAGCGCCGTCCGCTCGGCGGTCAGCAGCAGCCGGGTCGGGCCGGTCACCGTCGCCAGCACGTCCCCGCGGGCCACCCGCTCACCGTCGCGGGCCAGCTGCGACACCTCGACGGTACGACCGAAGCCGGTCACCTCGCCCACCAGCTCGAACACCGCGGCGGCCACGGCCAGCCCGGCCAGCACCCCGTCGGCGCGGGCCACCAGGTCGGCGGTGTCGGTCTGCTCCGCCGGAATGGTGGCCACACTTGTGACGTCGAGGAAGTCCGGCCCGAGATCCTCGACCAGCGCGCCCTCGATCACCTGCCGTACGTGCGCCGGATCCAACCCGGCCGCCCGCAACGCCGTCTCCGTCGACCCCGTCATGACGATGTCCCCTCCCACTGTTGCGTCACCCGGCCCTGCGCCCCGATCGACCCGACCAGGTGGCCCAGCCACCGTTCGTCGGCCGTCGGGAAGTCCTCCCGCCAGTGGCAGCCGCGGGTCTCCCCCCGCGCGTACGCGGCGCCGACAAGCGTCGACGCCACCGTGAGCAGGTTTGTCGCCTCCCAGTCGGCGGTCCGCGGTCGGCCCCGGACGGCGCCCAGCTCGGTGAGCGTCCCGGCCGTCTCCGCCAGCGTCGCCGCGGACCGGAGCACGCCGGCCCCCCGGGTCATCGCCCGTTGCAGGGTCGGCGTCACCTCGGCGGGCAGCACCCAGCCCGCACCGCCACGCCAGGCGCCGGTGTCCGCCGGCTGAACCTGCTCGGGCAGGCCGGCCGCGATGTCCTCGGCGATCCGTCGGGAGAAGACCAGACCCTCCAGCAGCGAGTTGCTGGCCAGCCGGTTCGCGCCGTGCACACCCGTGCAGGCCACTTCGCCGCACGCGTACAGGCCGGGGATCGACGTGCGGCCGCGCAGGTCGGTGCGGACGCCGCCGGAGGCGTAGTGCGCGGCCGGTGCCACCGGGATCAGGTCGGTCGCCGGGTCCACGCCGATCGCCAGGCAGGACGCCACGATGGTGGGGAACCGTCCGGCCAGGAAGTCCCCGCCGAGGTGCCGCGCGTCGAGGAAGACGTGGTCCCCGCCGGTGGCCAGCAGCACCCGGTGGATGCCCTTGGCCACCACGTCCCGGGGGGCCAGCTCGGCCAGCTCGTGCTGGCCCACCATGAACCGCTTGCCGTCGGAGTCCACCAGGTACGCGCCCTCGCCGCGCAGCGCCTCGGAGACCAGGGGCTGCTGCGCGTGGCCGGCGCCGGGCACCCCCGCGCCGGGCGGGGTGATCAGGGCGGTCGGGTGGAACTGGACGAACTCCACGTCGGTCACCGCCGCGCCGGCCCGCATCGCCAGCGCCACCCCGTCGCCGGTGGAGACCGCCGGGTTGGTGGTGGCCGCGAAGATCTGACCCATCCCGCCGGTGGCCAGCACCACCGCCCGGGCCAGCAACGCGCCGACGCCGTCCTCGCTGCCCTCACCGAGCACGTGCAGGGTGATCCCGCAGGCCGGTCCGAGCCCGTCCGGGCCGTCACCGGGTGCCCGCAGCAGGTCCAGCACCAGGGCGTGCTCGACCAGCCGGATCCACGGGTCGCGCTGCACGGCGGCGTGCAGGGCCCGCTGCACCTCGGCGCCTGTCGCGTCCCCGCCCGCGTGCACGATCCGGTCCGCGCGGTGCCCACCCTCCCGGGTCAGCATCAACGAACCGTCGGGGTGGCGGTCGAACTCGGCACCGATCCGCATCAGCTCCCGCAGCCGGGTCGGCCCCTCCTCGACGAGCACCCGGACCGCCGCCGGGTCGCAGAGTCCCACCCCGGCGATCTCGGTGTCCCGGGCGTGCGCCGCCGGCGTGTCCGCCGGGTCGAGCACCGCGGCGATGCCGCCCTGCGCCCACCGGGTCGAGCCGTCGTCAATGTTGACCTTGGTGACGACGGTGACGTGCAGGCCCGCCTCACGCAGGTGCAGCGCCGCGGTCAACCCCGCCACTCCGGACCCCACCACGATCACGTCGGTGGTCTCCACCCAGCCGGGCTCGGGCGCGGCCAGCAGTCTGGGCAGGGCCGGCAGTTCCACGGTCGGTTGGTCCATCCCACCAGTCAACCCGAACGATCCTCGCTGGGGGCGGCGGGGGCGGGACGAGTGGTTTGGGCTACGCCGTCCGGCGCGGACCGCGCCACGTCGACCGGACGGTCGCGCTCATTTCGTCCGTACCGGCAGGCCGGCCGGGCCCGCGCCCTTCAACGACGCGGTCACCGTACGGTCGCTCAGCCACAGGTAGCAGCGGACCCCCCGGTCACCGACGCGCCAACGCCCCGCACCGGGCGGCCGCACCACCACTCCGCTGCGGAATAGCAGATCGTCGTCGTCCGGCACACCCACGTAACGGCCGAGGACGCTGCGGCAGCCGGTGTAGAGCGGGGCCCAGTCGGCGTCCCTTGCCGGGTACGGCCGATCCGGCGCACGCCACACGCCGACGAACTCGGCGTCGTGCCGACCGCCGCACTCCACCGGGACCAGCGTCTGCACGCCCCGCCCCGCCCCGGCACGGGTCTGCTGACAGCCCAACCGCAGCCCGGAAGTCCCCTTCAGCGCGCCCCGCAGGCTGCCCGACCGGACCACCACCCTGGCCGCCGCCTCGACAGTGGTCAGCTCGGTCAGGTCGCACCGGTACCAGCGGGAACCGGCCGCCCAGCCCGGCCCCGAGGGCAGCGCCACCGACAGCCGCAGTCGCCCGGCCCGCCAGTCGTCGCCCACGTACGCGGAGGCCCGGGTGTCGCACTCGAGGAACGCGCCGCGCAGCTCCACCGAGCCGTTGGCCGGGGCGGCGGCCCGCTCGGCCGGAAACGCCCCCACGTGCACGGTCTCCACCCGGTGCGGGCCGGCGCAGTCCACCGGTTGGTACGCGGCCAGCGTGACCACCTCGGCGAAGTCGGCGGCCTGACACACCCCGGCGGCCGGCGTGAACGCCGTGGCCGGTGGCAGCGCCGCCCAGTCGTCGGTCAGGTCACCGTCCAGGCCACCGGACCCGGCGCAGCCAGTCAGCAACACTGCCGTGACGGCAGTGGCGAACAGGGTCGTTCTGGCACGGCGCATCGCGGCCTCCCCCAGCCACCTACCGGCTTCCGCCAGCGTGCCCAGGGTAACCGCACATGACCTTCCGGTGACAGACCGGAATCGCTTCGCGCGGGATCAGACTCCGGACACGGCGAACGGGTTGGGCATCGGATCGCCGGCCGTGCCCGGGGCCGCCACCGCCGGGTTCGCCCCCAGCTCGACGACCCGGTTGTCGGTGTCCACGTGCACCACCCGTGGCCGGTACGACCGGGCCTCGGCGTCGTCCATCTGCCCGTACGAGATGAGGATGACCAGGTCACCGGGGTGCACGAGGTGCGCGGCGGCGCCGTTGATGCCGATCACGCCGCTGCCCCGCTCGCCCGGGATGACGTACGTCTCCAGTCGGGCGCCGTTGGTGATGTCCACGATCGCGACCTGCTCGCCGGGGATCAGGTCGGCGGCGTCGAGCAGGTCCTCGTCCACAGTCACCGAACCGACGTAGTGCAGGTCGGCCTGGGTCACCGTGGCTCGGTGGATCTTCGACTTGAGCATGGTCCGCAGCATCAGGCTGGCCTTTCGAAAAAGAATGGTGGTGGGGCCGGGTCAGGGACGAGGCGCGAGGTCGATCGCCGCGTTGTCGATCAACCGGGTGGTGCCGACCCAGGCGGCGATCACCAGCCGGGCCGGCCCGGACACCGGCCCCGGCTCCAGCTCAGGGTCGGTGAGCACCAGGTAGTCGAGCTGAGCGCCGGGCGTACCGGCGCCGAACGCGGCGTGCGCGGCGGACAGCACATCCCCCGCGTCCAGGCCGCCGTCGGCGGCCCGTGCCCCGGCCCGCAGCGCGGCGGACAGGCTCAGCGCCGCCGCCCGCTCGGGCTCGCTGAGATAGCGGTTGCGGCTGGACAGCGCCAACCCGTCCGGCTCCCGGACGGTCGGCACCCCGATCACCTCGACCGGGACGTCCAGGTCGCGGGCCATCCGCCGCACCAGGGTGAGCTGCTGGTAGTCCTTCTCACCAAAGAACGCCAGGTCAGGACGGGTGAGTTGAAGCAACTTCAGGACGACTGTGAGCACGCCGTGGAAGAAGCCGGGGCGGCTCGCGCCCTCCAGCTCCCCGCCGAGCGGACCCGGGTCGAGGCGTACCCGGGGCTGGCCGTCGGGGTACATGTCGGCGACCGACGGCGCGAAGACGAGGTCGGCGCCGGCTCGCCGACACACCTCCAGGTCGGCGTCGAGGGTGCGCGGATACCTGTCGAAGTCCTCGTTCGGCCCGAACTGCAGCGGGTTCACGAAGATCGTCACCAGCACGTGGTCGGCCTGCGCCCGGGCCGCGCGCAGCAGCGTCTCGTGCCCGGAGTGCAGCGCGCCCATGGTCATCACCACGCCGACGGTGCCCTTCAGCGCCGCACGGGCCTCGGCCAGCTCGGCGCGCGTGTGCACCACCTGCGTCATGCCGCCACCTCCCGGCTCGTCTCGGCGAGCACACCGAGCAGCGACTGCGCGTCCACCGGGCGCAGCCGGCCCGCGGCGATCGCCCGGTCGGCGGTACGCCGGGCCAGCGCCAGGTACGCGGGGACCGACTCCGGCGCGGTGGCGGCCAGCCGGGCCAGGTGTCGCTCGACAGTGCCCGCGTCGCCCCGGGACACCGGACCGGTCAGCGCGTCGTCGCCGAGGCGCAGCGCGTTCTCCAGGGCGGCCCGCAGCAGCGGGGCGAGCACCTTCTCCGGACGGGCCACCCCGGCGTCCCGCAGCCGGTCGGTTGCCTCGTTCACCAGGGTCACCAGGTGGTTCGCGCCGTGCGCGAGCGCGGCGTGGTAGAGCGGGCGGTCCGCCTCGGCCACCCACTCCGGCACGCCACCGAGGTCGGTGACCAGCCGGGCGGCCAGCGGGCGCAGGTCCGCCGGGGCGGTCACCCCGTACGAGATGCCGGCCAGCCGGGGCAGGTCGTCAGGCGTACCGGTGAAGGTCATGGCGGGGTGCAGGGCCAGCGGCCGGGCGCCGACCGCGGCGGCCGGCGTCAGCACGGCGAGACCGTGCGCGCCGGAGGTGTGCGCGACGACCTGACCCGGGTGCAGGGCTCCCTGCCCGGCGAGGTCGGCGACAACTCCGGCCAGCGCGTCGTCCGGCACCGCGATCAGCAGCAGGTCGGTGGCGACGCGTGCGACGGAGGCGGCTGTGCTGCGCGGCACCTCGGGCAGCAGCAGGGCGAGACGGGCGCGGCTGGCCCCGGAGTCGCCCGCGACGGCCACCACCCGATGCCCGGCGGCGGTGAGCGCGGCGCCCAGGACGGCACCGACCCGACCAGCGCCGACGACGCCGACGGTGAGCAGACGGGAAGGAGAGGCGCCGGTGACGGCGTGGTCCCGCGGTGCGGCAGGCCCACACTGGGCGGCCGGGCGCGGGCGCAGCGGTGCGCTCATGACGACGATCCAGTCCTCGAGAAGGGGTACCGGTCGATCGCAAGTATGCGCCCGCGTCACGGGGCCGAAACAGGAGGTGTGAAAACGTTCACCACCGCGGAAAGGCTCAGTTCGGGGCCGAGGTGATCGCGCGTAGTTCGGTGGCCACGTCGGTGATCAGGTCGGCGAGCGAGGCATCGCTGTCGGGTGCGATCCAGCGGGCGTACGCGACCCGGAAGACCGTGACGCCGGACTCGGTCGCCAGGGCGGCGGTCGTCTCGCTGAGGCCCTTGGCACGCAGGGCGGCGGCGACCGCAGCCGTCAACGAGCTCATCTTGCGCAGCTCACGCTCCTGCAACTCGGCGCTGCTGGCAATGATCGACTGACGCATCCGGACCAGCTCGAGGCGGTCGGTGAAGATCTCGTCCGCCACCCGGCGGAAGGCGGCGACGACCGCCTCGAACGGCCCGGCGGCCGTCTCGGTCACCGCCTCGACCAGCACCTCCTCCAGCTGCTCGCCGCCACTGAAGAGCGCCTCGCGCTTGTCGCCGAAGAGCCGGTAGAAGGTGCGCTTGTCGAGGCCCGCACGGGCCGCGATGTCGGTGACGGTGGTCTGTTCGAAGCCGCGCTCGCGGAACAGCTCGAAGGCGGCCGCCGCAAGGCGGCCGCGCGCGTCCGGTTGCCAGCGGGCCATGCGGCGATGGTATCCGATGTCACGTTGCGACATTCTTTCCGGCCGAGCCATGTCACAACGCGACATGGCGAGGTACGGTGATGTCACAAGGCGACATGCCCATCTCACAAAGGAACCGCAATGCGCGTATTCGTCACCGGCGCCTCCGGCCACCTCGGCTCCGCGGTCGTGCCGAACCTGCTCTCCGCCGGACACGACGTCGTCGGTCTGGCCCGCTCCGACACGTCCGCCGCCGCGATCGAGAAGCTCGGTGCCGAGGTACGCCGCGGCGACCTGTCCGACCTCGACGTCCTTCGGGAGGAGGCGGCCGCCTCCGACGGGGTGGTCCACCTGGCGTTCCGCCACGACCTCATGGTCAACGGCGACCTGGCCGGCGCCGCCCAGGCCGACCTGGCGGCTCTCACGGCACTCGCCGACGCCCTGGCCGACTCCGGGAAGCCCCTGGTCGGCACGGGCGGGACGGCAATGCTCGTGCTGGGCGGTATCGTCGGCCGCCCCGGCACCGAAGGCGACACCTTCCCCGGCGGCGGCTACCGGATCGACGCGGAGAACTTCGTGGCCGAGCTCGCCTCCCGCGGCGTGCGCTCCTCCGTCATCCGGCTCGCGCCCACGGTGCACAGCTCGCTGGACCGCTTCGGCTTCATCCCCACCATCATCGCGAGCGCCCGGCAGCACGGGTACGCCGCGTACGTCGGCGAGGGGACGAACCGGTGGCCGGCCGTGCACACGCTCGACGCGGCCGAGCTCTACCGACTGGCCCTCGAAAAGGCCCCGGCCGGTACGCGCCTGCACGGCGCCGCCGACGAAGGAGTTCCCTTCCGGCAGATCGCCGAGACCATCGGCCGCAACCTCGACATCCCGGTACGCAGCATCAGCCCCGACGAGGCGAACGGGTACTTCGGATTCCTCGGGACGTTCGCGCAACTGGACAACCCGACGTCGTCCGCCGTCACGCGCGAGCTGCTGGGCTGGACCCCCGCCCACCCCAACCTGATCGCCGACCTGAACGAAGGGCACTACTTCCAGGCATGACCCACGAACGGCAGCACGGACCGTAGGGTCGGCACGGTGACGCACCAACGCGGAGTGAACTGATGTCGATCCGGTGGCGGGACGCGATGGGTCACGCGCTTTACGGGCCGGGCGGCTTCTTCGTCACCGGCGCCGGGCCGGCCGACCACTTCCGGACCAGCGTGCACGCCTCCCCGGCCTTCGCCACGGCGCTGCTACGGCTCCTCACGCAGGTCGACGCAGCCCTCGGCCACCCTGCCCGCCTCGATGTCGTCGACGTGGGGGCGGGGCGGGGGGAGCTGCTGCGGGCTCTCGTCGGGCTTGCGGCTGGGGTTTCCGGGGAGCCCACCCGCTCCGGGCGGTCAGGCTTGATCCCTGCGCGGGCGGGCTCCCCGGAAACCCCGACTCCCACGGCCTCCGTCCGTCCGTTGGGCGAGGAGCCGTCGTCCGGCACGGCCCGACCGTCCCTCGCGGACCGTGTGCGCTTCACAGCAGTGGAGTACGCGCCCCGCCCCGCGAACCTGCCCGAAGAGATCACCTGGACGTCCGAGATTCCCGGTGAGATCAACGGGGTGCTGCTGGCCACCGAGTGGCTGGACAACGTCCCGCTGGACGTGGCGGTGCAGACCGAGGACGGCTGGCGATACCTGTTGGTCGACATGGAGAGCGGCGTCGAGTCTGTTGGTGAGCCGGTCGACGCTGCCGACCTCGACTGGCTGACCACCTGGTGGCCCAGCACCACGAGCCCTGCCACCGCCGACGGTGACCCGAACTCGGGCACCACGAGCCCTCTCATCGGCGACTACGACTCGACCTCGGGGTTGACCGAGACGGCCACGACAAGCGGAAGCGAGTCGGGTTTCGGGGCAGCCCGGCCGGCGCAGGGATCAAGCCTGACCGCCCGGAGCCGGCCGGGCTGCCCCGAAACCCCCCACAGCGGCCAGCCGGAAACCTCCCACGGCAACCACAGACGGGCCGAGATCGGACGGACCAGGGACGAAGCCTGGGCCAACGCGGTGCGGAAGATCGAGCGAGGGCTCGCGGTGGCAGTCGACTACGGGCACCTGCGGGACAGCAGGCCGGTGGACGGGACGTTGACCGGGTATCGGGGTGGACGGCAGGTGCCTCCGGTGCCGGACGGGTCGAATGATGTGACAGCGCACGTCGCAATGGACTCGGTCGCCTCCGCCGGCGCGGCGGTCGCCAGGTGTGCGTACTCCCTGATCTCGCAGGCCGAGGCGCTGCGGACGCTCGGGGCCGACGGACGGCGACCGCCGCTGAGCCTGGCCGGGGTTGACCCGGCCGGCTACGTGCGGGCGCTGGCCGCCGCGTCGGCGGTGGCCGAGCTGACGGACCCGGCCGGACTCGGCGGACACCTGTGGCTGCGCCAACCGGTCGGCATCCCGTTCCCGCCGGCCGTGGCACGATGACGGGCATGACCACCGACGCCGGCGCCCTTCGTGAACTGACCGTCGGCACCGGGGCCGGTCTGGTCGCCGGCACCGGCGATCAGCAGCTCGGCACCGACATGGTGCTGAACATCGGCCCGCAGCACCCCTCGACGCACGGCGTGCTGCGCCTGAAGCTGGTGCTCGACGGCGAGCGGGTCATCGCCTGCGAACCGATCGTCGGCTACATGCACCGGGGCGCGGAGAAGCTCTTCGAGGTACGCGACTACCGGCAGATCATCGTGCTGGCCAACAGGCACGACTGGCTGTCGGCGTTCTCGAACGAGCTGGGTGTGGTGCTCGCCGTCGAACGCCTGATGGGCATGGAGGTGCCGGAGCGGGCCACCTGGCTGCGGATGGCCCTCGCCGAGCTGAACCGGGTGCTCAACCACCTGATGTTCCTCGGCTCCTACCCGCTGGAGATCGGCGCGATCACGCCGGTCTTCTACGCCTTCCGGGAACGGGAAACCATCCAGGCGGTGATGGAGGAGGTCTCCGGTGGCCGGATCCACTACATGTTCAACCGGGTGGGCGGGCTGAAGGAGGAGGTGCCGTACGGCTGGACCGGGCGGGCCCGGGCGGCGATCGGCGAGGTACGCCGGCGGCTACCCGACCTGGACCACCTGATCCGGCGCAACGAGATCTTCCTGGCCCGCACGGTGGGCGTGGGCGTGCTGTCCCCGGCCGACGCCGCCGCGTTCGGCGCGTCCGGCCCGGTGGCCCGGGCCTCCGGGCTCGACCTGGACCTCCGCCGCGACGACCCCTACCTGGCGTACGACGAGCTGGACGTGCCGGTGGTCACGAAGACCGCCGGGGACTGCCACGCCCGCTTCGAGGTGCTGCTCGACCAGGTGTACGTCTCGCTGGATCTCGCCGAGCAGTGCCTGGACCGGGTGGACCGGCTGACCGGGCCGATCAACACCCGCCTGCCGAAGGTGCTCAAGGCGCCGGAGGGGCACACGTACGCCTGGACGGAGAACCCGCTGGGCATCAACGGTTACTACCTGGTGTCGCGGGGCGAGAAGACGCCCTGGCGGTTGAAGCTGCGCACGGCCTCGTACGCCAACGTGCAGGCCCTGGCCACCCTGCTCCCCGGCTGCCTCGTACCGGACCTGATCGCCATCCTCGGCTCGATGTTCTTCGTGGTCGGCGACATCGACAAGTGACCGGGGCAGTTGTGCGGGTCAGCGCCAGCGGTCGGTGACCGGGGCGCCGCCGGCACGCGGCGCGTCGTCCTGCGGCGGGTAGCCGTACCGTTCCTCGACACGGCGGCGGCCGGCCCGCTCGGGGGCGGGCTCCGGCTCGTGGCCGCGCTGACGCGGCGGGCGCCACTGGTCCGGCACGGGCACTCCGCCGACCGGCAACGCCGGCCGTCCGTCCGGCTCGGACCGGTGATAGGACTCGCGGTCCTCCGGCCGGCGTGGGTCCTCGTGCCGACGTGGGTCCTCGTGCCGACGTGGGTCCTCGTGCCGACGTGGGTCCTCGTGCCGACGTGGGTCCTCGTGGCGGACGGACGCCCAGCGGTCCGCCATCCGGTACTCGGTGCCCGTTGCGTCGGCGTGCACCTCGGCCCGGCGCTCCCCGACGTGCAGCTCGCGGCCGTTCTCGTCGTCCCGGACGGCCGCCCACCGGTCGCCGGCCCGTAGCTGCGACCAGTACTCGCCGGTGTCGTCCGCCCGCAGAGCCGGACCGGGTTGCGGCGCCCCGGCGTGGTCTGGCTCGGCCCGCTCCGACCAGCCACGGTCGTCGCGCTGCGGTCGGCCGCGCCGGGCGGGCTCGTCGGCCCGGGCGTACGCGTCGCGCTGACCGGTCCACTCCGGCTCGTCGCGGGGAGGCGTCCAGCCCGGCTGCTCGGCGGGCCTGTTCCGGTCCGAACCGTCCCGTCCACCCCTCTGGGCGGCCTCACCTCGGGCAGCCGGCTGCGCGCCCCAGGACCGGTCGTCGGCGGGCCGAGCCCGGTCGTCGTCGGGGCGGCCCCGGTCGTCGACGTACGGGGACCGCGGGTTTGCGGGGTCGCCCCACGAGCGGTCCGCCGCTCGGGCACGTCCCTCCGTGCCGCCACCCCGGGTCCATTCCTGGGCGGGCGGGGTCCACTGGCCGGCGTACCCACCGCCGTAGTGTCCGCCCGGCTCGGCCGGCCCCCCGTCCACGACTGTGTGCCGGGTGGTGACGTGCACGGTCTCGGTGTGCCGGACCACGCCGACCGGCCGGTGCGCCGGCTCCTGGCGATCGTTCTCACGCGGGCGGTCGTTGTCTCGCGGGCGGTCGTTGTCTCGCGGACGGTCGTGCTGACGGGGCCGGGGAGCGGCGCCGTACATGCCGCCGGCGGTTGGCTCGGGAGGCGCGTCGGCGGCGGCGCGGTGGCGGTACGCCGGTTCGTCGTCGGCACGCTCGTCGCGGCCCCACCGTCCGGCGACCTCGTCCGGACCCAGGCCCCGAACCCGCCCGGCAACCTCGTCCGGACCCAGGCCACGAGCCCGTCCGGCGACCTCGTCCGGACCCAGGCCACGAGCCCGTCCGGCGACCTCGTCCGGACCCAGGCCACGAACCCGTCCGGCAACCTCGTCCGGACCCAGGCCACGAGCCCGCCCGGCAACCTCGTCCGGACCCGGCATCCGGACCCGGGCGGCCGGAGCGTCGCCTGCGGCCGGGACCCGGCTGCGGGAGGCCGGAGTCTCGTTCACCGGCTCGGCGGCCGGCACCCGCACACGGCCGGCACCCGCCGGCTCGGCCGGCGGGGCGGCCCCGGCGAGGGCCGCGCCGGTGGCGTCGAGGCGTCGACGGACCGCGGTGATCCCCTCCTGGGCTCGCTGCGCCTGGTCGAGTGCCTGGTTGCCGCGCTGCGCGGCGGCCACGATCTCGGCGCGCAACTCCTGGCGCAGTTCCTCGATCTCGTCGGCCAGCTCGTCGGCCCGAGCGTCGTCACCGTCGGGGCGCAACGCGATGGAGAGGCCGATGAGGACCACCGCCACGATGGCGAGCACCGCCGCGAAGCGAAGCGGACCGTTACCGTCAGCGACCAGGAGGATCAGCGCCGCCACCGGGGCCAGGGCCACGCCACCCCAGAAGAGCACTGTCAGTAGCAGCGGTTGACGCCGGGCGTCGGGGGTGACCGGGGCTGGCATGGGTGTGCAGCCTACCGACGATCCCTACGAGAGGGAACGGGTCCCTGGACGCGCGGACGCCCCCTCCCCACGAGGGGGAGGGGGCATCCACGACACACCCGAAGGCGGCTCAGCTGGTGGCGAAGGCACCGTCCGAGGAGAAGACCAGACCCACGCTGATCTTGCCCTCACGAAGGCCGTTCTTGGTCAGCGGCCCACCCTGGTCCAGCGAGGAGAACGAACCCACCGAGAGCCCGTACGTCTTCTCCAGGCCCGGCTTGCAGAACGGACGCTGCTGGCACTCCGGCGGGCCGCCCAGCACCGTCGCGCTGCCGGAGCACTTCGCGGCGAACTCGGAGAGGGTCCGCACGCCGTACTTGTCGGCGAACTCCTTGGTGACCGCGAACGCGTTCTGGTCCTGCGCGGCGGCCGGGCTGCCGAAGGTGATGCCCACCTTGTCGCCCTCTGCCTTGAGCTTGGTCACCGTCGTGTTGATGTCGGGCGAGGACACCGGCTGGGCGTTCTTGCCGTTGGCCTTGGTGTTGAGGAACTCGGCCATTGTCGACGCGTACTCCGGGACGACCTGGATCTCGCCCTTCTCCAGCGCCGGCTCGTACAGCTCGCGGTTGCCGATCTGCTGCACCTTGACCTGGTAACCGGCGGCGGTGAGCGCGATCCGGTACAGCTCGCCAAGCGTCTGGCTCTCGCTGAAGTTGCCGGCGCCCACCACGATCTCGCCACCCGGGCCCTTGGCGATGCCCGCGGTGACGTTGTTGGCGCTGGCGAACTCCTCGGCGGCCACCTTGGGGGTCTTGCGGTCGGCGTCGACGGCCTTGTTGAGCTGGACCAGCTTCGGGGTGTCGAGCGCCGCGGAGACCTTGTCCAGTGCGGCGATCAACTGCGGGTTGGCCGCCTTGCTGTTGACCGCCGGGATGACGTTGTCGGAGTTCTGGAGCTTCTTGTCGTCCGTCAGGGCGATGAGCTGCTGACCGGCGACCGGGGCACACCCGGCGCCGGAGGCGCTCGTCTGGGGGGCGTCGGTGCCGGACGAGCCGGCATCACCGCACCCGGTGAGGAGTGCTGCCCCGGCGACGGCGCCGACGGCGCCCATCGCCAGACGTGTACGTGCGCGCATGTATGCCGCCCGCCTTCCGTGTCCCGGCGCGGCCCGTCCCGGGCCGGCCGCGTGTCCGACGGGCGATCCTGACTGTCGGCCGCCCGCAACTTCCACCCAACATGGTCCGCGAGCGACCGACAACCTGAGATGGGCTTCGTCACCGCATCGTCACCGACCGGCCCGTCGCTGGTCGCCGCTTCGGCGGCCACTCACCCGGACGGACCACCTGTCGACGGCGCGTCAGGCGCGGCCGGTGGCGTCGGCGGGCCGGGCACGGTCCGCCCGCTGTCGCCCGCGTCGCAGGGGACGGGGGGTGACGAGGCGTTCGACGATCCCGAGAAGCAGCTCGGCCAGCAGCGCCAGCCCGGCCACCAGCACACCACCGGCCACGATCTGCCCGCCACCGGCGGCGATGCTCAGACCGAACCCGGTACGGATGATCTCGCCGAGGCCACCACCGTTGACGAACGAGGCCAGCGCGGTCGTGGCGATGACCTGCACGGCGGCGGTCCGGAAGCCGGCCGCCAGATACGGCACCGCGAGCGGCAACTCCACCCGACGCAGCAACTGCCCACCGGACAGGCCCATCCCGCGGGCCGCGTCGCGCGCCTCCGGGTCGGCCTGACGTACGCCTGTGTAGGCGTTCGCCAGCAGCGGTGGGACGGCGAAGACGGCGAGCGCCACCACCACCGGCGTACGCCCGAAGCCGAGGAACGTCAGCGGCAGGATGGTCAGCAGCGCCAGGGTGGGGATGGCCAGGGTGGCGTTGGACACCAGCACCACCAGGCCACCGCCCCGGCCGGCGTGCCCGAGCCACAACCCGACCGGCCAGGCCACCAGGCAGCCCAGCGCCACCGCCAGGGCGGAGATCGTCAGGTGCTCGCCGAGCCGGTCCAGGATGCCGCCCGGGTTGCTCCAGTTGAGTGGGTCGTTGAGCCAGAGCACCGCCTGGTGCACGGGATTGGCCGCGGCGCTCACCGGGCGCCCCGGGCGGACCAGGGGGTGACCAGCCGGCCGACGAGGACCAGGAGCAGGTCCAGCAGCACCGCGAGCGCCACGCAGAGCACCGTACCGGTCATGATCTCGGCCTTGTAGAGGTTGTTCTGGAAGCCCGCGAAGATCAGTTGGCCGAGGCCGCCGTGCCCGACCAGCACCCCGACGGTGACCAGCGCGACAGTCGACACGGTGGCCAGTCGCAGCCCGGTCAGGATGCCGGGGATGGCCAGCGGCAGGTCGATCCGGAACAGCCGCCGCCACCGGCCGTAGCCCATGCCCTCGGCGGCCTCGCCGACCTCCGGCGGCACCTGGTTGAGCCCGGCCACCACGTTGCGGACGATCAGCAGCAGCGCGTAGAGGACCAACCCGACCAGCACTGTGGTGGCGCCGGTGCCCAGGTACGGCGCGATGAACGCGAACAGCGCCAGTGACGGGATGGTGTAGATCACACCCGTGACGCCGAGGATCGGGCCGGCCAGCGGGCGGACCCAGTACGCGAGCACGGACAACGGCAGGGCGATCACCACCGCGATCAGCACCGCGCGCCCCGTGAGGGAGGCGTGTTCGCGCACGGCGGCGAGGATCGTGTCAGAGTTGTCCCGCACGTACTGCCAGGAGAACCAGGGGTTACCCGGGTCGGCCCGGTAGCTCAGGCGGAAGGACATACGTGGACGTTACCCCGGAGGCTGCCGGCGTGGCTGAATCCCCTCGCGCGGCGTCGATCTCCCTGCAGGGCATCCAGAAGCGCTACCCGAATGGCACCGAGGCCGTACGGGAGCTGAGCCTGGACGTCAAGGCCGGCGAGTTGGTGGTGCTGATCGGTCCGTCCGGCTGCGGCAAGTCGACAGTGCTCCGCATGATCAACCGTCTGATCGAGCCGACGGCCGGGCGGATCATGCTCGGCGACGAGGACGTCACAGACGTCGACCCGGTGCGACTACGCCGCCGGATCGGCTACGTGATCCAGAACGTCGGCCTCTTTCCACACCAGACGGTCCGGGCGAACGTGGCAACCGTCCCGAGCCTGCTCCGC
The DNA here is from genome assembly GCF_040678875.1 of Micromonospora sp. NPDC049274. NCBI lineage: Bacteria > Bacillati > Actinomycetota > Actinomycetes > Micromonosporales > Micromonosporaceae > Micromonospora > Micromonospora sp. NPDC049274. The sequence continues at coordinate 60,891 of NZ_JBFAQS010000013.1, forward strand.
TGGTCCCGGGATCGCACCCGGGCCCGCGTCGACGAGCTGCTCGACCTGGTCGGCCTGGACCCGGCCCAGTTCGGCCGCCGCTACCCGCACGAGCTGTCGGGTGGGCAGCGACAGCGGGTCGGCGTGGCCCGCGCGCTCGCCGCCGACCCGGTGGTACTGCTGATGGACGAGCCGTTCTCGGCCGTGGACCCGATCGTCCGGGCCCGTCTGCAGGAGGAGTTCCTCCGCCTCCAGGCCGAGGTCCGCAAGACGATCGTGCTGGTAACCCACGACCTCGACGAGGCCGTCCGGCTCGGTGACCGGATCGCCGTGCTCTCCCAGGGCGGGCATCTTGAGCAGTACGACACGCCGGCCGCTCTGCTCGGCGCCCCGGCGACCCCGTTCGTCCGCGAGTTCGTCGGGGCGGACCGGGGCATCCGCCGGCTGGTGGTCACCCCGCTCGACCGGGAGTCCCTGGAGCCGGTGCCCGGTGACGCGCCCGCGGATCTGCCCACCGTGGCGCTGGACGGCACGGCGTACGACGCGCTGGCGGTGCTGCTCACGTCGGGACGGGACCGGCTCGTCGTGACCGACGACGGCCGCCCGGTGGGCGCGCTCAGCCGCCAGCGCCTGCTCGACCTGGGCCGTTCGACGGGCTGACCCGGTCCGCTGAGCTTCTGGCCCGGCCGGCGGCGGCAGTTCCCGCTGACGGCGTCCGGTCAGGCGCGCCCGCCGAGGCTCGCGGTGCCGATGATCCAGCCGGTGAGGAAGCCGTAGCCGGCGCCACTGCTGGCGTCCCGCAGCGCCGTCAGCAGGGACGGGTCCGGGCCGAGCAGCGCCGCCAGCACGGCGGCGAGCCCGCCGGCCAGCACGTATGCCGCCCAGCCGGAGAAGAACTGGCTGACCGGGCCGGGCACCCGGGCCACCTGCGCGGCGGGCAGCAGATAGAGCAGTGCCACCGCGAGGATCACCAGCGCGACGGCGCGCAGGTCGGCGGCGAACAGGCCACCGGCCTGCCCGTCCGCGTCCAGCCGCCAGGCCGGCCAGGCCAGCAGGCGCAGGTAGAAGCCACCGGCCGAGTCCGGGTCGGTAAGCGTCGCGGCGGCCCACCCGGTGTACGCCGGGCTGCCACAGATGCCCACCAGCAGCAGTGCCGCAAGCGCGCCGGTGCCGGCCGCCGTCCCGTAGCCGCTGACCGGGCCGGCGCGGAAGAACCCCGTGATCCGCCCAGGTCCCGTGCCGGTCGGCCGGGTCGACCTGGGCTGCCCCGAACGGCTCAGTGCTTCAGCAGGTAGTCGATGAAGGCGGCCCGCAGCAACGGCGCCGACTCCTCGTAGCCGTGCCCGGTCAGCTCCCGCCACAGGGCGTTCGCCTCGTCGATGGTCGGGCCGATCGAGTTCGGCGCGCCGTCCAGCACCGTGGCCTCGTCCGCGTTCGGCAGGTGCCGCAGCACCGACCAGTAGAACCCCACGTCGCGACGCTCCCGGGCCCGGGCGAACGCCCGCTCCCGCAGCTCCTCCGTGGACAGCGCGTCGAGTTCCTCGAACGAGGTTCCGCCGGGGGTGGCGGCAGGTGTGTCGGTCATGCGGCGAGCCTAACGGTCGAGATCAGCCACGGCTCGGCGGACGGGACACGGCTCACCTGTCGTCGGCGTCCCAGCGCCGTGGGCCGGTCTCCCAGCGGGGGTCACGCCACGGGTCGGCCGGTTCCGGAGCGGGCGGTGTCGGCAGCGTCGGAGGCCAGTTGTCGGCCGGCTGCGGCTGGGGCACGTTCCACCCCGTGCTGATCGTGCCGTCACCGATCGGTTCGGGCTTCTCCACGCTGTCCGGCCGGGGCCGCCCGAACCTCTCGACCAGACGGGTCACCAGCAACCCGACGCCGAGCGCCACGCCACCGACAGTCCAGGGGCTCACCGTCAGGTCGCGCTCCGGCGCGTACTCCTGAAAGACGGTGACCAGGCCGACAGCCAGCACCGTGCCGAACACCCCGCCGCGGCGGCCGTACGCGCTGGTGCCGCCGAGCAGTGACACGCCGATGGCCAGTACGGTCCAGTCCAGCCCGGAGGTCGGTGTGACCGCCCCGGGGCCGTTGGCAGCGAGCAGGACACCGGCGAGCGCGGCCAGCACCGTGGAGCTGACCATCGCGACGGCGGCGACAACGGCGGCCAGCGCACCCCGGCGACGGGCCGGGTCGGCCACCGGTCGGTACCGACCCACCAGCCGGCGGATCGACCTGATCGTGCCGAACAGACCGCCGAGGACCGCCACGGCGGCGAACCCGGCGAAGAGATAGCCGGCCGTAGGCCTCGGGTCGTAGTTCCCCTGCACCAGGATCGACGTCGACCGGCGTTCGATGTACACGACGACTCCGGCCGCTCCGGCCAGGCTCGCCGCCCAGGCGGGCACGTGCAGCGCCACCACGGCCAGCGCCAACACGAGACCACCCACCGCGGCGACCACGACGGCCGACCCCACGGACGCCGCCAGACCCCTGTCGCCCTGTTCCGCGTAGTGCAGCCCGGCGGCGACCGCGACCGGCCCGACGGCCAGGTTGGGCACGGCGGCGCGCAGGCTCAGCCCGGCGGCGAGAGCGAGCAGTCCGAGGCCGACCGCGCCGACCAGCAACGCACGCAGGCCGGTGCCGCGCAGCGCGTCCGGGTCGGCCCGCCAGAGCAGCCAGCCCAGGGCGACGAGACCGACCAACAGCAGGAATTCCCAGTACGCGTGCACGCCGATGCGGTCCCGACCCGGCTCGCCGTGGGTTGGATCGTCGAAGACGTTCTCCAGGACGGCGGCAGGAACCCCGGACGAGGGTTCGACCGACCGGTCCCGGCCCGTGTCTCCGTACCCCATGGCGCCGCCTCCCCAGTGGCCGGCCGTCCCGGTCCGGCGCACGGACGGATCGGGGGCGGCCGTTGCTCTCCGATCGGAGGCACCGTACCCGCGCCCGGAGCCAGGCGTAACCCCCTGCTCAGCGCTGGCCGGGGCGGCTCTGGCGCTGGTCGGGCTCGTGCTCGTCGTCCGGGCGCTCCGGGACCCGGCAGGAACGCTCCAGCCACAGCGCGGCCCCGACCAGCGCCAGCGACGCCAGCAGCCCGGCCCCGGCGGCCGGTCGGTCCCCGATGGCGGCCCGGGTGGTCTCGACGAAGAGCCACCCGCTGAGCCCGGCGTAGAAACCGGCGAAGATGGCCCCGGCCAGAGCCGAGGCCTTGGCCAGCACCACGAACCGGGCGACCATCAGCGGGTTCACCGGATCGCGGCCGGGCTTGCGCTCGATGCGACCGCGGGTGTTGACGGCCGCGTACGCCTCCAGCACCGCGAGCGCGGCCAGCGTCACCACCGGCAGCCACGGCAGCCGTGGGATGCCGCTGTAGTAGAGGGTGCTGATCAGCAGCCAGGCCACCGCCGCCGCACCCAGGGCGGCCACGACCAGGGTCGAGATCCGGGTGGGGCCCATCCGCGACCGGTCCGGGCCCGGCCCGCCCGGTGGTGGGGACTTCGCCTGCGTCATGCCGGCCGGCTCCACTCGGTCATGCCGTCGACTCTAACGCCAGTTCCGGCCGGGGACGCAGTTCCAGCGCGTCGTCGGCGGCCGGGCCGGCGGTGAGCAGGTCGGTAAGCCAGCCGTGGCCGGGCAGCCGCCCGTACGGCTGGATGTCGATCCACGGTCGCAGCACGAACGCGCGCAGGTGCGCCCGGGGATGCGGCAGGGTCAGCTCCTCCTCGTCGCTGAGCACCGGCTCGTCGTCATCGCCCCAGACCGCGATCACATCCACGTCGAGGGTGCGCGGCCCGAACCGTCGCTGCGGGTCGCGAATCCGGCCTGCCGCGCGCTCCGCGGCCCACGCCCGCTCCAGCCAGTCGCGCGGCGTGGCGGCGGCGTCCTGGGCCAGCAGCACCGCGTTGAGGTACGCGGGCTGGTCGGCGTCACCCCACGGTGGAGTCTCGTACACCCCGGAGATCACCAGCACGGAGTCGCCGAACGTGGCGACGGCCGTCCGGAGGTGCTCCAGGCGGTCGCCGAGGTTGCTGCCGAGCGAGAGCACGGCCCGGGTCATCGGGTCCGCGTCCGGGTCATGGTGACGGCCACGTCGGTGAACGTGTGCGGCACCGGCGCCTCGGGCTTGTGCACGGTGACAGTGGCGGCGACGACCCGCTCGTCGGCCAGGCAGACGGCGAGCAGCCGGTCGGCGAGGGTCTCGATCAGATTGACCGGCTCGCCGGTCACCACCGCCACCAGACGTTCGGCCAGCTCGCCGTAGTGGACCGTGGCGGTGACGTCGTCGCTGGCCGCCGCCGGCGCGAGGTCCAACTCCAGAACGGCGTCGACCACGAAGTCCTGCCCCTGTGCCCGTTCGAAGTCGTACACCCCGTGCCGGCCGCGGGCCCGCAGGCCGGTCAGCTGGATCCGGTCGGTCATCGCTCCCCCTCTCCTCGCCGGCACGCGGTGGTGGTGCGTGGGCTGCTCATCCGGGCTGCCTGTCGCCGGCGCCCGATGGTGACGCGTGCGCTGCTCATCCGGGCTGCCTGTCGCCGGCGCGGGCCGGGACCAGGCGCGGGCTGCCGGTGGCGGCCCAGACGGCGAGCGCGTCCACGGTGGCCCGCACGTCGTGCACGCGTACGCCCCAGGCGCCCGCCGCGACGGCCAGCACGCTGGTGGCCACGGTGGCGGCCTCGCGCTGGGCGGTGGGTCGCGGTGCGCCGTCGGCGCTGGCGAGCAGTCGGCCGAGGTAGGACTTGCGGCTGGCGCCGAAGAGCAGCGGGTACCCGAGGTCCAGCAGCTCCGGCAGGCGGGCGCTGAGCTCCCAGTTGTGGGCGGCGGTCTTGGCGAAGCCGAGGCCGGGGTCGATGACGATGCGATCCTGGGCGACCCCGGCGGCCAGCGCCTCGTCGATCCGCTGGGCCAGCTCGCCCCGCACGTCGGTCACCACGTCTGTGTAGCTGGCCAGGTCGCGCATCTGCCGCGAATGGCCACGCCAGTGCATCAGAACCCAGGGGCAGCCGGCGTCCCGGACGACTCGCGCCATGTCGGGGTCGGCCAACCCGCCGGAGACGTCGTTGACCACCGCCGCGCCGGCACCCACCGCGGCCTCGGCCACGCGCGCCCGGCTGGTGTCGATGCTGACCGGCACGCCGGCGGCCGTCAGTTCGCGGATGACGGGCAGCACTCGCTCGGCCTCGGTCACCGCGTCGATCCGCTCGGCACCCGGACGGGTCGACTCGCCGCCGATGTCGACCAGGTGCGCTCCGGCCTCGCGCAGACGGACGCCGTGTCCGACGGCCGCGTCGAGGTCGGCGTACCGTCCGCCGTCGGAGAAGGAGTCCGGCGTGATGTTGAGGACGCCCATCACCACCGGGCCCGGAGCCCGTACCAGATCGGTCACCTCTAGACGGTACCGGTCGCGGCGGCGGCACCCGGCGGCCCGGGTCGACCACCCCTGACGTGCTTGTTAGAACAGGTGTACGATCGGTCATCCGGGCAGCAACGGGCAGCCCGTTCGCGGCTTGTCGCAATCCGGGGCGGCCCGTACGCTTTGGAATTGGCCAGCATCGAGATGGCGAAGCCTGGAGGGAGGGCCGAAGCGGGGAAAAACCGCCCAAAGCTCGCCACGCTCCGTGGTGAGTAACGAACGCAGGGTCGAGAACGCTGCGCCCTGCGCGCACATTTCCCGCCAGGCTTGCCTACTGCACCGCCGCGGCACCGCCGGCCGCGATATGGGGAGGTTCCAGTGATCGCCTTCGAGCTCATGGAGACGGCGTCGTCCGGCGTCGCCCACGCGCTCTCCACCCTGGCGTCAGCTCCGCTCGCCGAGCCCGCACCGAAGGGGATCGACACCAGCGGCGTCGTCACCTTCTTCGCCAGCAAGATCGCGCCGATCCTGCTCGCCGTCCTGGGCGTCATCTTCATCGGTCGCGCCAGCCGCGGCGAGATTTCCAAGGTCCTGACCAGCTCCGCGATCGCCATCGTCGGGCTGGCGTTCATCGCCGGCGCGGCAACACTCTTCTTCGTCGGCGATTACCTGATCGACCTGATCTTCGAATAGGCGCGTTCACCAGATGCGGCTGCGCACCGACGACGACATCTACCGGGCACGCCTGGTCTACCTCGGGCCGCCCGGCTACACCCTTCCGGTCCACCTGCCCTACGCCCAGTACGGGCTCTTCATGCTGCTCGTGCCCCTCTACATGTTCATCCACTGGCTGTTCACGTTGACTGTCGAGTTGTTCCCCGCCTGGGAGATCGCGCTCGCCATCGTGACCACGTCATTCATCTTCCGGCACGTCGACCCCGACCGGCCCGCGCGGGTGGTCATCCGCACCGCGCTGACCGACTGGCGACGCACCCGGGAGCCGGCGATCGAGCAGCGCGACCCGCGCCTGGTCGGCAGCCGGATCAGGATCCGGGAGGAGCTGGCATGACCGGGCGTACGCCGAGCGGTCCGTCGCACGACGCGGGTGAGGTGGCATGAGTCGCTCTTCCACGCCGGGTCCCCCGGCCGGCCGCCCGGCGGCGCCGGCCAGTCACCGTGCGCAGTCATTCGATTACCCCGAGGCCGAGGACGAGGTGGCGCTCGACCCCGCGCTGGTGACCTCGCCCGGCCACGGCGCGGTAGGCGTGTTCCAGGCGCCTCGACCGGTCACCCGCCGAGCGCCGGCCGCCGAGCCCAGCGCGGTTTCGGCCGGCGAGAACGCCGACATCGACTCACCGTTCCTGGACCTGTTCGGTGGCGCGCGACCCGGTGGTCAGCGTGCTGTGACAGCAGGTCCCGCGACCCAGGAGCAGTCGACGATCCCGCCGCAGCCGCCCGCGGTCGTCCCGGCGCCGGCCCGACCGACTCCCGAGCTGGAGCCACCGTGGACCCCCGACGACCGGCCCACCGGCGATGGGCGGGCGGTCGCCCACCCGGCCGGTGACTCTCGTGTGCCGCACCAGGTGGGTGAGCGACGACCGATGCGGCACCCCGCGGACCCCCAGCCGACGGCCACGGATGCGTCCACGTCGACGGCTACCCACGGCCGGTTGCGGGGCGCGGACACCGACACCGGCCCATCCAGCGCCGCACCCGTCGGTCAGACGACCGCACCGGCGGAGCGACCGAGCGCCCCGGCGGCCCCGGCAGACCGGTCGACCGCGCCGGTGGAACGGCCCACCAGCGCCGCTGCGAGCGACCGGCCGGCCCTGGAGCAGGCACCCCGCCGTCTGAGGTCGGAGCGACCCAAGGAGGCCGGGAAAGAAGTCGCACCACCCCGCCAGCGGGCCGCGAGCCGCCAGGACCGGCCGATCAAGCCGACCCGGGTCCGCGCCCCGAAGATCAAATTCGGGGACCGGGATCCGTCGGTCGAGCTGGCCATCACCGAGATCGCCGGCCACCTGACCTTCACCCCGCACACGGTCACCGCCTGGTACTGGCTGCCCGAGGTTCGTTGGGCCTTCCGCCCGGACGCCGAGCGCGAGGCGTTGCTGTCGGCGATCTCCGAGCAGTACGCGGGCCTGGCCGGTTTCCGGCTCCATCTGCGGCGGACCACCCGCCCCTTCCCCGCCGACGAGTGGGCGCGCACCATCGACACGCACACCCCGGCGCCGCTGCCCGACGTCGCCGGCACCACCGGCTGGGCGGACCATCTGGTCGCCGCCCAGCGGCACCTCATGGCCGTCAACCACGCCGAGGGGCAGACCTACCTGGGCGTCACCTTCGCCCGCCGCTCCCTCGGCGACTCCATGACCGAACGACTGCTCCGCACCTTCGGCCGGGGCACCGCCGACGGCGAGCGCCGCAAACTGGGCCGCACCGTGGAGCAGTTCGACGAGGTTCTCGGGGCGTTCGGCATGCGTGGTCGACGAGTCACCGCCCAGGAGTTGGAGTGGCTGCTCTACCGCTCGGTGGCGCTGTGCATGTCACCCCCGGGCCGGCTCTCCCCGGTGACCGACGGGCACTGGGAACGCGGCGACCTGCTCGCCCTGACGGAGCAGGTCGAGCGCTACCGCACCCCGTACGGCTCGACGGTGAAGCTTGTCAACCGGATGACCGGCGAGGAACGGCACGTGGCCGTGCTCGCCGTCGGCCGGATGGAACCGCTGGAGATCCCGGAACGCCACGAGCCCTGGCTGCACTTCCACGAACGACTGCCCTGGCCGATGGAGATCTCCACCCGGGTCGACATCCTCGGTTCGGGCGACTCGTTCCGCAACCTCGAACACCGGCTGCGGATGATCCGGTCCCAGCAGCTCGACTACGCCGAGCACGGCATCGACGCTCCCCCGGAGCTGGAACGGCTCGCCAAGCGGGCGCTGGTGATCGGCGACGAGATGACCACCGGGCTTCCCGTCGACTCGGCCCGCGCCCACGGCTGGCACCGCATCGCGGTCGGCGGCCGGACCAGGGAGGAGTGCCTGGAGCGGGCCCGTCGGCTCATCCAGCTCTACTCCCGGGAGCTGCGCATCTCCCTGCAACACCCGAAGAACCAGGACTGGCTGGCCCGCGAGTTCATCCCCGGCGAGCCGATCGCCAACACCGGCTACGTCCGCCGGATGCCGGTCCCGCTGCTCGCCGCCGCGCTCCCCCAGGCCGCCTCCACCGTCGGTGACCGGCGGGGCGACCTGATCGGGCGTACCGCCGGCACCTGCCGCCGCCCGGTCTTCCTCGACCTGCACTTCCCCATGGAGGTACGCGAACGCTCCGGGCTTGCGGTCTTCGTGGCCGAGCCGGGTGGTGGCAAGTCGACCCTGCTCGGCGCGCTGGGCTATCTCGCCGCCCGGCGAGGGGTCCAGGTGACACTGCTCGACCCCTCCGGGCCGCTGGCCCGACTCTGCGCCATGCCCGAGCTGCGGCCGTACTCCCGGGTGTTGAACCTGACCGGATCCGAGCACGGCACCCTGGCGCCCTACTCACTCATCCCCACGCCGCTGCGCAGCGAGTTCGCCACCGGCGCCGCCGGTGACCGCGAGTTCGAGATCGCGGTCTCCAACGCCCGCGCTGAGCGGCGCATGCTGGTCCAGGACATCTGCATGATGCTCGTGCCGCCGCAGGTGGCCCGGGAGGCATCCACCGCCACCCTGTTCCGGCACGCCGTCCGGCAGGTCCCCGCCGAGGAGACGTCCACCCTGGACGACGTGGTGAGCTGCCTCGGCCGACTCGACGACGACGCCGGTAAGGAACTGGCGAACCTCCTTCTGGACACCGCCGAGATGCCGCTGGCCATGCTCTTCTTCGGTCGGCCGCCAGAGGGTCTGCTCGGTGCCGACGCCGCGCTGACCGTGATCACGATGGCCGGGCTCCGGCTGCCGGACCTCAAGATCGAACGAGAGTACTGGTCGGCCGAGGAAGCGCTCGCCCTTCCGATGCTGCACACCGCGCACCGGCTCGCCGTTCGCCGCTGCTACGGCGGGTCCATGTCGTCGCGCAAGCTCGTCGGCCTCGACGAGGCGCACTTCATGGAGGGCTGGCGGTCGGGCCGCTCGTTCCTCGTCCGGCTCGCCCGGGACTCCCGAAAGTGGAACCTCGCCGCGCTGGTCGCCTCGCAGAACCCCCGCGACATCCTCGGCCTCGACGTGCAGAACCTGGTCTCCACCGTCTTCGTCGGCCGGATCGCCGAGGACGCCGAGATCGCCTCCGAAGCGCTGCGGCTGCTGCGGGTGCCGGTCAACGACGGGTACGAGGCCACCCTGGCCTCGCTCTCCGCCGCCGACACCAACTCGGCCAACCGCCTCGGCTTCCGCGAGTTCGTGATGCGCGACGTCGACGGCCGAGTGCAGAAGGTCCGCGTCGACGTCTCGTACGTCGAAGGTCTACTGGACCACCTCGACACGACGCCTGCCGCGATCGCCGCGGCGGCCGGAGTCCTGCCGACCATCTCCCTGCCGGATCTGGAGGCGTGACATGGCTGGGCCGCGGGCACGGATCACCTCGTTCCTGCTCGCGCTCGGCGTGCTGGCCGGGGCCACCCTCAGCTGGCCGTTGCTGGGCGCGGAGGCGGCCGCGGCCGCCCCACCCGTCGCCCAGGCCCGCGCCGACCTCTGCACGACCCCGGAATGGCAGGCCGACTTCCAGGGCTGCGTGGCGAAGCTGAAGCAGGTAAGCGAGACGGAAATCGATTGTCGGAAGCCGCCCGTGCCGTCCGCCCCGGATTCGGGCCTGGCCGGCTGGTTCGCCTCCCGCTCGGAATCGTCGAAGCAGCCCGGTCCAAAGGGCATCTACAGCGACTACGGTTACGGCGGTTACAGCTACAACACCTATGACGTAGATGGCGGATGCGCCTCCACCGTTCTCCATCCCGATTACAAGTTCACCACTACAGTCGCCAACGGTGAATTCATGATTGCCACGGCGGTGGTGGGTGCCTCAAACGCTCTGCGGGAGCGGGCTTGGGACCCTCGGACGATGTGGAGTTGGGCCGACCCGCTGGTGGAGAAGGCCACCAAGGCGGTCTACCAGAAGGTGTTCAGCGTCTTCGGAATCATCACGCTGTGCGTGGTGGGTCTCTACCTCCTCTGGCGCTCCCGCCAGTCGGACATGAGCAACGCGATGACCACGGCAGGCTGGGCTTTGCTGGTTATGGTGGCGGTCACGGCGCTGGCCGCCTGGCCGGTCAAGTCGGCGAACATCGCTGACGGCACTCTGATCACCTCACTCGGTGTTGTGCACGACGCGATAGGCCCGGCATCCAGAGACATCCCAAGCGACAAATGCGTCCTCCCGAATCCGGACGCTTGCATCGACAAGCGGCCACCAGCCGTTCGGGCCAGCGACACGGCAACTGAGTCGATGCTCTACCGGAACTGGCTGAGGGGTGTGCTCGGTTCGGCCGACAGCGAGACCGCCAAAAAATACGGCCGCGCACTCTACGATGCCAAGTCGCTCAATTGGAGTGAGGCGGAATCCGTGCGCTCCAATCCCGCAACTCGGAGTGTCGTCCTAAAGGCCAAGCAACAGCAGTGGATGACGGTTGCCGAGCAGATCAAGACCGAGGACCCGGAGGCGTACGAGTTCTTGACGGGCAGCCGGGACATGGATCGAATCGGTTCCGGATTCATTGCGGTGCTCGCGGCTGTGCTCTTCGCCATGTTCGACCTGACGGCGTCTGTGCTGGTCCTGCTGGGCTTCCTGATCTTCCGGTGGGCGGTGATCGCGGCACCTATCCTGGGCACCGTCGGGCTTCTCCGACCGGCGAGCGCCGGGCTACGGCGTCTGGCGAACGCCGTGGTCGCCGCAGTCTTCAACATCGCCATCTTCGGCACCGGAGCCGCCATCTACCTGTTCGCGGTTGATTTGATCATGAGTACACCCACCCTGCCCGGCTGGCTCCAGGTGGTGCTGGTGTGGCTCTGCGGGGTGGTCGGCTGGCTGCTGCTGCGACCGTACCGACGGATCACCCAACTTGGCGGCAAGGACAGCAGCGAGGCGGTCAGCTCCGCCGGCTCCTGGCACCGGAGGTTCTTCCGGGATATGCGGGTCGCTGCGCGCCTAGACGTGGTGGAGCCCGGCGGCACAGCAGAACCCGTCGGCGGTCGCCGTCGGTCGCCGAATGCCGAGCAGACCCGGCTGCGGCCTGAGGCGCGGCGAGAGGATCCGGTCCCCACGTCGACCGCCCCGGCCGGTGGTGGGCGCGCTAACACCGGGCGGCCGGACGGTCAGGAGCGCGTGGACGAGGCACCGGCGCAGGAGTCAGGCGGCCGCCGTGGCGCGGTGCCGCCCCAACCTCGCCGACGACAGCCAGCGACCTGGACCGAGCCGGACGTGCCCGCCGAGAACCCGTCGTTCGTGGTCTACCGACCGGGGTCCACCGAGCGCGTGCCGGACCGCACCGGACCGCGGGTGCGCTCCGAGGCGCGGTGATGGCGATGCGACGGGCACTGGAGTTCCTCTTCACCCGGGCACTTCGGTCCCGGCTGGGCGTGGCGCTGGTGATCGCGGTGCTCATCTTCGGCGTGATCGGTGCGGCTCGGCTCGTTTCCGGCCCAACCGACTCCACAGATGGGTTGAGTAGTCGGCCGAACCGGCCGATCACCACCGTGGACCCGGCTGCCGGCGACGACGGTGCGCTCTCCACCGAGACACCACCGTCGCCGGTGACCCGGCCCGGTGCCCGCACGCCCGAGCAGACCGCCGAACGCTTCGCGACCGCCTGGCTCGGCCGTCCTGGAATGACCGCCGAAGAGTGGCAGACCGGAATGCGGCCACTCTCCACCCCGACGCTGATCGAGAAGCTGGACGGAGCCGAGCCCGCAACGGTGCCAGCTGAGAAGGTCGCGGGACCGCCGAGTATGGGGGACCGGACGGAATCGTTCGTCGAGATGCTGCTCCCCCTCGATGCCGGGCAACTCCGGCTGGAGCTGATTGCCTCCGATGGGGCATGGCTGGTCGATGTGGTGGACTGGGAGAGGCCGTGAACGACGTTGCTGGTGCCTCCGTCCGTCGACCGCCCCTACGAGTCGGCGTGATCGCCGCAGCGCTCACCGGTTTGCTGCTCCTTCTGTGCTGCACCGGGGGGACGGCGGCCTTCTTCCTCACCGGGCTCGGCGGCGATGAAGCAAAGGACGGGGACGACTTGGCGGCCTTGGCATGCGGGCCGGTCCGTCCGGTTAACGTCACGGGCGAACTGCCGCGGTTCAGCGAGTACGGCGACGCGCAGATGCGCAATGCCGCAGTCATCATCAAGGTCGGTCAGGACATGGGGGTGCCCTCTCGCGGCTGGGTAATCGCCCTGGCCACCGCGATGCAGGAGTCTGCACTGCGCAACCTGGCGAACAGCGGGGTGCCCGCGTCGCTGGCACTGCCACACGAGGGTGTCGGTGCCGACCACGACTCGCTGGGCTTGTTCCAGCAGCGACCGGGGTGGGGCACGGTCGCCGAGCGATTGAACCCCGCGTACGCGGCTCGCAAGTTCTACGAGAAACTCGCCGGCGTGCAGGGCTGGCAGCGCCGACCGTTGACCGCAGTCGCCCAGCGGGTCCAGATCAGCGCCTATCCGGACGCCTACGCCAAGCACGAGGAACTGGCCAGCCGCATCGTGAACGCGTTGTCTGGCGGCGCCGCCCGCACGGTCGAGATCAACGGTAAGGCGGTATGCGACGCGGCCGAGCGCGGACAGATCGCCGCCTCAGGCTGGACCGCGCCGATCTCCGGTAATGTCGGCTCCGGGTTCCGCACCGCAGGTCGACCCGGCCACGATGGAGTCGACATTGGCGCGGTCAAGGGCACCGAGATCCGGGCAGCAGCAACCGGTCGAGTGCTCGTGGCCAAGTGCGACCCGGACAATCGCGGTCGGGAGAGCTGCAACGTGGACGGCTTTCCCGGTAAGGGTGGCTGCGGTTGGTTCGTCGACCTTCTGCACGCCGGTGGCTACATCACGCGGTACTGCCACATGGTGGTCAAGCCGCGCGTTCACAAGGGACAGATGGTGACGGCTGGCGACGTGATCGGTCAGGTGGGCAGTAGCGGCAACTCGTCGGGCCCGCATCTGCACTTCGAGGTGCACTTGCGCAGTGACCGCAGCGCCTCCGGCGCGGTGAACCCGGTTCCGTTCATGCGTGACCGGGGCGCCCCGCTGCGCCGTCCGGCATGAGGTCACCACAGGCATGACTGGACCCTTGCCGGACCCGTTCGCCGACCAGCCCGATTGGGCACCCCAGCCACCCCACCCGCTCGCCATAGTTCCCGCCACCGAACGGGTGGAGTTACGCGGGCAGCGGGTGCTGGTGGGGCTGCCTGGGCTGGGCTGGCGCGGTGACCTACGCGCCGACGACCGGGTAGTACAGGGCGCGCGCACCTACGTGCCGGTGATCCCCGAACACGAGTGGTATCGCGCCGAGGCCGAGCAGGTCGAGGTGTTTGCGCCACTGGTGCCGGTCGAACGGGTCTGGGTGGAGAAAGTCGGCAGCCGGCTAGGGCAGGACGTAACCCGGACCCACGGCATCCGACTAGTCTCGCTAGACGGCCCCACGCACCCATCCCCTACTCCCGTCTTCGAGGCGGACGCGGTGACCGGGCGACGGGTGGTGCATGTCGAGGGTACCCAGGAGCACCGCAACCTGCGGGCTGTCACCGAGACCTATTCGGGGGCCGAGGGGGACATCTGCGTTCGCATCACACCCGAGGTGGAGTGGTATCGCTGGGCGTGGCGCGGTCAGTCACCCACGACTCTGGAGGTCCCCGTCCATCTGCTGTGGATTGAGTAGTTGGTTCAGGATCGCTCGGCTTTGCAAACCCGCCAGCTGTCTTGTTTCTGCATTTCAAATCGCCAGCGCTGGCGATCGCCCTGCGATATCCCGTCCACAAAAGCCGAGAGGACGAGGTCGACCTCGATGCTGGCGAGATCGCCCTGCCGCTGAACCTTGAGAATCTCCCAGCTTGTTGAGATCTTCACGCTGAAGCGCTGTTCACGCGCTAACAAATCTTCTCGAAGGCGCTGCAGATCGCCGACATCTGCATCGTTCTTACAAAGGAACTGGCCTGCTCTCGCATCGTTGCGTTCCGCTAGGAACGATTGAATGAAACCAGCCACCACCACGTCTGGCGCGCTGCGGTCGGGCGTCGTGGCGCGGCGGTACAGCACATAACCGGTGATGACGGCACCCATGGCGAGCAGGGCGAGCACCCCAGCGACCACGGTGAGCACGGTTCGCAGTCGGCGGCGGCGCGGTTGTGGCGCCGGCGCCGGTGGGGCCGGCGGCAGCTGCTCGGACGGGGTCCGTTGGGCCGGTACGCGGGAGACCTGGGAACCGGCGGGGGGCTGCACTGATTCCACCTCCTGAAGTTAACGGCTGGAGGGCCCGGAGCCAATGCCTCAGATCCAGCGGATCGTGACGGATCCCTCCCCACCGGTGAGATCCGCGACAACACCGGCGCAGCGCCGCGGTACCTCCCGGAGGAGCGGCCCTGGCTGGGATACCGTCACTGCTCGGGGAGGGGTTGCCGACCTCGGGTGAGGGGGTGGACACGGTGGCCGGTCCGAAGGCACGCACGAACCGCGCTGCGGCGCTGCACAGGCGGGCGGCAGCGGTCGTGACAGCCGCCGCCGGCATCCTCGACGAGACGCGACCGGCCCCTGCGGATCAGCGCCGCCAGTACGAGTTGGCCGACCGACTGCGGGTGGTTGCCGCGCGGCTGGCTCCGGGCTGGTCGGGTGACAGTCTGGACTCGCTCACCGTGGATTCTCCGGCGGGTGATGGCCCGCCGCCCTTTGTGCGGGTGGGTACGGCGACGCCGTTGGATGACGCTCGTTTTCCCGCGCTCGTACCGTTGATCGGGACCGGGCACCTGAGTGTCGATGCCGACGCGCGGGAGCCCCGGGTGGCGGGGCTGCTGCGGGCGGTGCTGCTGCGACTGCTGGGCGGGACGCCTGCGGGTTCGCTGCTGGTGCGGGCGGTGGATGCCACAGGTGCCGTGCTTACGCCGTTCGGCGCGCTGGCCGATGCCGGGCTGTTGCCGCCACCGGCGGTGGACGTCGAGGGCCTGCGGGCGGTGTTGACGGAGGCGGAGCAGTGGGTGACCCCGGGTGCGAGCGGGCGTCGTCGCCACGATCGCACCCTTTTGCTGATGGTCGCCGCACTGCCGGAGTCGACAGGCCCGACCGAGCTGGCGCGGATCGAGGCGCTGGCCGAGCAGGGGCCGTCGGCCGGCTTGCACCTGGTGGTGGCCGGCTGGCCGCCGCCGGGCCCGTACGCGTCCCGGCCGCCGTTGCCGCAGGCCACGTCGTTGGTGCTGCGCAACGCGTACGCGCTGCTCGGCGACCCGCCGGGGGCGTCGTTCGCGAACCCCGGGGCAGAGCCACCGGGCGGGTTGAACTCACCGGTCTTCGTGGAGGCGGACCCGCCTGCGGATCTCGTCGACGCGGTCTGTCGTCGGCTCGCCGCCCAGGTGGAGGCGGGCTCCCGGTTGGCGTTGGCGGATCTGCTGCCGGCGACGGGTGAGCGGCTCTGGGAGGCGGACTCCACGGACAGTCTGACCACGATGGTGGGTGACGCCGGGGGCCGTCCGGTGCCGCTGGGCTTCACCGAGTTGACCCCGCACTGGCTGGTCAGCGGCCGGTCCGGGGCGGGTCGAGCGGCGTTCCTGACCACCGCGCTGCTCGGGCTGGCCGCCCGCTACGGCCCGGACGACCTGGCGCTCTACCTGGCGGATCTGGGCGACGGTGAGTCGTTCGTGGAGTTCCTGCAGACCGAGCGGGACCGCTCCTGGATCCCGCAGGTGCGGGCCGCGGCCATGGCTGCCGACCGGGAGTACGTCCGGGACCTGCTCGACGAGTTGACGGCCGAGGTGCAGCGCCGCGCGGAGGCTGCCGAGCGGGCCGGTGGGCAGCGCTTCGCGGAGCTGCGCCAGCACCGCTCTATGCCTCGCATCGTCTGTGTGGTGGACAATGCGCCGCTGCTCTTCGCCGAGCGGGATCGGCTGGCCGCCGAGTTGACCGTGCAGGTGGACGGGCTGGCGCGCGCCGGCCGGGCGTACGGCGTGCACCTGGTGCTGGCCGGCGCGGGTGAGCTGGGGTTGAGTGCCCGCGCGGATGCGGGGCACCGGGATTCGGTGCTCGGGCAGTTCCCGGTGCGGGTGGCGTTGCCGGGCGGCAGCCCGGTGCTGGAGCCGACAAACGACTCGGCCGCGGGTCTACCGGTGGGCAGCGCGGTGGTGAACACCGCAGGAGGGCTCGGTGGTCCCCGGGGCGCGATCCGTGGCCACGAGCGGTTGATCCGGCACCCGGATCCGCTGGACCATCCGGAGGTCGTCGAGCAGCTGCGGCACGAGCTGTGGGCGGCCCGGCCGGCCGGGTCGACGCCGCCGGTGGTGTTCGCCGGGTACGCTCGCCCGCTGCTGAACAACGACCCGCGTCACCGGGCGGCTCTCGCGGGCCAGGCACACGGGCCGGCCGCTCTGCTCGGCCGGGCGGTGGACGTGGCCCGTACGACGGTTGCCGTTCCGCTGGGGCCGGCGGCCGGGCGCAATCTCGCGGTGCTGGGCTCGGGGCCGATGGCGGGTGGCCTCTTGGCGACGGCGGCCCGGAGCACCGCGGCCCACCATGCGCCGGGAACCGCCCGGTTCCTGGTGGCCGCGCCGGACCAGGGGGCACGCCCGCTGGCGGAGGCGTTGACGGCCGAGCTGGCCGCCCGCCATCCGGCCCGCCTGGTGGACGTGCCGACGCTTCTCGCGGACACCGACGGGGAGCTGCCGACGTACCTGGTGGTCTTCGGGTTGGATCGGCCGGGGCCACGGGAGCTGCCGGCGGACCGGTTGCGCGCGCTGCTGCGGGACGGGCCACCGACGGGCCGGCACCTCCTGGGCTGGTGGCGGGCGGTGCCACCGTTCGCCGCGCTGCTCGAGCCGGACGGCGAGGTCGACAAGCTCGCCGCCGTCGTGGTGCTGGACGTACCGGCCGCGCAACTCACAGCTGTCTTCGGCCGAGCGGTGGAGTGGCGGGCGCACCCGGACCGGGCGGCGCTGTGGGACGGTCCGGACGAGCGGGGCACCGTCCTGGTGCCGTTCGCCGACGGGATGGGGTGAGCGGACGGTGCGGGCGGGAGGTGTCGAGGTGGGGTCGAACGCGACGGTGACGGGGCCGGGGCGGCAGCGGACCGCCGGCTCGGACAGCGAGAGCACGGTGCCCGCCGCGGAGCCCGTCGTCGGCTGGGCCGACTACCTGGCGGCGGCGCGCCAGCTGGACGCGATCCGTCGCGGGGCGGCTGCGGCCGCCGGCGAGCAGGCCCGCTCGGCGGAGGCCGCCCGGGAGGAACTGACTGTCGTCCGTGCCGGGCTGGCGAGTCAGCAGGAGCGGCTGCGGGAGCGTGGCGTACCCGCGATCTCGCTGGCGCCGTCGCCGCCGGAGCTGACCGAGGCGGCCCGGTCGATGACCGGCGGCCCGGCCGCCGTGCTGGCGGCGCTGCGGGCCGCGCGGGGTCGGGCCGAGGCGGCGGACGCCGCGTTGGCTGCTCGTCGCGGCCTCCGGGCGGCGTCCTGGCCCGCGCGGGCGCGCAACCTCCTGGTGTACGGGCCGCTGGCGCTGCTGGTGCCGCTGATCCAGGTGGTGGTGTACGCGGCGACCGGTACGGGCCCGGCCAGCGTGACGGCCCTGATAGCCGGGTTGCCGATGCCTGCGGTCGCCTTCGGCGTCGGCTGGGTGGGTGTCGGGCGAGCGTTCCGCGGCAGCCCCGACGAGCGGGTGGACCGCACGACGCGCTTCGGCGCGCTGGTCTGCCTGGTGCCGGCGGTGCTGGTCACGGCCGTCCTGCTGCTGGCCCTGCTGGCGGGCTGACGCGCCGACGAGCGGTCCGGGCCGGGCAACGGTCCGAAGACCGCATCGCGGACGCGACGGCCCCGGAGACCGCGGCGGCCGGCCGCCCCAGATGGGCCGACCGGCCGTCGTGGCGTTCGGGAGGTCAGCGGGGGATGATCAACGCCATCGCCTCGGACCGCGACTTGGAGTCCGACTGGAGGATGCCGCGCACCGCCGAGGTGATGGTCTTGGCACCGGACTTCTGGATGCCGCGCATCGCCATGCACATGTGCTCGCATTCGAGCACGACGACGACGCCGCGCGGGGCGAGCTTGCTCATCAGCAGGTCGGCGACCTGTGAGGTGAGCCGCTCCTGCACCTGGGGTCGCCGGGCGAAGACCTCCACGAGGCGGGCCAGCTTGGACAGGCCGGTGATCCGCCCATCCGGGCCGGGGATGTAGCCGATGTGCGCGCTGCCGCGGAACGGCAGCAGGTGGTGCTCGCAGAGACTCATCACGTCGATGTCGCGGACGATCACCAGCTCTTCGTGGTTGGCCTCGAAGGTGGTGCTGAGCACCTGGGCCGGGTCGACGCGCAGGCCGGCGAAGAGCTCGGCGTACGCGCGGGCGACCCGGGCCGGGGTCTGCTGGAGTCCGTCGCGGTCCGGATCCTCGCCGACGGCGATCAGGATCTCCCGGACGGCCTTCTCGATCCGGCCGAGGTCTACCGCGTCCTCGACCGGACGGCCGGTCAGCTTGCCGCTGATCAGCCGCGCGGCCACGTAGTCCAGCTCGTCGTCGCCGTCGGGTTCGGTCGCGGAGACGGCCAGCTCCCGGTGCGGGGAGCTGGCCGTCGGGTCGTTGCTCAGTGCGTGCCGTCCGAGTTGTTGGACGGCGTCCCGCCGCCGACCGACGCCTGCGCGCCGTCGGCCTGGGCCTGCGCCTTGAGCTTGTCCTTCTCCGCGGGGGTGAGCACGGGCGGCTCGGTGGACGGCTGGCGCTTGCCGAAGCCGTTGTACGGAGCCAGCGGCGGACGCTTGACCACCCGCGCGCAGATCCGCGCCATGTCGGCAGTGGAGAGAGTCTCCTTCTCCATCAGCTCGAGCACGATGCTGTCCAGGACATCCCGGTACTCCACCAGGATCTCCCAGGCCTCGTCGTGCGCCAGCTCGACAAGTGCCCGCATCTCGCCGTCGATCTCGGCGGCCACCGAGTCCGAGTAGTCCCGCTCGTGGCCCATGTTGCGGCCGAGGAACGGCTCGTCCCCGCTGGTGCCGTACTTGATCGCGCCGAGCTTCGAGCTCATGCCGTACTGGGTGATCATCGCGCGGGCCAGCTGGGTGGCCTTCTCGATGTCGTTGCCGGCGCCGGTGGTCGGCTCGTGGAAGACCAGTTCCTCGGCGGCCCGGCCGCCCAGCGCGTACGCCAGGGTGTCGATCATTTCGGCGCGGGTCTGGGTGTACTTGTCTTCGGTCGGCAGCACCAGGGTGTGGCCCAGCGAGCGGCCACGGGACAGGATCGTCACCTTGTGCACCGGCGCGGCGTGCGGCAACGCCCAGGCGACCAGCGCGTGACCCCCCTCGTGGTACGCGGTGATCTTCTTTTCGTTGTCGCTCATCACCCGGGTCCGTCGCTGCGGACCCGCGACCACCCGGTCGATCGACTCCTCGAGCGAGTCGTTGCTGATCGCCCGCTGCTCCTTACGGGCGGTGAGCAGGGCCGACTCGTTGATCACGTTGGCCAGGTCGGCACCGCTGAAGCCCGGAGTGCGTCGCGCGACCGCGTCGAGGTCGACGTCGGGGGTGAACGGCTTGCCCTTGGCGTGCACCCGCAGGATTGCCTTGCGGCCCTCCATGTCGGGGGCGTCCACCGGGATCTGCCTGTCGAACCGGCCCGGGCGCAGCAGCGCCGGGTCGAGGATGTCCGGCCGGTTGGTGGCCGCGATCAGGATGACCCCGCCCTTGGTGTCGAAGCCGTCCATCTCGACGAGCAGCTGGTTGAGCGTCTGCTCGCGCTCGTCGTGGCCGCCACCCATGCCGGCGCCGCGGTGCCGGCCGACGGCGTCGATCTCGTCGACGAAGACGATCGCCGGAGCATTCGTCTTGGCCTGCTCGAACAGGTCACGGACCCGGCTGGCGCCGACACCGACGAACATCTCCACGAAGTCGGAACCGGAGATCGAGTAGAAGGGCACCCCGGCCTCGCCGGCGACCGCGCGGGCCAGCAGCGTCTTGCCGGTGCCGGGCGGGCCGAACAGCAGCACGCCCTTCGGGATCTTGGCGCCCAGTGCCTGGTACTTCGCGGGGTTCTGCAGGAAGTCCTTGATCTCGTACAGCTCTTCGACGGCCTCCTCGGCACCCGCGACGTCCGCGAAGGTCGTCTTCGGAGTGTCCTTGGTGATCATCTTCGCCTTGGACTTGCCGAAGTTGAGCACCCGGGAGCCGCCGCCCTGCATCTGCGACATGAAGAACAGCAGCAGGAGCACGAGCAGCGCGATCGGCAGCAGGTTGACCAGCAGGCTCACCCAGATGCTGTCCGACGAGACCTTGGCGTCGGCCGGGCCGGTGACCCGGTTGGCCGCCTTGGCGTCCAGCACCTGGTTCCAGATCTCGTCCCCAGCCTGGTACGGGAACTGGGCCTCGATCCGGTTGGTGTTGGTGTCACCGAACTTGGTCTTGTTCTTCAGGTCCAGCTGGAGCGTCTGCTCCTTGTCCTGGAAGACGACCTTGTTGATCTGGGCGGTGTGGAGCTGGTCGAGCGCAACGGAAGTGTCCACGCGGTGGTAGCTGGGACCAGCGGTGAACAGCTGACTGAGCACAACGGCGCCGAGGATGACCAGGATGATCCAGACCACCGGTCGGCGGAAGAAACGCGTACGTTCCATACTGTTGTCGAGCGCCGGAGCGCCCGCATCCTCCTGATCGACGTCCTGACCGTCTGATGGTGTCGCCGCCCTGGGCGGCGTCGGAGCCGCCGTGCGGGCCGGCCTCGACCCCGAGGCGCGAAAACTGCCGCGCCGCGGTCATTCGACGGTACACCGTGTACGCGAGGAGTGAGCTTGCGAGCCCCGCAGTCGTGTACCAATCAAAAGCCCGTGTACGCGACGAGCGAGCCTGCGAGCCCCGCCCCCGGCTCTCCATCGCCATCGACGACGGGCTCCGTGGACGGCCTCGCCGGCCCCGCGCGAGACGTACGGCGGGTTCGGGCAAGAACCGGCGTGGCGGGGAATCCGGCCCGGCCACCCGCACGCCCGGTCACGCGGTCGAGGGGCCGGGCGCGAAGTTGCCTCCGCGCCACCGGGCTCCACGGTAACCGGAAGAACTGAGAGCCCGCTGAACGTCGGCTTGATGAACGCCGATTCGAGTCGGCGTCACCGCACCCACGGGCGGGGCCCGGCGTCAGGAGCGGGCGTAGACCTCGGGCTTGAGCACCCCGACGTAGGGCAGCTCCCGGTACCGCTCACCGAAGTCGAGGCCGTACCCGACCACGAACTCGGTGGGGATGTCGAAGCCGACGTACTTCACTCCGACCGGTACCTTCACGGCGTCCGGCTTGCGGAAGAGCGCGACCACCTCGACGCTCGCCGCCGAACGCGACTCCAGGTAGCGCAGCAGCCAGGAGAGCGTCAGGCCGGAGTCGACGATGTCCTCGACGACCACGACGTGCCGGCCGGCGATGTCCCGGTCGAGGTCCTTGAGGATGCGGACCACCCCGGAGGAGGTGGTCCCCTGGCCGTAGGAGGAGATGGCCATGAAGTCGAGTTCGGCCGGGGGGCCGTTACGACCCAACGCCCGGGCGAAGTCCGCCATGAACATCACCGCGCCCTTGAGCACGCAGACCAGCAGCAGTCCGTCGCCCACGTGCGCGTAGTCGGCGGAGACCTGCTTGGCCAGCTCCGCTGTCTTCTCGCGGATCTGCGCCTCGGAAATGATCACGTGGTCGATGTCGGCGTCGTACCAGGAGCCGTCAGCCATGACTCCTAGCCTGCCGTACGTCGGATGGCCTTCGTCGGCGGGGCCGCACCTTTCGGTACGGTCCCGCCGGAGATTTTCGGTCTAAAAGAGGCCAAACGCATCAGCTGGTACGAGACCGCCAGCGGCGGCCGTCCTCGCTGGGCTTCCAGTCGGCCGAATCACGGCTGTCCACGGTGAGGCCTGCCGCCGAGGCGGCGGCGAGCAGGACGAGGAACAGGAGGAAGAGCAGGAACTCCATGGCGGCGCTCACTTTCGCATGGTTGCTGTCGGTTTCGCCGCCGGTGCGCACCGGACTGAAACCAGTCTGCGCCGGCTCCCGCCGCCCGGACAGTGGCAGGAATGCCACTGGGCATCGATTTACTGCCATCCCTCGGGTTACCCTCGTCACATGCTCCGATCCGTCGCGGTCCTCGCCCTCGACCAGGTCGCTCCCTTCGAGCTCGGCGTGCTGGCCGAGGTGTTCGGCACCGACCGGACGGCAGACGGCTTCCCCGCGTACCGCTTCGACGTGTGCAGCCCCGACGGTGCCCCCGTACGCACGTCCTCCGGCTTCCACCTCACCCCGAACGCCGACCTCGGCCCGCTGGAGGAGGCCGACCTGGTGGCCGTCCCCGCGCACAGTCAGGGCACTGTCGTTCCCGACCCGGTGCTCGCCGCGCTGCGCCGCGCCGACGCGCGAGGTGCGTACCTGTTCAGCGTCTGCTCCGGCGCCTTCCTGCTCGGCGCGGCGGGCCTGCTGGACGACCGGGAGTGCACCACCCACTGGCGCTACGTCGACGAGCTGCAACACCGGCACCCCCGTGCCCGGGTGCGCTGCAACTCCCTGTACGTCCAGGACGGCCGACTGCTCACCAGCGCCGGCACGGCGGCCGGCATCGACGCCTGCCTGCATTTGATCCGCCAGGTGCACGGCTCGGCCACCGCGACCCGCCTGGCGCGGCGGATGGTGGTGCCACCGCACCGCGACGGCGGCCAGTCGCA
The DNA here is from genome assembly GCF_040678875.1 of Micromonospora sp. NPDC049274. Lineage (NCBI taxonomy): Bacteria > Bacillati > Actinomycetota > Actinomycetes > Micromonosporales > Micromonosporaceae > Micromonospora > Micromonospora sp. NPDC049274. The sequence goes on from NZ_JBFAQS010000013.1 coordinate 84,024, forward strand.
GTACGTCGAGGCGCCCATCCCCCGGGCCCCCGAGGCGCCGACCCTCGAGCCGGTGCTCGAGTGGCTGATGGGGCACCTGGACCGGACGATCACGGTGGAGGAGCTGGCCGCCCGCGCCGGCATGGCCCCGCGCACGTTCGCCCGCCGGTTCCGCGCCGAGACCGGCACCACGCCGCACGACTGGCTCACCAACCAGCGGGTGCTGCTCGCCCGGCGGCTGCTCGAGGAGACCCCGTTGAGCGTGGAGGCCGTCGCCGACCAGGCCGGCTTCGGCGACGCGGCCGCGCTGCGCCACCACTTCAGCCGCCGCGTCGGCGCCACCCCGCACAGCTACCGGACCACCTTCCGGGACCGGGCGCACACCCCCTGACGCGAGGCATCAGTTGCGGGTTCAACCAGTCGATTGGGAATCGGCAGGCGCCAATCGGTCGTCGCGGCGGAGCACTCGGCGACCACCCGGCAGGTCGGTCGGGCCCTGACCGTGCCAGCCGGTCACCAGCGCGTCCAGGGCGACGACGTGCCGGTGCGACAGCGCGCCCGGCAGCGCCCCCAGCTCACGCGCCCAGGAGTGCAGCACCCGACCGCGCACGGCGGGCGGAAGGTCGGCCAGCACGGACACGGAGAGCCCTCCGTCGGGGCACCGGGCCGCCGCCAGCGCCGTACCCGCCAACTCATCGAGCGCGGCGTTGTCCACAGCCACCAGTCGGGCGGTCCGCGCGAGGTTGTCCACCACGCCCGGCCCGAGCGCCCGTACCAGCGCCGGCAGCAGGTCAGCCCGCACCCGGGAGCGGGCGTACGACGGGTCGGTGTTGTGCGGGTCCTGCCACGGGTCGAGCCCGAGCGCGGCACAGGCGGCGCGGGTCTGCTCCCGACCGATCTCCAGCAGCGGGCGCAGCAGTGGCACCCCGCCCAGGTCCCGCCGGTCGGGCATCCCGGCCAGCCCGCGTGGGCCGGCGCCTCGGGCGAGTGCGAGCAGTACGGTCTCGGCCTGGTCGTCGCGGGTGTGCCCGGTGAGCACCGCGACCGCTTGGTGCTGCCGAGCCGCCTCGGTCAACGCCTCGTAGCGGGCCTCCCGGGCCGCCGCCTCCGGGCCGCCCGGCCGCCCGGCCACCCGCACCGGCACCGCCAACACCGGCGCGAAACCGGCCTCCCGGGCCCACGCGGCCACCGCCTCCGCGCGCCGCGCCGAGCCGGACTGCAGGCCGTGGTCGACTGTCACCAGGCCGGTGGGCCGACCCAGCCGGGGCGCCACGAACACGGTCGCCGCCGCCAGGGCCAGCGAGTCGGCCCCACCGGAGCAGGCGACAAGCACCGGGCCGCCGGACGGCAGGCCGGCCAGCGCGCGGCGGACCGCCACCCGGATCGCGGCCACCGGCGGGGCGAGCGCGGCCACCGGCGGGTTGTCAGCCGGCGGCCGGTACGGTGCCGGCCGGGCCGTGCACCCGGGCCACCCAGGCGTCCGGGTCGCCCAACTCGCTGAGCCGGGGCAGAGTGAGCGGCGACTTGAAGATCGAGTTGAAGCCGTCCATGCCGACCCGTTCGACCACACCGTGCACGAACTTGCGGCCCTCGGCGTACTGGCGCATCTTGACGTCCACCCCGAGCAGCCGGCGGATCGCCTTCTCCAACGGATTGCCCGCCTCACGGCGCCTGTTGAACGACGCCCGGATCCGCTCGACGCTCGGGATCACCTGCGGGCCGACACCGTCCATCACGAACTCGGCGTGCCCCTCCAACAGGGTCATCAGCGCGGTGAGCCGGTCGAGCACCGCACGCTGCGCCGGGGTCTGCACGATGTCCAGCACGCTGGTGCGGCTCTCCGGGTCACGGACCGCCTCGGACAGCGTGGCCACCCCGCGCCGCAGCCGCTCGACGAGATGCTCGCTCCCGCTGGACGAGGCGTCCACGAACGCCTGCACCTCGCCCAGGAAGTAGGCCCGCATCCACGGCACGGCGGTGAACTGGGTCAGGTGGGTGACCTCGTGGAGGCAGACCCACAGCCGGAAGTCCCGGGGATCGGCGCCGAGCTTGCGCTCCACCTCGACGATGTTCGGCGCCACCAGCAGCAGTTGGCCCGGGTCGGCGGAGAAGACCTCGTACTGGCCGAGCACCCGGCCGGAGAGGTAGGCCAGCACGGTGCCGGCCTGCACGCCGGTCAGCCGGGACCCGATCGCCTCGGTGAGCGCTCCTGGCTGCTTGTCGCCGGACAGCCGACTCACCAGCGGGGTGATCACCTCACGCAGGCCGGCGATGTTGGTGGCCGCCCAGTCCCGGCGGTCGACGACCCGCACCGGCGGGTGCGCCACCTGCGCCCGCAGCCCCGTGTAGTCGGCCACGTGCCCGGCCGCCTCGTCGGTGAGCCGACGCAGGTCACCGACCACGTCGGTGGCCTCGGAGTACGACACCCGGGGGCCCGACTTGCTCAACGCCCCCGCGGTGGCGGCGGCCAGATCCCAGTCCACGAACTGCGCCATGGACCCACCGTACCCGCGTCGCGACACCCCGGCCCGGGCTCGCGTCGGCGATCGACGTCGGTCGCGCGCCGGGGCCTCCGCCTCGACGGCCGTCAGCGGCACCCGCAGCCGGCCAGCGCGGCGGCGATGCGGTCCAGCGCCGGTTGGGCCGTGTCCGTCCCACCGGGCACCTTGTCGGTGAGCACCGCGAACGTGAGCAGCCGGCCGTCGGCCGTGGTGACCAGGCCCGCGATGGCGTGCACCCCGGTCAGGGTGCCGGTCTTGGCCCGGACCGCGCCCGCCCCCGCGGCGGTGCCCGGGGCACTTCGGTAACGCTCGCCCAGCGTGCCCGACCAGCCGCCCACCGGCAGGCCTCCGAAGACGCCGGCCAGCTCCGGGTGGTCCGGGCTCGCGGCCAGCCGGATCAGGTCGGTGAGCAGGGACGGGCTGATCCGGTTGAGACGCGACAGCCCGCTGCCGTCGGAGAGGGTGATCTCGTCGGCGGGCAGGCCCAGCTCTGCCACCTCGGCGTCCATCGCGGCGGCGGCGCCGTCGAACGAGGCCTTCTGGTTGCGGGCCAGCGCCACCTGGCGGGCCAGCGCCTCGGCCAGCAGGTTGTCACTCTCGCTGATCATGATGTCGACCAGCCGGATCATCGGCGGTGACTGCACGGCGCCCAGCTCCGTACCGGGAGGCGGCGTGCCACCGGCGGCGGTCGCGAGCGCGGGTGCCGTGCCCCGCTTGACGGCGCTGGCCGGTACGCCGAGCAGCCGGGCGAAGGACCGGCCTGCGGCGAGGTCCGGATCGGCGACCCGCTCGGCGCCGCCGGCCTCGGCCTTCGGGTCCTTGCGCGCGCCGTCGGTCATCAGAGCGGTCACCGCGCCGCCGTACCCGCCGGTCGGGATGTCATCGTCCCAGCCGGGGCCGTACACGGGGCCGGAGTAGATCGTTCCGTCGACGGTGACGCTGGTCGGGGCGGTGCCGCCGAGCGCGGTACGCACCTGCGCGGCCAGGTCGTCCAGGCGTGCCGCGCCGGGGTAGTAGCCCTTCTTGTCCACCGCGAGCGTGGGGTCGCCGCCACCGACGATCACCACCTCGCCGGGATTGGTGCCGGCCACCGCCCGGGTGGGGATCCGGTACCCGGGGCCACGGGCGGCCAGCACGGTCACCGCGGTCGCCAGCTTGGTCACCGAGGCGGGCACCGTCCCGTCGTCCGCCCCCTTGGCGAACAGGGTCTGACCGGTGCTCACGTCGGCCACCGAGACGTTCACCCGGTCGCCCAGGGCGGGCACACCGACAAGCGGGTCCAGCGCGGCTCGCACCCCGTCGGGCGCGGGCAGCGGGGCGTTCGGATCGGGCCCGTTCAACACGTCCGCCGGGTCGGGTTCCGCGGCGGGGGCGCCCGCGGTCGGCGTGGACGCGGCATCGTCGCCGAACCAGGCGGCGACCGGGCCCGGTCGGATCACCACGACACCGACACCGGTCAACACCAGCAGCACCACCACGGCCAGCACGGCCACCAGCCGCCCCCGGCGGCGGGGCGGGGTCGGCGGCGCGGAGGGCGGTTCGTCGTCGGCCGACGACGGCAGCGCGGAGACAGGCGGGCCGAGCGGGGGTACGCCGGTCGGAAAGCGGACAGTCGGGCCGTCACCGGACGGCACCCCACCCCGGGCCGGGCTGCCCGGGGCGGCTCCGACCGGGGCGTGGCCGGTCGGGGTGGCACTGTCGGGCGCCCGGGGAAGGTGGGCGTCGGGCACCGGGACCCGCCCGGTGGCGCCGCCGGAACCGGATCGTCCGGTACCACGCGCGGTGCCCCCGTCCGGGCGGTAGTGTGAATCTTCCCTCCCCACGACCCCCTCCTCCCCCAGCGAAAATCGGCTTGGGTGACACTACTTCGGTCCGAAGACTATGCGGCGGCCGGAGTCGGCGGGTGGGCATTCACCTGTCCGGAGGGCCGCCAGTGGTTCCGTTAGCCAGCGTGGGCAGACGAGGGAGCGTGCAGATGGATTTCGACGTGACGGTTGAGATCCCCAAGGGTCACCGGAACAAGTACGAGGTGGACCACAAGACCGGCCGGATCCGGCTGGACCGCACCCTGTTCACGTCCACCCAGTACCCGGCCGACTACGGGTTCATCGAGGAGACGCTGGGCGAGGACGGCGACCCGCTGGACGCGCTGGTGCTGGTTCCGGAGCCGACCTTCCCGGGTTGCCTCATCCGCTGCCGGACCATCGGCATGTTCCGGATGACGGACGAGAAGGGCGGCGACGACAAGGTCCTCTGCGTGCCCTACGAGGACCCCCGCCAGGAGCACCTGCGCGACATCCACCACCTGGGCGAGTTCGACCGCCTGGAGATCCAGCACTTCTTCGAGGTGTACAAGGACCTGGAGCCCGGCAAGTCGGTCGAGGGCGCGACCTGGGTCGGCCGCACCGAGGCCGAGGCCGAGATCCGGGCCTCCTACCAGCGGGCGCGCGACGCCGAGGCGCGCGGCGAGTCCACCCACTGACGAACGTTTACCGGCCGGGCCCGGGAGCCGCTCAACCGAGCAGCCCCCGGGCCCTGTCGTACAGGTCGAGCACCGCGCAGGCGACCGGCACCACGGCGACCACCAGGGCCGTGTCGGTGAGGTCGGCGACCCTACCGAGGTACGGCGACACCGCTCGCCTGGCGTACCCGGTGCCGGCGGCCACGGTCACCAGGCCCAGCGCCGCCCCGCCGAGGACCAGCGCCAGCCGACCGGTGTCGTCGGCCCGGTCGATGAGCACCGCGCCCAGCACCGCGTAGCCCACCAGCCCGGCGAGCACCGTCGGCACCCGGTGCCGCAGAGCCACGAAAAGTCGCGACCGCAGCAGCAGCACGGCCGACACCACCGCCACCAGCACTACGCCGGCTGTCCCACCGGCCAGCCCGAGGACGACCGCCGCGCCCACCGCCAGCACGGCGTGCCCGAGCAGCATCCCGGTCAGCACCTCCTCGGTGCGGGTGACGGCCGCGTGCACCCGACCCCGGTCCGGCAGGTCCCGGGGACGCTCCGGCTCGGGGCCGGACGCGGTGGCCGGGAGGGTGATCGGTGGCAGCGGCAGCTTGCCCAACCGGATGGCCAGTAGCGGGATCACCCCGAGAGCGAAGACCAGCCCGCTGAGCAGCACCGCCGCCGTGCCCGCCGGGGTCAACAGCAGCGCGCCGAGCGCCGCGCCGGCACCGAGCAGACCAACCGTGACGCCGGCCACGAAAACCCGCAGTCGGCTGGCCACCCCGAGCAGCCCGAGCAGCGCCACCAGCAGCAACGCCACCGAGCCGGTCAGCAGTTCGGGCGCGCCGACCCAGCGCACCGGCCCGAACGGCCCGACCGGATCACCGGAGCCGACCGCCAGGGCACCGGCCACGAAGGCGTACGGCAGGGCGTAGCCGCCGAGCGTCGCCCCGGCGGCGCCGTCGCCGTTGGCGCGGGAGGCGACCGCGCCGGCCACGGTGAGCAGCAGCGCCACCACCGCCGCCGCGAACCAGCCGCTGCGTAGCGTCGGACCGCCGGCGAGCAGGGCGAGCAGCCCGACGGCGAGCGGCACGGCGGCACCGGCCAGACCGGTGGCCCGGGTGGCGGCGGAGGACCAGGCCCCACCGCGTCGGCGGGCGCCGTCGGCGATCGCCTCTACCACGTCGTCGTACTCCAGCTCGGGCCAGTGGGCGTGGGCCGGCACCAGGTGCAGCACCTCACCGTCGCGGACCCCCTGCGGCAGCAGCGCCTGCGCCGTCGCCAACAGCGCCCCGTCGGTACGACGCAGCACCCAGCCGCCGTGCCGCTCGCCGTCGTCGGCCAGGCCCTCGCCGGCGTGGCGCAGCACGTCGGGCAGCAACTCGGCCAGGGGCACCTGCTCCGGCAGTGCGACGTCGACCCGCCGTTGCGGCGCGCTGATGGTGACGCGGGCCAGCCCGGTTGTCATCGAGTGATCTCCATATCGAGGGGGATCGGAGGCTGCGCGGACGACAGGACTTTACCTACGATGAGCCAGGCTCGGGTTACCCAGCGCTGTCAGGAGGCCGAGTGTCCACAGTCGTCATCAAGCGCCCGCCGCGCCGGCCAGCGCCGGAGATCCCCGTCGGCGAGCTGCCCGTCGAGGCGCCGCCGGAGATCCCCGCGGTGGCCGGTGGCCGGTGGCAACAGGCACTGATGGTGCTGCCCATGCTCGGCGGCACGGTGGCTATGGCGATGATGTTCGGACGGGGCGGCGGCGCGTACTCGTACGTGGTGGGCGGGATGTTCGGGCTCTCGTCGCTGGCCATGCTCGTCACCTCGTGGGGCAGCGCCTCGGGCACCCCGAAGAAGTCGGAGATGATGGCGGCCCGCCGGGAGTACCTGCGCCACCTGGCCACACTGCGCCGCCGGGTCCGGCAGACGGCCGGCCAGCAGCGGGCCGGGCTCTACTACCGACACCCCGACCCGGGTCGGTTGTGGTCGACGGTGGACAGCCGCCGGGTCTGGGAACGCCGTCCCGGGGACCCGGACTTCGCTGTGGTACGCGTCGCCGTCGGGCCGCAGACCCTGGCCACCCCGCTCGTCGGCCCGGTCACCCGGCCGTTGGAGGAGCTGGAGCCGATGACCGCCGGCGCACTGCGCCGCTTCCTCGACGCGTACTCCGTGGTGCCGGAGCTGCCGGTGGCCCTGTCGCTCCGCAGTTTCGCCCGCGTGCACGTGCGGGCCGCTGCCGGCGGCGGTCCGACCACCGGTGGGCCGCCCACCGGCGACCCGGCCGCCCAGGCCCTGGCCCGAGCCGTGCTGACCCAGCTGGCCGTGTTCCACGCCCCCGACGAGTTGCTGATCGCGGTCTGCGCCGGCCCGGAACGCCGCGCCGAGTGGGAGTGGGTGAAGTGGCTCCCCCACGCGCACCACCCCTCCCGCACGGACGCGCTCGGGCCGGTGCGGCTGGTGACCTCGTCGGCCGCGGAGCTGGAACGACTGCTCGGTGACGTGCTGGCCAGCCGGTCCCGGTTCAGTCCGGCGGGGCCGGCCACCGACGGTCCGCACGTGGTGGTGGTCCTCGACGGCGGTGATTTGACCGGCGCCTCCGACCTGACCGGTGACGGCGGCATCGACGCGGTCACCGTGCTGGACCTGGACACCCCGCCGCCCCGCGTGCTCGACCGGTACGCGCTGCTGTTGGAGCTGCGCGGCCGGCCGCTGCACTCGTGGTCGGCGGAGGGGCACGCGGAGGTGGGCACCGCCGACCGCCTCGACCTCGCCGACGCCGAGGCGGTCGCCCGGCGGTTGGCGCCGCTGCGGCTGGCCGGCGCGGCCCGTGGCCCGGACGCCCCACTCCAGGTCGAGCTGGGCCTGCCGGAGCTGCTCGGCCTCGGCGACCCGGAGAGCTTCACCGCCGAGCAGGGCTGGGCGCCACGCTCGGCCCGGGACCGGCTGCGGGTGCCGATCGGTGTGGGTGTCGACGGCGGGGCCATCGAGCTGGACCTCAAGGAGTCCGCCCAGGACGGGATGGGCCCGCACGGCCTGCTCATCGGGGCCACCGGCTCCGGCAAGTCCGAGCTGCTCCGCACGCTGGTGCTGGGGTTGGCGGCGACGCACAGCTCCGAGCAGCTCAACTTCGTCCTCGTCGACTTCAAGGGCGGTGCCACCTTCGCGCCGTTCGACCGCCTGCCGCACACCGCGGCCGTGATCACCAACCTGGCCGACGCGCTGCCCCTCGTCGACCGCATGGTGGACGCCATCAACGGGGAACTGGTCCGCCGGCAGGAGCTGCTGCGCCGCGCCGGCAACTTCGCCAGCGTGCGCGACTACGAGCGGGCCCGCGCGGCCGGCAGCCCACTCGCCCCACTGCCGTCGCTGCTGCTGATCTGCGACGAGTTCTCCGAACTGCTCTCCGCCAAGCCCGACTTCATCGACCTGTTCGTGCAGATCGGCAGGCTGGGCCGGTCACTCGGCGTGCACCTGCTGCTCGCCAGCCAGCGCCTGGAGGAGGGCCGACTACGCGGGCTCGACACCCACCTGTCGTACCGGATCGGGTTGCGCACCTTCTCCGCGCTGGAGTCGCGGACGGTGCTCGGTGTGCCCGACGCGCACGAGCTGCCCCGCTCGCCGGGCCACGGCTACCTGCGCGCCGGCACCGATCCGCTGGCCCGGTTCAAGGCCGCGTACGTCTCCGGCGCGGTGCGCCGCCGGGCCGCGACGGCCGGGGCCGCGACCCGCGGTGGCGCTCGCCTGCTCACGTTCACCACCCATGCTGTGCCGCTGCCCGAGCCGGCCACCCCGGCGCTGCCCATGGTCGCCGAGGACGAGAGCAACCGGGAGACCCTGCTCGACCTGCTGGTCGACCGGCTCGTCGGGCAGGGCCCGCCCGCCCACCAGGTGTGGCTTCCGCCGCTCGGTGAGCCGCCTGCCCTGGACGAGCTGTTCGGCCCGGTCGAGGTGGACCCGGCGCGCGGGCTCACCGTGGGCAACCCCGAGCTGCACGGCGCGCTGGGTGTGCCGGTGGCCGTGGTGGACCGGCCCTTGGAGCAGCGCCGGGACCTGCTCTGGCTGACCCTGGACGGCGCGGCCGGGCACGTCGCGGTGGTCGGTGCGCCGCAGAGCGGCAAGTCCACCGCGCTGCGCACGCTGATCTGCGCGCTGGCGCTCACCCACACCCCGGCCGAGGCGCAGGTCTACTGTCTCGACTTCGGCGGCGGTGGCCTCGCGGCGGTGCGCGATCTGCCGCACGTGGGCGGGGTGGCCGGCCGAGCCGATCCGACGGCTGTGCGGCGCACGGTCGGCGAGATGACGACGGTGCTGGCCGATCGGGAGCGCCGCTTCGCCGAGCTGGGCGTGGAGTCGATGGCCGCGTACCGGCAGCGCCGTGCGGCGGCGGGAACGACCAGCCAGCCGGGCGCCGACCCGTTCGGTGACGTCTTCCTGGTGATCGACGGCTGGAGCACCGTCCGCGGCGAGTACGACGACCTGGAACCGCTGATCACCGACCTGGCCACCCGGGGCCTGTCGTACGGGCTGCACGTGGTCGCCACGGCGCTGCGCTGGCTGGATTTCCGCCCGGCGATCCGAGACCTGTTCGGCTCGCGGCTGGAGCTGCGGCTCGGTGACCCGTCCGACTCCCTGGTGGCCCGGCGGGCGGCGGCGAACGTGCCGGAGCGCCCCGGCCGGGGGGTTACGGCGGAGAGCCTGCACTTCCTCACCGCGCTTCCGCAGCTCGCCACCCCGAACGCGGGCACCGCCGACCTCGTCAAACGGATCGCCGACAGCTGGGCCGGTCCGGTGGCGCCCCGCGTCCGACTCCTCCCCCCGGTGCTGCCGTACGCCGATCTGGATCTCGCGGCGACGACCGGGCTGCGGCTGCCGATCGGGATCGCCGAGGCGGACCTGCGGCCGGTGTTGCTCGACTTCGCAAGCGAGCCGCACTTCGTGGTCTTCGGGGACGCGGAGTGCGGCAAGTCGACGTTCCTACGGGCGCTGGCCACCTCGATCACCACCCGGTTCACGCCGGAGGAGGCCCGGGTGATCCTGGTGGACTACCGGCGCAGCCTGCTCGGCGCCATCGAGACGCCGCACCTCATCGGGTACGGCACCGCCGCCGCGCACACCGCCGACCTGGTCGAGTCGGCCGCCGGATACCTGGAGCGGCGGGCCCCGGGGCCAGAGGTCACGCCGCAGCAGTTGCGGGACCGCTCCTGGTGGTCGGGGCCGGAGCTGTTCGTGCTTGTCGACGACTACGACCTGGTGGCGGCGGGCCCGGCGAACCCATTGCGGGCGCTGGAGGAGCATCTGCCGCACGCCCGCGACGTCGGGCTGCACCTGGTGCTGGCCCGCCGTTCCGGGGGCGCGGGACGATCCCAGTACGAGCCGATCGTGCAGCGGCTGCGGGAGCTCTCCACCTCCGGGCTGGTGATGGCGGGCAGCCCCGAGGAGGGCGCGCTCGTCGGTCCGGTGCGACCCGGTCCGCTGCCGGTGGGCCGTGGTCGACTGGTCACCCGACGGGAGGGCGTACGCCTCGTTCAGCTCGCACATCTGCCGCCACCGTGACCTGTCTCCGTAGTTCCTCCCGTGACGGGTGGGGAAACCGGTAATCTCCGATCGTCATGGTTCCGTCGGGATGAATGGCTGAGGATGTGACAGGGGTTCGGCACAGCGGACCGGCAGTGGCCCGACGGGCCGGCCGGGCGCTGCTCGGTGTGGCGGCGATGCTCGCCGTCGCGGTTCCGACCGCCGCACCCGTCGCCGCGCCCAGCAGCGGCGGCCAACTCGCCGGCGCGCCGACCGCGTTGGCCCCCGGCGACAGCGTCGCCCGCACCGACCAGGTCCGTGACGAGCAGTGGCAGCTCGACGAGTTGCGGGCCGACACCGCCTGGCGCAGCTCGACCGGCCGGGGCGTGACGGTCGCGGTGATCGACTCCGGTGTGGACGCCAACCACCCCGACCTGACCGGCCAGGTGCTGCCCGGCCTCGACCTGGTCGGGCCCGCCGGCGGCGCCGGCCCGGATCCGGTCGGTCACGGCACCACGGTCGCCGGCCTGATCGCCGGGCGCAACGACGACAAGCGGGGCGTGGTCGGCCTGGCGCCGGATTCCCGGATCCTTCCGGTCCGCGTGCTGGATGAGCGCAACAAGTACGACGACGCCCTGATCGTCGCGAAGGGCGTCCGCTGGGCTGTCGACAACGGCGCCCGGGTGATCAACCTGTCGTTGGGTGGCAGCGGTGACAGCCCGGCCCTGGCCGCGGCTCTGGACTACGCGTTCGCCCGCGACGTGGTGGTCATCGCCTGCACCGGCAACCTGGCCACGTCGCCCGACTCCAAGGTCTGGTACCCGGCCCGCGAGCCGGGCGTGATCGCGGTCGCCGGGCTGGAGCGCAGCAGCGACAACCTGTGGTCCGGGTCGATCACCGGCCGGGCGACAGTGCTCACCGCCCCCGCCACCGGCCTGGTCGGCGCCCGCCCGGCCGACGGGTACTGGCGGGTGCAGGGCACCAGCTTCGCGGCACCGTTGGTGGCCGCCACCGCCGCTCTGGTTCGGTCCCGCTACCCGGACATGCCCGCCGGCGAGGTGGTCAACCGGTTGCTGGCCACCGCCCGTGACATCGGCCCCACCGGCCGGGACGACCGCTTCGGGTACGGGGTGGTCGACCCGGTGGCGGCACTGACCGCGGACGTTCCCCCGGTCACCGTCAATCCGCTTGACGATCTGACCTCGCCGGGGGTGGTCGGCTTCGGTCCGGCCCCGGGTTCGGGCGACAGCGACCCGGTCAGCGGCGCCGGCGGGGACCCGCTCGGTTTCACCGCTCCACGACAGCAGACGGGGTGGACGGCCCGGGGGGCGGGCGTACCGGACGAGTCGGCGCCGGAGCAACTCTGGACCGGAGTCGCGCTCTTCGCCGCCCTGGTGACCGGCGCGACGTTGCTGGTGCGCCGGTTCCGCCAGCGCACTCGCTGACCGAGCGGCAGCCGGCACGACCCGCGCCGCCGCGCACACCTCCGGCGGCAGGCCTGATTGCCCCGCGGGTGGGGTAGAACCGTCCGCATGAGCACGCCCGCCGCACGTACCCTCGAGACCACCCGGCACTCGTCCTGGCGGCGTCGCCGCCTCGACCCGGACCACTCGTTGGGCCTGCGGCTGACCCTGGCGGCGACCGCGGCGTTCCTGGTGCTGGTGCCGTTCGCTCTGCTCGCGTTGCTGGTGCTCGGGGCGTGGGCGCCGCTGCACCAGCTGGACACGGCGATCACGGACGCGCTGCACGACCACGCGGTGGACCACCCGGCCTGGGTCACGCTCATGCACGCCTGGAGCGCCGTTTTCGCGCCGATGCCGCTGCGGGTCGTGGCTCTGCTCGTGGTGATCTGGCTGCTGCGCCGCCAGGCTCGCCGGCTGGCCCTCTGGGTGACCACCACCATGGTGGTCGGCGGGTTGATGGGCCCACTGCTCAAGTTGCTCGTCGGCCGGGACCGGCCGGAACTGCTCGACCCGGTGGCGCGGGCCGCCGGCTACTCCTTCCCCTCCGGGCACGCGCTGAACGCCACCCTGGCCGCCGGGGTGCTGCTACTGGTGTTCCTGCCGTACGTCGGGCGCTGGGCCTCCCGGGTCACGCTCTGGGTCGCCGCGCTGCTGGTCACCGTGGTGACCGGGCTGAGCAGGGTCGCGCTCGGGGTGCACTTCACAAGCGATGTGCTCGGCGGTTGGCTGCTCGGCGTGGCGGTGGTCGCGGCGACCACCGCCGCGTTCACCAGTTGGCGGGCGCACACCGGTCTCCGGCCGGTCCGGCCGGCCCGCGACGGTGTCGCGCCGGAGGTCGAGCGGCACCCGGACGCGACCTGAGGCGTGCCGACGACGCCGAACGGGTACTGGCGGGCTCATGCCCGACACCGTGGTCCAGATCGTCCGGCGGGTGCTCCTGCCGGTGTCCCTCCTGTTCGGCGTCATGGTGCTGCTCGGAGTGCTTGTCACCCGGGTGCTCGCCCGAACCTGGCCGTTCACCGTCGAGGACGCGGTGAACCGGGAGTTCGCCGGTGACCGCACCGGCGGCTGGAACAACGTCTCGCTGGTGTTCAGCACGTTGGCCAGCACCCAGATGATCGTCGTGGTCACCGTGCTCGTGGCGCTGGCGCTGCGGCTCTGGCTGAAGCGCTGGCGGGAGCCCCTGTTCCTGTGCGCGGCGGTGACCGCCCAGGCGCTGGTCTTCCTGCTGACCACGATGGTGATCGACAGGCAGCGGCCGGCGGTGGAGCACATGGACACGTCACCGCCCACGTCGAGTTTCCCGTCCGGGCACACCTCGGCGGCGGTGGCGCTCTACGTGGGTATCGCCGTGCTGATGGCTCTGCGGGCGCGCAGCACCGGTGCGAAGGTCACCTGGTGGACGCTGCTGCTGATGGTGCCGTTGGGTGTGGCGCTGACCCGCATGTACCGGGGGATGCACCACCCGAGCGACGTGGCGGCGTCCTTCCTCAACGGTGGCACCTGCGTCGCGATCATGGCGCGGGCGGTCCTGGACCGAGGGCTGCGTTGGGGTCGGGCGAAGCTGCCGGTCGTCGCGCCGGCTCGGACCTGATCCGACGCGACGCTCAGGTGCACTCGCCGGTGGCGACGGCCCGGTTGCGTTCGGCGCCGGCCAGCGCCACCGGGCGGGCCTCGGCGGCCGTCACCGCGAACCCGGTGTTGGGGTCGTCCGCCGCCGCCGCGAAGATCACGCCGAGCACCAGGCCGTTGGCGGAGAGCAGCGGCCCGCCCGAGTTGCCGCTGCGCACCAGTGCCCGGATCGTGTAGATCTCCCGGGTCACCTTCGACGAGGCATAGATGTCCGGGCCATTGATCCGGTCCACGTCGCGGACCCGCGCCGACTGCGCGTTGTACGGGCCATCCAGTGGGAAGCCGAGCACGATGGCGTCCGAGCCGCTGCCCGCGTTGCCGGCGGCGAACCGCAGCGACGGGCCGGGCAGCCCAGGGACGAGCAGCACCGCCAGGTCGCGCTTGGGGTCGTAGACCACCACCTCACCGTCGTACCGCTCGCCGTCCAGCTCCACCGACACCGAGCGGGTGCCCGCGACCACGTGCGCGTTGGTCATGACCCGGTCGTCGGCGTACACGAAGCCGGAGCCCTCGATGCGGCGCGAGCAGCTGGGCGCGGACCCGAGCACCTTGACCACCGACCGCTTACCGTTGGCGACCACCCGCGAGCCGGCCAGAGCCGGGTCGGGCGGCTCGACCTGCCGGGCCCGGGTGGGTGCGAGACCCCCGAAGACGTCCGGGAAGCCGTCGGTGTCGACGGTGTCCTCCAGAGCGGTGGAGAGCCGGTGCGCCTCCTCCGGCAGCACCCCGTTCACCACGGTGATCAGCGCACTGTTGCGTACCGCGGCGGCGAGCCAGGGCACCGACGACGACCCGAGCGGTACGGCGACCAGCCAGGCCAGCAGAAGCACCGCGAACAGCGAGACGAACGCCCCGCCGATGTCGTCGATCCGCCGACCCACGTCGCTGGTGATCGTCTTGCGCAGGTGCGAGCCGAGCCAACCAGCCAGCGCCTGCCCGATGACGGCCAACCCGAAGATCGCCACGAGTGAGATCAGCACCCGGGTGCCGGCGTCCACGAACTGCCGGGCGAACAGTGGCCCGAGTTGCAGGCCGAGCAGCAGTCCCAGGAAGAAGCCGGACAGCGACGTGATGCCGATGACGAAACCCTGGCGGTATCCGCTGATCGCGAACACGAGCATGAGCAGCAGCAGGACGAGATCCACGACGGACACGGGGTCCAGCGTACGGGCAGCGTGCCCAGCCGATGACCATCGCTTGCGGAAGGTGACCGCGCGGTCAGCGTACGACTGTCTCGTCGACCTCTTCGGTGCCTGCCGACGGCGCGGGAGCGGCTCCCGTGGGCGGCAGCTCGACCAGTCGGCCGGGCGACCACGGGCGTGCCCAGCCACCCATCTCCAGCAGGGTCGCCAGCACCCCGGCGGTGAAGCCCCAGACGAGCATGCCGCGTGCCGAGAACGCCGGCCCCACCCAACCGCTGGGGTGACGGACCCGCAGTCGGTTGGCCGGGTCGACCAGCTCGCGGACCGGCAGTCGCGCCACGTGCGCCACCTCGGCGGGCTCCCGGGGGTGCACCGGGTGCGGATCGTGCCACCAGGCCAGCACCGGGGTGACCACGAAGTCGCTTACCGGAATCCACAGCTTCGGCAGCTCCGCCAGCACTGTCACGCTGGCCGGGTCGAGGCCGACCTCCTCGTTCGCCTCGCGGAGCGCGGTGGCGCGGACGTCGGCGTCCTCGGGGTCGGCAGCGCCACCGGGGAAGGCCGGCTGGCCGGCGTGGTTGCGCAGGGTGGCGGCCCGTTGCAGGACCAGGACGTCCGGACCCACGTCGGGCTGCTCGCCGAGCAGCACCAGCACAGCGCTCTCCCGGCCGCCCTCGGCGGGAGTGGTGAGGCGGGTGAAGTCCTCGGCGCGGGCGGTGCCCAGCCGGGTCAGCAGCGGCTCGATCCACTCGGGGGGTCGACGGGTCACGCCGGCACCGCCAGGCCGAGGTGCTGGCGGACCAGCTTGGCGAGCGTCGCGTCGTCGAGAGCCCCGGTGGCGTCGATGTGCCGGATGCGGCCCTGCGCGTCGACGAAGAGGGTCAGCGGGAAGGCCTTGCGCTTCAGTTCACGTTGCAGCGCGTCGCCCTGGTCCACGAGGATCGGGAACCGTACGCCGAAGTCCTCGCCGATGGACTGGGCGCCGCTGCGGCTGTCCTGGGTGTTGACCCCGACCACCTGTAGTTGGCCGGCGGTCCGGTCGCTCAGCCGTTGGAAGGCGGGCAACTCCTTGCGGCACGGCGTGCACCAGGAGGCCCACACGTTGATCACCGCCGGCCCGGCCACGTCCCGCAGTGCGACGGGGGCGCCGCCGGTGAAGCAGGACAGCGTCAGCTCCGGCAGCGCCTGCCCGCCGGCGGCGGGGCCGGGCGTGCCGGGGGCGGTCGACGTGGGAATCGCCGCTTCGGAGCCGGGCGACGCCGTCGTGGGCGCTGCGCTCAACGTGGCGCAGTCCCGGAACGGCGATGGTCGTTCGGCGCCGGCCGGACGGGGGGCCGGGTCGTCGTCGGACGTGCCGCTGGTGCAGCCGGTGAGGGCCAGCAGCAGCGGCAGGATCACGCGGGCGAGACGCCGGTTCACGGCACCTCCGCGGCGATCGCCTGGGCGGGCACCAGGTCCGGGTCGACGCCTGCGGCCACCGCCAGGTCACGTGCCCGAGGGCCCTTGAGCAGCTTGGCGGCGGCGGCCGGCTCGGTCGGGCCGGTGCCGTACGAGGGGCAGAGCTTCGCGAGCGTGCACGCCCCGCAGGCGGGCTTGCGGGCGTGGCAGACCCGCCGACCGTGGAAGATGATCCGGTGCGACAGCATGGTCCAGTCGCGCTTCGGGTACAGCGCGCCGACCGCGTGCTCGATCTTGACCGGGTCGGTCTCGGTGGTCAGCTGCCAGCGGTGGACCAGCCGTTGGAAGTGCGTGTCGACGGTGATGCCGGGGACGTCGAAGGCGTTGCCGAGGATGACGTTGGCGGTCTTGCGGCCGATCCCGGGGAGCGTCACCAGGTCGACGAGCCGGCCGGGAACCCTACCGTCGTACCGTTCGAGGAGAGCCTGCCCGAGCTTGAGCAGCGAGTCGGTCTTGTTGCGGTAGAAGCCGGTGGGCCGGATCAGCTCCTCCATCTCGCCCCGGTCGGCCCCGGCGTACGCGGCGGCGGTCGGATAGCGGGCGAACAGCTTCGGGGTGACCTCGTTGACCTTCTTGTCGGTGCACTGCGCCGAGAGGATGGTGGCGACGGCCAGCTCCAGGGCGTTGGAGTGGTCCAGTTCACAGTGCGCGTCGGGGTGCGTCTCGGCCAGCACCCGGCCGATCCTGCGGGCACGGCGTGTGCGCCCGAGGTCGGTCTCGCTGGCACCGGGAGGGCTACTGGTCACGACGGTCAGCCTACGTCGCGGCTCGGACGTTCCTCCGCGGGTCAACCAGCCGTCGGCGCGGTGATCTTTCCCTGCCCGTCGAGCCGGGCGCCGCTCTTCGCGAAGTCGGCGCGGCTCAGTTCGGTGACCAGGCCCAGGCCGCGGTCGTCCGGGTCCATCGTCGGCTTGCCGGCGGAGTTCATGTACGTCGAGGTGAACGCGCCGCCGGCCCAACTCCCGTCGGGTTTCAGCGAAACCTTCAGCACGCCGCCCCAGCCCAGCCGCCCGGTGTTGCTCAGCGAGTTGCCGCCGCCGGCGAAGTTGCCCAGGCTGTACGCGATCAGCCGGCCCCGGTAGAACTCCATCCCCCGCAGCACGTGCGGGCCGTGCCCGACGATCAGGTCGGCCCCGGCGTCGATCATGGCGTGCGAGAACTTCACCGGGTCGCCCCGGTTCTCACCCAGGAACATCTCGGTGCCGGGCTTCACCCGGGTCTTGTCCGCTCCCTCGCCGCCCATGTGCACCTGGACCACGACCAGGTCGGCCATGGTGGCGGCCTTGGCGACCACGGTCTTCGCCTCGGCGATGTCGACCAGGCTGTTGGACCAGACGTACGACGAGAAACCCACCACGGCGACCTTGACACCCTTGACGTCGACCACGGTGATCTCGTCCGGGGCGCCGGTGTGCTCCAGGTCGTACTTCTCCAGCGCCTTCTGCGTGTTCGTGTAGCCCTTCGGCCCGTAGTCGTAGCCGTGGTTGTTGGCCTGGTTGAGCACCTTGAAGCCGGCGTCGCGCAGGTGCGCGGCGTACTCCGGTGGGGCCCGGAACTGGAAGCAGCGGGTGGAGTTGGCCCCGCACTTGCCGGTGCCGGTGTCCACCGTCAGGGGCTCCTCCAGGTTGCCCATGACCAGGTCGGCCTTGAGCGCCTGCGTGACCGAGTCGAAGAAGCCCTTGCCGCCGGCGGCGGGCAGCCGGCTCGGCGCGTTGCCCATGATGATGTCGCCGGTGGCGGAGAGCGAGATGGCACCGCCCCCGCCGGAGGCCGAGGCACCGCCACTGGCCTTCGGGCCGGACGTGGTCACCGGCGCTCCGGTGCCACCGCCACCGGCGCCGGGCTGCCACACGGGGTCCTCCCCGCTGTCGGCACAGCCGGCGACGAGCAGGGCGGCCAGCAGCGCCGCGAGGCTGAGGGCGACGCGGCGGAACGGGCGGGGCGCGAGGGGGGCGGAAGCGTACATCGTCCGCGACCCTACCGGGCCGTAAACGCCCCGACGACAGCCGATCGGCTTGAAGTTCAGCCGGCCAGCCGCTCTGACCAGGGCACTACCGGCCGATCGCCGCCCGCGCGCACCGCGGCGTGGACGGCGCGGGCCAGCGGGGCACCCCAGGTGGAGCGCGGCCCGCCGTACGCGGCCTCCGGCCCGTCCACCGGGCAGAGCACGGTGACCGCGTCGGTGGGGGTGCCGGTGCCCGGCAACCCCAGCTCGGCGATCGCCTGGGTCTTCGCCTCGGTGGCGGTGGCGACGGCGTTGACAAGCGCCGAGTCGGAGAGTCGGGCCGGCACGTACACCACGATGTTGACCGTGCCCACCCGCTGGGTGAGCGCCGCCGTTTCCGGGGCGGCGGCGGGCACCGGGGTGCCGAGCCCGACCGTCGCCCAGGCCCGCACCCCGGTGTCGGTCCGGGCGACCACCTCGGTCACGTCGACGCCGGTCAGCAGGCCCACCCCGGGCCCGTCGAGGGCCAGGCTCGCGGCGAGCGCGGTCAGGTGGGCGGCGGGGTCGTCCCGGTCGTACGACATCGACACTGTCGCATTCAGCACCCAGTGCCGGACGCCGACGCCACCGCCGAGCGGGCCGCTGCTGACCGCCCGCAGGGGCCCGTCGGCCCGCCAGACGAGCAGCGGGATGCGCCGCCCATTCTCGGCGCGGCTGGTCAGAGTCGGGTCGCTCAGCACGTCGGGCAGGTTACGCCCACCGATCAAGATTCCAGGGGCGACCTCTGATTCGTGCTCACGTGCGCCTAGACTTGGCGGCGCGCGAGGGGATCAGCGGACGGCGGCCCCGGCCGACGGACGGCACGCGCAACCGGAGGTGCGCGATGGATGAGGTACTGGCCCGCAGCGGGATCTTCCAGGGTGTCGACCCGGAAGCTGCCGAGGCGCTCGCCAAGGAGATGGAGACGATCGAGGTCCGCAAGGGCGAGATCGTCTTCAATGAGGGCGAGCCCGGCGACAGCCTCTATATCCTGCTGTCCGGGAAGATCAAGGTCGGCCGTCGGGCAGCGGACGGCCGGCAGAACCTGATCGCGGTGATGGGGCCGTCGGACATGGTCGGTGAGCTGTCGCTCTTCGACCCGGGTCCGCGTACGGCGACCGCCACCGCGGTGACCGACACCCGGCTGGTGCGGCTGCGCAAGCAGGCCCTGCGGCCGTGGCTCAACAACCGCCCGGAGATCGCCGAACAGCTGCTCCGGGTGCTCGCTCGGCGGCTGCGCCGGACCAACGACTCGCTCGCCGACCTGATCTTCACGGACGTGCCGGGCCGGGTCGCGAAGAACCTGCTCCAGATGGCCGGCCGGTTCGGCACGCGCGACGGCGGCGTGCTGCGTGTGACCCACGACCTCACGCAGGAGGAGATCGCCCAGCTCGTCGGCGCCTCCCGGGAGACGGTCAACAAGGCGCTGGCCGACTTCGCGTCGCGCGGCTGGCTGCGGCTGGACGGCAAGAGCATCATCATCCTGGACCCGGAGCGCCTCGCCCGCCGCGCCCGCGTCTGAGTGGTACGTCCCGTCCCCGCCTGCCGTCACCGACGGCAGGCGGGGACGTTTCCGTCTGCCCGGCGTTTCCGTCTGCCCGGCGTTTCCGTCTGCCCGGCGTTTCCGTCTGCCCGGCGCAGAATCGCTGGTGTGTGGACGCCGCTGGGGTGAGGGTGGGGCAATGCCGAACCGCGTTGCCGTGCTCTCCGACATCCATGGCGTACTCCCCGCGCTGGAGGCCGTTCTGGCCGAGCCGGACGTCGCCGCCGCCGATCTGATCGTGCTGACCGGTGACATCGCGACGGGCCCGCAGCCGGTCGAGGTGCTGGATCTGCTCGCCCAGCTGGGTGAGCGCGTTCGCTGGGTGGGCGGCAACTGCGAACGTGAGCTGGTTGAGGCGCGGGCCGGCAAGCCGGCGTCGATCGAGGTGTCGAACTGGGCGGCCGGGCAACTCCGCGACGATCAGGTGGCCCGACTCGCCGCGCTGCCGGCGACCGTGACGTTGGAGATCGACGGCCTCGGCCCGACGCTGTTCTGCCACGCGACGCCCCGCGACGACGAGGAGGTGGTGCTCGTCGACTCCCGGATGGCACGCTGGGCGGAGGTGTTCGCGGGACTGCCGGCCGAGGTCGCGACCGTGGTCTGCGGCCACACCCACATGCCCTTCACCCGGCTGGTCGACCGGCGCCTGGTGGTCAACCCGGGCAGCATCGGCATGCCGTACGGGGGCGCGGGCGCGTGGTGGGCGCTGCTCGGGCCGGGCGTACAGCTGCGCCGCACCGCATTCGACGTGGACGCGGCCTGCGCCCGGGTGACCGCGGAGTCGACCTACCCCGACGCCGCCGCCTGGGCCGACGAGTACCTGCGCTCCCAGCACAGCGACGCCGACGCCCTCGCCGTCTTCGGCCCCCGCGACGGCCGCTGACCTTCAGCGCCTCAACGCAGCGCACGGCCTCGACACTGCGCACGGCCTCACCGTTCGGGCACGGACTCGCCGTTGGGCACGGACTCGCCGTTGGGCACGGCCTCGGCTGGCTGCCGAGAGCCGGCGCCGGGCCAACCAGCTGCGGCCGGAGGACCTCTCCCTGCTGCCTGTAGAGCTGCCACAGATCTGGGGCAGAAGAGGCGCCGCCGCTGCCGCCCCGGTCCTGGAGGCAGCTTCTACAGGGGTCGTGGAGGAGGAAAGCGCAGACGGCATCGCCGCCGCCCCACCCGTGGGGCAGCTCTACAGGGGCCGGGGATGGCAGTCGAGTCAGCCCGACCTGGGCACGATCGTGGACCAGACATAAAAAGTCAGTCTTGACTGTTTGTTTCGGAGGCCGCAGGCTGTTGCCGTGTCCGCCGCATCGACGTCCGCCGCATCGACCCGTGTTCCCCAGCAGGAGCGCAGTCGCGCCACCCAGGCCCGTCTGCTGGAGGCGACAGTCGACTGCCTGATCGAGCACGGCTGGTCCGGCACCACGACCACAGTCGTGGCGGCACGAGCCGGTGTCTCGCGAGGCGCGCAGTTGCACCACTACCCCACCAAGGCCGCGCTGGTGACGGCCGCCGTGGCCCATCTGGCCGAGCGCCGGGCCAACGAGCTGCGCACCGAAGCCGAGGCATTGCCGGCCGGCCCGCAGCGGCTGGATCGGGTGATCGACCTGCTCGGGGTGGCGTTCACCGGGCCGCTGTTCGTTGCCGCGCTCGAACTGTGGGTGGCCGCCCGCACCGACCGGGAGCTTCGTGACGCCCTGGTGCCGCTGGAGGCGACGGTCGGCCGGGAGATGCACCGACTCACCGTTGCCCTGCTCGGTGTCGACGAGCGTCGTCCCGGCGTGCGCGAGGCCGTGCAGGCCACCCTCGACCTGCTGCGCGGGCTCGGGGTGGCCAATCTGCTCAGCGACGACTCGGCCCGCCGTGCGGCCCTGCTCGGCACCTGGAAACGCCAGCTCGCCACACTCCTCACGCCCTGACCCCGGCCACACCGGCCCAGCACCGATCGGAGGCACCATGGTCGACCTCAGTGACCTGCTCAGGGATCTGGCCGACGAGTCCGCCGGCCTGGACGCGTTGGTGGCGCCGCTGCCGGCGGCCGACTGGGCCCGCCCGACACCGGCGGCGGGCTGGAGCATCGGGCACCAGATCGCCCACCTCGCCTGGACCGATCACGTGGCGCTGCTGGCCGCCACCGACGCCGAGGCGTTCTACGCGACGGTGACGGCCGCACCGGACCCGACCCGGATGGTCGACGCCGGCGCCGAGGCGTTCCTCGCCCCGCCCGTCGACCTGCTCGCTCGCTGGCGGGCCGGACGGGCGGCGCTCAGCGACGCGCTCGTCGCGGTCCCGGCCGGGGAGAAGCTGCCCTGGTACGGCACCCGGATGTCGGCCACCTCGATGGCGACCGCCCGGATCATGGAAACCTGGGCGCACGGTGAGGACGTGGCCGACGCGCTCGGTGTCGTCCGCCCTGCCACCGATCGCCTCCGGCACGTGGCGCACCTCGGTGTGCGTACTCTCGGGCACGGTTTCGCCGTCCACGGCCGGCCGGTGCCGACGGCGCCGGTCCGGGTCGAGCTGACCGGACCCGGCGGGGAGACGTGGAGCTGGGGTCCGGCGGACGCCGCCGATCGCCTGACCGGTCCCCTCCTGGACTTCTGTCTGCTCGTCACCCGCCGCCGGCATCGCGCGGACCTCGCCCTGCTGGCCACCGGTCCCGTCGCCGACGAGTGGCTCGACGTGGCGCAGGCGTTCGCCGGCCCGCCGGGCAGCGGGCGCGAACCTGCCGGCCGGGGCGGAGTTCCGGCGTGATCCGCATCGGCAACGCCTCCGGCTTCTACGGCGACCGGTTCACCGCCTGGCGGGAGATGCTCGACGGCGGCGAGCTGGACGTGCTGACCGGTGACTACCTGGCCGAGCTGACCATGCTGATCCTCGGACGGGACCGGCTGCGCGACCCCGATCTCGGCTACGCGAAGACGTTCCTGCGCCAACTTGAGACGTGTCTGGGTACGGCCCTCGAACGGGGGGTGCGGATCGTGACCAACGCCGGCGGGTTGAACCCGGCCGGCCTGGCCGCCGCCATCGAGGCGCTCGCCGGCCGTCTGGGCCTGTCGGCCCGGGTGGGGTACGTCGAAGGCGACGCGCTCCAGCGACCCGACGCGCTCACCGCGAACGCCTACCTGGGCGCGTTCGGGATCGCCGCCTGCCTCGACGCCGGTGCGGACGTGGTGGTGACCGGCCGGGTCACCGACGCGTCGCTGGTGGTCGGTCCGGCCATCGCCCGGTACGGGTGGGGGCGCGACGACCTCGACGAGCTCGCGGGGGCGAGCGTCGCCGGGCACCTCCTGGAGTGCGGCGCGCAGGTCACCGGCGGCAACTTCAGCTTCTTCACCGAACTCCCCGACGGTGGGCACCGCCCGGGATTCCCGGTCGCCGAGGTGCACTCCGACGGCTCGTCCGTGCTCACCAAGCATCCGGGTACCGGTGGCGCGGTCACCGTGGAGACCGTCACCGCCCAGCTGCTCTACGAGATCGGCGGGCCGGCGTATCCGGGGCCGGACGTGGTGACTCGGCTGGACACGGTGACGCTGCGTCCCGACGGGCCGGACCGGGTCCGGATCTCCGGCGTCCGGGGGACACCGCCACCGTCGACGCTGAAGGTGGGCGTCAACAATCTCGGGGGCTTCCGGAACTCGATGACGTTCGTTTTGTGCGGGCTGGACATCGAGGCGAAGGCGGCGCTGGTGCGCGGGCAGATCGAGGAGGCGGTGGGCAAGGACGGACTCGAGTTCACCCTGGCGCGCACCGACCATCCGGACGCCGCCGACACCGAGGCGGCCAGCGCTCTGCTGCACGTACACCTGCGCGACAGCGACCGGGTGCGGGCCGGGCGGGCGTTCTCGGCCGCTGCGGTGGAGCTGGCGCTGGCCTCGTACCCGGGCTGCACGCTGACCACCCTCCCGGGCGACGCGACACCGTACGGCGTCTTCACCGCCGACGCGGTGCCGCAGGACGCGGTGGCGCACGTCGCGGTGCTGCCCGGCGGTGAGCGGGTGCCGATCGCCCCGCCGATCCGCACCGCCCCGCTCCCCGCCGACGAGACGGCCCCCGGCGGCGACGCTGCGGTCGAGGGCCCGACCCGGCGCGGTCCGCTCGGCGAACTGGTCGGCGCGCGCTCGGGTGACAAGGGCGGCGACGCCAACCTCGGTGTCTGGGCGCGGTCGGAGGCCGGGTACGCGTGGCTGCGCGCCTGGTTGACAGTCGAGCGGCTGGCCGAGCTGTTGCCGGAGACGGCGTCGCTGTCGGTGCGGCGCTACGAGCTGCCGAACCTGCGCGCGGTCAACTTCGTGATCGAGGGCCTGCTCGGGGCCGGGGTGGCCGCGTCCACCCGGTTCGATCCGCAGGCCAAGGCGCTCGGTGAGCTGCTGCGCGCCCGGATCGTCGACCTGCCAGCCGAGGTGACGCCGTGAGCGCGAGGAGCGCGCGGTCGGCACCGGAGGTGCTCGCGTGAGCATCGTGGACACTCCGGAGCGACGGCAGCTGCGCGAGTTGACCCGGTCCTTCGTGACCCGGGAGGTGCTGCCGCACCTGGACGACTGGGAACGCGCCGGCGAGGTCCCCCGGGCCCTGCACGCGACCGCCGCGAAGCTCGGCCTGCTCGGCATCGGTTTTCCCGAGTCGGTCGGCGGTAGCGGCGGTGACCTGCTCGACTCGATCATCGTGACCGAGGAGGTGATCCGCTCCGGCGGCTCGTCCGGCCTGGTCGCGGCCCTGTTCACGCACGGCATCGCGTTGCCGCACATGGTCGCCGCGGCCGGCGCCCGCACCGGCGGATCGCTGGGCGGCCGGCTCGGCAGCACCCGGTCGCCCGCCGATGACGGCCTCGTCGAGCGGTACGTCCGGCCCACCCTCGCCGGCACGATGATCGGCGCGCTGGCGATCACCGAGCCGGACGGCGGCTCCGACGTGGCCGGCATCCGCACCACCGCCCGCCGCGACGGCGACCACTACGTGGTGAACGGGTCGAAGACGTACATCACCAGCGGCCACCGGGCCGACTTCGTGACCACCGCGGTGTGTACCGACTTCCCCGGCAGTGGTGAGCTGACGCTGCTGGTCATCGACAAGGGGTCGCCCGGGTTCACGGTGGGACGCCGGTTGGAGAAGCTGGGGTGGCACTGCTCGGACACTGCCGAGCTGTCCTTCGCGGACGTACGGGTGCCTGTCGCCAACCGG
The DNA here is from genome assembly GCF_040678875.1 of Micromonospora sp. NPDC049274. Taxonomy (NCBI): domain Bacteria; kingdom Bacillati; phylum Actinomycetota; class Actinomycetes; order Micromonosporales; family Micromonosporaceae; genus Micromonospora; species Micromonospora sp. NPDC049274. The sequence goes on from NZ_JBFAQS010000013.1 coordinate 108,858, forward strand.
ATCGGCGCGGAGAACACAGGCTTCCTGGCGATCATGCAGCACTTCGCCGCCGAGCGCCTGTCGCTGGCGACCCAGGCGTACGCGACCGCGCAGCGCTGCGTCGAGCTGGCGGTGCGCTGGTGCCGGGACCGGGAGACCTTCGGGCGTCCGCTGGCCAGCCGGCAGGTGGTCCGGCACCGGCTGGCCGAGATGCACACCCGCGCCGAGGCGGCCCGGTCGTACGTGCACGAGGTGGCCACCCGGGTGACCGCGGGCGAGCCGGTGGTGACCGAGGTGGCGATGGCCAAGAACGTGGCGGTGGCCGCCTGCGACCAGGTCGTCGACCAGGCGTTGCAACTGCATGGCGGCTTCGGCTATCTGCGGGACGCCGAGGTGGAGCGGCACTACCGCGATGCGCGGATCCTCGGCATCGGCGGCGGCACCACCGAGATCATGAACGAGATCATCGCGAAGGGCATGGGCCTGTGAGCGCGAGGAGTGAGCCGCTTTTGCGAGCCCCGCAGTCGCGAACGAAGGAGGCACGGTGAGCATCCTGGACAGCGCGGTCGACCCAGCCGCGCCCGGGTACGCGGCGAACCGGGCGGCGCTGCTCGAACGGTTGACCGAGTTGGACGCCGCGCTGGACCAGGCGCGCGCGGGCGGCGGCGAGAAGTACGTGTCCCGGCACCACAAGCGCGGCAAGCTGCTCCCCCGGGAGCGGATCGAGCTGCTGGTGGACGCGGACAGCCCGTTCCTGGAGCTGTCACCGGTAGCGGCGTACGGCTCGGACTTCCCGGTCGGGGCCAGCGTGGTCACCGGCATCGGGGTGGTCGAGGGCGTGGAGTGTCTGATCGTCGCCAATGACCCGACGGTACGCGGCGGCGCGGTCAACCCGTGGTCCCTCGCCAAGACCCGGCGGGCCGGCGAGATCGCCCTGGCCAACCGGCTGCCCATGGTCAACCTGGTCGAGTCGGCCGGGGCGGACCTGCCGACCCAGGCGGAGATCTTCATCCCGGGTGGTCGGGTGTTCCGTGACCTGACCCGGCTCTCGGCGGCGGGCATCCCCACGGTCAGCGTGGTCTTCGGCAACGCCACGGCCGGCGGCGCGTACGTGCCGGGGATGTCCGATCACGTGATCATGATCCGGGACCGGTCGCAGGTCTACCTGGCCGGGCCGCCGCTGGTGAAGATGGCGACAGGCGAGGTCACCGACGACGAGTCGCTGGGCGGCGCGGCGATGCACGCCGGCACGTCGGGGCTCGCCGACTACCTGGCCGTCGACGAGCGGGACGGCATCCGGCTGGCCCGGCAGTGCGTCCGCCGGTTGAACTGGCGCAAGCAGGGTCCGTCGCCGCGCACGGCGGTGCCGCAGCCGCCGAAGTACGACCCGGAGGAGCTGCTGGGCATCGTCAGCTCCGATCTGAAGGTGCCGTTCGACCCCCGGGAGGTGCTGGCCCGGATCCTGGACGGAAGCGACTTCGACGAGTTCAAGCCGGCGTACGGGGACGCGCTGGTCACCGGCTGGGGTGAGCTGCACGGATACCCGGTGGGCGTGCTGGCCAACGCGCGGGGGGTGCTGTTCAGCGCTGAGGCGCAGAAGGCGGCCCAGTTCATCCAGCTCGCGAACGCGTCGGACACCCCGTTGATCTTCTTGCAGAACACCACCGGCTACATGGTCGGGACCGAGTACGAGCAGCGCGGCATCATCAAGCACGGCGCCCTGATGATCAACGCGGTGTCCAACTCGACGGTGCCGCACCTGACGGTCAACCTGGGCGCCTCGTACGGGGCCGGCAACTACGGCATGTGCGGCCGGGCGTACGAGCCGAGGTTCCTGTTCACCTGGCCGAACGCCAAGTCGGCGGTGATGGGCCCGGCGCAGCTGGCGGGGGTCCTGTCGATCGTGGCCCGGCAGGCCGCCGCGGCCCGGGGTCGCGATTACGACGAGGACTCCGACGCGGCGATGCGGATGATGGTCGAGCAGCAGATCGAATCGCAGTCCGGCGCGCTCTTCCTCTCCGGCCGGCTCTACGACGACGGGGTGATCGACCCCCGGGACACCCGTACCGTCCTCGGGCTCTGCCTCTCGGCGATCCACAACGGACCGGTGAAGGGCGCCGAAGGCTTCGGCGTCTTCCGGATGTAGAGAGAGGGCCACCCATGATCAACAGGCTGCTCGTGGCCAACCGTGGGGAGATCGCCCGCCGGGTCTTCGCCACCTGCCGCGCGATGGGCGTGCAGACCGTCGCCGTGCACTCCGACGCGGACGCCGACGCGCCGTTCGTGGCCGAGGCCGACCAGGCGGTCCGGCTGCCGGGTGACACGCCGGCCGAGACGTACCTGCGAATCGAGCTGATCCTGGACGCGGCCCGGCGCAGCGGTGCGGACGCCGTCCACCCGGGTTACGGCTTCCTCGCCGAGAACGCCGAGTTCGCGGCGGCGGTGACCGACGCCGGCCTCACCTGGGTAGGGCCGCCGGCGAAGGTGATCGCCGCGATGGGCGACAAGCTGGCGGCGAAGGCACTGCTCGCCGAGGCGGGCGTGCCGATGCTGCCGAGCTGGACCGACACCGACGAGGTCACCGACTTCCCGGTGCTGGTGAAGGCGTCCGCCGGTGGCGGCGGCCGAGGCATGCGGGTCGTCCGGGACGCCGCCGGGCTTTCCGAGGCCGTCGCCTCCGCGCGCCGCGAGGCGGCTGCCGCGTTCGGCGACGGCACGGTCTTCATCGAGCGGTACGTCGAGCGCGGCCGGCACGTCGAGGTGCAGATCTTCGGCGACACCCACGGCACCGTGCAGGTGCTCGGCGTCCGGGAGTGCTCGATCCAGCGCCGGCACCAAAAGATCATCGAGGAGGCTCCGGGTGATCTCCCGCCGGGGCTGCATGGCCGGCTGCTCGAGACGGCCATGGCCGCCGGGCAGGCGGTCGACTACGTGGGGGCCGGCACTGTCGAGTTCCTGCTGGCGCCGACCGGCGAGTTCTTCTTCCTCGAGATGAACACCCGACTCCAGGTGGAGCATCCCGTCACCGAGCTGGTCACTCCGGCCGGGCTGGACCTGGTCCGGATGCAGCTACTGGTGGCCGAGGGCGCACCGCTGCCCGCACATCACCTCTACCCGGCCATACGCGGCTACGCGATCGAGGTACGGCTGTGCGCCGAGGAGCCCGCACAGGGTTGGCGGCCCGCCACGGGCACCCTGCACCGCTTCAGCGTGCCGGGGGTGGACCGCGAGTTCGGTTGGCTCCAGCGGGCGGGCCTGCGACTCGACTCCGGCGTGGTCGCGGGATCGGTGGTGGGCGTGCACTACGACTCACTGCTCGCCAAGCTGATCGCCGTGGCACCGACTCGGGCCGAGGCGGCTCGGGCCCTGGCGGGTGCCCTGGCTCGGGCCGAGTTACACGGGGTCGCCACCAACCGCGATCTGCTGGTCCGGGTGCTGCGCAGCCCGGAGTTCGCGGCGGCGGAGATCGACACCGGTTTCCTGGACCGGCACCCGGAGGTATTCACCCCACTCCTCCCCGCCGACCAGGTCCCACCCACCGCCCTCGCCGCCGCGCTGGCGGGCGCCGCGCACCGCCGGGCTACCGCACCGGTGCTCTCCGGGCTCCCCTCCGGTTGGCGCAACGTGCCCGCCGTTCCCCAGATCACCCGCTTCGTCGGGCCGGACGGCGACGAGATCGAGATCCGCTACCGCCTGGACCGGACCGGCCGGCTCGCCGACTGGTCCAGCACGCCGACGGCCGAGGGCGCTCCCGAGCGGCCGACAGCGCCCACCGTGGCGCTGGTCGAGGCGAACCCGGACCGGGTGGTGCTCGACGTCGACGGGGTGCGGCAGGCGTTTCGCGTACACCGGGTGGGGTCGGAGGTCTTTGTGGACGGCCCGGACGGGGCGGCGAGCCTCGTCGAGCTGCCGCGTCTCCCGCTGCCCACCGCGGCGGTGGCGGCCGGGTCGCTGCTCGCGCCGCTGCCCGGTGCGGTGACCCGGGTGCACGTCCAGGTCGGCCAGCGGGTCACGGCCGGCGATCCACTGCTCACGCTGGAAGCGATGAAGCTGGAACATCAGGTGCTGGCCCCGACCGACGGTGTGGTCACCGAGCTGCCGGTGCCGACCGGTGGTCAGGTGCGGACGGGCGCGGTGCTGGCCGTTATCGAAGAAGAGGACCCGCGATGACCTTCGACCTCACCCCCGAACAGGACCAGCTGCGCGACGCCGTGCGGGCGCTCGGCCGTCGGTACGGCCACGGCTACTTCGTCGAGAAGGCGAAGGCCGGTGAGCACACCACCGAGCTGTGGGCGGAGGCCGGCCGGCTCGGCTACCTGGGGGTCAACATCCCCACCGAGTACGGCGGCGGGGGCGGCGGCATCACCGAACTGGCCATCGTCTGCGAGGAGCTGGCGGCGGCGGGCTGCCCGCTGCTGCTGCTTGTGGTCTCCCCCGCCATCGCGGCTACCGTGCTCGCCCGGCACGGCACCGAGGAGCAGCGAAAACGACACCTGCCCGGTCTCGCGGACGGCTCGGCGAAGATCGTCTTCGCGATCACCGAGCCGGAGGCCGGTTCCAACTTCCACCGGCTCGGCACGGTGGCTCGCCGCGACGGCGACGACTGGCTGCTGAACGGCCGCAAGTGCTACATCTCAGGGGTCGACGAGGCCGGACACGTGCTGGTGGTGGCGCGTGTCGCCGTGGACGACGGTCCAGCCGGTTCAGCGGATGCGGCTCCGCAGAAACTCAAGCCGGCGCTGTTCCTGGTGCCTACCGACGCGGCGGGCCTGACCCGGTCCAAGCTGGACATGGAGATCGTCTCCCCGGAGAACCAGTTCCTGCTCTACCTCGACGACGTGCGGGTGCCCGCCGACGCGCTGCTCGGTGAGTCCCTGGACGCCGGTCTGCCGGCGCTCTTCGCCGGGCTCAACCCGGAGCGGATCACGGTGGCAGCGATGGGCGCGGGCACCGGCCGGTACGCCATCGAACGGGCCAGCGAGTACACCGCCACCCGCAAGGTCTGGGGTGGCCGCAGCATCGGCTCGCACCAGGGTGTGTCGCATCCCCTGGCCCACGCGGCGGTGCAGGTGGAGCTGGCCCGCCTCATGATCCAGAAGGCGGCCACCCTGTACGACGCCGGCCGTGACCTGGAGGCCGGGGTGGCCGGCAACATGGCCAAGTACGCGGCCGGCGAGGCCGCCGCGCTCGCCGTGGACACCGCCGTGCAGGCCCTCGGCGGGGCGGGCATGACCACCGAGTACGGGGTGGCCACCCTGCTCGGTGCGGTCCGGGCCGGCCGGATCGCCCCGGTCAGCCGGGAGATGATCCTCAACTTCGTCGCCCAGCACGTCCTCGGCCAGGACAAGTCCTACTGAGCGGGCCGGCCCGGTCCGCCCGGCCGGTGATCGACACCGGTTTCTTGATTCCGGGGTGTCCAAGGCCCATCGATGCCCCGACTTCATGGAACCCGGTGTCGATCACCCGCGGTCCGTTGCCTCCTACGCCCGCTGCGGGCCCGGCCAGCCCTCGCGAGCTCAGCCGGGGGCGCGGCAGGCGGCGTCGATGCGGTGCACCGGGCGTACGCGGCGGCCCATGCCCTCCAGCAGCGAGTCCTCGATGTGGAAGTCGTGGATCCGCAGCCGGTGCCGGGGCAGCTCCTCCTCGGTCGGGCAGAGCACCTGCGCGCGGACGAGGTCGACGGGCACGTACCGGACTCCACCCCGTTCCTGCAGGATCACCATGTTGACGTCGTCGGTGGTCACCACGTGCCCGCGTACGTCCTCGGTCGGGCCGGTCTCGGCGCCCACAGTCGTGACGGTCAGCGGCAGCACCGGTGTGCTGATCACCGGCACCGCGGCCCAGACCAGCATGGCCAGCACCGCCACCTCGGTCAGCGACGCCAGCGGGCGGATCACCACGTCGGGCAGCGGCCCGGCGATGAAGAGCGCCAACACCGGCGGCACGACGAGGAGCGCCAGGACCAGGAGCTCGCCCTGCCCGGCAGCGTCGCGCAGGGTGGGCAGCAGGAACCAGCCGTACGCGGCGAGCAGCGCGGCGATCACCAACAGACGGGGTACGACCCACTCGTGCAGCCGGTCCGGACGGAGCTGGAACGCCGCCGCGAACGCCGGCAACAGCAGCGGCAGATAGAGCAGCGGCCAGGTGAGCAGGGCCAGCAGGAAGCTCGCCACCACAACCCAGGCCGGGGTGAGGTCAGCCCAACGGGCGAACAGCGGGCGACGAAGAGTGCCTGGCGGCAACCTGTCCACGCTCACGGCAAGCACCGCGCCGAGCGCGAAGACGGCGACCAGCCCGGTGGAGAGCAGCCGGGCCGCGGTGGTCAGGAACCCGGCGAGCAGGTTGACCGGCCCGACGTTGGCGACCAGCAGCAGCGTGGTCTGGAGTTCCCCGCCGGCCTCCACGCCGAGTCGCAGCACCGAGAAGATCGCCGGCACGCCCACGACCGCCGTCCAGAACGACTGGCTGGCCCGTGCCCGCCGCTCGGCCGGGTCCCATCGCACCGGCACCTGCTCGACATCGGCGACCGGCCCGGCGGGTTCGGCCCGCGGCACCCCGGTGGGCCATCCGGCGGCGTCCACCTCGACATGGTCGGTCGGCACGGACGCCCGGGGCGGCGGGACCACGCCGTGGGCGCTCGCGTCACCGGTGCCGGTTGGCACCGTGCTCACCGCCGGGGCGCCTTGTCGTCGAAGTCGACAAGCTTCGGCACCTCCAGCGGCTGGGGCTGGTTCTTCTCGACGCGCAGCCACGGGCCCAGGGTCCGGTTGTACGCCGTCAGCCACGGGCTGGCCTGCCCGTCGCGGCCCTGCTGGTAGCTCTTCTGCAGGAAGTAGGCGACCAGGTCGCGCAGCGCCGGATCGCCGATCGGCACGCCGATCCCCAACAGCTCGCTCGTGCCGAAGGGCAGGTCGACGATCTCGAACTCCTTGGGGTACGTGGCCAGGAAGCCCGCGAGAATCGTCTCGTCCGAGCTGACAGCGTCGTACCGGCCGGCCCGGATGCCGGCCACGCAGTCCCAGACGTTCTTCACCACCAGCGCCTTGACCTGGCGCTTCTCCAGCTCACCCTCAGTGGTGGAGCCGCCGCTGGTGCAGACCTTGTACTTCGGGTCGCGCAGGTCTTCCAGGGTGCGGATCTTGTCCTTCAGCCGGACCGGCACCATCACCTCCTGCGTGGTGACGAAGTACGGCCCGGCGAAGCTGACCAGCTTCTTGCGCTCCTCGGTCATCGAGAAGCTGGACACCACCAGGTCCACAGTGCCGCCCTGTAGGTACGGGATCCGGTCCTCGGTGGACGCCGACACGAACTCCAACTGCTGCTCGCCCTCGTAGCCGAGGGAAGCGGCGATGTACCGGCCGATCTCGACGTCGAAGCCGACGTGCTGGCCGTTGCGGAGGTCACCCATCAACGGCTCGTCGGTGGCGACGCCGATGCGCAGCTTCGACTGCCCGTAGATGTGCGACTCGCGCATCTTCTCCTGCACCGACTGCCGGTCCGGTTCCTTGCGACTGTCACAGCCGGCAGCGGCGGCCAGGGTGAGGGTCAGCGCGACCGCCAGCGTCGTCGCGACCGCGCGGAGCCGGGACTGGGAACTGCGTACGTTCATGGCGACCTCGCTGAGGAGCAGTCTGCGGAACACCGAGAGTAGCGAGTACGGTCCACTGCGTGTGCGCGCCCGCCGGTCAGGTGGGCTGGCCCGTTCGATCAACGCCGATCGGCGCGGCGGATCGCCTCTCCGGTTGACAGCGGACCCGGCCACGACATGCTGGAAGGGTGAGTCGACTGTCCAGGATCGATGCACGGATGGTGGCGGCGGTCGCCGCGCCGGGAGCCGTCGCGCTGCTGGCCCTGCTTGTCGTTCTGCGCCGGCAGGACCTTCTCGGTGTGGTTCTCGCCCTGCTCTGCGTGCTGCTGGCCATGGTCGCCGCGGTCGCCCTGTCCGCCGCCCGCCAGCGTGCCGAACCGGAGCCGGTGGACCAACCGCACGCCACCGCCCCGCCGGACCTGATGCCGTACGGGATCGACGCGGACACGCTCGACGCCCTGGACAGCCGGGACGCGTTGCGTGGGGTGCGTGACCGGGGCCGGTCGCGCGGCGGGCTCAGCGACCGGTGAGAGTGGGCGCGGTGAGCGCGTCGACGCCCCGCCCCGCCAGGCACCGGTAGACCCGGTCGACGTTGCCGTCCACCGGTGGCAACACCTCCAGGTGCCAGCCGACCGGCTCGGTGATCTCCGTGGTCAGTCGGAACGTCATGGTGCTGCACACCTGCCGCACCGACTCGGCGGCGACCACATCGTCGTAGTTCGCGCCGACGAGCGGCACGGGCAGGATGCCCTCGGCGTACGTCTCCCAGGTGTGCCGGCCGTCGCAGGGAACCCGGGTCGCCTCGGCGCGGGCGCCGCGGATGCGTACCGGACCGAAGCACTCCAGCTCGGGCAGGCAACGGGCACCGCTCGGCAGTTCGGTCGGCGTGCCGGCGTCTGTCGTACAGCCGGGTAGCGGCCCGGTCGCCGCGACCTGGCTGACGGAGGGGGACGGGTCTGGAGGTGGGCCACTGCTCGCCAGCCAGGCGCCGGTGGTGGCCGACGCGGCGAGCGCCAGCACTCCGGCACCGCCGAGGAACCAGCGCCGCCGCCAGCGCCGGCCGCCGGGAACGCTGGGGCGGGTGTCCTCGACCGGGGGACGAGGGCCCGGCTGGCCGGTCCCGTACAGGCCGGACCGGCTCGGGGCGCCGCTCGTCGGGGCGCCGCTCGTCGGCACACCGCTCACCGGGGCGGACGGCGAGCCGAACGGCAGGTTGGCGAGCAGGTCGTGCAGTTCGAGGGCGGAGGGCCGCTCGGCCGGGTCGTTTGTCATGCCGAGGCGCAGCACGTCGATCAGCTCGTCCGGTACGCCCGGCAGGCCGGGAATCGGCTGGTTGAACATCTCCAGCACGGTCACCAGGCTGGGGTTGCGCTCGGACTGCCAGCGGGGCGGCCGGCCGTGCATCACCGCGTAGAGGGTGGCGCAGAGCGCGTACACGTCGACGGCCGGCGACGGCGGGCTGTGGCTGAACATCTCTGGCGGCGCGTACGCCGGGGTGAGCACCTCCAGGGTGACCGAGGCGTCCCGCGCCTCGGCCAGCACGGCCAGCCCGAAGTCGGCAAGCACCGCCGAGTTGAAGTGCGAGTAGAGGATGTTCGCGGGCTTCACGTCCCGGTGCAGCACTCCGGCCCCGTGCGAGTGCGCCAACGCGTCCGCGATCTTGATGCCGAGGTCGCGGGCCTCCACCGGGCCGAGCGGCGAGCTGCGCATCCGCTCGGCGTACGACCCGTCACAGAGCTCCATGATCAGATAGGGGTGCTGGTCGACTGTGACACCGACGTCGAAGAGGTCCACCACGTGCGGGTGCGACGACATCCGCCCGGCAGCCCGCGCCTCGCGCAGGAACCGGGCCTGGTCGCGCTCGCTGTCCAGCGTGCGGTTCTCGACCTTGACGGCCACCTCTCGACCGACCGAGATCTGGGTCGCTTGGTAGACGGTGGCGTAACCGCCACGGGCAAATACCCGCAAATCGGTCAGACCGGGCACGATCGGCACCGGCAAGCCGCCGGTCGGGGTGTCGGTCACCGCTCGAAAATACCCAACCCGGCCGGCGGCTCAGCGCACCGCGTCGGCCGGTGCGCCCCGGCGGGTGTCCGCGCGCAGGCCGATCGCGGTGGCGAGTGCGCCCAGCCCTTCCCAGGCGGCCACCCCGAAGAACCGGTCGGGAGCGATGTCGGCCAGCACGGCGATGCTGAACACGGTGAAGGTGACCAGCCGGAAGACCACCGTGAACCGGTAGAACACCCGCCACTCGGTGACCGTGGCGAGCAGGTAGTAGACGCCCATGTTGAACGACGCCATCGACGACGCCAGCAGGAACGTGCCGGTGTAGTCACCGGCGCCACGCGTGGCCGGCACCTCGAACCCGAGCAGGCGGAGCTGCGCCTCCGGCCAGAGCAAGCCGACCGCGCCCATCACCAGCGCCAGTACGCCGAAGACCGCGACGGTCCAGCCCGCGACGGAACGCGGCAGCTTCATGATGGCCTCCCCAGGCACGGCGACGGTCACCACTGTGGACCACCGCGCGGTGGTGACACGCTAGCCCCTCACCCCGACCACCACATCCCCAGAACCGCCAAAACCGCCCACCCCCACCCCTAGCCCCACCGCGTTGATCATGAAGTTATTGCCACCGACACCGGCGTGTCGGCGCAATAACTTCATGATCAACAGACCCAGAGGGCCGGGGGGCCCAGGGGGTCGGGGAGGGGGGCGGGGTTCAGGGGGTGGTCAGGCGAGATTGGAGAGCCTTGGCTGCTGCTCGTTCGCTGCGTTGTTCGGTGGCGTACGCGAGGCGGACCGCCTCGTCGGCGCAGGAGCGGGCCTCGACCGTATGGCCGCAGGCCGCCAGCGCCTCGGCCAGCACGCTCGCCGCGATCACCTGACTGCGCACGTCCTCGGCGGGCGCGGTCACCGCCCGTCGCGCCCAGTCCAGCGCCTGCTCCCGCTGCCCGTGAGCGAGCAGCGCCGACGCGTACCGGGCCATGGTCTGGCGGCGGGAGAAGAGCAGGGAGGGCGCGGTGGCGGCGGCCGTCGCCACCGGGGCCAGCAGCCCGACCGCTGTCGCCGGGTCACCGGCGGCCAGCCGGGCGGTGGCCAGCAGCACCCGGGGCGCTACCTGCGCAGGCGCCTGCGGGTTGTGCGGTTCGACAGTCGTCAGCACCGCTCGGGCGGCCCGCTCGGCGGTCTCGTGGTCGCCCATGTCCAGCGCCACGAAGCCGCGCAGCGTGCCGGCCATTCCGGTGAGCAGCGGGTGCGAGGTCTGCTCGGCGTACACCAGGGCGTCGGTGAGCAGATCGGCCGCGTGCTCCGGCTCGCCCAGCCCACGCGCCACGACGGCCCGGACGACAAGCGCGAACCCGCGCCCCCAGTCGTCGGACGCGGCGGCGAACTCGCGGTACGCCCGGCGGGCCTCCCGGTCCGCCTCGGCCAGCTCGCCCAGCTCGGCGGTGGCGAACGCCGCGACCGCGCGCAGCGTGCCCACCGCCCACGCTTCGCCGACCCGCTCGCCGAAGGGCAGGAAGACCTGCGCCATCCGGCACGCCTCGCGCAGCCGGCCGGCGAGCAGCCGGGCGAAGGCGGTGGTGCCCCGCAGCCAGGCCCGCCCGTACGGATCCTTCAATTCGGCGAAGAGCCGGGCGGCCCGGCCGAGTACCGCATCCGTGCCGGCGAAATCGCCCCGGGTGGTGGTCACCCAGGCCAGGTTCTGCAGCGACCAGGCCTGCCCACGCCGATCCTGCGCGGCGAGGCTGACCTGGTACGCGGCGGCCAACCGGCTGCTCGCCTGGCTGAGCCGACCGGCCACGAAGTCGCCCATGCCGAGCCTGCGCATGGCGGACGCGCGCAGCGTGGGCAGGCCACCGGCCTTGGCCACCTGCAGCGCCTCCTGCCAGGCGGCCTCCGCCCGACCCTGGTCACCGAGGGTCTGCTGGGCCTGCCCGGCGAGCAGCAGGGCGCTGGCCCGGGTGGTGTCGTCCCCGGCGTTCGCGGCGATCTTCTCGGCGAAGGCGAGCGCGTCGACGACCCGACCGATCTGCAGCAGCGCACGGGCGTGTACCACCCGGTCGATCGCCGGTATCCCGTCGCGGGCCAGTTCGCTGGCGCGTTCGGCGTACTCGATGGCGAGCGTGGGCTCCCCGGCGGACAGCGACCGGCGGGCGGCCCGGCCGAGCGCGGCGATCCCGAGCGGGACCACGGCGCGAGCCGGCGCGTCAGGTCGCAGTTTCACCGCGTCGGCGAGCGTGGCCGCCCGCTGGACGTGCATGGCGACGAAGTCGTCGCGGGCCTCCTCGGTGAACCCGCCCACCCCGCCGGTCGTGGCACCGTCGACGGGTGCCGCCCAGCGGGCCAGCGCGGCGTGCCGCTCGGCCAGCTCCGCCTTGCTCACCCCGGCGTACGCGGCTTCCCGCATGAGCGGGGTGGCGAACGCGTAACCGGCACGGCTGCGGTGCAGCATGCGGCGTTGCAGCAGCTCCTCGACGGCCCTGTCGAACTCCACGGCGACAACCGCCGAGGGCCTCCCGTCGCGGCCGGCCCGCTGCTCCCGCAGCGCTTCCAGCGCGCCTGTCGGTACGGTGTCACCGACCACCGCCGCGTCCCGCAGGACGGAACGGGCGTCCGGTGGCAGCGCGTCGATCCGGGCGGCGAGGACGGCCGCGAGGTCCCGGGAGAGCAGCCGGCTGCCCAGGGAACCGGGCACGAGGCGCCAGCCGGCCGACGCGCTCTGGTCACGGTCGACGGACGCCTGCCGCTCGGCGGTCAGCGCTCCGCGCTCGATCAGCAGGGTGACCAGCTCGGCGAGGTAGAACGGGTTGCCCTGAGCGGTGGCGAGCAGCCGGTCCGCGTCGGCCGGCGGCAGCTTCCCGCCGCCGAGGTAGCTGGTGAGCAGCCGGGCGGCGTCGGCGCCCCGCAGCGGCGGCAGGGAGTGCACCTCGGCGTCGGCGACGCGGGTCAGCGCGCCGGCGGTACGGACGAGCTCGGGGCGGCCGAGCAGCAGGACCAGCACCGGGCCGGTCAGTCGGGACAGGGTCAGCCCGAGAGCGCTGATGGTCTCGGGGGTGGCGTCGTGCAGGTCGTCCACAACGATCACCAGCGGCGCCTCCGAGGCGAGGCCGCTGAGCAGGTCGGCAACGGCGTTCGGCACCGCCTCGGCGTCGGCGGGCGAGGCGGCCGAGCCCCACTCGCCGTTGTCGGTGCCGCCGTGCACCGGCAGTTCGGCGTAGCCGAGCAGGGCGAGCAGTTGGTCGGTGACGATCGGGGGCGTGTCGCCGCCGGATCGGGCGAGCCGCTGACCGAGGCGGCGCAGCCGCTCCTCGACGGCCGGCCGGGTCAGCGCGGTGGCCGCGTCACTGGGCAGACCGACCGCGGCACGGACCAGGTCGGCCAGCGGCGCGAGCCGGCGCCGCTCACCGAAGGCGGCGCAGCGCACCGAGAGCACCCGCGCGCCGGTGTGCGCCGCGTACCGGCCGGCGCCCACGTCGTACCCGGCGGCGAGGCGCTCGACCTCGGCGGCGAACCGGGACTTGCCGATGCCCGCCTCGGCGGTCATCAGCAGCACCCGCGGGTCACCCTGGTCGATCACCTCGGCGAGTCGGCCGGCGACCCGGCCGATCTCGGTTTCCCGGCCTACGTAGGGCGCCTCGTCGCCGAGACCCGACCGGGTGCCCGGCGCGTCCAGCAGACCCAGCAGCTCGTACGCCTCGACCGGCTCACGCTTGCCCTTGAGTCGCAGCGGGCGCAGCGCCCGCCAGGAGGCGACGTGTCGGGTCGCCGCGGCGGTCCGCCCGCCGGCGTAGACCGCGCCGACCGCGGCGGCGTCGGCCAGTCGGGCGGCGGTGTTCACCGTGTCGCCGATGACCGTGTATTCGATCGCGGCCTGGATGCCCGCGATGACGTCGCCGGTGTTCAACCCGACCCGCAGACCGAGCGGCGCGCCGCCGCCCCGCTCGTCGTCGAGCACCCGGCGGACGGCCCGCTGCATGGACAGGGCGGCCCGGACGGCCCGTTCGGCGTCGTCCTCGTGCGCCACCGGCGCCCCGAAGACCGCCATGATGCCGTCACCGGTCAGCTTGTCGACGTGCCCGCCGAAGGTCTTCACCGCGCCGGCCAGGGCCGCGAGCACCCGGTCGGTGACCGCGCCGACCCGTTCCGGGTCGAGGTCCTCCGACCAGGAGGTGAATTCGGAGAGGTCACCGAAGAGCACTGTGACGACCCGGCGCTCGGCCGCCGGCAACGTGGCGGCTGCCGGCAGCGCGGCACCGCAGTTGTGGCAGAACCGTGCGCCGGGGACAGCGACTGTTCCGCACACCGGGCAGGTCACATGTGCTCCAACCCACTGACCCCCGGCGCAGATTCCCCGGTGTCGACGCCCAGATACTCCAACTGGGCACGGACCGACCATTCCGCCGCCCACCAGAGCGACCGGTCCACGTCCGCGTAGACCGCCGCGACCACGTCCGCGGGCGTCCGCGCCCCGGCGTCCACCGCCGCCCGCACCTGGTCGAGCCGGGCCCGGCGGTGCGCGAGGTAGAAGGTGGCGGCCGCGGCGCAGTCGGCAAGCGCCGGGCCGTGCCCGGGCAGCGCCGCAATCCCGGTGTACGCGGACAGCAGCTCCAGGCTGCTCAGGTAGTCGCCGAGGTGCCCGTCGGGGTGGGCCACCACAGTGGTGCCACGGCCGAGGATGGTGTCACCGGTGAGCACCACCCGCTCGTCGTCGTGCTCCACCAGGAAGCAGACCGAGTCGGCGGTGTGCCCCGGGGTGTCCAGCAGTCGGATGTCCAGGCCGAAGCCGCCCAGGTGCCCATCGGTCAGGGGCGTGCCCCCGATGGCGTGCGCCGGGTCGACGGCGAGGACGTGCGTCCCGCCGAGCATCTCGCTGAGCCGGGCGGCACCCTCGGTGTGATCGGCGTGGCCGTGCGTGATCAGGATCAGCCCGATCGGGCCGTGTGCGGCGATCGCCGCCAGGTGCCCCTCGTCGGCCGGTCCGGGGTCGACGACAACTGCCGGTTCACCCGGTGCCGCGCGCAGCAGCCAGGTGTTGGTGCCGTCGAGGGTCATCGGGCCGGGGTTCGGCGCGCGCAGCAGTGTCACCCAGCCCGGCAGACTGTCGGCAAGCGCCGCAGTCGCCCCCGTCACGTGCCCGCTCATGGCTGCGATCGTACGACCCCGCCCGCCACGGCCCGCGATCATGCACGTCCGGCCCCTGATTCATCCCCGTTCAGGGCTTTCCTCCGGGCCGGCGGCGCACGACCGCGGGACGGTGGCGGTGCGGTCAGGCGACCTCGACGATCAGTTCGATCTCCACCGGGGCGTCCAGCGGCAGCTCGGCCACCCCGACGGCGCTGCGAGCGTGGCGGCCAGCCTCACCGAAAACGGTCCCGAACAGGTCGGAAGCGCCGTTGATCACGGCGGGCTGGCCGACGAAACCGGGGGCCGACGCCACGAAACCGGTCAACTTGACCACCTTGATCACGTTCTCCAGGCCGACAAGCGAGTCGACAGCCGCCAGCGCGTTGAGCGCACACCGCTGGGCCAGGTCCTTCGCCTGCTCGGCGGAGATGCCGGCACCGACCTTGCCGGTCGCCAGCAGCTTGCCCTCGGCGATCGGCAGCTGGCCGGAGACGTACACGTGCTGCCCGGACTGCACGGCCGGCACGTAGCTGGCCACCGGCGGCACCACGTCGGGCAGTTCGAGACCCAGCTCGGCGAGCTTCGCGTGGGGACCGTTGCTCATCGCGTCACCCCCTGGTTCGCGACTGCGCGGCTCGGCTGCGCCGCACTCCCCGCGCTCACGCCTTGGGCCGCTTCAGGTACGCCACCAGCTGGTCCGGGTTGGGACCGGGGACCACGGCGACGAGCTCCCACCCGTCCTCACCCCAGTTGTCGAGGATCTGCTTGGTCGCGTGGACCAGCAGAGGGACCGTGGAGTATTCCCACTTCTGCATCGCTGGAGGGCTCCCTCGTGGTGCGGACTTCGTCGGGGCACAGCCTACGGTCCGCTGGCCGGACGAGGCGCGGGACGCTGCTCCGGCGTGGCCGGCAGCTCCCCACAGGGCCCCTCGTGCTCGTACCCCTGGGGGCAGCGCGACCGGTCGGGCAGCAGCAGGTCGCAGAAGACCCGGTGGCGGTTGTTCTGGTCATCGGCGTTGGACACCGTGGTCTCGCCGGCGTCCAGCTCCGGCAGGAAGCCCAGTGACTCCGCGACCCGACCGGCCAGCGCGGTCGCCGAGGCCAGGTCGGGCACCCGGATCGGCAGGTGGATCACGAACCCGGCCTCGTCGTCGTCCCGCGGCCGCTCGACGGGCCGGTTCGACAACCGGATCACCTCCGGGGGCTCCGGAACCCGGCGGTACGACCGCTCGTTGATGGGCAGGCTGCCGAACGGCCCGCCGGCCACCTCTCCCACGGACCCGGGCCGGCGCTGCCGGTCGTTTGTCGGGAACTGGGTGCGAGGGATGTTGTCCGCGTCGCGCATGAACTGCCTCCGGTCGTACCTCTCGGATCACGCTTCCGGTCCGGACCATCCATCCGTTCCGGCCCCCCGCCCGGACGAAGGTAGGTCCAGAACGGCGACTCCGACAACAGGACGCGCACGATCAGTCACCGAGAGTCACATATATGACAGATGGCCGGTAGGAATCCCGACTGCGAGGGTTGTCATCGTCCGGGTGATGCGCTCGATGCCGTGCGGCGCGCGGTAGGGGCGACACCGGCGCGACGGTTGGCCGCTACCCTTCCGGTCGGACGGTCGCACAGCGCCCGGCCGCCCGCTCGATCTCGCTCGGCGCCAGGGGTGGCGGCCGGGCGCCGCACCCCCGGGGGACGAGATGACCCAACCGCCCAGCGGCGACCAGGCCGGCCCGCGCGCCCTTCCGTCGGCACACCCGGAGTCCGCCGGTCAGCCCGAGACGTCGGCCATCCCCGGACAGCCCGGCCCGACGGTCGCCGGCCAGCCCCCGACGCCCTCCGGCCAGTCGATCCCCGTCCAGCCCAATCCGACGGCCCCCTCGGGGGAGTCCGACGCGGCGACCGGCCAGGAGCAACCCGGAGCGTCGGCCACACCCGGTCAGCCGGCCAGCGCCACACCGCCCGGCCCGTCCGCCCAGCCCGCCCTTCCCGGGGCGCCCAGCCAGCCCGCCCCTGCCGGCCCACCCTCTCCTGCCGGCCAGCCCATCCAGTCGGGGCAGTCCGGCCTCCCCGGGCAGCCCGCGCCGGGGGCGTTCCCCGCGCAGCCGGGCGTACCGACCCAGCCCGCCCCGCCCTCTGGTGTCCCGCAGACCGAAGGCCCGCCCGGCTCGCCGGCACCTCCGGGCGCGATCCCGCCACCGCCGCCCGGCTACCCGCCGTACCAGGGCACCGTCGAGCCGAAGAAGAAGCGCGGTCTGTTGATCGCGGCCATCGCGCTGGTCGTGATCATGGTGCTCTGCGTGGGCGGCGGCGTCGTGGCGTTCCTGACCCTGCGCAACGCCGAGTCCGGCGAGGGCGCGAAGGAGCCGGCCGTCGCCGTCGACGAGTTCCTCACCGCCGTCTACAAGGATCAGGACGCGACCAAGGCCGGCAAGCACGTCTGCGCCGCCTCGCGGGACGACAAGAAGATCGCGGCGAAGGTGGCCGAGGTGAAGAAGTACGCCTCCGAGTACCAGAACCCCCGATTCAAGTGGACCACCCCGAAGGTCGACAACCAGACCGGCGACCGGGCCACCGTCTCCACCCACATCACCATGACCACGGCCGACGAGAAGGTCGCCGACCAGGACCTGCGCTTCACCGTGGTGCAGAAGACGGGTTGGTGGGTCTGCGAGGTCGCGTGACCGGCGAGCCTGGATAGGCTCGACGGGTGCGTGCAGCTGAGCGGCCGTCCGACCCGGCCGGTACCGGATGGTCGGCCCGTCTCCACGTCGTGACGGGGAAGGGCGGCACCGGCAAGACGAGTGTGGCGGCGGCGCTGGCCCTGGCGTTGGCTGCCGGTGGTCGGCGCACCCTGCTGGTGGAGGTCGAGGGTCGGCAGGGCATCGCCCAACTCTTCGGCATCGACCCCCTGCCGTACGAGGAGAGGCACCTCGCCGACGCGCCGGACGGCGGTACGGTGCGCGCGCTCGCGGTGGACGCCGAGGAGGCGTTGCTCGAGTACCTGGACATGTTCTACAAGCTGGGTGCGGCGGGCCGGGCCCTGCGCAAGCTCGGTGCCATCGACTTCGCCACGACCATCGCCCCGGGTCTGCGTGACGTGCTGCTCACCGGCAAGGTGAAGGAGGCCACCACCCGCACCTCGGGGCAGCGTCGCGCGTACGACGCGGTGGTCCTGGATGCGCCGCCCACCGGTCGGATCGGCCGCTTCCTCAACGTCACTGCCGAGACGGCGCGGCTCGCCAAGGTCGGCCCGATCAAGACCCAGAGCGAGGGTGTCTCCGCGCTGCTGCGCTCCCCGATGACCGCGGTCCACGTGGTCACGCTGCTGGAGGAGATGCCGGTGCAGGAGACGGTGGACGCCATCGCCGATCTGACCTCACTCGGCTTCGGCATCGGAAAGGTGATCGTCAACGGCGCCCGACCCGCGCTGCCGGCCGGTCCGGCGGTCACCGCCGCGGAACTCGAGCGCGGCCTGGTCGCCGCCGGGCTGCCGGCCGATCGGGACATCGTGGCCGGATTGCACGACGAGGCGCGGGACCAGCTCATCCGGCGCGAACTGGAGGATTCGCTCCGCGCCGACCTGGTGGAGTTGGGGCTGCCGATGATCGAGCTGCCGTTGCTGCCCGACGGGGTGGACCGGACGGGCCTCTCGACACTTGCCCGGGCCCTCGTCAGCGCCGATTGACTCACACCTGAGCTCAGCACGGGCGCATGGACCGACGCGGCCCGATACGCTCGATTGGTGCCTTCCGAAGACGCGGCGCCGCAGCTGGACGTCGACCAGATCCTCGCCGACCCTGGCGTGCGGATCGTCGTGTGCTGCGGTGCCGGCGGGGTGGGTAAGACGACCACTGCCGCGGCCCTGGCGCTGCGGGCCGCCGAGCAGCACGGCCGGCGCACGGTGGTGCTCACCATCGACCCGGCCCGCCGGCTGGCCCAGTCACTGGGCCTGACCGAGCTGGACAACACACCCCGGCAGGTCAAGGGGATCGACGTCGAGGCCAGCGGCGGTGAGCTGCACGCCATGATGCTGGACATGAAGCGCACCTTCGACGACGTGGTGCTCCAGCACACCGACCCGACGAAGGCCGCGGAGATCTTCGCGAACCCGTTCTACCAGGCGATGAGTTCGACCTTCGCCGGCACGCAGGAATACATGGCGATGGAGAAACTGGGCCAGCTGCACGCCCGGGGCGAGTGGGACCTGATCGTGGTGGACACTCCGCCGTCCCGCTCCGCGCTGGATTTCCTGGACGCGCCGGCCCGGCTGTCCCGCTTCCTCGACGGCCGGATGCTGCGCCTGCTGCTGGCGCCGGCACGCAGCGGCGGGCGGAGCATGTTCAACCTGGTCACGGCCTCGTTCGGGATGTTCTCGAAGGTCGTGCAGAAGGTGCTCGGCGCACAGTTGCTCACCGACCTGTCCGGCTTCGTGGCCGCGCTCGACTCGATGTTCGGGGGTTTCCGGCAGCGGGCCGAGCAGACGTACCGCATCCTGCAGGCGCGGGAGACGGCCTTCGTGCTGGTCGCGGCGCCGGAGCCGGATGCGGTCCGGGAGGCCGCCTACTTCGCGAGCCGGCTGCGGGAGGAGAAGATGCCGCTGGCCGGCCTGGTGCTCAACCGGGTGCACCGACCCGTGGTCCCGCAGCTGGACGCCGAGCAGAGTGGGGCCGCCGCGGAGCGGCTGGCCGAGCTGGGTGGGCACGAGGCCACCGCCGACCTGCTGCGGGCGCACGCCGCTCTGGCCCGTCAGGCGGTACGCGAGCAGGAGGTCGCCGCGCGGTTCACCGAGGCGTTCCCGGCGGTGCCTGCGGTGTCGGTGACGGCGCAGCCCGCCGACGTGCACGACGTCGACGGGCTGCGGACGATCGGCGCGGCGATCAGCCGGTCGTGACCGGCGTCAGGTTGCCGCGCTGACGAGGATCTTGTCCTTGCCAGCCTTGTCCTTGCTGTTCTTCTTCATCGCTGCCTCGAACATCTTGCGCCAGCTCGTCACCTGGGGGTGACGACGCAGCAACGCCCGGCGTTCGCGTTCGGTCATACCGCCCCACACACCGAACTCGATCCGGTTGTCCAGCGCGTCGGCCAGGCACTCGTACCGAACTGGGCAGCTCCGGCAGATCCGCTTCGCCACGTTCTGTTCGGCGCCCTGTACGAACAACGCGTCCGGGTCCCCGTTCTGACACGCCGCCAGCGACGGCCAGTCAGTGATCATGCCCATGTGTACTCGTCCCCCCTTGCAGTACCTACCGACCTCGTTGCACGGCAGCCGGCAATTTCCCCCCGATCGCCCGGCCCGCCTTCCCCAAGGCGGTGCGGACGACATGTGGCGCTGTCGCCGCCATCATCATGCTCTGTAGTCGACTGATTACGCAACGTTGTCGGCGAAATCCATCATTCCGGACACTCCCGGCTTCCCGGGCTCTCGACCGCCGGTTACCCCGCCGAGGTCGGCGAAAACGCTGCGGGGCCTCCGCCGAACGGTGAAGACTCACGCCAGGTCACACGCAACCTCATACCGGGGGTCATGCGTTTAGCACAACGAGGGCAGCGCGCGCAGGAAATGGGGAAAGAACTCCCAGGCGCCCCTCGTTCCCTACTCGCGTACCATGCCGAGGTGACCTGGATGCGGAAACGTGACCACAATGTGCTGACCAACGCCGCATCGCTGCTCATATGTGGCCTGTTGGCTGGCGTAGTGGTAGCTGCGGCGGCCTTCCCCGCGGTGGCGATGTCCGGCTTGGCCGCGAAGGCCGGCGCAGAGACATTTGGCAACCTGCCGACGGAGCTGACGGTGGCACGCGCGCCACAGATCAGCTACCTGCTGGCGTCGGACGGCAAGACGCCACTGGCGACGATGTACGACGAGAACCGCCGCGACGTGAAGCTCCCGGACATCTCGCCGTACATGATCAAGGCCATCATCGCGGCCGAGGATCACGACTTCTACAAACACAACGGCGTCGACATCAACGGTGTCGCCCGTGCGTTCGTCAACAACCAGAGCGAGGGCTCCGGCCGGCAGGGCGCCTCGACGCTGACCATGCAGTACGTGCGGCTGGCCATCGCCTACTCGGCCACGCACCCGGCCGACGTGGTAGCGGCGACCGAGGACACCAGCGCCCGCAAGCTCCGCGAGATGCGGCTGGCCCTGCAGGTCGACAAGGAGTTCTCCAAGGACGAGATCCTGACCCGCTACCTCAACCTCGCCTCGTTCGGCAACGGCGCGTACGGCATCTACGCCGCCAGCCAGGTCTACTTCGGCAAGCCGCCGAGCAAGCTGAAGATCGAGGAAGCCGCGCTGCTGGCCGGCATGGTGAAGGCCCCGACGACGAACGACCCGACCACCAAGAGCGGCTATCCGCTCGCGCTGGACCGGCGTAACTACGTCATCCAGAACATGGTCGACACCAAGGCCATCACCCAGCAGGAGGCCGACGCCGCCAAGGCCGTCAAGCTGAAGGTGCAGGACAAGCGCACCCCGAACGGCTGCGTCTCCACCAACATCAACAGCTGGGGCTTCTTCTGCGACTACTTCTACCGCTGGTGGATGGATCAGGAGACGTTCGGCTCGACCAGGTACGACCGGGAGCGCCGGCTGAAGAGCGGCGGCTACACCGTCGTGACCTCCATCGACATCCAGGCACAGAAGGGCGCGGACAAGGCGGTCCGCAAGGCCAAGAAGGAGACCAGCAAGGAAGCCGCCATGGTCGCCGTGGTGGAGCCGGGGACCGGCCGGGTGCGGGCACTCGCGGTCAACAGGCAGTTCAAGCTGGACGACCCGAAGAACCCGAAGAACAAGATCTCCAGCGACCCGGCGAAGAGCCGGCGGGGCATCAAGGGCAACTACCCGGCGACTGTCAACCCGCTGCTCAGCGGCGGCGACGGCATCGCCGGCTACCAGGCCGGCTCGACCTTCAAGATCTTCACCATCGTCGCCGCGCTGGAGAAGGGCATCCCGCTCAGCTACTCGTTCAACGCGCCGCAGCAGTTCAAGTCGGAATACATCATCGACAGCAGCAGCGAGGCCGCCTGCCCCGGCACCCACTTCTACTGCCCGACCAACTCCGGCCAGAAGGCCGGCGGTGTGCAGAACATGTGGACCGCCTTCGCCCAGTCGATCAACACCTACTTCGTGCCGCTGCAGCAGCAGGTCGGCGCCGAGAACGTGGTCGACGTCGCCAAGCGGGCCGGCATCCAGTTCCGGGCCAGCAACGACGCCAAGTTCGCCGCCACCAAGGACGCCGCCCACCAGTGGGGCGCCTTCACCCTGGGCGTCTCCTCCACCACTCCGCTGGACCTGGCAAACGCATACGCGACGCTCGCGGCCGACGGCAAGTACTGCGAACCGATCCCGGTGCAGGAGATCCGCGACCCGGACGGCAAGAAGCTGGACATCGCCAACCCGCGCTGCGAGAAGCGGTTCAGCACCGACGTGGCCCGCGCCGCCGTGGACGCCGCCCGCTGCCCGGTCGGCGACAACTCCACGACCAGCAAGTGCGGCAGCAGCCGTACCGCCGGTGTGGTGAAGGGCATCGTCGACGCGCCGGTGGCCGGCAAGTCCGGCACCACCGACTCGGAGAAGACCGCCGCCCTGGTCGCGATGACCAAGCAGTACGCGGTGGCCGGCATCATGGCCGACCCGGACTGGCCGCAGACAAACGTCAAGATGAAGCACGAGCAGAAGGACGGCATCAACCCGCCGGTGTACGAGACGCTGCGGGACGCCATGAAGGGCAAGCCGCGGATCAAGTTCGAGCCGCCGGGCCAGAAGATCTCCGAGGGTGACCAGCGCAGCATCCCCGACGTGAAGTGCCAGCCGGTGGACACCGCGAAGTCCCGGATCAAGGGTGCCGGCTTCGAGCCGATCGTCTCCGAGACGAAGGTGCCGTCCACCTGCCCGGCGGGCACCGCCGCCGGCACCAGCCCGGACGGGCGCACGATCAAGGGCGGTATCGTCACCATCCAGATCAGCACCGGCGGCGGCGCTCCGCCGGGCACCAACAAGCCGAAACCGCCCGGCCGGCCCAACGGCTGAGCCGACACGCAGGACACACGAAACGGGCGGGCACCCACTGCGGGTGCCCGCCCGTTTCGTCGGGCCGGAACGGCGCTGCTGACTTGTCCGCAGGTGAACCGCTGCGGCGGGGCCGGCGTGTCAGAGGCCGAGCTGTCGGCGTACCTCGGCGGCCACCCGACCACCCTCGGCCTGGCCGGCCACCGCGGCCTGGGCCGCCTTCATGGCCGGGCCCATCTGGGCCTTGCCGGTGAAGCCGCCCGCGGCGAGCGCCCCCGCGACCAGCTCGGTCAGCTCGGCGTCGGAGAGCTGCCTGGGCAGGTAACGGTCCAGCACCTCACCCTCGGCGGTCTCCTTCGCGGCCTGCTCGGCGCGGCCCGCGTCGGCGAAGGCGGTGGCCGCCTCCCGGCGCTTCTTGGCCTCCTTGGTCAACACCGCGAGCACCTCGTCGTCGGTGAGCTCGCGCTTGGCCTTGCCGGCCACCTCGGCGGTGCCGACGGCAGCCAGGGCCATCCGCAGCGTGGAGGTGGTCAACTCGTCGCGCGCCTTGAGGGCGGAACGCATGTCGGTGGTGAGGCGGTCCTTCAGCGTGCTCATGGACGGTCAAACTACCCTGAACGCCATGCGAAAGCGCACACTATTCCGCCTCGCCGCCGGAACCGCCGCGGTCGGCGCGACCACGCTCGCGTACGCGTCGCTCGTCGAGCGCAACATGTTCACCCTCCGGCGGTACGACGTGCCGATGCTGCCGGCCGACGCGGAGCCGCTGCGCGTGCTGCACCTGTCGGACCTGCACATGATGCCCGACCAGGCGCGCAAGCAGCGCTGGGTGGCGTCGCTGGCCGCCCTCGACCCGGACCTGGTCGTGGTGACCGGCGACAACATGGCGCACCCGGGCGCGGTGCCGGGCGTGCTGCGGGCGCTGCAACCGCTGCTGGACTACCCCGGCGCGTTCGTGTTCGGCTCCAACGACTACACCGGGCCGGTGTTGAAGAACCCGTTCACCTACTTCCTGCCCGACCGGGAGTACACCGAGGGCGTCGACCTGCCCTACGAGGAGCTGCGCCAGGTGTTCACAGGCGCCGGCTGGGCGGACCTCAACAACGCCCGGACCACCCTCAAGGCGGGCGGCCGGCAACTCGACCTGGTCGGCGTGGACGACCCCCACATCGACCGGGACGACTACCCGGCGGTGGCCGGCGGGGTCTCGTCCTCGGCCGACCTGTCCATCGCGCTGACGCACTCCCCCGAGCCACGGGTGCTCGACCAGATGGCCGCCGACGGCTTCGGCCTCCTGCTGGCCGGGCACACCCACGGCGGGCAGGTCTGCGTCCCCGGGTACGGGGCGCTGGTGACCAACTGCGGCCTGCCCCGCTCGATGGCGCGCGGACTGCACCGGTGGCCGGGGTCGGACTCCTGGCTGCACGTCTCCGCCGGCCTCGGCACCCACCCGACCGCCCCGATCCGCTTCGCCTGCCCCCCGGAGGCCAGCATCCTGACCCTCATCCCCCGCTGACCCCTGCTCGTCGCGCCGGTGCCGGCCCCGCGCCCGGCCCCGCGCCCGGCCCCGCGCCCGGCGCCCCGCGCCCCGCGCCCGGCGCCCGGCGCCCGGCCCAAGATCCGCGCAACATCGGGGATGTTGCTGCCTCGCGGCACCGTGAGGCAGCAACATCGCGGAAGTTGTGCGGATCTTGGGCGCAGCGCGCGGGGCGGGTCCGGGCGCGGCGCGGGTCCGGGCGCGGCGCGGGTCCGGGCGCGGCGCGGGTCCGCGCGCGGCGCGGGTCCGCGCGCGGCGCGGCCGCGCCAAGCGGCGGGGTACCGAGTTTGACCATCGGGGCGGGTGGGCTACTATTTGTCGGCACGCCTCGGGGTGTGGCGCAGCTTGGTAGCGCGCTTCGTTCGGGACGAAGAGGTCGTCGGTTCGAATCCGGCCACCCCGACCAGAGGCCAGAAGGCCAGGTGAGATCGTCTCTCACCTGGCCTTCTGTCATTCCCCTGGCGCTCTTCCCCATCACCTCAGACCGCCGCCACCTAATCGGCGCTCCTCGTCCTCGTCAGCCTCGAAAGTCAGCGAACGAGTCCCGGATCTTCTGCGCGCCGACCTCGAAGGCGTGCGTGTACCGGTTCAGCGTGGCATGACCCGCGCCACCTCGTTGGTCCCCAGGGACTTGAGCCGCAGGCACTGGAGCCTTGCTGTAGCCGAGCGAGACGAGCCCCTCGGCCCGCGCGAATCATGGTGCTGAGCTTCGCTAGCCTCTGCACGTGATCTCCTACCGCGCTACCGCCCCTGCGGACCTCGACCACCTGACCCGGTGGATCGTGACCGAGCCCGTTGGGTGGATCCCGGCCGACCGTTACCTGGCCGAACTGGCCGAGGACATGTACCGGCCGGAATGGACATGGATCGCCGAGCATGACGGCCAGGTCGTGGGACGGGCATTGTGGTGGGGGCCGAAGGGCAGCCCGCATCCGGTCGCGCTCGACTGCCTCGACGTGGATCCGGCCGTGGGCGACCGTGCCGCCGTCGCCGCCGAGCTGATCAGGGCCGCGTTGGCCGGGTTCCCGGAGCCGGTGGAGTACATGATCAACGTCACCGGTGGCTGGCGTGACGATCCGGCCACCTTCGCGGCCGTGGAGTGGCGGCGGGCGGCGGCGCATGCGGCGGGCCTCACCCGCGAGGTGGAGCGGCTGCAGTTCGAGTGGGCGCCCGCCGACGGGGTGCCCCCCGCAACCGGCAGGCTGCGGTTCACCGAGGCCTCCGACGAGGAGTTTCTCGCGGTGTTCAGGAGAATCGCCGACGGCAGCCTGGATGCCCAGACCCGTGCGAACCTGGCCGCCAAGGGCGTGGACGCGACCGTGCGCGAGGAGATGGACTTCTATCTCGGGGCGCCGGGCAAGCGGGAGTGGTGGCGGATCGCCTACACGCGCGAGGGCGAGGTGGCGGGCATGGCGATTCCCTCCGCGACCCCGTACAACGTGAACGTCGGCTATCTCGGGGTGGTGCCGGAGTTCCGCGGGCGCGGCTACGTGGACGAGGTGCTCGCCGAGATCACCCGTCTTCACGCGACCAACGGGGAGTCGCGCATCACCGCCACAACCGACATGGGCAACGCGCCGATGGCGGCCGCTTTCCGTCGCAACGGATACCGCAACACGGGGATCCGGATCAACCTTTCCAACGACGTCCAGCCCTAGACGAGGAGAGGCCGGTGCCGACATTGCAACGCACGAGCCCGGACCGCCTCGCCGAAGCTATGGATCAGAGCGGGCGGGCGAACGTGCCCTCGATGGGCCGGTGCTGGACTCAGTCCTGCCGCTCGGTGCGCTCGATCTCGACGAACGCGGCGGCCAGGTAGCCGTCGAGCGACCGGCCGGCGGACGACACCAGGTCGGCGACGAGCAGCGGCGCATGTCGCGCAACCGCCGCCGGCCCGGGAGGGTTGTCGTCGTCGCCCGGGTCGTACACGCCGAGCGCCCCGGCGAGAAGCACCAGCATCACGTGCGGGTCGACCTCCGGTCGCCAGGCGGCGGCCGAGCGTACGCAGCGTTCCAACACCTGGCGGACGTCGTCACCGTCCAGCCCGTCCGGATGGGTCTCCTCGAGCAGCAACCGAACCACGACGCCGAGCACCAGGCCGGAGCGGTCGGCGCCGGTGAGCCGGTCGACCGCCGCCTCGTACGCCGTGGGGTCGCGCCCCTGGGCGGCGGCGACGGCCTCGCCGGCCGCGTTGGCGATCTCACGGGCCGATGCGGGCAGGTGCCGCCAGGTCACGCTCACCGGGCCAGCATGGCAGAGCACACCGACAGCCGCCGCACGCCCCGGCGCCGGCAGCGGTGCTGACTGCCGTGGCCTCGCTCACCGGGGCCGCTAACTGGTTCGCGTCTGGTCACACCCACCGAACAGAATGCTGGACATGCTGCGTCGAGCCCTGCCCCGTCGTCGGGAAGCCCGTTGGATCCTCCTCGGCACCCTGCTGTCGGCGATCGGGCGGGGCCTGACCCTGCCGTTCCTGTTCATCTACCTGACCGACGTGCGAGGGCTCACCGACACACGCGCCGGTCTGGTGATCGGCTGGTACGGCGTCGTCACCCTGGCGCTGTCGCCGCTGGGTGGGACGCTTATCGACCGGTTTGGCGCACGCCGGGTGGTGTTGCCGTGCCTGTTGATCGAGGCGGTGGGCACCGGCTCGCTGGCGCTTGTCCACTCGACCAACTCGGCGCTGCTCGTGATGACTGTGGTGGCCGTCGGCAGCTCTGCGATCTGGTCCGGGCAGAACACCATCCTCGCCTCGCTGACCGACGACGGTGAGCGGCAACGGATCTTCGGGCTGAACTTCGCGCTGCTCAACCTCGGCATCGGCATCGGCGGCATGGCCTCTGGCGCGATCGTCGACACGGCACGACCCGGCACCTTCCAGACGATCTACCTGCTGGATGCGGTCAGCTACCTGATGCCGGCCCTGATCCTGTTGACCCTGCCGGGCGTCGGCAACCGACTCGGCCACCGCTCTGCCGGCGACGGCCCGTCGAGCGGCGGCTACCTGACCGTGCTCCGGGACCGTCCGTTCCGCCGGCTCGTGATCTTCGGCCTGGTCCTCACCACCTGTGGGTACGCCCAGGTCGAGGTTGGCTTCGCCGCGTACGCCGTGCGCGTGGCCGAGGTGAACCCTCAGGTGGTGGCCTGGGCGCTCGCGGCCAACACGGTGATGATCGTGCTCGCCCAACTGCTGGTGATCCGCCGCATCGAGGGGCGCAGCCGCACCGGCGCGCTCGCCGTGGTCGGGGCGGTGTTCGCCGTCGCCTGGCTCGTCCTCGGCGTCGCCGGCGTGATCAGCACCGAAAACGCCCTGGTGGCCGCCCTGTGCGTGGTGGCCTGCTCGGCGATCTTCGGCCTCGGCGAGACGCTGCTGTCGCCGGTGATGCCGGCGCTGACCAACGCTCTGGCCACCGATGAGCTGCGTGGCCGGTACAACGCCATGAGTTCGATGATCTTCGGAATCAGCGGTGTCATCGGCCCGGTGACCGCCGGCCCGCTCCTCGGCGCGGCCAACGGCATGGTCTGGGTCGCGGTGGTGGTCGGTGGCTGCCTGGTGGCCTCGCTCATCGCGCTGTCCCTGCGCCGGCTGCTCACCGTCGACCAGGACGGTCGTCCGACGATCACCCCGCCCAGACGCCCACCCCCGCCTGACTCGACCACGCACCGTCCTGGCCGGCGCCGTATCCAACCGCGGGGAAAGCGACACCAGGATGCCGGGGCGGACATTCCTCACCGACCTCACCGCCCACCCCAACGCGGGGAACGGCGCCGGGGACGGGCAGTGCGCCGGGGACGGGTCGGGCCCCGGAGCGGGTGCTCCGGGGCCCGATCGTCGCGGGGTACGCCGTCAGGCGGCGGGGACCTCGGCGGTGGTACGGATGCGGTCGAGCGCCGGGGCGGAGATCGGCGACTGCGCGGTCAGGTACGCCACGAACGCGTCCAGGTCGATCTGGCCGGTGACCTGGTTGGTTCCTGCGGTGAGGGCGCTGAAGCCGTCGCCGCCCCCGGAGAGGAAGTTGTTCACAGTCACCCGGTAGGTGGCGGCGGTGTCGACGACGGTGCCACCGATGGTGAGGCTGCCCCGCACAACGCGCGTGCCGGCGCACGGGTCGGCCGCGGTGCCGGTGGTGCCGGCCGGGTCGACGACGTAGCCCACCGTGGAGGACGGATACAGCGTCCGGCCGGTGACGAACTGCTGCTCCAGGACGCAGTAGAGCTGCGCGCCGGTGAGGTCCAACGTCACCAGGTTGTTGGCGAACGGCTG
This sequence comes from Micromonospora sp. NPDC049274, assembly GCF_040678875.1. Taxonomy (NCBI): domain Bacteria; kingdom Bacillati; phylum Actinomycetota; class Actinomycetes; order Micromonosporales; family Micromonosporaceae; genus Micromonospora; species Micromonospora sp. NPDC049274. The sequence continues at coordinate 137,368 of NZ_JBFAQS010000013.1, forward strand.
CACCGTGAACGCCTCCTCGTAGGTGACCGGGCCGGCGTCCAGGTCGGCCCGGACCCCGCCCGGGTTCATGAAGGCGGCGACAGCGCCCTGCTCGGCGTCGGTGGCGGCGAGCTGCGCGTCAGCGATCACGTTGCCCAGCGGGGACTCGCCCAGCGTCGTACCGAAGAGGGTTTCCTGGGTCTTGGTGAGCGCCTGGCTTGTCACGCCGACCTGCCGGTCGGCGACCGGGCCGAGCACCGTCTTGTAGCGGTCGATGAGCGCGGTCTGCTTCGGGTCCTTCGCCACGTCCCTGGTGACGACGACGTTGTTGGCGGCAGCGGAGATCACGTCGCCGGTCCGACGGTCGATCTTCAGGTCGATGTCGGTGACGAGGCGGCCGAACGAGCTGGCGCTGGTGACCAGCTTGCCGTTGATGTTGCAGTTGTACGCCTGGTGGGTGTGGCCGCTGACCACCACGTCGATCGACGGGTCCATCCGGTTGGCGATGTCCACGATGGGCCCGGTCATGCCGACGCAGTCGTTGATGCCGCCGGTCGCCGCCTGGGCGCCGCCCTCGTGCAGCAGCACGACAATCGTCTGCACGCCCTTGCGGCGCAGCTCGCGGGCGTACCGGTTGGCGGTCTCCGCCTCGTCGGTGAAGGTGAGGCCCGCGACGCCCTGCTGGCTGACGATCTGCGGGGTCCCCTCCAGGGTCATCCCGATGAAACCGACCTTGACGCCCTGCACCTTGTGGATCGCGTACGGCGCCATCAGCGGCCTGCCGGTCGCGGTCTTGAAGGCGTTCGCGGACAGGTACTGGAAGCCGGCGCCCCCGTACGGGGTGCCGTCGGCGCAGCCGTCCACCGGGTGGCAGCCACCGTTCTGGATCCGCAGCAGCTCGGCGGCGCCCTCGTCGAACTCGTGGTTGCCGACGCTGGCGTAGTCCAGCCCGGCCATGCTCAGCGCCTCGATTGTCGGCTCGTCGTGGAACGCCGCGGAGAGCAGCGGAGACGCGCCGATCAGGTCACCGGCGGCGACAGTGATGGTGTTCTTCTTCTTGGCGGCGGCGCGCAGCTCGGCCAGGTGGGTCGCGAGGTATTCGACACCGCCCGCGGTCTGCCCGGCGATGGTGCCGCTGCTCCCGCTCGGCGGTTCGAGGTTGCCGTGAAAGTCGTTGAGCGCCAGCAGGGTGACGTCGACAGGCTTCGGTCGCGCGTCGGCCTGCTCGGGGGTGGTGGCGACCGCGCCGAGCGCTGCCACCGCGAGCGCGGTCAGGCCGACAGCGGCCCGACGCATCCCGGGTATGGACATGGAACTCCTCGTGAGAATCGGCGCGTGCGGTGCCCGGCCTGTGGGTCGACCGGGCCGCCGACCGACGCCGTCGGAAGGGTCGGTCGCGAATGGCGGCGGTGGGGAATCGCCGCCCGCCTCGACAGCCTCTCATCCGGACGCCTGTCGGTCGAGCCGGGCGGCGAATCCGAGCGGACGGGGCGGGCGACCCCGCCAGAGCTGCGGATATGCCGCCTGCCCGGAAACCCCCGGCAGAGCGGCTGGTCGATGTCGACCTGCCGGAGATCGTCCGGCCTATGGTCTAGAAAGGACGAGACGGCCGGCGGCGAGGATGGAGGCGGCATCGTGAGCGGAACAGCTCCGACTGTGGAGCAGGTGCGATCGGCGGACGGCACGCCGATCGCGTACGAGCGGTCCGGGGCCGGGCCGGCGATCATCCTGGTGGGCGGCGCGTTCAACGACCGCGGCACGACCCGGGCGTTGGGCGATGCGCTGGCACCGGATTTCACCGCCGTCGGCTACGACCGCCGGGGGCGGGGCCACAGCGGCGACACGGCGCCGTACGCGGTCGATCGGGAGATCGAGGATCTGGCGGCCGTGGTCGACGCGGTAGGTGGCAGCGCCGCCCTCTACGGGATCTCGTCCGGCGCGATCCTGGCCGCCCTCGCGGCCGCGCAGGGCCTGCCGCTGACCGGGCTGATCCTGTTCGAGCCGCCCTTCCAGGTGGGCCCGCACGTGGGCATCCGGGAGGACATCTCGGCGCGACTCGGCGAGCTGATCGCGGCCGGTGACCGGGACGGCGCGGTGGAGACGTTCCTCGTGGACTCGGTGGGTCTGCCGGCCGAGGCGGTCGCCGGGATGCGGGCGCAGCCGATGTGGGCTTCACTGGCCGCGATCGCGCACACTCTGCCGTACGACGCGCTGGTGAGCGCCGGAGGTTCATTCCCTGCCGACCGGCTGGGGACGATCACCACCCCGACGCTCACTGTGGACAGCACCGGCAGTCCACGGTGGCTGCGGGACGCGAGCTCGGCCACCGCCGAGGCGATTCCCGGTGGCCGATCCATCAGTCTCGACGGCGGCCACCACGACGTGCCGCCCGCCACGCTCGCCCCCGCGCTACGCGAGTTCCTGCTCGGCTGAGCTGAGCACGTCGGCGGTGACCGGCGCGGCTGCGGCGAGCGCGTCGGCGACCAGGGTCGTGACCGCGTCGGGCGGCCAGCCTCCCGCGACTCCGGGGCGCTGCGCCAGGTAGTCGGCGATCCGCTCGGCCGGCCAGCCGTGTGACTCACGCAGCCCTCGGGCGATCATGCCCAGGTAGGCCGGCGCCGGTGGGCGGCATCGCACGGCCGACGCCGACTCGGGGGCGGTGAAGGTGAGCAGCGGGACGCCGGCACGCCGGCCGGGGCAGATCAGGGTCTCGTAGCGCCCCGGGCCGAGCGTCGCCCGCCCGTGGGCCACCGCCGCGTCGATTGCCGCGCCGGTAGCCGGGACGAGGTCGGCGGTGTCGTCGGTCGGGCGGTACATCTCCTGGGCGGCGATGTCGGTGAACTGCTCGATGCTGACCAGGTAGGCCCGCGCGGCAGCCTCGCCCGGCAACTGCGGGTCGTAGAACGCCATCCCACCGGTCCAGGCGCCGGACTCGCCGGCGAAGTAGATCCCGCCCGGCAGCCACACCGATGCCGACCGGCTCGGTGGGCGGGGGTCGCGGCAACCCGGGTACGTCCGCCGGCCGCCGGGCGGGCAGCCGCCGCCGATGTACCACGCCAGCCGGGCGGCGTGCATGTTCGAGCCGTACGCGACGTACCAGACCGTGTCGATCATGAGGTGCGGTCAGAAGCCACAGGTCTGGCCGGCCGAGTGGCTGACCTGCACGACGTGGGTCACGCAGCCGCCGGGCTCGATGCCGTGCAGCAGGAAGGCGGTCGGCTCGGCGACCCAACCGATCAGGTCGTCGGCGGCCATCGTGAGGGTGCTCTGTTTCCAGGTGCTGGGTGCCACGGTGAGCACCGTGCCCGCGTACCCCGTGGCGACCGTGCGGTGCAGGTGCCCGGCGGCGACCCGCACGACGTGCCGGTGCCGGCCGATCACCTCGGCCAGCGCGGGCCCGTCGGCGAGCCGGATGGTGTCCGCCACCGGGATGCCGACCGCTACCGGCGGGTGGTGCAGGAAGATCGCGGCGGGCACGTCGGGTCGACCGGAGAGGACGCCGTCGAGCCAGCCGAGCTGCTCGTCGCCCAGGTTGCCGCCGCCGCTGCCGGGGGTGAGCGAGTCGAGCACGACGACTGTCGCCGCCTCGTGGTCGACGTGGTAGTAGGCGGAGAATCCGCCGCCGAGCCAGGGCGTGCCGCCGAACGCGTCGAGCAGGGACTCCCGGTCGTCGTGGTTGCCGGCGGCCAGGTACACCGGAAGCGGGAACCGGCCGATCAGGTCGCGCAGCGCCGCGTACTCGTCGGGCCGGCCGTGGTCGACCAGGTCGCCGGTGATGACCACGCAGTCGGGGCGCGGGCGGAGGGCCAGCACCCGGCCGAGCGCCCGGTGCAGGCCGGCGGCGGGCTCGGCGGCGAGCAGACCGGTGGTCACGTGCGGGTCACTGAGCTGGGCGATGAGCATCAGGGCTCGCCTCCTGGGCGCGGGAACTCCACGCTATCGTCCGCCGCCTCTTTCCACAGCCTGCGTCCACAGCCTGTGGATAGCACATGTGTACGAAGCTCGGGCGGCCCTCGTCGGCGTGGGTACGCTTGATCGCGCCGACCCCTCCCCTACCTGGAACGACGTGCGAGTGGATCATCAGCGAGTCAGCCGTGACGTCACCGTCCGCCTGTCGATGGCGTCGAGCGCGCCGGAGGCCTGCCGGTGGACGGTCACCGCGCTGTCCCGCCACACCCCGGCCACCATCTCGGTGCTGCTCGAGGCCCACGACCGGCTGCGCTGTGTGGCGGCGACCGGCGCGTGGCAGGTCTTCGCGACAGTCCCGGCGCGCACCGGAATCGTCGGCCGGGTGTACGCGACAGGCGTGGCGGCGGTGATCCCGGACGTCACCGTCGACCCCGACTACCTCCCGGTACGCCCGGACGTGACGGCCGAGCTGTGCGTGCCCGTGCGCGACCCGGCTGGCCGGGTGATCGGCGTACTGGACCTGCAGTGGAGTGGGCCGGTCGACCTGGAGCCGTGGCGGGCGACCGCGCAACGGCTGGCGGCCCGGCTCGGCGCGCGGATCACCGCGCTGGGTGGCCCTCCGTCGGAGAGCCGCAGCGAGAAGCTGCTTCGGCACGCCGCCGCGCTCTCCGCCGCGTCGACCGAGGAGGCCGTGATCGGTGCGGCGACCTGTGCCGCCCGGGAGGTGTCCACCCTCTCCACAGCCGTTCTGCTGATCGGCGGCCCGCAGAGCGCCCAGGTCGGGCCGCCGTCGCCGGCCGACTGCGAGTTGGAGGCGCGCATCCGGGCGGAGTTGGCCGAGGCGGGGCCGGAGGCGCTCGGCCGGATCGTCGACCGGGCACACCGGTACGGCGCCGGCTACACGCTGGGCGAGGCGGGGCACCCGCCGACCGAGGACTACCGGCCGCTGACCCGGGCCGGGGTACGCACCCTGATCGCCGTTCCGATCGGGCCGCCGGACGCCGGTGGGGCGCTGCTCGTCGCCGACGATCGGGCGCTGCTGCCGGACCCGACCACTGTCAGCCTCATGGAGCTGCTCGCCGGGCAGGCGTGGACCAGCCTGGACCGGCTGCGGACGCTCGCCCGGCTGCGGGAGCAGGCGAGCTCGGACCCGCTGACGGGCCTGCGGCACACCGGTCCGTTCGGGCAGCGGATCGCGGCGGCCACGCCGGGGCGTACGGCTCTGCTGGCGATCGACGTGGACGGCTTCAAGACGGTGAACGACACGTACGGCCATCAGGCCGGTGACCAGGTGCTGGTCGGGCTGGCCCGGGCGTTGGAGGGTGCGTTGCGCCACGGCGACGAGCTGTACCGGATCGGTGGCGACGAGTTCGTCGCGGTGATCGAGGTGAGCCGTCCGGAGGAGGCGGTCCGGATCGCCGAGCGACTGGCCGAGGCGGCCCGACGGACGGGCCGCACGATAAGTGTGGGCGTCGCGCTACCCCGCCCCGGCGAGTCCCCCGACCGCACTCTACGAAGAGCCGACCAGGCCCTTTACAAGGTGAAACGCCAGGGCCGAGACGGAGTCCACCTAGCCGCCGCCTGACCCCCACCGGCGTGACTCGGGAGCGGTCAGGCGGTGCGGAGTTCCTTGGCGAGGAGTTCGGCGATCTGGGCCGTGTTGAGGGCTGCGCCCTTGCGGAGGTTGTCGCCGGTGACGAAGAAGTCGAGGGCGCGCGGGTCGTCCAGGGCGCGACGGATCCGGCCGACCCACGACGGGTCGGTGCCGACCGCGTCGATCGGCATCGGGAACTCACCGGCGGCGGGGTCGTCGACCAGGATCACGCCGGGGGCGTTGCGCAGCGCCTCGCGGGCGCCCTCGGCGTCGACCTCGGTGGCGAAGACCGCGTGCACGGCCACCGAGTGGCCGGTCACCACGGGCACACGTACGCAGGTGGCGCTGACCTTGAGGTCGGGCAGGCCGAGGATCTTCCGCGACTCGTTGCGGATCTTCATCTCCTCCGATGACCAGCCGCCGTCGGCCGGCGAGCCCGCCCAGGGCACCACGTTGAGCGCCAGCGGTGCCGGGAACGGGCCGAGGTCGTCGCCGACCGCCTGCCGGACGTCGCCGGTACGCGAGCCGAGCACGCGATCCCCGGCGACCTTGGTGAGCTGGTCGTGCAGCATGTCCACGCCGGCCTGACCGGCGCCGGAGGCCGCCTGGTAGGAGGCGAGCACCAGCTCCCGCAGGCCGTACTCGCGGTGCAGGGGCGCGACCGCGACGATCATCGCGAGGGTGGTGCAGTTGGCGTTCGCGATGATGCCCCGGGGCCGGTTGCGGACCTGCTCGGGATTGATCTCCGGGACGACCAGCGGGACGTCCCGGTCCATCCGGAACGCGCCTGAGTTGTCCACCGCGATCGCGCCACGGGTGACGGCGATGGGCGCCCACTCGGCGGAGACCTCGTCGGGCACGTCGAACATCGCCACGTGGACCCCGTCGAACGCCTCCGGGGTCAGCGCCTGGACGACCATGTCCTCGCCCCGGCAGCGCACCCGCCGTCCCACCGACCGCTCGGAGGCGAGGAGCCGGATCTCACCCCAGACGTTGCGACGCCCGCTGAGCAGCTCACACATCACGGTGCCGACGGCACCTGTCGCTCCGACCACGGCGAGGGTGGGCAGCGCCGTCATCGGCGCTACCTACCCGTCCCGGCGTAGACCACGGCTTCGGTGTCGCCGCCCAGCTCGAACGCGTCGTGGATGGCGCGGACCGCGGCGTCGAGGTCGGTGTCCCGGCAGACCACGGAGACGCGGATCTCGGAGGTGGAGATCATCTCGATGTTGACCCCGGCAGCGCCGAGCGCCGCGAAGAAGCCGGCTGCCACACCGGGGTGCGAGCGCATGCCCGCGCCGATGAGGGAGACCTTGCCGACGTGGTCGTCGTACAGCAGGCCCTTGAACTTGACCGGTTCCTGGATCTTGCTGAGCGCGGCCATCGCGGTCGGGCCGTCGGCCTTGGGCAGGGTGAACGAGATGTCCGTGCGGCCGGTGCCCTCGGTGGAGACGTTCTGCACGATCATGTCGATGTTGATCTCGGCGCCGGCGACGGTGTCGAAGATCGCCGCGGCGGCACCCGGCTCGTCGGGCACCCCGACGATGGTGATCTTGGCCTCGCTGCGGTCGTGCGCGACCCCGGTGATCAGTGCCTGCTCCACGGAAAGGTCCTCCATCGATCCGGTGACCATCGTGCCGGTGTTGGTCGAGTATGACGAACGGACGTGGATCGGCAACCCCGCCCGTCGGGCGTATTCCACGCTACGCAGGTGCAGCACCTTCGCGCCGCACGCGGCAAGCTCCAGCATCTCCTCGTAGGTGATGTCCCGGATGTGCCGAGCGTTGGGGACGATCCGCGGATCGGCGGTGAAGACGCCGTCCACGTCGGTGTAGATCTCGCAGACGTCGGCGTGCAGCGCGGCGGCGAGCGCCACGGCAGTGGTGTCCGAACCGCCGCGACCCAGCGTGGTGACGTCCTTGGTGTCCTGCGAGACGCCCTGGAAGCCGGCCACGATGACCACCGAGCCCTCGTCGAGCGCGCCCTTGAGCCGCCCCGGCGTGACGTCGATGATCCGCGCCCGGCCGTGCACGGAGGTGGTGATCACACCGGCCTGCGAGCCGGTGAACGAGCGGGCCTCGTACCCCAGGTTGTGGATGGCCATGGCCAGCAGGGCCATGGAGATCCGCTCCCCGGCGGTGAGCAGCATGTCCAGCTCGCGGCCCGGCGGCAGCGGACTGACCTGGTTGGCCAGGTCGAGCAGCTCGTCGGTGGTGTCCCCCATCGCGGAGACCACCACCACCACGTCGTCGCCGGCCTTGCGGGCGGCGACGATGCGCTCGGCCACCCGCTTGATCCGCTCGGCGTTGGCGACGGAGGACCCGCCGTACTTCTGCACCACGAGTGCCACGACTGTGCACTCCCTCCCAGCGACCCTGAGCGTGCCGACGCCGCCGGAACCGGGGCCGGCGGCGCGTGTCAGACCCCATGAGGGTATCCGGCGGGTCACGGCGGCGGGTCGGGTGATCCCACCATCCGGCCCGCGCGGCCGTCCCGGCAACGCGCGTGGCCAGGTCCGCGAGGTCGGCGGTACGCCGAAAGTCCGCGCACGACACGCCGGGGCGGACGGCTGTGTGCCGCTGCCCGCGGCTGGCCCGTACCCACCAGAATGGGCCGGTGCCCGTCCTCTCCCGCTCGGCCGGCCGCGTGCTCGGGCCGCTCGTGCTCGCCCTGCCGGCAGTCCTCGTCTCCTGCACCACCGAGCGGCCTCCGCCTCCGCCGCCGGCCGATCCGGGGCCGGTCGAGGTGGACGCCACCCGGGACGAGCTGGCCGCCCTGGCCGCCGCCGCGCAGGATCGCCACCTGGTGGCGCGATACGTGTTCAGCCGGCCCGGCCAACCGGACCGCGACATCGTGTTCACCAGCGCGAACGACGGCAGCTGGCGGGTCGACGTGCCGGGCGGGGCGCTGGGTGGCACCGCCGACGTCTCGCTGGCCGCCACCGGCGACGGGCTGTTCCAGTGCGCCCTGCCCTCGACCGGCCACCCGGAGCCGGCGCGCTGCGTACGCCTCGGCGAGCGCGACGACGCGCTCCCGCGCCGGCTGGATCCCCGGATCCAGCATCCGCTCACCGACTGGCTGGACGTGTTGACCGACAGGCGCGCGCCGCTCGCGGTGGCCCTGGCCGCCACGCCCAAGGGCCTGAGCGGGACGTGCTACTCGGTCGACTCCACCTCCGCCTCGCTGAACGCGCCGGTGGACGTCGGCATCTACTGCTACGACACCGACGGCACTCCGACCGGCGTCCGGACCGAGGCCGGCACGTTGCGGCTGGCGGCCCCGCCCGGCCCGGCGCCTGCCACCGTGCAGCTGGCCGGACCGGTGGTGGCGGACGCGGAACCCCTCGACACCGCGGCCCCTCCGACGCCCGACCCGTCCCTCAGTCCGAGCGCGGGAACGCCCTGATCTTCATCCCGTTACGGGTGCGTTTGCCCACATCTTCCACGGCCGCATCAGGTCGCTAATCGCCCATACGGGACGATTTCCGCATGGCTGATCTGACTCCGCTGCTCGCCTTCCGCTGGAGCCCCCGGGCCTTCGACCCGAGCGCCACCCTGACCTCGGACGAGGCGGCCTCGCTGCTGGAGGCCGCGCGGTGGGCGCCGTCGGCGGACAACGGGCAGCCCTGGCGGTTCGCGTTCGGCCACCGCGACGACCAGAACTGGAAACGGATACTGATCAGCCTTCCCGCCGACGACCAGGGCTGGGCCCGGCACGCCGCCACTCTCGTGGTCGGCGCGCACACAGGTGGCGACGCCGAGCGGGCCGCGTACGACCTCGGTCAGGCGATGGCCCACCTGACCCTGCAGGCCACAGCGCTCGGCCTGCACGTCCGCCAGCTCGTCCGCTTCGACCGGGCCGGCCTCGCCACCGAACTCGACCTGCCCGGCGGCGTCCGACCGCTGGTGGTGGCCGCCGTCGGTCGGCTCGGAGACCCCTTCGCCCTCCCGGCCGAGCTGCGCGCCCGGGAAACCGGCCTGCGGCACCGCCGGCCGGTCGCCGACCTGCTGCTCGCCTGATCGGGTCACCCTCCCCGGCTGGCCCGGAGCAGGACCATGGCGGCGTCGGTGTTGCGGTAGAGCACATGCCGACCCTGTCGGGAACGGCCCACCAGACCGGCGGCGTGCAGGGCGGTCAGGTGCTGGGAGACGCCTCCGGCGGACATGCCAGTGAGTCGGGCCAGGTCGGTGGTGGTGGTCGCCGTGTCGAGCAGGTGCAGCAGCGCGGCCCGCCCCGCGCCGACCACCCGTGCCAGTGGGTCGCCGGGCGGTGGCGCGGTCGCCTCCCAGAGCGTCCCGAGGGCACGGACCGGATACGCGCCGGCCGGCAGCGAATCCTCCAGCAGGTTCCACAGCACATGCCGCTCGGTGAACACCGTCGGGTTCAGCGCCAGCCCACGGCCGCGGAGGTCGAAGTCCCGCTCGAACGTGTCGTCGCTGATCACCCGGTCGCCGTGCCACCGCAGGCTCGGGTGGAGCTGCTCGAAGAACCGACCGGCGCCGCTCTCGGCGAGCTGGGCGGCCCGGTACGCCACGTCGGCGTCGAGCAGCGCCCGCATCCGCGGCCAGTCCGGGGCGATCGCCTCGTCGTGCCAGACCCGCACCGCGTCGACGACCTGCGGCAGCAACCCAACCGGGTCGGCGAGCAGCGCCTGCCCGAACGGGCTCAGCGGGCGTTGCCAGGTGGTCGACAGCAGGTCCTGGACCACCACGGCCGGCGGCGTCGCGGCGATCTGGTCGAGCTGCTCGGCCAGCTCCACGTTCGGTCGGGCAGCCGGAGTGAGGAAGTCGGGCAGCCAGCGACCCGGCACGACCAACCCCACCAGAGGTCGGACCCGGTCGGCCACCTCGGGGCGACGCAACGTCACCCGGGCCCGGTCGATCCAGGGCAGGTGCACCGCGTAGCGGAGCGGTTTGGCCAGCGCCCACATGCTCATGACCGTCTCGTTGACAGGTGACACGGCGAGCCGCACTCCCGCCACGTCGGCCAGGCTGAACCGCAATTCGGACACACGCACCCCCGCACGCAGGATTCGGTCCAGCCTAAAAGGCTCGACCGACCCCGTGGGGGCACGGTTCACTCCCCGCCATGGGGACCAGAGACACCATTCGTACCGCAGTTCGAGACGTCGTACCGCCGGCCGGGCTGACCCGCGCCCTGGCGGTGCAGGCCATGGTCGCCGCCGTCGGCAGCGGCCTGTTCCACGCCGGCAGCGCCGTCTTCTTCACCCGGGCGCTGGGGCTCAGCGCCGCCCAGGTCGGGCTGGGGCTGTCGATCGCGGCGGGGGTGTCGCTGCTGGGCACGGTGCCGCTGGGCGGGCTCACCGACAGGTACGGACCGCAGCGCGTCTGGGTGGTGGGGTCGGTGCTGAACGCGGCACTGTTCGCGACGTACCCCTTCGTGGGCGGCTTCGCCGGCTTCCTCGCCGTGGTCGTGGCGCTGGCCGGCGTCGACGCCGCCGTCGGAGTGGCCCGGCAGGTCTACTCGATCAACGCGCTCCCACCGGCCGAACGGGTCACCGCGATGGCGTACCAGCGCTCGTCGCTGAACGTCGGCTTCGGGCTCGGCGCGGTGATCAGCGGCGTGGTGCTGGCGGTGGACACGATCACGGCGTACCGGGGAATGGTCTGGTTCATCGCGACCGTCTTCCTCGTGACATCGATCTTCGTGCGGCGACTGCCCCGACTGCCGCAGGTGACCCGACGGGCGGAGCCGATGAATCGGCTCGCCGTGCTCCGGGACCGCCCGTTCATGGTGGTGTCCCTGCTGTCCGGGCTGCTCACCGCGCACGGGGTGCTCTACCTGACGGTCATGCCGCTGTGGATCCTCACCCACACCGACGCCCCCAAGACGGTGATCGCCGCTCTGGTGCTGCTCAACACGATCCTGATCGTGCTGCTCCAGGTGCGGGTCAGCCGGGGCGCCGACACCGCGGCGGGCGCGGCGCGGGCCTCCCGCCGGGGTGGGCTGCTGGTCGCCCTGGCCTGCCTGGTCCTGCCGATCTCCGGGATGACCCGGGGAGCGCTCACAGTCGTGGTGCTGGTGGCCGCCGCGTTACTGCTGATCCTGGCCGAGTTGATCGAGTCGGCGGGCACCTGGGGGCTCACCGCCACCCTGCCGCCGGCCGGTGAGCGCGGCGCGTACGTGGGGGCGCTCGGGCTCGGCGTGCAGCTCCAGTACCTGATCGCCCCGGCCGGACTGACCGCGCTCGGGGTGTCCACCGGCGGGTGGGGTTGGTTACCGACGGCAGCGATCTTCGTGCTGATCGCGGTGGCGATCGTGCCCGCGGTGGCCTGGGCGCAACGGACGCCGAGGCTGGGCGCCGAGGCCCCGGAGTCGGACATGACACCGGTCCCATAGTCCGGACCAGCCTTTCCACCCTCCCCTACATCACGTAGGGTGACCTGGTCATGTGGCGGGCGCTTCTCCTCCTTAGCCGCCGCGACGAGGCCTGACCGGCCGGCACCTCGTCGCGGAGTCGCATCGCGCCGTCCAGCACATCTGAGCTCTTATCTCGGCGCCGCCGCGCATCGTCGCCCGGCAGCGCGCCGACACCTTCCGATCTGCTGACGCCACATGTTCCAGGGAGCACTCCGACATGGCTCAACCTGTCACCGACGCCGAGACCGATCCGATCGCCCGGCAGCGCCCCAGCCAGATGCCGTACCACCGCTACCAGCCGTACCGGGAGCAGTTCCGGGTCGACCTGCCGGACCGTACCTGGCCCACCCGCACGGTCGACGCCGCGCCGCGCTGGTGCGCCGTCGACCTGCGCGACGGCAACCAGGCCCTGATCGACCCGATGTCGCCCGAACGCAAGCGCCGGATGTTCCAGCTGCTCGTGCAGATGGGTTACAAGGAGATCGAGGTCGGCTTCCCGTCGGCCAGCCAGACCGACTTCGACTTCGTCCGGCAGCTCATCGAGCAGGACATGATCCCGGACGACGTGACCATCCAGGTGCTCACCCAGTGCCGGGAGCACCTGATCGACCGGACGTTCGAGTCGCTGCGCGGCGCGAAGCGGGCCATCGTGCACTTCTACAACTCGACCTCCACGCTGCAGCGGCGGGTGGTCTTCGGCCTGGACCGCGACGGCATCGCCGACATCGCCACCACCGGCGCGCGGCTCTGCCAGAAGTACGCCGAGATCCACACCCCGGACACGGAGATCTTCTACGAGTACTCGCCGGAGTCGTACACGGGCACCGAGCTGGAGTACGCGCTGGAGGTCTGCTCCCGGGTGATCGACGTGATCGACCCGACGCCCGACCGGCCGCTGATCATCAACCTGCCGGCCACCGTCGAGATGGCCACCCCCAACGTGTACGCCGACTCGATCGAGTGGATGCACAGGCACCTGCCGCGCCGGGACAGCGTGGTGCTGAGCCTGCACCCGCACAACGACCGGGGCACCGGGGTGGCCGCCGCCGAGCTGGGCCTGCTGGCCGGCGCGGACCGGATCGAGGGCTGCCTGTTCGGCAACGGCGAGCGCACCGGCAACGTCGACCTGGTGACGCTGGGCCTCAACATCTTCTCCCAGGGCATCGACCCGATGATCGACTTCTCGAACATCGACGAGATCCGGCGCGCGGTCGAATACTGCAACCAACTGCCGGTGCACGAGCGCCACCCGTACGCGGGCGACCTGGTCTACACCGCCTTCTCCGGCTCCCATCAGGACGCCATCAAGAAGGGCTTCGACGCCCTCGCCGCCGACGCGCAGGCCGCCGGTGTGCCGATGGACGAGCGCACCTGGGCAGTTCCGTACCTGCCGATCGACCCGAAGGACCTGGGCCGCACCTACGAGGCCGTCATCCGGGTCAACTCGCAGTCCGGCAAGGGCGGCGTCGCGTACATCATGAAGAGCGAGCACCAGCTGGACCTGCCCCGCCGGCTCCAGATCGAGTTCTCCGGTGTCGTGCAGCAGGTCACCGACCACGACGGCGGCGAGGTCGACCCGCGCGCCATGTGGGAGATCTTCGCGACGCACTACCTGCTCGACCACCAGCCGAACCCGGCGGTCCGGTTCGGCGGCTACACGATCGGCACCACCGACGGCAAGGTCGAGATCGAGGCGCAGGTAGGCGTGGGCGGCGAGCAGCGCGCTCTGTCCGCGGTCGGCAACGGCCCGATCGACGCGTACGTCAACGCGCTCCAGTCGGTAGGTGTGGCCGTCCGGGTGCTCGACTACCACGAGCACGCGCTGTCCTCCGGTGGGGACGCGCAGGCCGCCGCCTATGTGGAGTGCGAGGTGGACGGTCGGACGGTCTGGGGTGTCGGCACCGACGCCAACATCGTCACGGCCTCGATCAAGGCGGTCACCAGCGCCGTCAACCGCGCCCGGCGCTGACCGGACGGAGGCGGTCCGCACTGCGGGCCGCCTCCTACCGGGTCGGCTGGCTGCCGGTGCGGGTGCCCGACCCAGCGTCGGCGGGCGCGTCGGGCGGGCCGGCGTCGGTCAGGGCTTGGCTCCCGCTCCGACCGTGGTGGGCAGTGGCCGACGGGGCGTGGCGGGGCAACGCCAGGGCGGCGAACGCTCCGACGGCCACCACGGCCGCGCCGAGCCAGATGGCGGGGCGCACCGCGTCGACGAACCCCGTGCCACCCGTCAGCGGGCCGGCGGTCCGGGTCACCACGCTGGTCAGGACAGCCACCCCCAGCGCGAAACCCAGCTCACGGACTGTCGCGTTGGCGCCGGACGCCCTGCCCCGGTCGTCGCGCTGCACCGAGGCCAGCACCGCCTCCGTCATCGGCGCGAAGATCAGTCCCATGCCGATCCCGCCGAGCAGCAGAGCCGGAACGATTCGGCCGTACGGCACGGAGGCGTCCATGATGGAGGCACTCCAGCCCAGCGCCACCGCCTCGAGCACGAGCCCCGCCGCCATCAGCCGGCCGGCGCCCACCCGGCCGGTGACCAGGCCGGCCAGCACCGCATCGGCATGGCGGTCCAGGGCAGGGTCCGGATCCCGGCGTCGAGCGGTGAGTAGCCCAGGACGACCTGGAGATATTGCATCAGCCAGTACAGGGCGCCGAAGACGCCGAAGAACATCAGCAGAGCGACCAGATTGCTCAGCACGAAAGCCCGGGTGCGGTAGAAGTAGAGCGGCAGCAACGGTTCGGCCGCCCGCCGCTCCCAGCCGACAAAGAGCGACACCAGCACCGTGGCCGCCGCGAACCCGCTCACCGCAGTGGTGCTGCCCCAGCCCTCCTGACCGGCCTGCACGATGCCCCACACCAGTGCCATCACCGCCGCCGAGGCGAGTAGTACACCGAGCAGGTCGATGTCGCGGTCCGGGCCGGCGCTCTCCGGCAGGAGCAGGCGGGCGATCGGGATGAGGACGAGACCGACCGGCACCAGGATCCAGAAGATGCCCGGCCAGCCGAAAGATTCCGTGACCGCGCCACCGATCAGCGGTCCCAGTGCCACGCCGAGACCGTTGACCGCGCTCCACAGGCCGATGGCCATCGCCCTCCTGTTGTCGGCCACCCCGTTTGCCAGCAGGGTGAGCGAGAGGGGGAACACCACCGCCGCGCCGGTGCCCTGCACGACCCGTCCGGCGACCAGCATGCCGAGTGTTGCGGACACCGCGCACACCGCCGATCCGACGGTGAAGATTGCGATTCCGACGGTGAAGAGCCGCCGGCGTCCGAAGCGGTCGCCGAGCGCGGCACCGGTGAGCAGCAGTCCGGCGAAGGACAACGAGTAGGCGTGAATGATCCATTGCAGCCGGTCCGGCCCGCTCTCCAACTCGCGAGCCAGGACCGGCAGGGCGTTCGTGACCACCAGGTTGTTCAGCGATACCAGGAACATGGGCACCGCGGTGGCCAGGATCAGCAGGGTGACTCCCCCGCGCCTGCTCAACTGCCGCCCGGACAGGCGCGGCCCAATTCCTCCGAGCATTGCTCCCCCGCCTGCATTGGCGATCCCGATTTCGGGCTGCCGTCGCGTGACCCCTCGCATGCGCTGCGTTCGGTCAGGGTTGAATCTAGCGGGGCGGGTCGCCTGTGCGCTCGCCCGCAGCCCGGCCGGGAGGCCTCGGCGACACCGCCGGGCTACGACCGCGACGTCGCCCGAGGCGGCCGGTGCACCAGCACGAGGGCCAGCACCGCGCCGGCCAGCAACAGCCCCGCGCACCAGGCCAGCGCGCCCCGGAACGCGTCGGTCAGCTCGGTCTTCTGCTCGTACCCGCCGCCGGAGAGGCCGACAAGCAGCGGCAGCGCGGCCACCGCGAGCAGACCGCCGGCCCGGGACGCGGCGTTGTTGAAGCCGCTGGCCACCCCGGAGAACCGGTCCTCGACCGCGGCGAGCACCGACGCGGTCAGCGGCGCCACCACAAGCGTCAGCCCGAGGCCGAAGAGCAGCACCCCGGGCAGCACGTCGGTCCAGTACGACGCGCCCGGATCGACGCCGCGCAGCAGCAGCAGACCGACGGCAGCCACCACCGGCCCGACGGCCAGCGGCAGCCGGGGGCCGATCCGTGCCGACAGGGCACCTGCCCGGGCCGACCCGACGAGCAGCAGCAGCGTCATCGGCAGCAGCGCGATCCCGGTGCGGAAGGCCGACCACTCGACCACGTTCTGCAGGTAGACGGCGAAGAAGAAGGTGAACCCGTTGAGCGCCGCGTAGACCACGACGGTGAAGATGTTCAGGACGGAGAAGAGCCGACTGCCGAACAGCTCGGTGGGCAGCATCGCCGTGTCGCCACGCCGCCGTTCCAGCAGCACGAAGGCCACCGCGGCCAGCACCCCGACCAGCGCGGCGACCAGCACCGACGCCGAGGCGAAGCCCCGCGTGGGCGCGTCGATCAGGGCGTACGTGACACCGGCGAGCGCGAGCGCGCCGAGCAGCGCCCCGGCCACGTCGAAGCGGCGTCGCGTCCGGCCCGGCCCCTGCGTCCGGGAGGCGTTCTCGTCCCGGCTCTCCGGCACCCAGCGGGCGGTGGCCAGCACCACCAGCACGGCTATCGGCACGTTCAGGAAGAAGATCCACCGCCAGGACAGCGCGTCGATCAGCCAGCCGCCGAGGAACGGGCCCAGCGCGGTGGACACGCCGGACAGCCCGGCCCAGGCGCCGATCGCCTTCCCCCGGTCGTCCGGGTGGAAGCTGGCCTGGAGCACCGACAGGGAGCCGGGCGTGAGCAGCGCCCCACCCGCGCCCTGGAGGAACCGGGCTCCGATCAACCAGCCGGTGCCCTGGGACAGCCCGCACAGCACCGACGCCAGGGTGAACCACACCACCCCGATCAGGAAGAGCCGTCGTCGGCCGAAGCGGTCCCCGAGCGCCCCGCCGAGCAGAACGAACGCCGCCAACATCAGCAGGTAACCGTTCACGGTCCACTGGAGATCGGCCACGTCGGCCCCGAGGTCCTGGCCGAGTTTCGGCAGCGCCACGTTGACGACGGTGCTGTCGAGGAAGACCATGCCGGAGGCGAGCACCGCGGCGAGCAGCGTCCCCCGGCCGGCGGCGGTGCCCATTCTAAGAGCGGGCGACGGTACGGCTGTGGTCATCTCACCAATCTGCCTTGCACGATGTGGGAGACGCCACGAAACGCCGAAACCGTCCCCGGGTACTGTGCGCAATCGCCAGAAGCCCGCAAGCTGGAGAGGTGTCGTCTGTGCGTACCAGATCAGGACCGCGCGCGGCGGTGACCGCGCTCGTCGCGGCGCTGGCGCTCGGCGTAGCCGGTTGCGTCCCTCCGGACGAGGCGGGCAAGCCGCCACCCCCGGGCGACGGCGGCAACGCCGCTCAGCAGTTGGGCCAGCTGACCGTCGCCACTGCCGGCTCGATGAAGGGCTACAGCCGGGACCACTTCCCGCACTGGCGGAACACCGGGAAGAACTGCGACGTGCGGGACAGCATCCTGCAACGCGACGGCAAGGACGTGAAGCTGTCCGGCTGCAACGTCGTCGGCGGTCGGTGGGAGAGCGCGTACGACGGCCGCAACGCCACCGACCCCTCCGACGTGGACATCGACCACACGGTGCCGCTGGCCAACGCGTGGCGCTCGGGCGCCGACGAGTGGGACGACGCGAAGCGCGGCGACTTCGCCAACGACACGACCCGGCCCCAGCTCCTCGCGGTTTCCGCGTCCTCCAATCGGGCAAAGGGTGACCAGGACCCGTCCCAGTGGAAGCCGGCGAACCGGTCGTACTGGTGCCAGTACGCCAGAGACTGGGTGACGGTCAAGCACCACTGGCGGCTGACGGTGACCAGTGCCGAGAAGGCCGCCCTGACCGACATGCTGGAGGGCTGTTGATGAGTGAGGGAGCTGCGACAGGCGCCGAGCCGAAAGGTGACACAGGCCCGGCCGCGGCCGGCATGACCGCCGATGGCAGCGCCGAACCCTCGGCCGCGGTGCCGGGGGCCGGCATGGTCGCGGACTCCGACGGCGCCGGTGGCGCGCAGAGCCGCACCGCCGACATCGTGCCCGGCCCGGGTGGGGTGATGACCGACGAGGTCGGGGTGGTCACCGGTGAGCTGACCCTGCGCACCGAGTACGCCGACGGCAAGATCACGCTGCGGGTGCAGTACAAGGACGCGGACGAGTGGTACGCGGTGACCGGCGGCTCGGTCCCGCTCGGCGACCCGGCCGGGCTGGACGCGGTGCACGCCGTGGCGGTGGCCCTGCTGCACCGCCCCGAGGGCTGACCGAGCGCCCGTGGAGGCGGTGCGCGGCCGGTCCCGGTCGATGATCGGATCGAGCGGGCCGGCCACGCTCACGCGGACCAGGTGCGCCTCAGACGTACGAGCCGGGCTCGCTGGGCGCCGACACCACGCCCGGCGCGTCGCCCTCGTCGGCGGGCCGGGTGATCTGCGCGCTGACCTGGTGCGGGCGCAGCTCACCGCTGGCGATCTGCTCGGCGAAGTGGCAGGCCACCCGGCTGGCGCCGATCTCCCGCAGCACCGGTCGTTCGTCGGAGCAGCGGGTGGGCTGCGCCCACGGGCAGCGGGTGTGGAAGCGGCAGCCGGACGGCGGGTTGGCGGGCGAGGGTAGGTCGCCGGCGAGCAGGATCCGCTCCCGCCGGTCCTCCACGTCCGGGTCCGGCACCGGCACCGCCGACATCAGCGCCCTCGTGTACGGGTGCAGCGGCTCCGTGTAGAGCCGGTCGCTCGGCGCCTCCTCGACAAGCGCGCCCAGGTACATGACACCGACCGTGTCCGAGATGTGCCGTACCACCGCGAGATCGTGCGCGATCACCAGGTAGGTCAGCCCCAGGCTGTCCTGCAGCTCGTCGAGCAGGTTGACCACCTGGGCCTGGATCGAGACGTCCAGCGCGGAGACCGGTTCGTCCGCGACGATCAGCTCGGGCCCGAGCACGAGCGCGCGGGCAATGCCGATGCGCTGCCGCTGTCCGCCGGAGAACTCGTGCGGATAGCGGGACAGCGCCCAGCGCGGCAGCCCCACCGCGTCAAGCGTCTCGCCGATGATCCGCCGCCGGTCGGTGCGGTCGGCGCCGATCCCGTGGGTCTGCATCCCCTCGGTGAGGATCGACTCGACGTTCTGCCGCGGGTCGAGACTGGACATCGGATCCTGGAAGATCATCTGCATCCGGCGGCGCATCGCGCGCAGCTTGCCCGGCGCCAGCGTGGTCAGCTCGACGCCGTCGAAGCTGACCTCCCCGGACGTCGGCGGGGTGAGCTGGAGCAGCGCCCGCCCGAGCGTGGACTTGCCACAGCCGGACTCGCCCACCAGGCCGTACGTCTTGCCACGCGCGATGGTCAGGTCGACACCGTCGACGGCCTGCACATGGCCGACCACCCGGTCGAACAGCACTCCCCGCTTGATCGGGAAGTGCACCTTCAGATCGCGAACCTCGACGAGCGCGTCGTTGTCGCTCACGCCAACACTCCGCTTCGCTCCGCGCCGGCGTGAGACGCCACGCTGCTGTGCCTGATGGTTCGCTCGCTACGCTCGCTCACGCTGGCTCCTCCTCGCGCGGGGCGGGCACGGTGCCGGGCACCGGCTCCGGATTGACGCACCGGTAGCTACGACCGTCGTGGGCGAGCACCAGCTGCGGCGGTTCACCGACGCACTCGTCCGTCCGCCGAGCGCAGCGCGGCGCGAAGGCGCAGCCGTCCGGCCACGGCAGCAGGTCGCGGACCGAGCCGGGAATCGGGTTGAGCTTCTCGCCCCGCCCGGCGTCCAGGCGCGGCACCGAGCCGAGCAGACCCACGGTGTACGGGTGGCGCGGCGCGCGGAACAGCGGCCGACGTCGGGCGGTCTCGACCACCCGGCCGCCGTAGAGCACGTTGACGGTGTCGCACATGCCGGCCACCACCCCGAGGTCGTGGGTGATCATCAGCAACGCGGTGCCCGAGTCACGGACCAGAGCCTTGAGCAGTTCCAGGATCTGGGCCTGGATGGTGACGTCCAGAGCGGTGGTGGGCTCGTCGGCGATCAGCAGCCGAGGCTGGCAGGCCACCGCCATGGCGATGAGCGCGCGCTGCCGCATCCCGCCGGAGAGCTGGTGCGGGTACTCCTTCAGCCGGCGCCTCGGGTCGGGGATGCCGACCCGGTCGAGCAGCTCGGCCGCCTCCTTGGTGGCGGCCTCGCCCTTCATCCCCCGGTGCCGGGCGAGCACCTCGGTCACCTGCAACCCGATCGGGATCACGGGGTTCAGCGAGGACAGCGGGTCCTGGAAGATCATGGCGATGTCCCGGCCGCGGATGTCGCGCCGCGACCGATCGTCGAGTTGGAGCAGGTCGGTGCCGTCGAAGAC
This sequence comes from Micromonospora sp. NPDC049274, assembly GCF_040678875.1. NCBI lineage: Bacteria > Bacillati > Actinomycetota > Actinomycetes > Micromonosporales > Micromonosporaceae > Micromonospora > Micromonospora sp. NPDC049274. The sequence goes on from NZ_JBFAQS010000013.1 coordinate 157,571, forward strand.
GGCCTTCCCACCAACCCGCAACCCGGGCTGCTTCGGCAGCAGGCCCATGATCGCCAGTGACGTGACGCTCTTGCCGCAGCCGGACTCGCCGACCAGGCCGACCACCTCACCGGCGTCGACCGAGAAGGACACACCGTCGACCGCGTGCACGGCACGCTGGCCACGCCGGGCGAACGTGACGGACAGATCGTCAACTTCGAGCAGTGCCATGACCGGGCCTACTTCCGCAGCTTCGGGTCGAGGGCCTCACGCATCGCCTCACCGAGCAGGGTGAACCCGAGCGCGGTGATGATGATCGCGATTGCCGGGTAGATCGCCAACGACGGCCGGATACCCAGGTACTGCTGCGCGTCGGCGAGCATCACACCCCATTCCGGTACGGCCGTGTCCGGGTTGCCCAGGCCGAGGAAGGAGAGCGCCGCGGCCTCGATGATCGCGGTAGCCAGGGTCAGGGTGGCCTGCACGATCACCGGGGCGAGCGAGTTGGGTACGACGTGGGTCAACGCGATCTTCGACTTCTTCACACCGAGCGAGGTGGCCGCCAGCACGTAGTCGCTGTTGGCCTGGGAGATCATCGAGCCGCGCAGCAGCCGGGCGAAGACCGGCACCGAAACCACGCCGACCGCGATCATCACAGTGGTCAGGCTGGCCCCGAGCAGGGCGGCGATGCTCACCGCCAGCAGCAGGCTCGGCATCGCCAGCAGCATGTCGACGAACCGCATCAGGGTGGTGTCGATCCACCGGCCCCACCGCCCGCCGAGGCCGGCCGCGGCACCGGAGACGCCACCGATCAGGGCACCGATGGCGAGACCGATGAGCGTGGAGACCACACCGACGAGCAGGGTCTGCCGGGCGCCCACGATCATTCTGCTGAACTCGTCGCGGCCCTGGTGGTCGTACCCGAACCAGTGGTCGCCGTCGACTCCGGGGATGACACCGGGCTTGATCAGCCCTTCCCGGATGCCGATCGTGTCGGTCGGCGCGTACGGCACGAGGAACGGGCCGATCACCGCGACCAGCACGAAGAGGGCCAGGATGACCGCGCCGACGATCGCGGCCGGATTGCCGCGCAGCCGGCGAAACGCCTCCTGCCAGAGACTCACCCCCCGCTCGTCATCGCGGGCCGCCAACTCGGAGAGCCGGTCGATCTTCTCGCGCTTCTTGCCTGGGCTGAGCGTCATCGCACCCTCACCCTCGGATCGATGAAGCTGTAGGAGAGGTCGACCAGGAGGTTCACCAGCACGTACACCACCGCGATGATCAGAATGAAGCCCATCAGCACCGGATAGTCGCGCTGGCCGATCGCCTCGGCGACGAACGCTCCGATGCCGCTGAAGGCGAAGACGGTCTCGGTCAGCACGGCGCCGGAGAGCAGGCCGCCGGCGAGCAGGCCGATCGAGGTGGCCACCGGCAGCATCGCGTTACGCAGCACGTGCCGGCGCCGGACCGTCTGCTCGGTCAGGCCCTTGGCCTCGGCGGTACGCACGAAGTCCTCGTTGAGCACCTCCAGCACGCTCGCCCGGGTGATCCGGACGATGATCGCCAGCGGGATGCTTGCCAACGCGATGCTGGGCAGCACCAGATGCCATAGCGCGTCGGCGGCGGCGTCCCACTCGCGGGTCATCAACCCGTCGAGGACGAAGAAGTTGGTGATCCGGGTCGCTCCGAGGGTCGGGTCCTGACGGCCGCTGGACGGGAACCAGTGCAGGTTCTCCGAGAAGATCGCCTTGAGGACGTAGCCCAGGAAGAAGACCGGGATGCAGATGCCGATGAGCGAGCCGCCCACGGAGGCGTGGTCGAAGAACCGGCCCCGACGGCGGGCGGCCAGGTAGCCCAGCGGAATACCCACACCGATCGCGATCACCATCGCGGTGATGGTCAGTTCGACGGTGCCGGGGAAGCGCTCGATGAACTCGGTGGTGACCGGCCTCTTGGTGGAGGTCGAGGTGCCCAGGTCGAGCTGCACCATCCGTCGGACGAAGCGGCCGTACTGCACGAGGATGGGCTCGTCGAGGCCCATGTTGTGCCGGATCGCGGCGCGCATCTCGGGCGTGCCGCGCTCGCCGAGGATGGCGGTCTCGGGGCCGCCGGGCAGTCGCCGGAGCCAGATGAAGAGCAGGAGGGAGAGCCCGAACAGCGTGGGTATCAGCTGCAGCAGGCGTCTGACGATGAACCGGAACACGGCGGCCTCGAAGGGTTGCGGAGGGTTACGGGCGGGCGCTGTGTGACAGCGCCCGCCCGCGTTCCTTGCGTTGGTGCAGGACCTACTTGAACTCGGCGGTGGCGTACCGCTCGTCGGTGAGCGGGCTCGCCTTGACCCCGGTCACGTCCTTGCCGAACACGATCGCCGGCGGGGAGTGCGAGATCGGCACACCCGGCAGGAAGTCCATGATGGACTTGTTCAGGGCCTTGTACTTCTCGGTCCGGGCCGCGATGTCCGCGGTGGTGTCCGCGTCCTTGAACTGCTCGAACAGGGCCTTGTTGTTGAAGCCCCACTCGTCCTTCGGCCGGTCGAAGAAGGTGCCGATGAAGTTGTAGGCGTCGCCGTAGTCGCCGGTCCAGCCCAGGAAGTGGATGTCGTGCTTGCTGCCGGACGTGGTGGCGTTCAGGTAGTCCGGGCTCCACTTCAGCGGGATCGCCTGGACGGTGATGCCAACGGCCTTCAGGTCCGCCGACAGCAGCTCGAAGATGTCCTTCGGGTTCGGCATGTACGGCCGGGTGACCTCGGTCGGGTAGTGGAACTTCAGGGTCAGGTTCGACGCGCCGGCCTCGGCCAGCAGAGCCTTCGCCTTCGCCGGGTCGTAGGTGTACTTGGTGACGTCACCGTTCCAGCCGTCGACCGTGTCCGGCATGAAGTTGTCGGCGACCTTCGCACCCGGAGGCATCTTCGAGTCGACGAGCTGCTGACGGTTCAGCGCGTACGCGATGGCCTGCCGGACGCGGATGTCGGCGAGCTTCGGGTTGCCCTTCTGGTTGAGCGCCAGGTAGAGCACGTTGAACGCCGGGCGGGTGAGGACGTTGAAGCCCTCGCTCTTCAGCGGCTCGACGTCCGCCGGGCCGACCAGGTCGTAGCCCTGGATGTCACCGGAGCGCAGCGCCTGCTTGCGGGCGTTCTCGTCGGAGATCGTCTTGAAGATCAGGGTCTTCAGCTTGGCCTTGTTGCCGGCGTAGTCGTCGTTGCGCTCCAGGGTCAGCGTCTTGTTCGCGACGTCCCAGGACTTGAACTTGAACGGGCCGGTGCCGGTCGGGTGCGCCGTGGCGTACGCCGGGTACTTGATGTCCTGCGCGGTGCCGCCGACGTTGCTGGCGTCGAACTCCTGCAGCGCCTTGGGGCTGTGGATGGAGAACGAGGGGAGCATCAGCGCGGCCGGGATCTTGCTGGAGACCCGGGTGAACGCCAGGTCGACAGTGGTCGCGTCCTTTGCGGAGCAGGACTTGAAGAGGCTCGGCGGCAGGTCCGCGTTCTCGTTCTTCGCGAAGCCGCCCATGACGTCCTGCCAGTACGCGGTGACGTCCGGGCTCTGCATGAGGCCCTTGGCGTTGTACCAGCGGTCGAAGTTGGCGCAGACCGCCTCGGCGTTGAAGTCGGTGCCGTCGTGGAACTTCACGCCGGAGCGGAGCTTGAACGTCCAGGTGGTGCCGGCGGCGTCCGGGGTCCAGGATTCGGCCAGACCGGGGGTGACCTTCGTGCCACCCTCCTCCGGTCGGACCAGGGTCTCGAAGACCTGGCGCGCCACGCGCAGCGACTCACCGTCGCTGGCGAAGCTCGGGTCGAGCACCTTCGGGTCTCCGGCGACGCCGAAGACGAGGGTGTCCTTCTTGCTACCGCCGGATTTGTCGTCGCGGTTGCTCTCGGCGCAGCCTGCTACCGCGAGGGCCGCGACCGCGACGGCCGCGATGGCGACCTTCGGCCTGGGTGCACGCATGTGTGCTTCACCTCGTCCTTGGGGGTACGGACAACGTGGTGACAGGGGTCACCGATGGCCGTGACCATAGCTCTCGTTGTGTCCACCCGGAAACCGCTGAGTGGACTGTTGGTATCGGATCGTGCCTCAATCGCTGCTTGACAAACGATTCGAAGGTGAAACGGCCCCGCGACCGTATATTCCGCACCCACGATGCCAAACTGTTACGTCGAACCGCCCCAATGAGGGACCTGGTGTCAGATCATTTCCGGGCAGTGACGCAGCGATGGCTGGCACCCCGGTCGGGTGCCAGCCATCGGCCGTACGCTGCGGGGCTCAGACGGCGCGACGCCCCTCGAAGGCCCGGCCCAGCGTGATCTCGTCGGCGTACTCCAGATCGCCGCCGACCGGCAGCCCACTGGCCAGCCGGGTCACCGCGATCCCCATCGGCTTCACCATCAGCGCCAGATAGGTGGCGGTCGCCTCGCCCTCGGTGTTCGGATCGGTGGCCAGGATCAACTCCCGGACCGCGCCGCCGCTCAACCGGGTCATCAGCTCCCTGATGCGCAGGTTGTCGGGGCCGATCCCCTCCAGCGGATTGATCGCGCCGCCGAGCACGTGGTAGCGACCGCGGAACTCACCGGTCCGCTCGATGGCCACCACGTCCTTGGGCTCCTCCACCACGCACAGCACCTCGTCGGTGCGGCGCTGGTCGCGGCAGATCCGGCACTGCTCGGACTCGGCCACGTTGTAACAGGTCGTGCAGAAGCGCACCAGCTCCTTGACCTTGCGCAGCGCGCCGGCCAGCCGGGTGACGTCGGCCGGATCGGCCGACAGGACGTGGAACGCGATCCGCTGGGCGCTCTTCGGGCCCACGCCCGGCAGTCGTCCCAACTCGTCGATCAGGTCCTGGATGGCGCCCTCGTACATCTGCCGGCTCAGAAACCGGGCAGGCCGAGGCCGCCCATGCCGCCGGCGACCGGACCCATCTTGCGCTCGGTCAACTCGCGCGCGGCCTCGGCGGCGTTGTGCACGGCCGCGACCACCAGGTCCTCCAGCGTCTCCACGTCGTCCGGGTCGACGGCCTTCGGGTCGATCTTGATGGTCTTCAGCTCGCCGGAGCCGGAGACGGTCGCGGTGACCAGCCCTCCGCCGGCGGTGCCGGTCAGCTCGGCCTCGGCCAGCTCGGCCTGGGCGGCGGCGATCTGCTGCTGCATCTTCTGCGCCTGCTTCAGCATCTGCTGCATGTTCGGCTGTCCACCTGGGCGCACGGATGGCTCCTTCTCGCACTCGTCTGCTCGGCCGCCGACCAGCCTAACCGCTGGGACCGACCCCTTCCCGCCCGGTGCGTCCGCCCCGCCGAGCCTTGCCGGCGCCGTGCGCGGGCCGGGAATGACGCGGCTCACAGCCGGTCGTACTGCTCGCGTACCAGCGACTCGGCGACGGGCACGGTGTCCGACGAGCTGACGACCACTGCCCCCGTGACGGTACGGCTACCACTACCCCGAACCGGCCATCTGCGGGTAGTGCGCCGGGTGCTGCCGCACTGGTCTGCTCGACGGCATGAACCTCAACCGCACGGGCCGGGCCGGCGCACTGTGCTGGGTGGTCGCCGCACCGATCTTCCTCGTCGCCAGCCTGGTCACCGGCCTGCGCTGGCGCCAGCCGGCCTACAGCTGGGCCACCCACAACATCAGCGACCTCGGCAACGTCCACTGCGGCATCTGGGACACCACCAGACCCCGATACGTCTGCTCGCCCTGGCACCCGTTGATGAACGCCGCGATGCTGACCACCGCCGTCCTGCTCGCCGCCGGGCTCCTGCTGACCTGGCGGTCACTCGGTCGCGGCGGGCTGGTGCGCTCCGCGCAGACGCTGCTGCTGCTGGCGGCCGGCGGGTATGCCCTGGCGGCCCGCTACCCGGCCGACGTCGACGAGAACCTGCACGTCCTCGGCGCATTCCTGATCATGGGATTGGGCAACGTCGGGCTGCTCCTCGCCGGCTTCGCGCCGAACACCACGGTGCTCGGCCGCTGGAGAGCGCTCACGCTCGCCGCCGGGCTGACCGCGCTGGCGGGAACCGTACTGTTCTTCGCCCAGGAGGGCTTCGGGATCGGCGTCGGCGGCATGGAACGCGTAGCGGTGCTGCCCTTTCCGGTGTGGGCCTGCTGCCTGGGCGCCCTGCTCGCCGAAACCCCCGCCGACCGGCCGACACCCAACCAATCGGCCGCGGCGACCTGACGTGGCTGAGCGGCACGGGCACGGCGATCGTTGGCAGCTCAGCGGGGCGGCACTCGGCGTGTCGAGTCGCTCAGCTGCCAACGATCAAGGGAACGCGGATCTAGCGGGCGTCGACCTCGTCGATCTTCTCGGCGCCGAAGGTTTCCCGGAGCAGCCGTACCGCCTGCTCCTCGCTCGACTCCCGGGCGGTCTTCTCGTCGATGACCTCGTCCAACGGTTCGTCACCCGGATCGAACCCCTCGTAGGTCGGTGCCGTCGCCGGCGCCGCGCCCCCCGGCCGCCTACCGCGCTGCGGGCCGTCGAAGTCCGGGTCGTAGGGAGGCTCGCCGGCCCATTCGGCGTCCGCGACGGGTCGGGCCGCCGATGCGGTACGCGGACCGCGCCCCGCCGCCGCCGCGCGGGCCGCGGCGATGGCGCTGCTCACCGGGGCGCCACCGGCTGCCGCCGGCTGCCGGACCACCGCCGTCGGGTTGGCCGCCCCCGCGCCCGGCCTACCTGTCGTCGAACCTGTGCCACCTGGATTGCCGCCGTTGGAGCCGTTCGCCGCACCCGGGCCGGCAGGGCCGCCGGCACCGTTCGTGCTGACCGACGTCGGTGCCGAGCCGGAATCGTCCGGGACACCGTCGGCCGTGGCTGCGCCGCCAGGTCGGGCGGCCTCCGGCCAGTCCTCGTCATCCGTGGCCGGGGCCGGGGCGTTGCCGCCGGGACGGGCCGCCTCCGGCCAGTCCTCGTCATCGGCGGCCGCCTCGGCGGGCTGGCTACCCCCACCGTGACCGGTGGACCCGCCCGCACCGACACCGCCCCGCGAACCCGGGCCGGCAGTACCCGTGGAATTCCCGGCGGTGAACGGTGCGTTCGGGCCGGCGGCAGTGGTCGCGTTGGTCGAGACGTACGTGTTCGTCGCGGGCGCGGCGTGCGCGTTCGATGCACTACTCGCCGGACCGGCGCTCGGCGCGGCGGCGTGCCCGTTCGACGCGCCACTCGCCGAACCGGCACTCGGCGCGGCGCTCGCTGGGCCAGCGCTCGGGGCAGCGGCATGCGCGGTCGACGCGGCGTTCGGGCCGGCGCTCGGGGTGGCGGCGTGCCCGTTCGCCGGGCCGGCACTCGGGGTGGCGGCGTGCCCGTTCGCCGGGCCAGCACTCGGGGCGGCGGCGTGCCCGTTCGCCGCGGGCGGAGCGCTCGTCGGAGCGGCAGCGGGTGCGTTCGGCGGGGCGGCCGGGCGGGGTGGCGCGGCTGGCTGGGAGCGCGGCGGGCCGGACAGCGACACGCCACCCCGCTCGCCGGCCACCTCGCAGCGGATCTGCCAGCGCCCGCCCAACTCCTCGTAGAGCGCGTCGGTGAGCACCGCCGCGTGATCGGCCATCATCTTTGCCAGCACGGTGGACTTGACCGTCAGCACCAGCATGTCGCCGTCGAGTTCCCGCACCACCGCGTCACGCATGAGGGCGGCGATCCGCTTGTTGGTCCGGTTGACCTTGCCGACCACGTCGGGCCAGGCACGGCGGACCGCGACCGCGTCCAGTGCGGCGGCCGGCGCGCCGGGGCGCGGTGGCACGGGTGTCGCCGGGTCGGGCAGTACGGCCGACGGCGGCACCACGCGACGCGGGGCCGGGGAGCCGGTGCCCGCTCCGGCGGGCGAGACGGGCGCGGCCGGGTCAGCGGAGGTCGACGCCGCGACGGCCGAAGCTCCGGGCGATGCCGGAATCGGTGAGTCGGCCCCCGAGGGTGCGTACGACGTCGGTGCGGCGGGTGCGCGAACGTCCGAGCCCACGACGCCCGAACCCGCAGCACCCGAGCCCACAACGCCCGGTCCGGCAGCACCCGGGACGGCAGCACCCGAACCCGCAGCGGCTGCGATCCGCGTGCCCGGTGTCGGGGACGCGGACGGGTCGACATCCCACGGCGGTGCGGAGGTCGGGGCGTTGGCGGGTGCCGGGGTGGCGGCAGCCGGGACCGGAGGGGCGTGCTGTGGGCGTACCCCTTGGTGGGTCGCTGCCGCGGAGCCGGCGGCGGCCGACGGCGCGTCGGTGCCGCTCAGGGTGAGCCGGCGTTCCATCCGTTCGAGGCGTTGGAGCAGGCCGCCTGTGGAGTCGTCCGCGCCGGGCAGCAGCATCCGGGCGCAGATCAGCTCCAGCAGCAACCGGGGTGCGGTGGTGCCGCGCATCTCGACCAGCCCGTTGTGCACGATGTCGGCGCAGCGGGACAGCGTGGCCGAGCCGAGCTGCGAGGCCTGGGCCGCCATCCGCTCGAGCTGGTCGGCGGGGCCGTCGATCAGGCCCTTCGCGGCGGCGTCCGGCACCTGCTGCAGGACGATCAGGTCGCGGAACCGCTCCAGCAGGTCGGAGGCGAACCGGCGCATGTCGTGCCCGGCCTCGGCGACCCGGTCCACGGTGGCGTACGCGGCCGCGCCGTCACCGGCGGCCAGCGCGTCGCACATCTCGTCGATCAGCGCCGAGTCGGTGACCCCGAGCAGCGCGACGGCCCGGGCGTAGCCGACCCCCTCCGGGCCGGCGCCGGCGATGAGCTGGTCGAGTACGGAGAGGCTGTCCCGCATGCTGCCGCCACCGGCGCGTACCACAAGCGGAAAGACCGCTGGTTCGACGGTGACTCCCTCCGCCTCGCAGAGCTGCTCCAGATAGGGGCGCACCACCTTCGGCGGAAACAGTCGGAACGGGTAGTGGTGGGTCCGCGACCGGATCGTGCCGAGGACCTTCTCCGGCTCGGTGGTGGCGAAGATGAACTTGACGTACTCCGGGGGCTCCTCGACGAGCTTGAGCAGGGCGTTGAAGCCCTGGGTCGAGACCATGTGCGCCTCGTCGATGATGTAGATCTTGAAGCGGCTGCTGGCCGGCGCGAAGAAGGCGCGCTCGCGCAGCTCGCGGGCATCGTCGACACCGCCGTGGCTGGCCGCGTCGATCTCGATCACGTCGATCGAGCCGGCACCGTCGGTGGCCAGCGAGCGGCAGGAGTCACACTTGCCGCACGGCTCGGGGGTGGGGCCCTGCTCACAGTTGAGCGAGCGGGCCATGATCCGGGCGCTTGTCGTCTTACCGCAGCCCCGAGGGCCGGAGAAGAGGTAGGCGTGGTTGAGCCGCCCGCTGCGCAGCGCCTGCGACAGCGGCTCGGTGACGTGCTCCTGCCCGATGACCTCGGCGAAGGTACGCGGCCGGTACTTGCGGTAGAGCGCCAGCGTCACTCGTCCCGCCTCCTCTCGACCGAGCCATTCTGCGCCGGTCGGGCGCGGGTGACCACCCACCCCGCCGGGCAGCTTGGGTTACCCCGGGTTGCCGCGCTTGATCGACTCGGCTTCCTGGAAATCGGGGTGTCCGCGTGCCTGGGATGGCCCAACATCAAGGATGTCGAGTGGATCAACCGGCCTACAGACGAAAAGGCCTCCCGTGCACCCGGCAGAGCTCGCTTATCCTTGCTGCCTTCCGGCCCTGGGGAGGTTCACGAGATACCGCCGCACGGGAGGTGACGCCAACCCTACCCGACCGCCCGTCGATCTTCAGGGGGTGGTGGGGTGGCCCGGCCGGCGGGGGCCTGTATCCTGGCTCGCGGAGGATTCGCCTAGAGGCCTAGGGCGCACGCTTGGAAAGCGTGTTGGGTTTACACCCTCACGAGTTCGAATCTCGTATCCTCCGCTCGCTTGAGCAGGCAGAACGACAGGGCCGGCCCCCACGGGGACCGGCCCTGAGTCGTCTGCGGAAGACCTCGACCGAATATCGGTCGGCCCCTGTCCACCCCTGTGGTCTCATCGACGGCATGGCGTGGGAGTGGGACGAGACGTTGTTCGCGGGCAGCGCGCGTCACTACAGCGTGGGCCGGCTGCCCTATCCACCTGAGCTGGCCGACGCGATCCGTACGGCGCTCGACCTCGACGGCACCGGTCGCCTCCTGGACGTCGGTTGTGGCCCCGGCTCGTTGACGCTGCTGCTCGCGCCGCTGTTCGAAGCGGCGGTGGGCGTCGACCCGGACCGGGGCATGCTCGCCGAGGCGCAGCGCCGAGCCGAGGCGGCCGGGACCACCGTCGAGTGGCGGTGCCTGCGCGCCGAGGCGCTGCCGGCAGATCTGGGTACGTTCCGGGTGGCCACGTTCGCGCAGTCGTTCCACTGGATGGATCGGCCACTCGTGGCCCGGCGGGTCCGCGACATGCTCGCGCCGGACGGGGCCTGGGTCCACGTCAGCGCCACCACGCATCAGGGCGTGACCGGGGACGACCCGCTGCCATACCCTCATCCGCCGTGGCCGCGCATCAACGAACTGGTCGCGCGCTACCTGGGGCCGGTCCGCCGGGCCGGTCAGGGATCGCTGCCCTCGGGCACTCCCAGCGGCGAGGGGGAGATCATGCTGGCGGCGGGCTTCACAGGCCCCACCCGGGTCACCGTCGAGCAGGGCATGGTCGTGGAACGCTCGGTGGACGAGATCGTCTCGGCGGTGTTCTCGCTGTCCAGTTCGGCACCGCACCTGTTCGCCGACCGGCTCGCCGCCTTCGAGGCCGACCTGCGTGAACTGTTGACGGCGGCGGCGCGGGACGGCCGCTTCGCCGAGCGCCGACAGGACGTGGGCCTCGTCATCTGGCGCCCCTGACGAGAGGGCGAGCGACGCCCGCGCGCTCGTCGCAGCGAACGCCCCCGGCCAGGCCCTCACCCTCGGGCGCGGGCCCAGGAGAGGAAGCGTTCGGTGAGCCGGGCCGGGTCGACGTCCCGGAGGTGTTCACCGGCTTCGGCCTGGAGCGTCGCCAGGTAGACGGTCAACGCCAGCCGGTCGTGCCGGTACTCCCCGAGCAGCCGCAACTTCGCCGCCGAGCAGGGCCAGGCGATGCCGCACGCCGCGCAGCGCCAGGTGGGACGGGTGGGCAGGTGGTTCCGGTGGCGGCGGCGCAATTCGGGCCTCCTTCGCTGTGGAAGGGGGCCGCCCCGCCCTCCCCGCCGGGGCGGCCCTCTGACTGACGTCGGCCGCCGGGCTCTCGCGCCTCCACCGGCCTCGCCGTCTTCTGTGGACCACCCTGTGGCGCGTAACCGGACAAGTACACCCCGTAGCTATATGGTCTCCAGATATTCGAGACATCCGGTGGAGGAGCCATGAACGACGCGCTGCGGGTGGCGCTCAACGACACCGGGCACACCACCGAGTCCCTCGCCGAGACCGTCGGTGTCGACCCGAAGACCGTGGCGCGTTGGTTGACCGAGGGGCGCATTCCGCATCCTCGGCACCGGTTCGCGGCAGCGGAAGCCCTCCACAAGGACGTGTCGGACATCTGGCCGGACACTTCAAGACGTCGTGACCCCATCTGGTTTCGTCCGTGGCAGGAAATCGAGCGCGAGGCGGTGTCGCTGCGCTGGTTCGAGTCCACGGTCCTGCCGGGGTTGCTCCAGACCGAGGCGTACGCCCGCGCGGTGCTCGGCGGCGCGGGCCTGATCCCCCGCGGTGAGATCGAGCGGCACCTCAGCGTGCGGCTCAACCGCCAGGGCGTGCTCAAGCGGGACGACCCGCCGCAGTTCACGGCCGTCATCGACGAGGCGATCCTGCACCGACCGGTGGGCGGCCGGGCGACCATGCGCGAGCAACTGCTGGCAGTCGTCGCGGCGTGCGCGGAGCCGCACATCCGGGTGCACGTCGTGCCCAGCGCGGTCGGGGCGTACGCCGGGCTCAACGGGCCGTTCGTGATCGCACACAGTCACGACCACCGGGTCGCCGGTTACCTCGACAACCAGCTCCAGGGACAAGTGGCTAGCGACCCGGACGACATCGCGGCCATGATGGCCGCATGGGAGAACGTGCGCGGCGAGGCGCTGTCGCATCGGCAGTCGGTCGATTTGATGACGGAAGTGGCGGAGACATGGAGTTGAACGGCGCCCGGTGGCGCAAGAGCAGCCGCAGCAGCGGCAACGGCGGCGCGTGTGTCGAGGTCGCCGACAACCTGCCCGGCGTGATCGGCGTACGGGATTCCAAGGACCCGAGCGGGCCGGCCCTCACCTTCGCGCCGACAACCTGGCGAGCCTTCCTCACCCACCTCCCCCGCCGCGCCTGACGGCTCATCACCGCCTAACGTCGATGGCGGGGCGACCCACTGAAGGTTCGCCGGACGGGAGACGGTGATGACTGTTGTCTTCGTGCACGGCGCCTGCGTCCGCGACGGGGAGTGGTGGTGGTCGCGGGTCGCTGCCGCGCTGCGTGCCGACGGCATGGACAGCGTCGCGGTCCGGCTACCGAGCTGCGGCGAGGTGCCGGGAGCGGCTGCCGACTTCGCGGCGGACGTCGCGGAGACCCGCCGGGTGCTGCGCGAGGTCGGGCCGGCGGTGCTTGTCGGGCACTCCTACGGCGGCGTGGTCGCGACCGAGGCCGCCGGCGCCCCCAAGACCGGCGAGCCCGCCGAGACCGTCGGCCGCAGCGAGGCCGTCGGAGACGTGCGCCACCTGGTGTACGTCAGCTCGTTCCTGCCGGACGTCGGCCAGTCCCTGGCCGATCTCGGCCCGGGTGAGCCGGCCCCCTACCTGGACTTCTCGCCGGACGGCACGTTCGGTGTACGGCGTGATTCGGTGCGCGAGCTGTTCCTCCAGGACTGTGACGAGCAGGCGGTCGAGGGCGCCGTCGCCCGGCTGACCCGCCAGGCGGCCGCGGTGCTCACCGCCCCGGTCCAGCACGCCGGGTGGCGTCACCGACCGTCGACGGCGATCGTGTGCGCCGAGGACCGCGCCACCCCACCCGCGCTGCAACGTGCTCAGGCCGCTCGCGCCACCCGCGTGGTCGAACTGCCCACCGGCCATCACCCGATGCTCTCGCACCCACATCTGCTCGCCGCGGCCCTGCGCGACGTGGCCCCGAGACCGCATCAGCCGTAACGGCGACGGCGACACCGGCGGCGGCACCGGTAGCGTGCCAGGGACCGGCGGACACCGGAGCCGTCGTACACATGTTCTATCCACAGGCTGTGGACGGCGGAGGGTTCGATGGGTTACCAGCTCAGCGCGGTGGTCGCGGACGCCGAACTGCTCCGCGAGCAGACCGCCGGGCTGGATCACGCGGTCCTCGGCGAGCTGCGGCAGGACTTCGCCCTGCTGCCGATCACCCCACAGTTGGTGGTCGAGCTGACCGGCTCGCTGCCGGACTACGCGACGGACGACCGGAGCGCCGCCCGTCCGTTCGACCTGGTGCTGTCGCCCGCGCTGGTCGAGCCGCTGGCACGCTGGTCGCGGTCGGGGCCGGTGGCGTACGTGGAGGCCGAGTTCGGCGGTGGCGTCGGCCACCAGTCGGCGGTGGTGTGGCTGGGCGGCGCCCTGTCCTGGGGTCCGCGCTTCGACGACGTCCTCGACGGGCCGCGGGAGGAGTGGCCGATAAACGCGGCACTGGTCCAGCTCGGCGTCGAACGCGGCACGTGGATCGATCCGTTCGCCGAGGTGGGCCTGCATCTGGAGCGCAACACCGACGGGTGGCTGACGCACGGTCGGCGGCGACTCAGCGCCGACTATTGGGACGAGCTAGTCGAACAGTGGGAAAACCAGTAATCCGGCGACGGGCAGCAACCTGAGCGGCCCCGGTCCGTTGGGGACTGGGGGACTCCATGAAATTGCGACAATTCGCGTTTATTGCCATGCTGCTGACTGCTGCCTCGATCGCGGGCAGCGGTACGACGCCACCCGGCCGGATGCCGCCGAACCGGCCCGCCGGCACCGTCGAGGTCATCGACCTGAACGGCCTGCGGAACATCGAGTTCGGCGACACCGAGGCCGAACTGACCCGCCGAGGCGTCCTGCGCACCGACCAGGACGCCTGCGGCCCGGTGCTCACCGGCCACGACACGGTCAGCCCGGTCTTCGTCGAGGACAGACTGGTGCTGTTGTGGGTCGGTGATCCGATGCGAACACCGGAGGGCATCACGGCCGGCTCACCGATCGACGAGGTCTGGGAGCGTTACCCGTCGGTCGCGCGGCTCCCGGCTCCACAGGGGACGCATCGGCTCGACGGGCTACTCGCCCGCAGCGGCGACCGCGCGTACCTCTTCCTGCACGACGGACGCACGGTCCGAAAAACCATAGCCGGGTACGCCGACTGGGCCCGCCGGCTCTTCGACGAGGGCACCGGACCCTGCTGACCCGCCCGAAGCGGTGGGCGGCCGATCCACGATGGAACGACCGCCCGGCACGGCATCAGCCGCGCAGCGACCGCCAGAAGTCGTACGAGTGTGCCGCCGCGAAGTCCGTCGTGCCCGATCCGCCGCCACCGGCCAGGACCCGCACGTACGGGGCGTGCTCGCGCAGGCGGGGCCACCCGGGCCGGCCCGTACGGGCAAAATCGCTCCAGGCGCGGACCATCTCCCCGGAGAGCCGCCGCTGGGTGGGGGTGAGCGCCTCGGCGTAGTCGACGTCGAACAGGTACGGCAGTTCCGCGCAGTGGTACGCGCCGGTCGGGAAGGTCGGCGCCGGCCCCTCGGTGAAGAACGGCGCGTCCTCGTCGGCGAACTCGTACACGTACGTCGGCACCTTGCGGGCGAACGCCAGCGCGGCGGTGTAGATCGGCTCCGCGTACCCCTGATCGGTCCACACGGCCCCCAACGCCGCGCTGGCGGAGCGTGTCTCGTCGCTCGGATAGCGCGCCAGCACCTCCTGGGCCCGGTCGCCGAACATGGCGCGTACCTGCTCGCGGTACTTGTCGTCGGTGAGCCGGCACGACTCGGGCTCCTGCCCCGGCGCGGGTGGCTGGGCGCAGTTCATACCGCCGCGTTCCATCCCCCACACCTGGAGCGTGGACTCGTCGCGGGTCGTTCCGGTCAACACGGGCACCTGACGCAACCGGCCGTGGGTCAACGCGTCCGCGGGATCCACCGGCAGGGTACGGCCGTCGACGGTCGGGCCCAGGTCGACGCCCGTGCCCGGGTAGCCGACCGCGTCGACGAGCGTGGCCGTGTCCCGCCCTCGCAGGCAGGCGGCGAGCGCACCGACGTCGGTGCAGCCCACCCGCCCGGCGAACTCCTGCGCCGCCTGGACCGCCTCCGCCCGGGACTGGACCGGGTTGGCGCACGAGTTGCTCTGCATGATCGCGCGGTGGAACAGGCCGGCGGAACCGGGCGCGGCGAGGTGGGCGCAGACGCTTGTCGCACCGGCTGACTGCCCGGCCAGGGTGACGCTGCCCGGGTCCCCGCCGAAGGCAGCCGCGTTGCGCCGGACCCAGCGCAGCGCTTCCTGCTGGTCCTGCAACCCGTAGTTGCCGATGGACCCGTCCGGGCCGGCCAGCGCCGGATGCGCCAGGAAGCCGAGGGCACCGAGCCGGTAGTTCACCGTGACGACGATGACGTCGCCCTCGGCGGCCAGCCGCTCCCCGCCGTAGACGTCGCCCTGGCCGAACCGGAAGTCGCCGCCGTGCAGCCACACCAGCACCGGTCGAGGCGTTCGGGCGGAAGCGCGCGGCGTGGTGACGTTGAGGTAGAGGCAGTCCTCGGACGCCGACGCGTCGTCCATCGGCAGCCCCTTCAGTTGGGCGCAGGCGGCACCGGGCCGGGTCGCGTCCCGTACGCCCGTCCACCGCGGACCGGGTCGCGGCGGGGCCCAGCGCAGCGCGCCCAGCGGCGGGCGCGCGTACGGGATGCCCTCGAACGTCCGGTGGTCGGCCGCGACGGTCCCGCGGAGGGCGCCCTGGTCGGTTCGCACCACGGCCGCGGCCGGACGGCCGGCCGCCACGGCCGGGCCGACTGCCGTCGCCGCCGCGAGGAGCGCGGCCGCGCCGATCGCGACGACCCACCGGCGGTACGGGATGCTGGTCATGAGGTCCCCCATCGTTGGAATGTGTACGGCGTACGCGCTGCCTGTGGGGGAGCATGTCGACTCGGGGACGGGGTGGCCAGGTAGCTCTAGTGCACCTGCGGGCCGCTGCGAGGAACATCTGTGGAACGACTCCCGGTGCTCTAGTGCGCTAGGGTCGGGCTCCGGCCGGCGGGAGGGCGACGATGACGGAGATCGACGAGTCCACACCCCCGTACCTGCGCATCGTCGCCGAGCTGCGGCGGCGCATCGCGTCGGGTGAGCTGGGCCCCGGCGACCGGGTGCCGTCCACCCGGCAGATCGTGCGGGAGTGGGGGGTCGCCATGGCGACCGCGAGCCGCGCCCTCACAGTGCTCCGACAGGAGAGCCTGCTCCGGGCGGTACCCGGCGTGGGCATGGTGGTCTGCGGCTCGGAGCCGGCAGCGTCGGGTCGGGGCGGCCGGGCCGACGTGCGGCGCGGGCCCGCCCACGCTGTGACCCGCGACCAGGTCGTGCGGACGGCCATCGGGATCGCCGACTCCGAGGGGTTGGCGGGGCTGAGCATGCGGCGCATCGCCGCCGACCTGGACGTGCCGACCATGTCGTTGTACCGGCAGGTCCGTGGCAAGGAGCACCTGGTGCTGCTGATGGCGGACGCCGCCTTCGCGGCACATCGGCTGCCCGGCACGTTCCCGCCCGGGTGGCGGGCCCATATGGAGCTGCTCTGCCGGTTGCAGTGGGCGATCTACTGTCGACACCCCTGGCTGGCCCAGGTCGTCTCGCTGACCCGCCCGCTGATGGCACCGCACGCCGTCGCGCACACGGAATGCGCCCTGCGCGCCCTCGCCGGGTACGGCCTGGACCAGCAGACCCAGCTTCACCTGGTGGTCGCCCTGGCCAACCACGTGCGGGGCACGGCGGTGAACCTGCAGCAGGGAGCCGAGGCGGAACAGGACACCGGCCTGACCGACGACGAGTGGATGGTGGCCCAGGCCGACGCGTTGGGCAGGCTGCTCGCGGCCGGCGAGTTTCCGCACCTGGCCCGACTCTCTCGGTCGCCGATCGAGCTCGACGCCGACAGCCTCTTCGAGTTCGGGCTGCAACGGCTGCTGGACGGCGTGGAACAGCTACTCGACCAATGACCGATTTCGTCCCATTTGTGCCTACATGTGACAGTATGGGTCGCTGAGGAGACACCACCCGTCGAGCTTCGGGGAGACCATGACGACCCGCACGGGTATGCATCGCACGATCATCAAGATGGCCCGGACGGCCAGCGCCCTGACCCTGGTCGGTGCGACCACAGTCCTGGTCGTCGTGGCCGGTCCGCCCAGCGCGAGCGCCGCCGAATTGCCGGTGCCGCTGGGCACGGCCGAGAACTTCGCGGTCCTCGCCGGGACGACGGTCACCAACACCGGGCTCAGCATGATCACCGGCGACGTCGGCGTGAGCCCGGGTACCGCCGTTACCGGCCTTCCTCCCGGCCAGGTGAACGGGACGATCCACTCCAACGACGGCCCCGCCGTGCAGGCCAAGAGCGATCTCGCGATCGCCTACAACGACGCCGCCTCCCGCACGACCACGGACGTCGTCTCGAGTGAACTCGGTGGCACCACCAAGACCACAGGCGTGTACGGATCCGCTGGGGGCACGTTCACCATCGGCGGAGACCTGACCCTCGACGCGGAGGGCGACCCGAACGCGGTCTTCATCTTCAAGACCGTCAGCACACTCATCACGGGCGCGTCGAGCACTGTCAACCTGATCAACGGTGCCCAGTCGTGCAACGTCTTCTGGCAGGTGGGCAGCTCCGTCACGCTCGGCGCCAACTCCCTGTTCCGCGGCAACCTGCTCACCTTCACCTCGATCACCGTGGGCGCGGCGCTCGAGGTGGACGGCCGGGCGATGGCGATCAACGGCGCGGTCACCATGGACACCGACACGATCAGCAAGTCGACCTGCGCCGAGCCGGGCGAGTTGTCGATAAGCGCGCCGGAGACGGCCACCCTGAGCAGCGCCGGTCTCGGCGGAGTCGCCTCGGGCAACCTGGGACCGGTCACGGTGACGGATGAGCGCCTGCTGTCGGCGCCGACCTGGACCGCGACAGTCGTCGCGACGAACTTCGTCACCAGCGGCGTTCCGGTGCACTCGATCGCCAGCACGAACGCGTCCTACTGGTCGGGTCCGGCCACCGCGACGAGCGGCATCGGCACGTTCACCTCGGGCCAACCCACGGCCGGAGACGCAGAGGTCATCAATGTTGAACGCACCGCGTTCACCCTGACCGACGGCATCGGCAACAACTCGGCGACCTGGGATCCCGTGGTCTCGGTCCAGATTCCCCTGGCGACCGTCGCGGGCACCTATACCGGAACGATCACCTTCTCGGTCGCCTGAAGACCGCCGCGACCGACGCCGCTTCACCCGAACGGTGAACGCGCCGCACCGGGCGTCCAGCGCTCAGACGGACCGGGCGACCTGCTCGGGGGACCGCGCTCCGGACACGGCGGCGAAGCCGGCGAGCGCGATCTCCGCCGTCTGACGCAGAGCCTCCCGGGCGACCCCGGCGGCGGCGTGTATCGCCTGCCCCTCGGTCACGCTCATGACGAAGCGGGCGAGCGCGGCCGGATCGGCGTCGGCGGGTAGGTCACCTTCGGCCACCGCGCGGGTGAACCGGTCGGCGAGAGCCAGCTCACCGGCCAGGCGGCTGGTGGCGAGGAAGCCGGCCACCGCGGCGTTGTCGCTGGAGCAGGCGGTGCCGCCCTGGATGGACAGGCAGCCGGCCGGGCGGTCGGGTCGGGTCACGGCGAGCACGTTCTCGCGCAGCAGAGTGGCGACGACCTCGTACGCGGTGGGTTGGGCGAAAGCGCGCCGCGCGTACTCCATGTCCTGTTCGGCGTAGCGGGCCACGGCCTTGCGGAACAACTCCTCCTTGCTGCCGAAGGCGGCATAGAGGCTCGGCTTGTTGATGCCCATGGCGGCGGTGAGGTCGCTCATCGAGGCGCCCTCGTACCCCTGACGCCAGAACACCTCAAGCGCGCGCTCCAGCGCCTCGTCGGCGTCGAAGCCGCGTGGTCGCCCTCGTTGTGGCACGGCCCACCACCTCCCGGGACTCATCCTACCCACCACCGAAACCGATCGGTACAGAAATTTGCGGACGCCGGCGGCGGTTGCTACGGTCAGATGCATACCGCTCGGTACAGAATAGGTGGGAGGATGGCGTGGCCACTCGACTGAACACTCCGCTGCCCGCGGTCGGGCTCTGGAGCATGGAGCTGCGCGGCGCCGCCGACCCGGCCATCCGGGACGCCGCGACCGAACTCGACCAGCAGGGCTTCCGGGCGCTGTGGGTGCCGGGCCTGGACGGCGGTGGGGCCATGGACGACATCGGGCACCTGGCCGAGGCCGCGCCGCACGCGACGATCGCGCTGGGCGTGCTCGCGATCTGGGGCCAGGACCCCGTGACGCTGAGTGACCGGCTGGCCGCCCTGGACGCCGCACACGGCCCGCGGACGATCCTCGGCTTCGGGGTGAGCAACGCCCACTCCGCCGCCCAGGCCGGCCAGGACTACGGCCGACCGGTCGAGTCGATGAGCCGGTGGCTGGATTCCCTGGACGCCGCGCCACGCCCGATCCCCGCCGAGCGGCGCATCCTCGGCGCGCTCGGACCGCGAATGGCGGACCTGGCGGCCGACCGGACCGCCGGATGGCACCCCTTCCTCGTCACCCCGGACTACACGGCGAGGCAGCGGGAACGGGTCGGGCGGCAGCCGCTGATCGCGCCGCACCTGGCCGTCGTCCTGGACGGGGACCCGGAGCGGGCACGCGCCGCCGCTCGGGCAGGGATCGGGATGTTCATCGGCTTTCCGAGCTACCGGGCCAACCTGGCCCGCCTCGGGTTCACCGAGGACGACCTGGTCCCCGGCGGCAGCGACCGCCTGATCGACGCCCTCGTCGCCTGGGGTGACCTGGACGCGGTCGCCGCGCGCATCCGGGAGCACCTGGACGCGGGCGCGGACCACGTCGCCCTCCACGTACTGCGGCCGGACGACCCCGACCGCCCGGCGCTGCCCATGGCGCAGTGGCGCGACCTGGCCACCCTCCTGCCGAGCTTCTGAAACTCCCCGCACCCCATCGACCACCGGCCGCAACCCCGGCCGGCCCAACCGCACCACACGAAGAGGAGATCAATCGTGGGACAGCTCGACGGCAAGACCGCCCTCGTCACCGGCGGCACCACGGGCATCGGCCTGGCCACCGCCCGCCGCTTCGCCGCCGAAGGCGCGTACGTCTTCGTCACCGGCCGCCGCAAGGGCCCGCTGGATGAGGCAGTGGCCAGCATCGGCGCCAACGTCACAGGCATCGCCGGCGATGTCGGCAACCTCGACGACCTAGACCGGATCATGCAGGCGATCGAGGCCCGGGGCGCGGGGCTGGACGTCCTGTTCGCCAATGCCGGCGGCGGCGAGTTCAGCCCGCTCGACTCGATCACTGTCGAGCACGTCGCCAACACCTTCGACACCAACATCTACGGCACCATCTTCACCGTGCAGAAGGCCCTGCCCCTGCTCAACGAGGGCGCCTCGATCGTGCTGACCGGATCGACTGCTGCCAGCAACGGCACCCCCGCGTTCAGCGTCTACGCCGCCTCCAAGGCCGCCATCCGCTCGTTCGGCCGCACCTGGGCCGCCGAGCTGGTCGGCCGGAAGATCCGGGTCAACACCCTGGTCCCCGGCCCGACCGAGACCCCTGGGCTCGCGGGCCTGGCGTCCAGCCCCGAGGAGGCCCCCGGCCTGCTGAAGGGCATCGCCTCGAACGTGCCCATGGGCCGGATGGCCCACCCGGACGAGATCGCCAACGCCGCGCTCTTCCTCGCCTCCGACCAGAGCAGCTTCATGACCGGCAGCGAGCTGTTCGCCGACGGCGGCGAGCAGCAGCTCTGACGCGGAAACGCCCGGTCGATCCTCGCGGATCGACCGGGCGTTTCTGCACTACAGAGCGGTGGCGGAGGGATTTGAACCCTCGGAGGGCGTTAACCCTCACACGCTTTCGAGGCGTGCTCCTTAGGCCGCTCGGACACGCCACCGCCGACGAGGGTACAGGACCGCCGGTTCGGACGCCGAACCGGTATCGCTCCGGCCGGCCTGGCAGGATCTTTGCCATGAGTACGCACATCGGCGCGAAGCCGGGCGAGATCGCCGAGCGGGTCCTGATGCCGGGTGACCCCCTGCGGGCCAAGTGGATCGCGGAGACCTACCTCGAGGGCGCCACCTGCTACTCGACGGTTCGGGGCATGCTGGGCTTCACCGGCCGCTGGAACGGCGTCGAGGTCTCGGTCCAGGGCTCCGGCATGGGCATGCCGTCCGCCTCCATCTACGCCCACGAGTTGATCAACGAGTACGGCGTCAAGACGCTGATCCGGGTCGGCTCCTGCGGGGCCCTCAGCACCGACCTGCAACTGCGCGACGTGGTCGCGGCGATCGGGTCGTCCACCGACTCGAACATGAACCGGATGCGGTTCGACGGGCTTATCGACTACGCCCCGGTGGCCGACTTCGGGCTGCTGCGTACCTCGGTCGAGGTGGCCGAGCGGCGCGGCATCACCATGCACGTCGGGCCGATCCTGGCGGCGGACGCCTTCTACACCGACCGGCCGGACCTCTACGACACGCTCGCCGACTACGGCGTGCTGGCGGTGGAGATGGAGTCTGCGGCGCTCTACACGATCGCCGCCCGGTTCAAGGCCCGCGCGCTGACCGTGTTGACGGTCAGCGACCACATCAAGACCGGCGAGAAGACCACGTCGGAGGAGCGGGAGCAGACCTTCAGCCAGATGGTCGAGATCGCGCTCGACACGATCCTCGCCTGACCCGTCCGGCGGGTGTCACTGCCGAGAGCGGTATGACTCAGAGGAATAAATATTCCTCTGAGTCATACCGCTCTTTCGCATATGCGAGGCCGCAGACCGCCACGCCGGCCGCGAACGCCGCCACGCCGCGCCGGCACCTACCGGCACGCCAGTTAGACGGTGGTCAGGGCCTCCGTGGGTGAGAGGCGGGCGGCGCGGACCGCCGGGTAGAGACCGGCGAAGCCACCGATCACCAGGGTCGCCCCAACTCCGCCGAGCATCGCCCATGCCGGCACCACCGTCGGCCAGCCCTGCGACAGCGCGTACCCCGAGGTGACCACGATGCCCAGCAGCACTCCGCCGACCCCGCCGAACGCGGACAGCAGCAGCGACTCCGCGAGGAACTGTGTGCGTACCTGACCGCGGGTCGCCCCGAGTGAGCGGCGCAGCCCGATCTCGGCCCGTCGCTCCAACACCGAGATCACCATGGTGTTCGCCACGCCCACCCCACCGACCAGCAGGGCGACCGCCCCGAGGCCCAGCAGCAGCCCGGTGAACGCGTCGTCGGTCGCCTCGGCGGCGGCCAGCGCGTCGGAGGGGCGGGACACCTCCACCTCGTTTGGCGCTTCGGGATTGGCGGTCGCGCCGAGCACCGACCGCACCGCCTCGACCTGCGACTCCTGCGCCCGCGTGTAGACGGTGGTCGGGTGCCCGTCGAACCCCAGGTAGTCGGTCGCGGCAGCCCAGCCGACAAGCGCCGAGGAGTCCAGCTCCGGGGCGAGCGGCACGGTCGCGAGGACGCCGACGACGCTGAACCACCGTCCGCCCAGCCACACCTGCACCTGCGGATCGGCTGTGGTGATGCCGAGCCGCTGTGCGGCGGTGGCGCCGAGGACGACCGCCGGATAGCGGGCGGTGGCCTCGTTGAGCCAGGTGCCGCTTGTCAGCTCCGCGCCGACGGCGCCCGGCAGGTCCAGCCGTGCCGCCCGGGTGGCGATGCCGCCGGTCTCCGCCGCCGGAATCCGGTCCGTGCGGTACACCTTGGCGTCGGGGACCTGCCCGGTGGCGGTCACCTGCGTCACCGGACCGATCCGGCCGATCATGGCGATCGAATCCTCGGGAAGCTGCGCGTCCGCGCCGAACAGGGTGTCGCCCGGCTCGACGGTGAGCAGGTTGGTGCCGAGTGCGTCGAGCGCCCGGTCCAGTTCGGCCCGGGACGACGAGGAGATACCGACGACCGCGATCATCGCGGCGATGCCGATGGCGATGCCCAACGCGGAGAGGAACGCCCGCAGCGGACGGGTCCGCAGCCCCACCCCACCGACGCGTAGGACGTCCGCCGGCCCCAGCCTGGCCGGAGTCAGGGTCGCCATCAGCCGACTCCGCCCGGCGCGAAGGCCGAGTCGTGCCGCACCGCGCCGTCGCGCATCCGCACCTGCCGAGGCAGGCTCTCCGCGATCTCCCGGTCGTGCGTGATCACCACGACCGTGGTGCCGGCCCGGTGCAGGTCGTGCAGCAACTCCAACACGCCGGCACCGGACTGGGAGTCGAGGTTGCCGGTCGGCTCGTCGGCGAGCAGCACCGCCGGCTCACCGACCACCGCCCGGGCCACCGCCACCCGCTGCCGTTCGCCGCCGGACAGCTCGTGCGGCCGGTGGCCGAGCCGGTGGCCCAGGCCAACCCGGACCAACGCGGCCTCCGCGCGCTCCCGACGCCTCCGCAGGGGTACGCCGGAGTAGAGCAACCCGTCGGCGACGTTGTCCACGACGGGGACTCCGGGGGCCAGGTGGAACTGCTGGAAGACGAAGCCGATCCGGGTGGCCCGCAACGCGGACAGCTCCCGGTCGGTCAACTTCGCCACGTCGTACCCGTCAAGGAGCACGCTGCCCGACGACGGCCGGTCCAGGGTGCCGATCAGGTGCAGCATCGTCGACTTGCCCGACCCGGACGGGCCGACGATGGCCACCAACTCACCATGACCGATCCGCAACGAGACGTCGTCCAACGCCACCACCCCACCGGCGTACCGCTTGCTGACCCGGTCGAGGACGATCACGTCACCTGTCATTTCGGCATCGCCACCGTCATGCCCTCGGCGATCTCCGACCCGCTGACCTCGACTCGGCCGTCGGCGAACAGTCCGGTCGTCACCGCGACGATCCGGCTGCCGTCGCCGTCGACGACCTCGACGCCGTAACCGCCCTCGGCGAGCGCCAGCAGCGCCGCCACCGGGACGGTGAGCACGTCGCGGCGCTCCGAGGCGGTGAATGTCACTGTGGCGCTGGCCTGGTCGAAGCCGGCGAGGGCCTTCGGGTCGGTGACCGCGACGGTCACCTCGATCTTCGTCTCCTCCTCGCCGGACTGCCCGCTCGCGCCGGAGGCACCGGCCTGGATGACCGTCTCGGCCGTGCTGATCGTGCCGGCGACCGCCCGTCCGTCCGGCAGCTTCACAGTGACCTTCGAGTTCCGCTTGGCCAGCCGCTGGTCGTCCATGTCGAGGTCGACGGTGACCACGCGACTGGTGCCGCTGTAGGTCAACACCGCCTGACCGGGCTGAGCTGCGGCCCCGACGTCGGCCTGGTGGCTCTCCACCCGGACCTCCCCGTCGGCGTACACGACGCGGCCCTGTTCGATCCGGCCGGTCTCGGGTAGGCCGAGGTCCTCCTGCCAGTCACGGACCGCGTCGCCGGTGGCGCCCGTGTACTCGTCGTCGACAGTGAACCCGCTGTAGCCCAGCGCCTTGAGGTTGCGCTCGAACTGGGTGACGTCCGGGCCTTCGACGCCGGGCTCGAGCGTCCGGTACGCGGGTAGCCCGCCGTAGAGGAGCACGACCTCCTCGTTGTCGACGAGGTACAGCGCCTTGCCCCGTCGCACTGTCGACCCGGTCGCGGGCAGCCCGGTGATCGTGCCGCTGAGTTTCGCCGTGGCGGTGCGCGTCGTTCCGTACCCCAACTCACCGTCGGCGGTCTGCGTGTCGGCGAGGGTCTGCCGGGTGACCGGGGCGGTCGCCGCCGGGCCACTGGCGTGGGTGGCGTCTCCGGCGTCGCCGCCGAAGCCCACTGCGGCGACGACACCCACGGCGGCGACCACCAGGACGATCCCCACTGCGACAGCGGCGCGCAGCCCCGGGCGTCGGGTGCCCTCGGTCACTTGCCGCCCCCGACCTGGGGCGCGAGCTGCCGGCACTTCTCCATCGCGGCCCTCAGGCCCGGATCCCCGATGTTGATCGCGTTGTCCCCGGTTCCGACCCGGAGCCGCCCTTCGGCGTCCGGGTCCGGGAAGTCCGGTACACCGTTCTCGCGCATGCACTTGGCGAGGGCGCGCATCTGCTCGGCCTGCTCGGGGTTGAGCTGCGGCCCCTGCCCGCCGTTGGGCAGCTTGTCCTGGCACTTCTCCATGGCCGCCTGGACCTTCTGCTGATCCACGTCAGCGCCGAACCGGAGGTTGGGACGGGCACCCGGCTCCGGGTCCGGCATGTCCACCCCGTTCTCCCGCATGCACCGGGCGAAGGCGAGCTGCCGGTCCGAGTCACTGACCGGAGTGCCGCTCGCCGTGGCCCCGGCAGTCGTCCCACCGGCGGTCGCGACCCCGCCGCCGTCGTCGCCTCCCGCCCCGCACGCGGGCAGCGCCAGGGCGAGCAGGACGGGGATCGCAAGCATCTGTCGTCGCATGGTGTCCACTTCCGCTCAGGTCCGGCGCGGTTCGCCGAACGTGACACCCAGTGGACGCCGACGGCCGTATCCCCGGCGTTACCGTCGGCGGTTATGCCGCCGTTACCGCATCCCGAGCACCATGGAGGGGTGAGAGTGCTTGTGGTCGAGGACGAGACCATGCTTGCCGACGCCATCGCGGAGTGGCTGCGTCGGGAGTCGTTCGCTGTCGACGTGGCGTACGACGGGGACGCCGCGTTGGAACGGCTCGGCGTCAACGAGTACGCGGTGGTCGTCCTGGACCGGGACCTGCCGGTGGTGCACGGCGACGACGTGTGCCGGGCGATCGTGGACGCGGGCGGGGAGACCCGGGTGCTGATGCTGACCGCCGCGGCGGCCGTCCGGGAGCGGGTCGCGGGCCTGGCGCTCGGCGCGGACGACTACCTCACCAAGCCGTTCGCCCTGGTCGAGCTGTCGGCTCGGGTGCACGCGCTGACCCGCCGTGCCCGCCCGGCCGCGCCCCCGACGCTGCGCCGCGCCGGCATCCAGCTCGACGCGGCCCGACACGAGGTGCGCCGCGACGACCGGCACGTGGCGCTGTCCCGCAAGGAGTTCGCTGTGCTGGCCGAACTGCTCCGCGCCGACGGCGCCGTCGTTTCCGCCGAGGACCTGCTGGAACGTGCCTGGGACGAGCACATCGACCCGTTCACCAACGTGGTCCGGGTGACGATGATGAAGCTGCGCCGCAAGCTCGGCGACCCGCCGGTGATCGAGACAGTGCCGGGAGCGGGGTACCGGATCCGATGAAACGCCTGACCATCCGCGCCCGACTCACCCTCATCTACGGTGGGCTCTTCCTGCTGGCCGGCAATGTTCTGCTCGCCGTCACGTATGTGCTGGTGGATCAGCGGATGCCGCAGCCGTTCGGGGTGAACCTGCGCGACCTGCCGAAGGTCAGCGCCACGACGCCCACCGGGCAGAACGTCGACAACCTGCGTGCCATCCTGCAGGAGGCGCAGGACGAGGCGAAACGCAGCGCGTTGGAGTCGCTGCTCACGCAGGGTGGCATCGCGTTGGTGGTGGTGTCGGCGGTGGCGATCGCCTTCGGCTGGCTGCTCGCCGGCCGGGCGTTACAGCCCCTGCAGCAGGTCACCGACACGGCGCGACGGATCGCCGGCGCGGACACCGCCGGTCGGGGCCTGCACGAGCGGATCGCGCTCCGCGGCCCCCGCGACGAGGTACGCGAACTGGCCGACACGTTCGACGAGATG
Source organism: Micromonospora sp. NPDC049274 (assembly GCF_040678875.1). Lineage (NCBI taxonomy): Bacteria > Bacillati > Actinomycetota > Actinomycetes > Micromonosporales > Micromonosporaceae > Micromonospora > Micromonospora sp. NPDC049274. The sequence continues at coordinate 184,223 of NZ_JBFAQS010000013.1, forward strand.
CTGGGACGGCTCGACCGCTCGTTCGACGGGCAGCGCCGATTCGTGGCGAACGCCTCGCACGAGCTGCGTACCCCGTTGGCGCTCAACCGTGCCCTGGTGGAGCTGGCCATCACCCGTCCGGACGCGTCGGCCGAGACCCAACGGTTGGGCGAATCGCTGTTGGCGGTCAACGAGCGGCACGAGCGGCTGATCGACGGCCTGCTGACCCTGGCGGACTCGGAGAACGAGCTGACCGAGCGTGCGCCTGTCGACCTGGCCGAGGTCTGCGCGCACGTCACCGATCAGGCCGCACAGCAGGCACCCGACCTCCGGGTGCACCGCTCGCTCGCGCCGGCGCAGGTCTTCGGCGATCCGGTGCTGCTGGAACGGCTCGCGTTCAACCTGGTGGAGAACGCGCTGCGGCACAACCTTCCCCCCGAGGGCTGGGTCGAGGTGTGCACCGGGCTCGTCGACGGCCAGCCAACCCTCACGGTGCGCAACACCGGCCCGGTGATCGCCGGCTACGACGTGGAGACGATGTTCCAGCCATTCCGTCGGCTGTCCCGGGAGCGGGTCGCGGGCGCGCGGGGTTTCGGTCTGGGGCTGTCGATCGTCCGCGCGGTGGCCCGGGCCCACGGCGGCACCGTCGACGCTCGGCCCCGCCCGGCCGGTGGCCTGACCGTCACGGTGACCCTTCCCGCGGCCTGATCGTCGGGTCGTCGCCCGGCCCACAGCCGGGCCGCTTGGACGATGGCAGGTGCGGCAATGTGCCGACCTCCGGTTCAGCGGAAGAAGGCGCGCAGGACGGCGGCCGTCTCGGTCTCCAGCACCCCGCCGTAGACCTCCGGACGGTGGTTGAGCCGGCGGTCGCGCAGCACGTCCCAGAGGGAGCCGGCCGCGCCGGTCTTCGGCTCCCACGCGCCGAAGACGACTGTGGAGACCCGGGCCAGCACCAGCGCGCCCGCACACATGGTGCACGGCTCCAGGGTGACCACCAGGGTGCAACCGTCCAGCCGCCACCGGCCGGTGAGCTCCGCCCCACGCCGCAGGGCCAGCACCTCGGCGTGGGCGGTGGGGTCGCCGGTCAGCTCCCGCTCGTTGCGCCCGGTCGCCAGCTCGACGCCGTCCGGGCCGTAGAGCACCGCGCCCACCGGGATGTCATCGATCGCGTCCGCGCCCACTGATGCGGCCGGACCGGTGACGGCCACCTCCAGGGCCCGGCGCATCCACAGTTCGTGCCGCTGCCGCCGACCGAGGTCGCCCGGGTCGGCCAGCCCCTCGTGCGCGCCCGGCCCAGCTCGACCCACCGCGCCGGGCGTCGGCTGCCCCGGCCGGATCGTCTCCAACAGCGGATCGGTGGCGTCGGCCGGTTCCGCGCCACCCGCGGGCACGATCCCCTCGTACGCTGCCGACCCGGTGGGGTCAGACCTCACGCAGTTCCTCGACCTCGTCGGCGCACCCGAGGACCTCACAGATCTCGGAGGTGACGTCCGCCGGCAGCATCCCCTCGGTCCCGCAGAGCGTCAGCAGCTTCTGCGCGGAGATGCCCAGGTTGGCCAGCAGGTCGGCGTCGCCCACCGGATCGGCCTCCGGATCGACGACGGGCTGCTCGCTCTCCTCGTCGCCACTGGCGGCCGGGCGGGGCTCGTCGTCGCCGTCGAGCCCGGTCACGGACGTCTTCAGGTCACCGACCAGCAGTTGGCCCAGTCGGGACTCCTCGGCGAATGCCGAGTCCGACCCGAACACCCGCAGATCCTCGCCCTCGTCGAGACGCAGGACCACCAGGTACGCGTCGTCGGCCTCGACGAAGAGCAGCGACACGTCGGCTTCCTGGTCGACGTCGCGCAGTCGGTCGGCGACCTCGTCGATGTCGGTGGCGCCCCGCAGGCTGACCTCGGCGGCGGTCCAGCCACTGTCGTCACGCACCACGGCCGCAGCGAAGTACGACACGGTTCCCCCAAAAGCCCTCGGCACAGCGCCGACTCGTCAAGGGTGCACGTTAGCCGGTCGGGTCGGCGGGCGACCGGTCAACGCCCCGAGACGCCGGCCAAACCTGACAAAGTCGGATCAGCCGGCTACCCGACGGCGGGTGGCGATCAGTTGGCGCAGACGCTCGGTGCGCTGTCGCTGCGGCCGGCTGCGCTGGCGTACCGCCCGAGCACCCGCCAACTCGGCGAGCAACTGGAGGCGGCGGCGGTTGCGATCCGGGTCCTGCCGCGGGGTGGTCCAGGCCATAGTCCCGAGGGTGCCGAGTCTCGACGGCCACGTCAAGACGGCGTTCGCTACGCAGCCAACCGGGCACGCGGCGCAGTCGTCCGCGCCCTAATCCGGGCCGGTCGGCACACGCTCACCACAGCGGCCAGTCAGCGCTTGTCGCCCACCGGACCGCCACCACGGCGGCGGCGATGCTCCAACCACCGGCGGTGACGATGGCCACCCCGGTGGCCACGCCGCGATCGCCGTAGCGAACCAGCACCAGGGCCGTCAGCCAGGCCAGCAGGCCGGACACCACCGTCCACCACGCGTAGCTGGCCACGTCGGTGCCGAGCAGCCCGAACAGCAGCAGCCAGGCGGCCGCCGCGCCACCGCCGGCGGCGACACCGCCGCCGGTCACCGGGTGCGGTTCGCGGTAGGTGGGTCTGGTCGGCGGCCCGGCCGGAAAGAGCCCCGACGGGGTACGCGACGCCGGTCGGGCGGCACCCGGATCCGGGACGGGGTCGGGTCGGGCGATGGTCACGGTTGCCCTCCCCTCACGCGCGTCGCTCGTGCCCACGGTACCGGTCTGTCAGGATGGCCGAATGCCCTCGCCGACGATCGGTCGCCGCGTGCGTCCGGCGTACCCGATCCTGTTGCTGCTCGCCCCGGTGCTTGCCGCCGGCTGCGCGACCACCCGGCCGGGGGTGCCGCCGGACGGGGCCGCGCCGACGCCGTCGGCGGTCTGGGCGACCGGTGAGCAGCCGGCGGCGCCGACGGCCACGCCGCCGCCGACCCGCCCGGCCAGCCCGACGCCGTCGTCGGCCAAGCCGTCGCCGAGCGCGCCGCGCGCCGGGCTCCGGCACGTCTTTCCGGTACGCGCCGACAACGTGGACTACCACACGACGCACGGGGCGTACCCGGCGACGGACGTGTTCGCCGACTGCGGTGAGCCGTTCGTGGCGGTGACCGACGGCAAGGTGCTGGAGGTGAGTCGTGTCGACAGGTACTCCAAGAGTGGGCCGCAGGGCCCGGACAACGGCGGCCTGTCGGTCTCGCTGCTCGGCGACGACGGTGTGCGCTACTACGGCTCGCACCTGAGCGTGGTCGGCAGCGGTGTCGAGGCCGGGGTGCGGGTTCGCGCCGGGCAGCAGCTCGGCAAGGTGGGCCGCACCGGTAACGCCAACAACGTCTGCCACGTGCACTTCGGCATCTCGCCGCCGTGCACCGGCAAGGACGGGTGGTGGATCCGGCGTGGTGTGCTGTGGCCGGCGCGGTATCTGGACTCGTGGCGGCGCGGTGGCAACCGGGAGCCCGCCGCCGAGGTGACCACGTGGCAGCGGAAACACGGCTGCCCGAAGGCTCCCTGACGTAGCTCGTACGCACTAGGTTCGGTGGGATGAGCGCCCGGGACCCCATTGCCGACCTACGCCGGATCGCGTTCCTGCTGGAGCGGGCGAACGAGGCCACCTACCGGGTGCGGGCATTCCGTTCGGCGGCGAAGGCGCTGGCCGGCCTCCCGGCGGCCGAGGTGACCGAGCGGGCCGGCAACGGCACGCTCACCGAACTGGCGGGTGTGGGGGACGTGACGGCCCGCTGCGTTTCGGAGTCCCTGGCCGGTGAGGAGCCGGTCTATCTGCGCCGGTTGGTGGCGACCGAGGGCAGCGACCTGGATGCCGAGGCCACGGCGCTGCGCGCCGCCCTGCGGGGCGACTGCCACACCCACTCGGACTGGTCCGACGGCGGCTCACCGATCGAGGAGATGGCGCTGGCCGCGGTGGAGTTGGGCCACGAGTACGTGGTGCTCACCGATCACTCGCCCCGGTTGACGGTGGCGCGCGGCCTGACCGCCGAGCGGCTGCGCCGGCAGCTCGACCACGTGGCGCAGGTCAATGCGGCGCTGCCGGAGGGTTTCCGGATCCTGACCGGGATCGAGGTGGACATCCTCGCCGACGGCTCACTCGATCAGGACGACGAGCTGCTGGCCCGGCTGGACGTGGTGGTCGGGTCGGTGCACAGCGGCCTGAAGGATGAGCGGGCGAAGATGACCCGGCGCATGCTGAAGGCCGTCGCCAACCCGCACCTGGACATCCTGGGTCATGTCACCGGGCGGATGGTGTCGTCCCGCCCGGCGGGGGTGACCGGCCCGGGTGATCGGGGGCACCGGGCGCGCACCAGGAACGAGAGCGACTTCGACGCGGACGCGGTCTTCGCCGCCTGCGCGGAGCACGACACCGCCGTCGAGATCAACTCTCGGCCGGAGCGGCAGGACCCGCCGAAGCGGCTGATCCGCCGCGCCCTGGAGGCGGGCTGCCGCTTCGCGATCAACACGGACGCGCACGCGCCGGGCCAGCTCGACTGGCAGCGGTTCGGCTGCGAGAGGGCCGCGCTCTGCGGTGTCCCTGCCGACCGGGTGGTCAACACCTGGTCGGCCGAGCAGCTCGTGGAGTGGACACACGCCAGGGACTGACGGTGCTCGGGCGTTGATCGACTCGCGTTCGCTGAAACCGGGGTGTCGCGTTGATCGACTCGCGTTCGCTGAAACCGGGGTGTCCTGGACCGTAGGACACCCCGGTTTCAAGGAAGCCGAGTTGATCACCCGCGGGCGGGCGCGGCGGCAGGTTCGGCGGCGGGCGCGGCGGGCGCGGCCGGAGCGGCGGGCGCGACCGGAGCGGCGGGCGCGCCCACACCGGCCACCGGCCGGGGCTTGCGGCGGCCGAACACGCCCTGCGCGACCGCGACGCCCAGCAGCACGATGAGCGCGCCGACCGGCTGGTGCCAGTTGAGCCGCTCGTCGAGCACCAGGGCGCCGATCAGCACCGCGAAGATCGGAATTAGATACGTGACGCTGGAGGCGGTGCTCGCGCCGGCCACCCGGATGTTGCGCATGTTGATGACGAAGGCGAGCCCGGTGCCGAACGCACCGAGGGTCAGCACACTGGCCACCACCTTCGGCGACAGCTCGGTGGGCAGCGGCGGCGCACCCGCGACGAACGGGGTGACGACGGCGAGCTGCCCGGCGGCGAGCAGCAACTGCGCCGTGGACAGCGACAGCCCGGAGTGCGCGCTGCCCGCGACGAACCGCTTCTGATACGGGATGGCGACGCCGTAGCAGGCGGCCGCCCCGAAGCACAGCAGCTGCCCGACGAAATGCGCCCCGCCGACGCCCTCCCAGACCCCGAGCACCACGAGCACGCCGAGGAAGCCCAGCCCGAGGCCGATCGCGCGGCGCACGGTCAACCGCTCGGTGCGGAACACCAGCACCGCCAGCGGCAGCACGATCAACGGCGTCGTCGCGTTCCAGATGCCGGCGAGCATCGACTCGACCCGTTGCTCGCCGTAACCGAAGAGGGTGAACGGCACCGCCACGCCGAACGCGGCGACGACGAAGAGGTGCGCCCACACGCGGGGCTCGCGGGGCAGCCGGTCGCGCAGCACCGCGAGGACGACCAGCAGGGTCAGCGCGCCGGACACGACGCGGTAGAGGGTCAGCTGGACGGGGTGCAGCTCGGCCACACCGACCTTGATGAACAGAAAGCTGGATCCCCAGATGGCGGCGAGGGCGCAGAAGCCTGGCAGCCAGGCGCGCAGCGGCGCCTTGTCAGGAGCAACATCGGTGGTCACCCCTGACACTCTGCCGCAGGGATACGACAAAGTCCCGCCACTTTCTCGTGGTCGGACACGAGAAACAGCATCGACACCGGGGCGGGGCGGTCACGTAGTGTCGCACCGTGGGACGAATTGATGAACTCGCCAACCGCTACGTGGCCGAGTGGGCGCCGTTGAGCCCCACCGGCGCGACATACGTCGGCATCGCCGGCCATGACGACCAGCTCGACGACCTCTCACCCGAGGGTTACCGGGCCAAGGCCGACCTCACCCGCCGCACCCTGACCGAGCTCGAGGTGACCGAGCCGGACACCGAGGCGGAACGCACCGCCAAGGAGGCCATGCAGGAACGGCTCGGCCTCGACCTGGCCCGCTACGAGGCCGGCGAGACGACTAGCGAAATCAGCGTGATCGAGAGCGGGCTGCACGAGGTCCGCATGGTGTTCGACCTGATGCCGACGGCGACTGCCGACGACCAGGCCAACGTCGCCGCCCGGCTCAACGGCCTGGCCGGCGCCCTGGAGGGCTACAAGACGACGCTGCGCGAGGCGCTGGCCGACGGTCGGGTCAGCTCGAAGGTGCAGCTCATCGAGGTGGCCAAGCAGTGCGACACCTGGACCGACCCGACCGGGGACAACTTCTTCCACGGCCTCGTCGAACGGCTGGGCGCGGATGGCACGCTCGGTGCCGAGCTGCGCCGGGGCGCGGCGGCGGCCACCGCGGCGACCGCCGAGTTCGGCCAGTTCCTGCGCGCCGAGTTGGCCCCGCACGGGCGGGACAAGCAGGCCGCCGGACGGGAACGCTACGAACTCGCCTCGCAGTACTTCCTCGGCGCGAAGGTCGACCTGGACGAGACGTACGCCTGGGGTTTCGCCGAGCTGGCCCGCCTGGAGGCGGAGATGCGGGTCGTGGCCGGGCGTATCGCCGGCTCGGGCGCGAGCGTCGACGAGGCGGTGGCCACGCTCGACGCCGACCCGGCGCGGACCATCCAGGGCAAGGAGGCGTTCCGCGACTGGATGCAGGCGCTCGCCGACAAGGCGATCGCCGAACTGCACGGGACCCACTTCGACATTCCGGAGCAGGTCCGCCGGATCGAGTGCTGCCTCGCCCCGACCAGTGACGGCGCCATCTACTACACCGGCCCGAGCGAGGACTTCTCCCGCCCCGGGCGCATGTGGTGGGCGGTGCCGCAGGGCATCACCGACTTCTCCACCTGGCGGGAGGTGACGACGGTCTACCACGAGGGCGTGCCGGGTCACCACCTTCAGGTGGCGCAGACGGCCGTTCGGGCCGACCTGCTCAACCGCTGGCAGCGGCTGCTGTGCTGGGTCTCCGGGCACGGCGAGGGCTGGGCGCTCTACTCGGAGCGGCTGATGGACGAGCTGGGCTACCTGGAGGACCCGGGCGACAAGCTCGGCATGCTCGACGGCCAGGCGATGCGCGCCGCCCGGGTGATCGTCGACATCGGCATGCACCTGGAGCTGGAGATCCCGAAGGACAACCCGTTCGGCTTCCACCCGGGCGAGCGGTGGACGCCCGAGCTGGGTTGGGAGTTCATGCGGGCGCACTGCCGCGTGCCGGACGAGAACCTGCGCTTCGAGCTGAACCGCTACCTGGGCTGGCCGGGGCAGGCGCCGTCGTACAAGGTGGGTGAGCGGATCTGGTTGCAGGCCCGTGAGGACGCCAAGGCCCGCAAGGGTGCCGACTTCGACCTGCGGGAGTTCCACCGACAGGCGTTGGACCTGGGCGCCCTGGGCCTCGACCCGCTGCGCAAGGCGCTGGCGCGGCTCTAGGCTCTAGGACCTCCCGTGCGGTGGCGTCCGGTCTGGGGACGCCACCGCACGGCGCGGTCAGTGCAGCGTCTGCCTGAGGGTGGGCCGGCCGGTCAACGTGTGGCAGGAGATGAAGGCCAGGTCGATCTGCGGGTCGGTGAAGGTCAGCGACACCGGCGAGGTGATCGGGATGCCGTCCGGAAGGGGCAGGTCCGGAGTCAAGGTGACCTTGATGCCCAGGAACCGGCCGACGAACCGGGTCGCATAGAAGGTCACGTCACCGTCGATGGTCAGCTCGTTCGTCTCGCTCAACAGCGAGCCGCCCGACGGCCCGGCCACCAGCAACGCGAAGTCGCTTGTCACGGCCTTGCTCATGGTGAACTTCAGCGCCTTCATCTCGCCGTTGGCGGTGTGCAACGGCTCGACCCCCCGAAACCGCAGGTCCGTCATCACCACCTTGGATCCGGTCAGCTTCGCCGGCATGGCGGCGACCGTGGGCATGGCCGGGTCCGCCGCCAGCTTGGGCAGCGGCTTGCCGGGCTCGACGGGCGCCGGCTTGGTCGGCTTGGGGCTGTCACACGGTGCGTCCGGGGTGGCGGTCGCCGTCCCGGTGGCGTTGGCGGTACGGGTGGGGGCGGCGCTCGGGGTGGCCGGCCGGCCGGCTCGCGCGGCACCGCTGGTGGACTCGGCCGTGGCGGCGACGCTCGAATCGGTGGAGGACCGTTCCGCCTCGTCGTCGCCGCCGGTGAGGAGGTCACCGATGCCGTCGACGATGTCGGTGATCAGGTTCCCGTCCGACTTCTCCGACGTGGGGCTCGGGCTGGGGCTGTGGCTCGGGCTCGGGCTGGCAGGAGCGGGGGGCGTGCTGGGCCGAGCCGACGACGAGGGCGTCGGGCAGGAGGGTTCCGCCGCCCGCACCGGCGACGCGCCGTCGACAGTCGTCAGGCCCGCGCTGGCGAGGCTCAGCAGGAGCAGTGTCACGACGTACGTCTTCGGGTCGCGGGCCATCGTCGACCTGGTCTGCGGTGCCTCGGGCTCGACGACGGGCGCCGCCTCGGTGTCGTCGCTCGCGCTCGCTTGCGGTGTCGACTCGCGCAGCGTTCCACGTGGCTGCGGAATGGTGTCGGTGAGCGGCCCGGTCGTCTCGTCCTCCCGCTGCCGCGCCGGCAGGAGTTCGTCGACGAGCGCCGGTTCGTCGCCGGACTCATCGTCCTCGGTCAGCCGGTCGTCCGGCTCCTCGGCGGCCGGGGGCGACACCGCGGCAGCGCCCTTGGCCGGCACCCAGGCGAAGCCGAGTGCGCTGCCGACCATGCCCAGCAGCATGCCGATGAAGAACCCGCCGAGGTTGACGCCGATAAGCGAGTAGACCGCTGTCACCGCACCGACGACGGCGTAGAAGATCCGTTGCGTCGGGCTGAGCCACATCAGCAGACCACAGGTGACCAGGATGGTGGGGATCAGCCAGGACAGGAAGCCGGTCGGCCCCATCTGCAGGGTCAGCCCGGCCAGGCTGACCTTCGTGGTGCTGAGGATCTCCGCTCCGGCCAGGATGGTGAAGAGTCCGCCCCAGAAGGGCCGGGACCGCCGCCAGCGGCGGAAACCGCGCCAGGCTCGACCGACACGGCCGGGCTGCGCGCGATGAGTGGCGGTCGACACGTACGTCCTCCTGGCGGTGAAAAGGGGTGGGGCGGGCCCGAGGCTCGCGAAGGGCGCCCCTCGCGAGCCTCGGCGTCAACTCAGAAGCATTCCTTGGCGTCGGCGCCGACGTTGACCTTGAGCTTGAGGCCGGTAAGCGTGAAGGTGCCGGCGGTGGTGTAGCGGGCGACCTGCTCGAGGCCCTTGATGTTCACGTGCGTGGCGTCCTGACCGAACGAGCCCGCCGGAGCCGGGCCGAGGTCGCTGGCGTCCCTGCCGATATTGATGTTGGTGAACTCGGCGTCGCCTTCGAGCGACTCCATCGCGATCAGCATGCCCTTGGCGTGGGCCTCCTTGCCGGGGCCGCCGTCGCCCGCGTTGATGGTGAGCACGATCTTGGGGAGACCGGGCACCGAGGCGTCGACGGACTGGCAGAGCTTGGTCAGCGTGGCGTCGCCGATCTCCGACATGGCCACCGGGATGACCTTGCCGTCCTTGGTGGTGACCACACCGCCGTACTGCTTGAAGCCGTCGCCGTCGAGCTCGGCGGCGGAGACCTTGAACGGCTTGCCGGCCACTGTGATGTTGGCGGCGATGGCGCCGTTGGCCATGCCGAAGACGATGCCGCCGGCAACTGCCACAGCGGGAACCATCATCGCGGCGAAGCGGCGCCAGCGGGTGCCGCCCTGCGCCTGACGGGTTTCCGAATCCTTCACGGGTCCTCCTCGAACCGGGGGTCACCGATCGCGATCGCGACTCGGGACTGCGGGAAAGCACGTGGCCGCTGCGGCCGCTCCGGGGACGGTCGGCGGATCGGCAGTGTGCGGATTGGATGCTCTCGCGAAGCGACCTACCTCACAAGGGCGCTGCTACTGGCCGGTAACTCACGTCCGGCGGCAAGATCGCGAGGTGTCACCGTCAGTCAGCCTCAGACCGGCCATGCCGGGGCATAAACCGTTCAAATCATGAGGAATAACTACACTGGCTTTACCGCACGTAGCGGCGGCACAGCTTTGTTACATTTACGTAACGCCGGGCTGAAAAGCCGCTGAAGATGAGCGGTCACTCGTCCGTACGGCTGAGCCGGGGCGCCGGAAACCGCGTTACCGCGCCTCGGCAAGCCAGCCGGTCAGCAGCTGGTGATCGATCGAGTCGACCCGGCCGAGCCGCCGGCCACCCGCGACCCTCTCCCGCAGCTCCGCCCGGGTGAACCAGCGCGCCTCCAGCAGCTCCACGCCGTCCACGCGTACCTCGTCGGACGTCGCGGTGGCCCGAAAACCCACCATCAGTCCGGCGGGGAACGGCCATGCCTGCGACCCCCGGTAGGTCACGTCCGTGACGGTGATCCCGGCCTCCTCGGCCATCTCCCGGCGCACCGCGTCCTCCAGGCTCTCGCCGACCTCGACGAAGCCCGCCAGCGTCGAGTAGGAGTCCTCCGCCGCGCCCGCATGTCGGGCCAACAGGCAGCGCTCCGGCGAGCCGGGCGCCTCGACCAGCACGATGATCGCCGGTTCGATCCGGGGAAACAGCAGGCGACCACACTCCGCGCCGGAACAGGTCCGCACATGCCCGCCACCGCCGGCAACGGCCACCGCACCGCAGGTGCCGCAGTAACGCTGCTGCCGGTGCCAGTGCAGCAACCCCCGGGCGTACGCCTGAACCGCCGCGCCGGCCGGGTCGAGCCGCCCCACCAGGGCCCGTACGTCGACGGCCCGCGCCGCGCCCGCCATCTCGACGGCGGCGGGCTCGCCGAGCCCGGAAAGGTCCACGGCGAACACCGCCACGTCCCCGTCGAACCCCAGGAAGACTGTCTCATCGGCGGCCGTCCGGACGAGGGACGCGCGGTCGCCAGTCAACCGGACCGGACCGTCGCCGTCGACCAGGCAGCGGTCCCGCCAGAGCGGCAGCACGACAGTCGTCGGCTCGGTCAGCAACGCCTCCAGTCGCGCCGGATCGGTACGAAGCTCGCCCGCCCGGTCCAGCCAACCGCCGCCGTACGCCAACACCCGCTCCGCAGTGTCCACCCCGTCACCGTGCCACGGCGGAGAGCCGGCGGCGGCACCGACCCCGGCGTCGGCCCTGGCTCACCCACCGGCCCACGCGCCACACCGCCCGACACGCGACGGCAGCGCGGAGCGGGCGCAGCCCGCCGACGGCCGGGCATTGGTTACCGTGGTGTCCTCCGGGAGGGGGGACCTCCCGTGGCACCTGGCGATCGAGGTTGCAGTGACGCTGTACGGCGACAAACATCCGCCCGCCGACGACCGGCCCACCGTGCAGGTCACCGCGGTCACCTGGCCGGACGAGCCGGAGCCGGTCACGGCGCCGACGGCCACCGCCGAGCCGGGCAACGGCGGACGCCGTCCCCGCCGAGTGCGGATGCTGCTCGCGACAGGCGTCACCGGCGGTGTCCTCGCCGCCGTGGCCGGCGCCGGCGCCTGGGCGTACGCCGGGGACGTGCCCCGGGGCACCAGCGTGCTCGGCACCGAACTGGGCGGGCGGAGCCGCGATGCCGCCGACCGCGAGTTGCGGGCGGAGCTGGACCGGCGGGCGGCGGCCCTCGCCGCGCCACTACGGGTCACCGTCGGGGAGCGCACCGCCGAGATCAAGCCCGCCGACGTGGGACTGAGCGTCGACGTGACGGCCACCGTGGCAGCTGCCGCCGAGGCCGACGCGCACCCGGTCAGTCGGCTGGTCGGCTCCCGAACGGTCGACCCGGTGGTCACCATCGACACCGACCGGCTGGACGCGGCCCTGCGCAGGGTGCTCGGCGACCAGGTCCGTCCGATGACCATGCCGGCCATCACCTACCAGGGCACCACCCCGAAGGTCGTACGCCCCAAGCCGGGCCTGGCGTTCGACGCGCAGCGCTCCGCCGACGCCGTCCGCGCCGGGTGGCTGGCCGGCACCCCGGTCACCGTGCCGCTGGTCGAGAGCCAGCCGGCGACCACGGCCGAGGAACTGGACCGGCTGGTCGCCGAGCTGGCCAGGCCGGCCGTTGCCGCGCCTGTCACCCTGCGCACCGGCAGGGGCTCGCTGCGGGTGCCACCGGCAGCAATCGCGAAGAGCCTCCGGTTCACCGCCGACAAGGCCGGCAAGCTCACCCCGGTGGTCGACGTCAAGCGGCTGCGCGCGGCCCTCGGCGACGACCTGTTCGCGATCGAGGTGCCGCCGAAGGACGCGTCGATGACCATCTCCGCTGGCCGGGCCAAGGTCACCGACGGCCGCGCGGGCCAGCAGCTCGACAGCGCCGCCCTGGGTCGTGACCTGTTGGCCGTACTGCCACGGTCGGACGGTCGCGAGGTGACCGGTGAGCTGAAGGCGACACCGCCGGAGCTGACCGCGGAGAAGCTGGCGGGTCTGGGAATCAAGGAGCGGGTGTCCACCTTCACCACGCGGTTCACCGGTGGCATGGCGTCGTCGCGCAGCCAGAACATCGCCACCATCGCCAAGGAGGTGGACGGCACGGTCGTGCTGCCGGGCAAGACGTTCTCCCTGAACGGGCATACCGGCGAACGCGGCTACGCGCAGGGCTACCGGGACGCGCCGGTCATCCTGGACGGCAAGCTGGTGCCGGGCGTCGGCGGTGGCACCTCGCAGTTCACGACCACCCTGTTCAACGCCACCTACTACGCGGGCCTGGAGGACGTCGAGCACAAGCCGCACTCGTACTGGTTCGACAGGTACCCGGCCGTCATCGAGTCGACCATCTTCTGGCCGAGCCTGGACTTCAAGTTCCGCAACAACACCGAGCACGGCCTGCTCATCGACACCTCGTACACGTCGAGTTCGGTGACCGTCTCGATCTGGAGCACGAAGATCTACGACAGCGTGAAGACGGAGTACGGCCCTCGGCGCAACATCACCACGCCGAAGGTCATCCACCTGGCGCCCGGCCCGTCGTGCATCCCGAGCAACGGCATCAACGGCTTCGCCCAGGACGCGTTCCGCGTCATCAAGAAGGGCGGCGTGGTCGTCAAGCGGCAGAAGTTCACCTGGCGCTACGACGCGGAGCCCCGCTACGTCTGCGGCCCCAAGCCCTCCTGAACCGATGCGGCCGTCCCGACTCTCGGCTGTGCGCCGCCGTCAGAAGGTGGCGATGGGGTTGACCGGGCTGCCGGACGTGCCGGCGAAGCGGACCGGTGCGACAGCGAGGTGGAAGTCCCACTGGCCCAGCTCGGCCGCCGTTGTCACGCACGCCTCCAGGTCGCAGTTGTCGAGCAGCCACAGGCCCATCGCGACGAGACTCACGGCGTGCACAGGCATCAGCACGTCGTCGTACCCCGACGGCTGGACGTCCTGCGGGGTGTCGGCGCCGATCAGCGCGACCCCGCGCTCGTGCAGCCACGGCAGGCAGGACGCGTGCCAACCGGCCTGCGTGAAACCGCTTGCCACACCGGATTCGTGCCGGAAGCGGCCGTAGCCGGTCCGCAGCAGCACCGCGTCGCCGGGCCGCACCCGGACGCCTTGCCGGCGCTCGGCCTCTTCGAGGTCCTCGGGAAAGACGCCCTGGCCCGGTTCCAGCCACGGCACACCGCGGACTCCCGCGACGTCCAGCAGTACGCCACGCGTGACGATCCCGTTCGCCGCCGCCGTGACGGCCGCCCACCCCGATCCCGTTTCGACATCGACCAACGAGTGCGACCGCCCGTTGTACATCCTGCCGTCCCAGAAGAGGTGGCACGGCGAGTCGATGTGGGTGATGGTGTTGCCGTGGAAGGTCATGCCGAGCCGCTCCGTCGAGAAGCCCCACCGCCGGTCGGCGTGGAAGGCGGCGACAGGCATGTTCTCGGCACCCGGCATGTCGGCGGCACACGGGCACGACGTGGTCGACCGTTCCATTTCGACAGGTACGGCGACCTCCCACGCACAGGACACACTCCGGCCGTGGCGCACGGCCTGCGCCGCAGCCAGCCGCACGCCGTCGGTGATGTGGTTCAGGGTGCCGAGCTCGTCGTCGTCACCCCAGCGGCCCCAGTTCGACAGCGTGTCGAAGTATCCGAGCACGTCATCCCGTGTGGGCATCGGTCGCTCCGCGGTCATCCCCGCCTCGACTCCTCCGGTCACGCGATCTGATCCTTCCCATCGGCCGACGGCATCGGAACCATGCGCTCTTCCTGTATCCGGATCTCGGCCCGGTACCGGGTCGCGGCCGGGTGCCACATCTCCTCGAATGGCCCCATGACCTCACCACCGACGCCGCGGCGACGACCACGGACCCCCAGCCACGCCAGCGCGCCGAGCACTGCGGCCACGCAGCAGGCGAACGCCAGGAGGATCAGGATGTCATCCACGAGGCCGAGCCTAGGCCAAGGTGACGGCCGCCGGCATCGGTGCCCGATGCGGGAACGCAGAAAAGCCCACCCCGAAAGGGGTGGGCTTTTCTGAAAGATTGTCCGGCGGTGTCCTACTCTCCCACACCCTCAC
>NZ_JBFAQS010000014.1:0-194217 GCF_040678875.1 Micromonospora sp. NPDC049274
CGAAGGCCCGACCAGTCCGGGGTATAAATCATAATTGGCACTGGCTTTACAAGCACCCTGTTGAGTTCTCAAAGAACAACCACACACCGATCAGAAGCCCCACATCAGTGGAACCCCGTTTCGGGGCTTTTCGTTCTGCGTGCTCAGCGCTTTCCAGCGCCAGGCACTTTTACTACGTTACCCGCTGGTTTCTGCCGTGTCAAACCGGTGTTTCGCGGTTCGTCGTGCTTTCTTCCGTGTTGCGGGCACCATGTCTCGACCGGCTCGCGCCGCTCTCGTCACGGTTGCGGCAGGCCGGCCGCAACGGTTTCCCGCTTGCTCGCCCGTTTCCCTACCGACTGACTACCTTACCCGGTCGGTTTCGCCGCACCAAATCCGCCTCGCGGCGTTTCCGTGGGCACCACCCGGTCGCGGGATCCGGCCGGCGAACCCGCCCGACCCCGAGGTCGTCGCCGCGCTCCGGCCGCTTCAGGCTTTCGCCTGTTTCGTCCGTTCCGCGCTGGCAGAGAGAAAGTTACGCGTCCGGCCCGATGATCGTCAAATTCGCCGGACGCGTCCCCCGTCACATCGTCGACAACCGCCTATTCGTCCAGCTCAACGCCCGCGAACGAGCGCTTTCCCCGACGCAGCACCAGGTACCGACCGTGCAGCAGGTCGTCCTTCGACACCGTGGCGTCGACCTCGGTCACCCGGTCGTTGTTCACGTACGCGCCACCCTCGGCGATCACGCGCCGCGCCTCCTTGAGGCCCGTCACCAGCCCGGAGTCCCGCAGGAGGCCCGCCACGTCCGGCAGCTCGCCCGGGATACGCACCAGCCCGGCCTCGGTAAGTGCCGCGCGCAGGGTCTCCGGCGCCAGCTCGTGGAGCGAACCACGCCCGAACAGCGCCTGGCTGGCGGCGATCGCCTGCCGGGTCTCCTCGGCGCCGTGCACCAGCGTGGTCAACTCCTCGGCCAGCGCCCGCTGGGCCAGCCGGGCCGCAGGTCGCTCGGCCGTGGCCTTCGCCAGCTCCTCCAGCTCGTCCCGGGAGCGGAAGCTGAAGTACCGCAGGTAGCGGTCGACTTCTCGATCGTCGACGTTGAGCCAGAACTGGTAGAAGGCGTACGGGCTGGTCATCGTGGGGTCGAGCCAGACGGCACCCCCCTCGCTCTTGCCGAACTTCGTGCCGTCGGCCTTCGTGACCAGCGGGGTGGTGAACGCCTGCACCGGCCCCGCACCGCGCCGCCGGACGTAGTCCACGCCGGCGGTGATGTTGCCCCACTGGTCGGACCCGCCGAACTGGAGCTGGCAGCCGTGCCGGCGGTGCAGCTCGAAGAAGTCGTTGCCCTGCAACAGCTGGTAACTGAACTCGGTGAAGCTGATGCCCGTCTCCAGCCGGGCGCGCACCACCTCCCGGGCCAGCATCTTGTTGACCGGGAAGTGCTTGCCGACGTCGCGGAGGAACTCGACGATCGACATCTCGCCGGTCCAGTCGAGGTTGTTGACCAGCTGCGCCGCGTTCTCACCGGAGTACGACACGAAGGGCGCGAGCTGCTCGCGGATACGCTCGACCCAGCCGGCGATCACCTCGGGCGGGTTGAGCGTCCGCTCGGCGCTCTCCTTCGGGTCACCGATCTGCCCGGTCGCCCCGCCCACCAGCAGCAACGGGCGGTGGCCGGCGAGTTGCAGACGGCGGGCCATGAGGACCTGCATGAGGTTGCCGACGTGCAGGCTCGGGGCGGTCGGGTCGAAGCCCACGTAATAGGTGGTGGCCTTCCCGCTGTCGAGCAGCTCGCGCAGCTCGTCGAGGCCTGTCGAGTCCTGGATCAGGCCACGCCAGAGCAGGTCGTCGGTCAGGGAGTCCCGCGCGGGCGGCGGGAGGCTGCTGTCGGTCACGGTCACCGATTCTCCCCCATCGCCGGCACCGACCCGTACCGGGTTTGACGCAACCCGCCCCGGTTAGGCTGGCGACCCGCTGATCGAGGAGGGTTTCTGCCGTGGAGATGCCGGATGTGACGGGTGGTTTCGTCGCCCTGCTCGGCCTGGAGTTCGAAGAGACGTCCGCCGACCGGGTGGTCATCCGCTGGCAGGTCCGACCGGAGCTGCACCAGCCGTTCGGCATCCAGCACGGCGGGGTCTACTGCTCGGTGGTGGAGACCGCGGCCAGCGTCGGAGGGTCGCTCTGGCTGGCCGACCGGGGCACTGTCGTCGGGGTGTCGAACCAGACCGACTTCCTCCGGGCCGTTCGGGACGGTGAGCTGACCGCGGTCGGCACGCCCGTGCACCGGGGTCGCAGCCAGCAGCTCTGGCAGGTGGAGATCACCGACGCCGATCAGCGGCTGGTCGCCCGCGGTCAGGTCCGGCTGCAGAACCTCTCCCGGGACTGAGCCGGGAGCGGTCAGCTGCGCGCCTCGTCCAACACCGGCTGGATGGACTCGCCGGCGCCGTCACCGCTGTCGTCGGCGTCGTCGTCCGTGGGGAGCTGACTCAGGCGTACCTCGGTGATGGCCCGGTGGTCGATGTCGGCCACCGTCAGCACCCAGCCGTCCAGGGTGACGTCCTCCCCGGCGACGGTGGGGATGTGCCCGAGGCGGGCCAGGACCAGCCCCGCGACTGTGGTGTAGTCGCCGGCCGGGCGCGAGGGCAGCTCGACGCCGATGTCCGGAAGGTCGTGCACCGGGAAGGTGCCGGGCAGCACCATCGCGCCGTCCGGCTCGCGGCGCACCGTGTAGCCGTCCCGGTCGGTCTCGTCGTAGATCTCCCCGACGATCTCCTCCAGGATGTCCTCAAGCGTCACGATGCCGTCGACCGCGCCGCGCTCGTCGACGACAAGAGCGATGTGCTGGCGCTCGGCCTTGAACTGGCGCAGCGCGTCCACCACCGGCAGCGAGTCGGGCAGCAGCATCGGCGGGCGGGCGATCTCGTCGACCGGCCGGTCGTCGGGCACGCCGACCAGGTCACGCAGGTGGATCACACCCGCGGTGTCGTCCAGGCCGCCGTGGCGCACCACGGGCGCCCGGGAGTGCCCGGTGGCGGCCAGCACGAGCCGCGCGGCCTCCGCGGTGGTCCCGCTGTCGAGAGTGAAAACCTGCAACCGGGGTACGAGCACAGCCCGCAACCGCCGGTCGGCGATCTCCACGGCGCCCGCGATGATCGTGCGCTGTTCCTTGGTGAAGCCGTGGTTGCCGGCGACGATGTCGCGCAGCTCGTCCGGGCCGATCTCCTCCGGTTGGTGCTTCGGGTTGAGCCCGACCAGGCGTACGACCAGGTCGCTGGTGGCGCCGAGGGCCCAGACGGCGGGGCGGGTGAGACTGGCGAGCAGATCGAGCGGGCGGGCCACCAGCAGCGCCCACCGCTCGGCGGACTGCATGGCGATCCGCTTGGGGGCCAGCTCGCCGAACACCAGGGTGACGAAGGTCAGCGCGAGGGTGACCACCACGATGGCCACCGTCTCGGCGGCGTTGCCGAACATCCCGAGCAGCGGCACGAGGGGCTTGGCCAGGGAGACCGCCGCGGCGGCGGAGGCCAGGAAGCCCGCGAGGGTGATGCCGATCTGGATGGTGGCGAGGAAGCGGTTCGGGTCCTTGGCGAGGCGGGCCAGCACCCGTCCGGCCCGGCTGGTGCGTTCCAACCGCTGGATCTGGCTGTCCCGCAGTGACACCAGCGCCATCTCACTGCCGGCGAAGAGCGCGTTGATGACGACCAGGATCCCGACCAGGGCCAGTTGGCTCCCGTAGCTCTGCACGCCCGGTTCGCTCCCTCGTGGTGGTGGCACCGGCCCGTACGCACGGCGCCCGCCGGTCGGCGAGCCCGCCCGGCGTACGCGCTTCTGTGCCCCGTGCGGCCTCGGCCGAATCCTGCTCGGGCGACGCTACGCCGGATCGTTTGCCGGTGACGCGGGCAGGTCGAGGACGTACGAGTCGCCCTGGGGGCGGAAGCCGAGCCGATGGTAGTAGGGGGCGACCATGCCGGGTGGGCTCACGACGCGGTGGAAGCCGCGTTCGGTGAAGAGGCGGCTACGCCGGTAGACGAACTCGCCGGGGGTGAAGTCCCGGAATTTCGGGGTGACGTAGTCCAGGTCGATCTGGGCGATCCCGCGGGCCTCGGCGTGCGACAGCACCACGCCGACCACCTCGTCGGCCGTGACCACGAGGAAGGCGGAGCGCTCGGCGGTGTCCGACGCCCAGCGGAAGTCGGGGTTGAACCGGGCGATGTCCGGCGCGTGCACCCGCAGGGTGTGCGCCAGGAACTGGTCGTCGACGCCGACCTCGACCACCTGGTAGGTCTGCTCGTCGTGCCGGGTGGCCAGCATGCCGCGCAGGTACCAGATGTTGATCACCGCGAGCACGATGTTGAGCCCGACCATGGGCCAGACCTCGAGCGCGGCGTTGTAGCCGATCAGGACGAGGCAGCCGACGAGGTTGATCGCGCGCAGCCGTAGGACGCGCGACTGCAGCAGCGACCAGACCAGCACCGCGGAGCCGGCCCAGCCGACCAGATCCAACCAGTTCACCCCGCGAGACTAGTGCCCGCCCAGCTCAGGGACATCGGCGGGCAGCTCCAGCAGCCACTCCTCGACCTCGGCGCCGCGCCCGTTGGCGTACCCCGAGTCCTCACCGACCACGACGAACCCGCACTTGCGCAGCACCGCGAGGGAGGCGGCGTTGTCCTTGGCGGCGCGGGCGTGCACCGGCCTGGGCAGCTCGCGCAGCAGGGCGGCGAGGGCCGCGGTGGCGTGGCCCCGCCCCCAGCGGGCCGGGTCGATCCAGTAGCTGACCTCGGTCTGGTCGTCGACCGGGAAGGCGCTGACGTAACCGACCACCTCGCCGTCGGCCTCGACGGTGCGGACCCGGTTGGCCGGGTCGGTGAGCACCCGCGCCCAGTGCCGGGCGAACTCGCGGTGATCGGACGGGTCCTTGGCGACGAACGCGGCCATCCGGTTGGCCTCGGCATCCTGCTGGTGCAGGAAGAACTCGACGAGGTCGTCCTCGCGGACCGGGCGCAGTCGCACTTCGGAGGTCATCCGGCGAGGGTACGTCTCGCCGGTGACAGGTCGGGGCCTCCGGCTCGCGCACCGACCGGCGCGTTCGCCGCCGCCGCGGCCTCTCGGCGCCGACAATGAGTCGACCGACCCTGGGAGGGCCGATGAACCGACCTGTCGTGGTGGGTGTCGACGGATCGCCGTCCAGCCTCGTCGCCGCGGAACACGCGGCCCGCGCCGCCCTGCTCCGGTCCCGGCCGCTGCTCCTGGTACACGGTTACCTGCACGCGCTCGGCTACGGCGTGCCCCTCAACCCGTACGACCTCGGGGTTCCGGGGCCGTCGGAGGAGGCGCGGAAGGTGCTGGAACGGACGGCGGCCGACCTGGCCGCCCGGTGGCCCGGCCTCGCCGTGGAGGCCCGTCAGGTCGCCGGCGGGCCCGGCGCGACGATGGTCGAGGAGTCCCGACGGGCGGATCTCGTCGTGGTTGGCAGCCGCGGGTTGGGTGGGTTCGCCGGTCTGCTGCTCGGATCGGTCGGCGCGCAGGTGGCCGCGCACGCGCACTGCCCGGTGCTTGTGGTTCGACCGGACGAGCAGCCGATCGAGCTGGACACCCCGGTGCTGGTCGGCGTGGACGGGTCCGAGTCGTCGCGGGTGGCGGTGGCCTACGGCGCCGCCGAGGCGGCGCTGCGGGACGTCGCGCTGGTGCTCGTGCACGTCGGCCCGCTGGACGGGGACCGGCCGCTGCCGGACGAGATCGAGGAGGCGCAGGCCGCGTACCAGGCCCAGTCGGTGCGGCTGTTGGCCGAGGCGTCCGCTCTCGTCCGGGCCGAGCATCCCGATCTGGCGGTGCGGGAGCATCCGATCCGGGCGACCGGCGCGGCCCGGGGGCTCATCGAGGCGAGCGGCACGGCGTCGCTGCTTGTCGTGGGCACCCGGGGCCGGCACGGATTCACCGGTCTGCTGCTCGGCTCGGTCAGCCAGGCTGCGATTCAGCACGCGCACTGCCCGGTGCTTGTCGCGCACCCGTACGACCCGCCGAGGTGACCGGAGCGTCGTCGCCCCCGCCGAGCATCTGCAGGAAGTCGGTGGTGAGGGCGAACGGGTCGGCGGGGCCGCTGGCGGGCAGCCGGCGCTCGACCTGGTCGGCCAACTCGCCGGCGGCGCGACGGATGCGGCCGCGCAGGGCGCCGTCGACGGTGCCGCCGGACCAGTCCTCCGGGGCGGCGAAGACCGAGGTGGGGACCACCACCGCCCGCAGGTAGCTGAACATCGGGCGGAGGGCGTGCTCCAGGGCGAGGGAGTGCCGGGCCGTGCCGCCGGTGGCCCCGATGAGCACCGGCCGGTCGACGAGCGACTCGGCCTCCAGCACGTCGAAGAAGGACTTGAACAGCCCGTTGTACGACGCGTTGAAGATCGGCGTCACGGCGATGATGCCGTCCGCCCCGGTCACCGCGTCGATGGCCTCGCGCAGCGCGGCCGGCGGGAAACCGGTGAGCATGTTGTTGACCACGTCGTGGGCGTACTCGCGCAGGTCGACGACCCGCAGCTCCGCCTCGGCGCCGCGCCGGACCAGCTCGTCGCGGGTCGCCCCGGCGAGCTGGTCGGCGAGCAGCCGGGTGGACGAGGGCTGGCTCAGCCCCGCCGAGACCACGGCGATCGTACGGCGGGTCATCGGGTCGCCCCCTCCGGCGCCTTGCCCGTCACGTCGTCGACGGCGTGCACGGTGCTGTCCTTGCCGCCACCCGCGGCGGCTACCAGGAAGGCGTGCGTCGGCGCGTCCGGCACGTGCGCGGGACGCAGCGAGTCGAACTCCTTGCGCAGCACCGGCACGACCTCCTCGCCGAGCAGGTCGAGCTGCTCCAGCACCGTCTTGAGCGGGAGCCCGGCGTGGTCCATCAGGAACAGCTGCCGCTGGTAGTCGCCGACGTACTCACGGAAGCCGAGCGTGCGGTCGATGACCTGCTGCGGGCTGCCCACGGTCAACGGGGTCTCCCGGGTGAACTCCTCCAGCGACGGCCCGTGCCCGTAGACCGGGGCGTTGTCGAAGTACGGCCGGAACTCCCGGACCGCGTCCTGCGAGTTGCGCCGCATGAACACCTGGCCGCCGAGGCCGACGATGGCCTGGTCGGCGGAGCCGTGGCCGTAGTGCGCGTACCGCTGGCGGTAGAGCCCGACCATCCGCTGGGTGTGCTCCTTGGGCCAGAAGATGTGGTTGGCGAAGAAGCCGTCGCCGTAGTACGCGGCCTGCTCGGCGATCTCGGGGCTGCGGATCGAGCCGTGCCAGACGAACGGCGGCACACCGTCGAGCGGGCGCGGCGTCGAGGTGAACGACTGCAACGGGGTGCGGTACTTGCCCTTCCAGTCGACCACGTCCTCGCGCCACAGCCGGTGCAGCAGGTCGTAGTTCTCGATCGCGAGGGGAATGCCGGCGCGGATGTCCTTGCCGAACCACGGGTAGACCGGGCCGGTGTTGCCGCGACCCATCATCAGGTCCACCCGGCCGTCGGACAGGTGCTGGAGCATCGCGTAGTCCTCGGCGATCTTCACCGGGTCGTTGGTGGTGATCAGCGTGGTCGCGGTGGACAGCAGCAGCCGTTCGGTGCGGGCCGCGATGTGACCGAGCATGGTGGTCGGGGACGACGGGACGAACGGCGGGTTGTGGTGCTCACCTGCGGCGAAGACGTCGAGCCCGACCTCTTCGGCCTTCAGGGCGATGGCGACCATCGCCTTGATCCGCTCATGCTCGGTCGGCTCCCGACCGGTGGTCGGATCGACCGTGACGTCACCGACGGTGAAGACTCCGAACTGCATGACCAGCTCCTCGCGTGTCAACCGGGTGCCGTCGTGGTACCCGGACGCAGCTCACAACTTATTTGACGAGTCAACTATTCCGCCGGCGACCTATCTGGCAGTGGCTCCGGTCACTCCCGGGAATCAGCCCCCGGCGACCGAGGGCAGCACCTGCACCTGGGCGTCCTCCCCGACAGGTGTGGCCAGCCCGCCGGAGTGCCGGCAGTCCTCCCCGTCGACGTAGACGTTGACGTAGCGGCGCAGCTCGCCACGCTCGTCGCGGATCCGCCGAGCCAGCCGGGGGTGATCGGCGGCCAGCTCGTCGAGGACCGCCCCGAGCGTGCCGGCCGCGGCGACACTGAGCCGACTCGCGCCACCGGCCTCGCCGCGCAGCGGGCCGGGCAGCAGCACGGTGACCACTCAGACCACCGCCGCCCGCACGCACAGCACGTCGGGCAGGTGCGCGGCCACCTGCGACCAGGAGTCGCCCTCGTCCCGGCTGGCGTAGACCTCGCCGGAGCGGGTGCCGAAGTAGACGCCGCCCGGAGTGGCGTCGTCGGCGCACATCGCGTCGCGCAGCACCGCCGGATAGAACGGACCCTCGGGCAGGCCCACCGACAGCGGCTCCCACTTGCCACCGGCGTCGGCGGAGCGGAACACCCGGCAGCGGTGGTCGGCGGGGAACCGTTCGACGTCGGCCACCAGCGGGAACGTCCACACCATCCCGGGTCGAGCGGGGTGCGACACCATCGGGAAGCCGAAGTCGCTGGGCAACCCGTCGGCGATCGACGACCAGGTGCGGCCGTCGTCGTCGGAGCGGTAGACGCCGAAGTGGTTCTGCGCGTACAGCCGCTCGGGGTTGCCGGCGTCCCGCGCGACCTTGTGCACGCACTGGCCGAACTCCGGCCACTCGTCGGCCAGGCCGGCGGCGCGGATGCCCACGTTGCCCGGTGCCCAACTCGCCCCGGCGTCCTGCGAGCGGTAGACCCCGCCCGTGGACATGGCGACCAGCACCCGGGCCGGGTCGCGCGGGTGGGGCAGCACGGTGTGCACGGCCTGGCCGCCGAACCCGGCCTGCCAGTGCGGGCGGTGCGGATGGTCCCAGAGGGCGCGAACCAGCTCGAAGCTGCGGCCACCGTCGCTGGAGCGGAACAGCGCCGACGGCTCGGTGCCGGCCCAGACCACGTCCGGCTCGTCGGCGCCGGCCGGCATGAGTTGCCAGACCCGCCCCAGGCTCGCGCCGGTGTCGGACGGGAACGCCACCGGCGCGTGGTCGGGCTCGTCCCAGGAGGCGCCCAGGTCGTCGCTTGTCGCGACGCTGGGGCCGAAGTGTGAGCTGGTCACCCCGGCGAGCAGCAGCGGGGTGGCACGGCGGGTGTCGAGCGCGACCGCGTACACGCTGGTCTGCGGGTGGTGCGGGCCGCTGACCTCCCAGGTACGCCGGTCGTCGGCGCTGGTGGCGAGGAACAACCCCTTCGCGGTGCCGATCGCGAGCAGCGTTGCCATGGACGTCCTCCGAACCGTCGGTGGGCAGGTGGGGTGATTATGGCCACACCCCCCGACAGGCTCGCGGGCCACACGCCGTGTGCGCCGGCGACGACGTGTGGCACCCCTCTCGACACCATCGGACTCGTAGGATGACGGCGTTACCTTCCCAAGGAGGGCCTCGATGGTTCGGACGTTCACTGCGGCGGTGCACGAGGAAGACGACTGGTACGTCGCGCGGTGCCTGGAGCTGGAGGTGGCTAGCCAGGGCGAGACGCTCGACGAAGCGCTGACCAATCTGCGCGAGGCGGTCGAGGTCTACCTCGAAGAGGTCTCCCAACCCACCATCGAAGCCACCCCCCTGGTGACGTCCTTCCAGGTGGGAAGGGCGGCATGAGCCCAGCCCTGGCGGATCTTCCGCTGCGTAAGGTGCTGGCGGGGCTCAGAAAGGCCGGCTTCGATCAAGTACGGATCAAGGGAAGCCACGCGGTCTACCGGAACTCTGCCGGAAACGTGGTGGTGGTCCCTCAGCACGCCACCATCAAGCGCGGCACTCTGGCTTCGATCCTCCGCCAAGCAGGGTTGACGCCAGCGGAATTCCAACACTTGATCGATTAGCCGGTCACCCTTCGGCCTTTCGAGGAGGGCGGCGACGCGGCACGTGTCGGCGGTATGCGCTGACCGTGGGATCGCCGGTTATCCAGAAGCGCCACGGGACGTCGTGTGCGGCGGCCACCCCGACGCGCGGTCCTGCGGAGATGGCCGACTTCGCGACCGGACGCGTCGGCGGCGTCAACAGCAGCGGGCCGTTCCCGTCGAGCATGGACGTGCCGTTGGCCGTCGCGCCGATACCGAGCGCGACGACCAGTCGGGCGGGGCCGCGAGCGAGGTCACGGTCGGGCACGTCTCCCCTGCGTTTGCGGGCGACGTCCACGCCCTCGATGACCTCACCCGCGCGCAGCAGGACGGCTGCCGCCTCCCCCTCGTCGCCGCACACGATGTTGAGACACCAGTGCACGCCGAACACGAAATACGTGTAGGCGTGCCCGGCCGGCCCGTACATGACTGTGGTACGCGGGGTCGGGCCCCGGTGCGCGTGCGAGGCCGGATCCTCCCCGGTGCCCGCGTACGCCTCGACCTCGGTCAGCCTGACCCGGACGCCGCCGGCCGTGATCTCCCAGCCGAGGAGCGTCTGCGCCGTCTCGGGCACCTGGGCGGCGGGGGCGTGCAACCACGAATAGTCCACTGCTTCAGGAAACGTCGGATACGAGCGATCGGCAACTCCGCTTGAACGAATTGTTGACAACTTTGCGTTGATGGGGTGTGCTCGGGGTATGACGACCGAGGAGCTGTTCACCGCCCCCGACCCGGCCCGCGCTCGCGCCCACCGCACCCACGAGGCGCTGCAACGGATCAGTGAGCGGCACGCCGGCTCCGACGCCCGGCGGGGCCGCTGGGCCCACCCGTACGTGCTGGACCCGTGGGAGGCGGTGGCTCTGGTCACCGCCCTCGCCGCCGGCGGGGCCGAGCGGGAGCCCGCCGAGGAGCCGGTGGACGCCGCCGACCTCACCGCCGCGCTGACCCTGCTGCCGCACGTCCGCGCCGAGCTCGACGCCCTGGAGGCCGGGCTGCTCACGCTGGCCCGCGACCGGGGGCTGACCTGGCAGTCCATCGCGTACGGGCTGGGTCTGGGCAGCGCACAGGCCGCGCGGCAGCGCTACGAGCGGGTCGCCGCTCGCTCGGCCGAGCCAGCGCCCGACCCGCAAGATCGTGCGGAAACAGGGAAGTAGGGGCAGCACCGCGGTCAAGGCCACGGGATCCAGGATCACGCACGACCGTGCGAGCCGGGCTGGCCCGCCGCGACCCGGCAGGCGACCCCGGCGGAGCGGATCGGCCGGGCACCGGCGGAGCGGATCGGCCGGGCACCGGCGGATCGGATGGCCGGGCACCGGCGGAGCGGATCGGCCGCGCACCGGCGGATCGGCGGCCGGGCGGGCAGACTGTGCCCACGACGAGGAGGCACCCATGGAGCGCGCGGAGATGCTGGCGTACTGCCTGGCCAAGCCGGGAGCCTGGCTGGACCGGCCGTGGGAGGGCGACGAGGTGGTGAAGGTGGGCAGCCGGATCTTCGCGTTCCTCGGCAACGGGGACGGAAAGCCCACGGTCGGCATCAAGTGCGGCCAGACCCGGGAGATCGCCGACGAGTGGCTGCGCCGCCACCCCGACGACGCCCGGGTGATGGCCTACATCGGCCGGTCCGGGTGGAACACGCTGCGCCTCAACGGCGGGATCGACGGCGAGGAGCTGACCGAGGCGGTCGACGCGTCGTACGACATGGTCGTGGCGAAGCTCCCCAAGCGGGAGCGCCCGACGGTCTGAACCACCGTGGCGCCGGCGGCTCGCGCCGACGCCACGGTGGCCTCAGCGGGGTACGACCCGCTCGGTGGCCCAGTCCCGCCAACCGGCCAGCTGGTCCGCCGCGGCGGCGAGCTGGTCGGCGACCGGGCCGGGGCCCGTCGAGCCGGGGGTAATTCGGGCCGCGAGGGCCGAGCGCACCGACAGCACGTCGCGCACCGAGGGGTCGAGGTGCTCGCTTACCGCGGCCAGATCGGCGTCGGAGACGTCCTCCAGCTCACACTCCCGAACCGCGCAGAGCGCCACCAGCCGACCGGTGATCTCGTGCGCGTCGCGGAACGGCACGTTGCGCCGGACCAGCCAGTCGGCGACCTCGGTGGCCAGGGAGAATCCGACCGGGGCGGCGGCGACGAGGCGGTCCACCCGGACCGTCATCGTGGAAATCATCCCCGCCAGGGCCGGCAGCAGCAGCTCCAGGGTGTCGACCGCGTCGAACGCGGGCTCCTTGTCCTCCTGCATGTCCCGGTCGTACGTCATCGGCAGGCCCTTGAGCATGGTCAGCACCGTCATCAGGCCGCCGACCAGACGGCCGGACTTGCCCCGGGCCAGCTCGGCGATGTCCGCGTTCTTCTTCTGCGGCATGATCGACGACCCCGTCGCGAAGGCGTCGTCCAACTCCACCCAACCGAACTCGTGCGAGGTCCAGAGCACCACCTCCTCGCCGAGTCGGGACAGGTGCACCCCGATCAGCGCGGTGGTGAAGAGGAACTCGGCCACGAAGTCCCGGTCGGCGACCGCGTCCATCGAGTTGGCGAACGACGTCCGGAAGCCCAGCTCCTTGGCCACGGCCACCGGATCCAGCGGAAGCCCGGAACCGGCGAGCGCGCCCGCGCCGAGCGGGCTGATCGCCGCCCGGTGGTCCCAGTCGCGCAGCCGCTCCAGGTCGCGCAGCAGCGGCTGCACGTGGGCGAGCAGCCAGTGCCCGAAGGTGACCGGCTGGGCGTGCTGGAGGTGGGTCATGCCGGGCGCGGCGGTGTCGATGTGCCGCTCGGCCTGCTCGACCAGCGCCTCGGCGAGCTCGACGAGTCGGCTGGCCACACCCCGCGCGTGGTCACGCAGGTAGAGCCGCAGGTCGGTGGCGACCTGGTCGTTGCGGGACCGGCCGGCGCGCAGCTTGCCGCCGAGGCTGCCCAGGCGCTCCAGGAGACCCCGCTCCAGCGCCGTGTGCACGTCCTCGTCGTCGACGGTGGGCCGGAACGCCCCCGAGGCACAGGCCGCCTCCAGGTCGTCCAGGGCGGCCAGGATCCGACCCAGCTCCTCCGGGTCGAGCAGACCGGCGCCGGCGAGGACCCGGGCGTGCGCCCGGGAACCAGCGATGTCGTACGGGGCCAGGCGCCAGTCGAACTGCACGCTCACCGACAGTCGGGCGAGCGCCTCCGCGGGGCCGCCGGCGAACCGGCCACCCCACAGGCTCGTCCGGTTGGTGCCAGCGCTGTTCTCGGTGAGGCTCTTGTCGTCCACCCCGCCCATTGTGGTCCCCATGGTCGTCAGCCTCCCAGCCGGGCGTCCCGCGCGGCGGCGAGCCCGCTCGGCAGACCCCACAGCCGCACGAAGCCCTTCGCGAGGGTCTGGTCGAAGGTGTCCCCGGTGTCGTAGGTCGCCAGCCCGAAGTCGTACAGGCTCTCCTCGGAGCGCCGGCCGGTGACGGTCGCCCGGCCGCCGTGCAGGGTCAACCGCACCTCGCCGCTCACGTGCCGCTGCGCGTCGTCGATGAACGCGTCCAGCGAGTCCTTCAGCGGCGAGAACCACAGGCCGTCGTAGACCAGCTCGCCCCAGCGCTGGTCCACGCTCTTCTTGAACCGGGCCAGGTCCCGCTCGACTGTCACCGCCTCCAGCTCCTGGTGGGCGGTGATCAGCGCGATCGCGCCGGGCGCCTCGTACACCTCGCGGCTCTTGATGCCGACCAGGCGGTCCTCGACCATGTCGAGCCGGCCGACGCCCTGGGCGCCGGCACGCCGGTTGAGCTCCAGGATCGCCTGGTACGGGGTGACGGTCTCGCCGTCGATCGCGACCGGCACGCCGCCGTCGAAGGTGATCACCACCTCGTCCGCGTCGCGGGGCTCCGCCGGGTCGTCGGTGTACGAGTAGAGGTCCTCGATCGGTGCGTTCCAGATGTCCTCCAGGAAGCCCGTCTCCACGGCGCGACCCCACAGGTTCTGGTCGATCGAGTACGGGGACTTCGCCGACACGTCGATCGGCAGCCCCTTCTCCTCGGCGAACGCGATCGCCTTGTCCCGGGTCCAGGCGAAATCGCGGGCCGGGGCGATGATCTTCAGGTCGGGAGCGAGCGCGTTCAGGCCCACCTCGAACCGGACCTGGTCGTTGCCCTTGCCGGTGCAGCCGTGCGACACGATCGTCCCGCCGTGCGTACGCGCGGCCGCCACCAGGTGCTTGACGATCAGCGGCCGGGACAGCGCCGACACCAGCGGGTAGCGGTCCATGTAGAGGGCGTTCGCCCGGATGGCCGGCACGCAGTAGTCGGCGGCGAACTCGTCGCGCGCGTCGATGACCTCGGACTCCGCCGCGCCGCAGTCCAGCGCGCGCTGCCGGATGGCGTCGAGGTCCTCCCCGCCCTGCCCGACGTCGACCGCCACCGCGATCACCTCGGCGCCGGTCTGCTCGGCCAGGTAGGGGATCGCCACGGAGGTGTCCAACCCCCCGGAGTACGCGAGGACGACCCGCTCGGTCATGACGTGGTGTTCCCTTCGACGGTGTCGTCCCGGCGGGCCCAGCCGGCGAGCTTGTCACCGAGTGCGGCCCCGCCGACGGCCTCGCGGGCCACGACGAGGATGGTGTCGTCGCCGGCGATGGTGCCGACGATCTCCGGCAGGCCCGCCCGGTCCAACGCGCTGGCCAGGTACTGGGCCGCGCCCGGCGGGGTACGCAGCACGGCGATGTTGCCGCTGGAGTCGACCCCGTTGAGCAGTTCACGCAGCAGCCGCACCAGCCGGGCCGGCGCGGCTTCGGCGTCGCGCAGCGGCCGCTGGCCGTCCTCCGGGATCAGGTAGACGGCCGGCCCGTCGCCGCCGCGCACCTTGACCGCGCCCAGCTCCTCCAGGTCCCTCGAGAGGGTGGCCTGGGTGACGACGACGCCGTCGGCGGCGAGCAGGTCGGCCAACTCGGTCTGCGATCGTACGGGCCGGTCCCGGATCAGCTCCACGATCCGGGCGTGCCGGGCGGCTCGGGTCAGCGGCCCGGTCATCGTCGGTCTCCGGTCGCGGCGTCGCCCGTCGCGTCCAGCAGGAACGCCAGCAACGCCTTCTGCGCGTGCAGTCGATTCTCCGCCTGGTCGAAGACCGCGCTCTGTGGCCCGTCGAGCACCTCGTCGGTGATCTCCTCACCACGGTGCGCCGGCAGGCAGTGCAGCACGATCGCGTCCGGCGCGGCCTGACCGAGCAACTCCTTGTTGACCTGGTACGGCAGGAACGGGGTGATCCGGTCCAGCCCGTCGGACTCCTGCCCCATCGACGTCCAGGTGTCGGTGGCCAGCACGTCGGCGTCGCGTACCGCCTCGGTCGGGTCGGTCAGCACCCGCACCGACCCGCCGGTGTCGGCGGCGATCCGGGTCGCCCGGTCCAGGACGGCCGGATCGGGCGCGAACCCCGCCGGCCCGGCGATCCGCACGTGCATGCCGGCCAGCGCCCCGGCCAGCAGATACGACTGCGCCATGTTGTTCGCGCCGTCGCCCACGTACGTCAGGATGCGGCCGGCCGTGCCGCCGCACCGCTCCCGCACGGTCAGCAGGTCGGCCAGCAGTTGGCACGGGTGGAAGCCGTCGGTGAGCGCGTTGACCACCGGCACGGTGGCGCCCTCCGCCACCTCGGCGATCCGCTCGTCCCCGTGGGTACGCAGCACGATCGCCGCGACGTAGCGGGACAGCACACGTCCCGCGTCCGCCAGGGACTCCCCCCGGCCGAAGTGGGTGACCTGCGTGTCCACGACCAGCGGGTGCCCGCCCAACTCGGCGATCCCCACGTCGAACGAGATCCTGGTGCGCAGACTCTGCTTGTCGAACAGCACCGCCACCGAACGGGGGCCGGCCAGCGGCCGGTGACCGAAGCGGTCCGCCTTCAGGTGCGCGGCCAGGTCGAGGACCGTGGACTGCTCGGCCGGCGAAAGGTCGTCGTCGCGCAGGAAGTGCCGAGTCATGCGGTCGTCCCCGTGGTCGTGGTGGTCGGCGTGGTCGTGGTGGGCGTCGAGATCTTGGAGGATTCCGGCCCCTGGAGGGGCGCCTTCGCACCAAGATCTGCGTCGGTCCCGGCGGCCGCCGGGACCGTCGCGTCCAGGGCGGCGGGGAGGGCGGCGAGGAAGGCGTCGACCTGGGCTGCGGTGAGGATCAGGGGTGGGACCAGCCGGACCACACCCGGCTGCACCGCGTTGACCAGGAAGCCGGCATCCCGCAGCGCCCCGGCGAGGACCGGCGCCACAGGAGCGTTGAGCGTCACGCCGAGCAGCAGCCCCGCCCCGCGTACGCCGTCGATCAGCGGATGGCCCAGCGCCTCGACGCCCCGGCGCAGCCGTTCGCCGACGCGCTTGACGTGGTCGAGCAGCCCCTCGTTGGCGATGGTGGCCACCACGGCGAGCGCTGCGGCGCAGCTCACCGGGTTGCCGCCGAAGGTGGTGCCGTGCGAGCCGGGGGTGAGCAGGTCGGCGGCCCGACCGAAGGCCAGCGTCGCGCCGAGCGGCAGCCCACCACCCAACCCCTTGGCCAGCGTCACCACATCGGGCTCCACGCCCTCGGCCTGGTGGGCGAACCAGTGCCCGGTGCGGCCGATACCGGTCTGCACCTCGTCGAGCACCAGCAACGCCCCGTGCCGGGAGGTGATCCGCCGCGCCGCCGCCAGGTAGCCAGCCGGCGGGACCACGACGCCGTTCTCGCCCTGGATGGGCTCCAGGATCACCATGGCGGTGGCGTCGGTGACCGCCGCCTCGAGGGCGACGACGTCGCCGAAGTCGACGTGTGTCACCTCGCCGGGCAGCGGCCGGAACGGGTCGGCCTTGGCCGGCTGGCCGGTGAGGGCGAGAGCGCCCATGGTGCGGCCGTGGAACGCGCCGTTGGTGGCCACCACGTGGGTGCGCCCGGTGCGCCGGGACAGCTTGAACGCCGCCTCGTTCGCCTCCGCACCGGAGTTGGCGAAGAAGACCCGGCCGTGCCGGCCGGCGAGGGCCAGCAGCAGCTCCGCGAGGGCGACCGGCGGCTCGGCGACGTAGAGGTTGGAGACGTGCCCGAGCGTGGCCACCTGCTTGGACACCGCCGCCACCACCGCCGGGTGGGCGTGGCCGAGGGCGTTCACCGCGATCCCGCCGACCAGGTCCAGATATTCGCGGCCCGCGTCGTCGACCACCACGGCGCCCGCGCCGGAGACCAGCCCCAGCGGCGGGGTGCCGTAGTTGTCCATCATGGACTGCTTCCACCGCTGCACCAGGCTGCTCATGCCCCGACCATCCCGTCCTGAAGCACTACCATCGTTCCGAACCCTTCGGAGGTGAAGACCTCCAGCAACGTCGAGTGCGCCACCCGACCGTCGACGACGTGCGCCGCGGGCACTCCCCCACGCACCGCGCGCAGGCACGCCTCCATCTTGGGCACCATCCCCGACTCGAGACTGGGCAGCAGCTTGGCCAGGTCGTCCGCGGTGATCTCGGAGATCAGGCTGGTGGTGTCCGGCCAGTCCGCGTACAGGCCGGCCACGTCGGTGAGCACGACCAGCTTGCGGGCCCGCAACGCGACCGCGAGCGCGGCGGCGGCGGTGTCCGCGTTGAGGTTGTGCAGCACCCCGTCGACGTCCGGCGCGACCGTCGAGATCACCGGGATCCGGCCGGCGTCGATGAGGTCGGTCACCGCCGAGGTGTCCACCGACTCGACGTCGCCGACCTGGCCGACGTCGACAGGCAGCCCGTCCACGTACGCCGGGCGGCGCACCGCGGTGAACAGCCGGGCGTCCTCGCCGGAGAGCCCCACGGCGAACGGGCCGTGCGAGTTGATCAGCCCGACCAGCTCCCGGCCCACCTGCCCGACCAGCACCATCCGGACCACGTCCATCGCCTCGGCGGTCGTCACCCGCAGGCCGCCCCGGAACTCGCTGGCGATGCCGAGCCGGCCCAGCATGGCGGAGATCTGCGGGCCGCCGCCGTGCACCACGACGGGCTTCAGACCGGCGTAGCGCAGGAACACCATGTCGGCCGCGAACGCCCGTTGCAGCGCCGGCTCGGTCATGGCGTTGCCGCCGTACTTGACCACCACTGTCGAACCGGAGAAACGCGCCAACCAGGGCAGCGCCTCGATCAACGTCTCCGCCTTGGCCTGCGCGCGGGTGAGATCGCCACTGAGACTCATGTTGAGTACGCCGAGTTCTCGTGCACGTACGCGTGCGACAGGTCGTTGGTCCAGATCGTCGCCATCTCGTCGCCGGCGTGCAGGTCGATCCGGATCGTCACGTCCCGGCCGGTGAGGTCGACCTTCGAGCGGTCCTCGGCGGCCGCGCCACCCCGGCACACCCACACCCCGTTGACGGCGACGTCCACCTCGTCCGGCTCGAAGGCGGCGGCGGTCGTGCCGACGGCTGCGAGGATCCGGCCCCAGTTCGGATCGTTGCCGAACAGCGCGGTCTTGACCAGGTTGTTGCGGGCCACCGAACGGCCCACCTCGACCGCGTCGTCCTCGTCGGCGGCGCCGACCACGTCGATGGCGACCTGTTTGGTGGCGCCCTCCGCGTCGGCAACCAACTGCTGGGCCAGGTCGTGGCAGGCCGTGGTCAGCGCCGCGGCCAATTCGGCGGGGGACGGCTCGATGCCGCTCGCGCCGCTGGACAGCAGCAGCACCGTGTCGTTCGTGGACATGCAGCCGTCGGAGTCGACCCGGTCGAAGGTGACCCGGGTGGCCGCTCGCAACGCTTCGTCCAGCGCCGCCGGCCCGGCCACCGCGTCGGTGGTGAGCACGCAGAGCATGGTGGCCATCCCCGGCGCGAGCATCCCGGCGCCCTTGGCCATCCCACCGACAGTCCAGCCGCTGCCCCGCGCCACAGTCGTCTTCGCCCGCGTGTCGGTGGTCATGATCGCCTCGGCGGCGGCCGGGCCACCGTCGCGCGACAGCCCCCGGATCGCCGCGCGGACCCCGGGCAGCAGCTTCGGCATCGGCAACCGCTCACCGATCAGGCCGGTGGAGCAGACCGCCACCTCCCCGGCGCCGAGGAGCAGCCGCGGACTGACCGCGCTCAGCGCGGCGGCCGTGTGCTCGGCCGTTGCGTGGGTGTCCTGGAAGCCGGCCGGGCCGGTGCAGGCGTTCGCGCCACCGGAGTTGAGCACCACGGCGCGGACCACACCGCCCTGCACGACCTGCTGGGTCCAGCGCACCGGCGCGGCCTTGACGCGGTTGGTGGTGAAGACACCGGCGACACCGGCGTCCGGGCCGTCGTTGACCACCAGCGCGACGTCCGCGCCACCGCTGGCCTTCAAACCGGCGGCGACCCCGGCCGCCCGGAACCCCCGAGGGGTGGTGACGCTCATGGTGTGACTCCCCAGACGGACAGGCCCGTCGTCTCCGGCAGGCCGAGCATCAGGTTGGCGTTCTGCACGGCCTGACCGGCCGCGCCCTTGCCCAGGTTGTCCAGGGCGCTGAGCACGATCAACCGACCCGAGTCGACATCGACGGTGGCTTGCAGATGGCACGAGTTGGAACCCAGCGTCGCCGCGGTGTGCGGCCAGCGCCCCTCCGCCAGCACGTGCACGAACGGCGCGTCCGCGTACGCCCGCGCCAGCACCTCCTGGGGGTCGACGCCGCGCGCCGGCACCGCCGTGACCGTGGCCAGGATGCCGCGCGGCATCGGCGCCAGGACGGGCGTGAACGACAGGCCGGTGGCGCCGGTGGCCTGCTTGATCTCGGGTACGTGCTGGTGGGTGCCGACCCGGTACGGCGACAGGTCCCCCAGCACCTCGCTGGCCAGTAGGTGAGGCTTCGCCGCCCGGCCCGCGCCGGACGTGCCGGAGGCGGCGACCACCACCACGTCGGCAGGGCTGGCCGCGCCGTCGGCGATCAGCGGCGCGAGCGCCAGGGTGATCGCGGCGGCGTAGCAGCCGGTGTTGGCGACCCGGGTCGACCCGGCGATCAGCTCCCGCTGGCCGGGCAGCTCGGGCAGCCCGTAGGTCCACTGGCCGGCGTGCGTGCCGCCGTAGTACTGCGCCCAGGCGTACGGGTCGGCGAGCCGGTGGTCGGCGCCCAGGTCGACGATGCGTACCTCGGGCGGGAGCTGGGCCGCGAGGGCAGCCGACTCGCCGTGCGGCAGCGCCAGGAAGACCAGGTCGGCGTCGGCGAGGGTGGACGGATCGGTCTCGCCGAGCACCAGGTCGAGCCCGGTGAGCTGCGGGTGCACCACGTCGACGCGGTGCCCGGCCTGGCGGTGCGCGGTGGCGGCGACCAGATCGAACTCCGGGTGCCCGGCGACCAGGCGCAGCAACTCACCTCCGGCGTACCCGCTCGCTCCGGCGACCGCGACTCGGATCCCCATACTCACCTCCGCATGACTATGCAGCGAAGATTAACAAGGGCGGTAAAATACTGCAAGTTCATGCAGACCACTGCATGTAGATGAAACCGTAAATCCGCAGTGGGCGTCCTCCGTCGCACAGGTGCGACGGAGGACACCAAGCATCAGTTCATCCGATCCGACAAGCCATGCTGTCGCTCGTACGTCCTGAGGGCCGCGTCCCACGCCTCCGTGTACTCGCTCGGCCCCATACCGAGATCGCCGTGCCCCCGGACCGCCTCGCGCAAGAGCTTCACGAGATCGGGAACGGTCTCCCGACGTTCCTCCACGTACCGACGGAACACCTCGGCGAACTGCTCACCGGTCAGACGCGCCGCGTGCGAAGTGACCGGATCGTCCTCGAGGTTCTCCAGCACCGCACACCACCGACGCGTCAACTCGTCCGCCTGGGTCGCCCTGATCTTCTGCAACTCATGATCACACTCGAGTCGGATCCGATCCTCCCAGTACGGCCTGAGTCGCTCCCGTACACGCTCGTCCGGGCTGACGCGAATGAGCACACCGAAGTGCGCGGCACCCTCGCGCGGCCAGCGCTGGCCACCGAGACGGTTGTTCAGCGCACGCTCCAGGTCATGCGAGCGGTGGGGTTCGTGCTCACGTGCCAGGTCCATCGCGCGTTCCCGGACGATCCCGCCGGCCCAAGCCAGGTAGCGCTCGGCGCGGAGCCGAAGCTCCTCGTAGATCATGTTCTGCGCGGTCCAGTTGTAGACGACGTGCAGACGGAAGTCGAACGCGTCCCCCTTGGCCGGCACCAGGATCGGCGCCGGGACGTCCTGACGGAACGTCACCGTGGCCGGAACGACCGGTGGAGGCGGGGCGGGGGGTAGCGGGAGCTCGGCAGGCGGGAAGAGAGCGTGCCACCAACGACGGCGTTCCACCTGACGGGGCAGGGGCGGTCTCGTGCCGGGGCCACCGGCGGAGTCCATGGTCATGGCGTCTCCTCATCGATCAGTCGTTGTACGTCGTCGAGCAGGTCGTTCTGGGGCATCACGGGACGCCACACGTGGTGCAGCTGGTGGTCGAGGCGATGACGCAGTGCGGGCTGTCCAGCGATCACGTGGCGCACGAGGTCCCGGCAGTGGCCGGAGACGGTCGGTTGCTGGTCCGCCCGGTCCAGCCAGAACCCGAGAGTCCGCCATGAGCGGTACGCCGTCCACGGCAGGCTGAGGGCGACCGCCCAGAGGGCGGCCAGGTCGGCCAGACGGATCGTTCCCTGATCGACCAGGTGCAGCAGCTCCGGCCAGTGCTCATTCGGCGGTTCCGCCCAACGGTCCGCGAGCACCCGCAGGGCCCGCGCGGCGTGGAGTCGCACCTCGGGGTCGGCGGACGCCGTCCAGCCCACGAGCGCCGGCACGACGCTCGCAGCATGTCCGTCTTGGTACACCTCGACCAGCCCTCGGACGACGGAGTTGTTCCGCCGCTGCATCCGGCCCTGCGCCACCTGGCGCAACTGGGCCAACGCCGCGTCCGGCCAGAGTCGGGCCAACCCGAGGCTGTACGCGCGCGCCACGGTGTCCTGGAGATGCGCTGCTGGACCGGCGGCCCACTGATCCAGCTCGGCGCGGACCCGATGACGCAACGTCGGCTGCATGGCCATGGCGACCAGCACGATCGCTGCCGCTTGTCGGACCCCGGCCCGCCGTTCCCGGGCCAACGCCCCCACCGCGTCGAGGGCCGCCCGCACATCGCGCGTCGCCGACCATCCGATGGCCCCGGCAGCGGCCTGCCGAACCGGCGGAACGTTCCCTCGGATCAAATCGGCGAGCCAGTCGAGGAGTTGCCCGGGCGACCACCAGTCAGTCCACGCGACATCCAGCAGTGCCGACCGGATCGACTCCGTACCCGTCGGGAAGTCGATCCGGCACCCACCCGGCGCGCGCGCATCGGGCACCCGTGCGGCGGCTTGGCTCAGTGTCGGCCCCAACAGCGCGTCGATCGCCGACCCACGCAGGGGCGCACCGATCGGCATCGCGTCGAGGAGGTCCCGTCGGGCCAGACGTTGAGCTGCCTCGTGTATCTCGGCCACCGGCTGTCCGGCCAGCACGGCGCAGGAGAGGCGGAACGCGCGTATCTCCTCGTCGGTGAACCCGCCCAGATCCTCGCCGCCGCGTCGCACGTCGAAGATCTCGACGGCGCGCTCCCGAAGTTGGAGCGGCAGAAACTGCTCCAGCCGCTCGGCCAGGGCGCCGGCCTTGGGAACGGTGCGCGTGATCGTCGCGACGACCTCCAGGACCTCGGTGGGTCGGGGCTCTCCGGCGAGGTAGGCCGACAACAGTGGATGCCCGAGACAGTCCAGATCCACATACCGCTCCAGGCAGCGGCCGTCGCAGGCGTCCGTGCACCAGCCGACACACTGCCCGCGGAGCTGATGGCGAAGTTGCGCCCGAAACACCTCGGCCGCCGGTGCCGGGCGGTGGTCCACGACGTGGCCGACGTAGTCGTGCTTCCGCTGGGAGAAGTCGCCGACCAGGACCACAGTCGTGCCCGAGGTCGCGGCCCTGGCGGCCAGCGCCACGAGCGTGAATCCGTCGACCGCCCGGAGGACCGCCTCGCTCAGTTCGACCACGTAGCCGTGCCCCGCGGGCAACGACACCTGCGCGCCGAGCAGATCCGACAAGTGCTCGACGCCGAGCACACCGACCCGGTCGAAGCCGTGTCTGCGGGCCACCGCCAGAGTCGCCGAAGTGAACCGTCCACTCCCCACCGGCCCGGAGAGGCAGACCAGGTGGTGATGGTGGAGATGGTGATCGAGTCCCCTGTCACTGGGCGTGGACGCGTACCCGCTGGCAGTCTCGCGGACGCTCGCCTCGACAAGTGTTTCGAACCAGACGCGCCCAGCGCCGTCGGATCGGGCGGCGATGACATTGACGGTCCCGATGGCGACGGCGCCGTGACCGGTGGCGTTCTGCCCATGAACCCGAACATCGCCGACTCCGATGCTGCTCGATCCACCCAGCAGGCCAGCCAGTCGGCGCAGCACGTCCGTGGGGTCGAGGAGGTCTTCAGGTTCGTCCGCCTCCTCCTCCGGTGGCTCCTCGGGCTCTTCCTGCGTCGAACCCGGCTCGTCCTCGCCGTCCAAGGAACCCGTGGCCGGCGACGCGTCCCGCGATCCGGCGAGCACACCAGCACCGGCGTCGCCGAGCGGGTCGTCGACAGAGGGCTCGTCCGACACGTCGTACGGGAGGTCGTCCAGATCCCGCTCGGTGCCGGCGGAGACAGGGGGATATCGAACGATCATCGGGGATTGCCTCGTCTCGGGCCGACGTTCGCGTCGCGGCCGACTGAGCCGATCGCCGTCGCACCCTGGCCGACCGCGTTCTGCCCCTTGACACGGATGTCACCGGTACGAATCCCGCCGTGGCCTGTTGCGTCGTTGGCTGGCTTGACCTGAGCGTTGTCTGTCGGCTTCTCCCCAGCCTGGGCAGGGCCATCCCCAACGGGGGGCACGGCCCCCCGGACCGCGGTGCCGCCGAGGTCCTCGTCCACCACGCACAGCCAGGCGTGCTCGCGGAATTCCTTGTCCGGATGGGCCACCTCGATCCGCACGAAACGCTCCGGGCGCATCTCCTCCGGATACTCGCTGACCACGTCCCGGAAGATCTCGGTCGAGACGACAAGCGCCACCCCCGCCTCGGGAAAGGCGGCGAGGGCCTTCTTGACGGGATCGGCCTCACACAGGCGACAGACGAAGACGACGGCGTTGCCGGGGAAGCCGTTCGCACCGTCCAGATGCACCAGCCCCTGGTGCACGGCCACCCGGAGGCGGATTCGGGCAACGGGGAGTCTGCTGCTGTTGTGGCTGCGCAGCCGCCGGTTCAGCTCGGGTACGAACCTCCCG
Source organism: Micromonospora sp. NPDC049274 (assembly GCF_040678875.1). Classification (NCBI taxonomy): domain Bacteria; kingdom Bacillati; phylum Actinomycetota; class Actinomycetes; order Micromonosporales; family Micromonosporaceae; genus Micromonospora; species Micromonospora sp. NPDC049274. Next base: position 24,033 of record NZ_JBFAQS010000014.1, read on the forward strand.
ATGACACGAGACTCGGACACCTCGCGGGGCACGATCGCCAGCTCGCCGTCGCCCGCCTGCTGAGTGATCCATGCCACGCGGTCCAGGCCGACAGCACCAGCGGCCTCGTGCAGCAGTTCTCGAAAATGGCGTTGCGCCTCATACTGTTGCAGGTTGCTGCGCCGGCTGTACCGCTCCATATCCACAGATATCAACAGTCGCCGCTCGGGGTGTTGCATAAGACTCCCGCCCTTCGTCACCCGGCTCGCCCAACGGGCAAGCGCCGCAGGAGCCATCGAACCGCCGGGGACTGATCGGGATCCCGTAGAAGTACGGCATCATCTCGGATTGTCGAGAAGCGGTCATCCCGTCCTGTTCGGGAGTCCGTCACACCACCGAGCGGTGTCCTTGTCGCATGAGGACGGATCTGTTCGAGCTGCTGCTCGCCCTCGGATGGTCGCCGCTGGCGGTGCTGGCACTGACGGTCGTTCGCGCCCTGATCGACGTCGTGATTAAGGCAGGGGGATTGCGCTCCGCACAGGAACGGCTACGCTTCGGCGGCTGTCCTTGGAGAAGGAGGCGGAGACCGCAGATGCGACGACCACACGAGCTGCCCGGTGGTGAGTGGCCCTATGGAACGTTCCTGCAACGGCTCGCGCCGCCGGTTCGGACGGAGCTGTTGGGGCTCGGGGTCCGTCGCAGTGTGCCCGCGGGGCAGATCGTGATTCACGAGGGCATACAGGAAGCTCACCTCGTGCTGCTGGAGGATGGTCTGACCAAGGTGACGGCGTCCCTGCCGGACGGCCGGTCCGCCCTGCTGTCACTACGGGTCGGGGGCGATCTCGTCGGCGAGATGTCCGCGCTGAACGACGAACCCCGTTCCGCCACCGTCACGACCTGCGGACCGGCGAGGTACAGCGTGATTCAGCCGGATCGGTTCAAGCGATTCCTCAAGGAACATCCCGACGCTGCTCTCGAGCTCGCCGCGATGGTGTCCGACCGGTTACGTTGGTCCAATCGACGACGGATCGACTTCACCTCGTACCCTGTGAAACTCCGCGTCGCCCGAGTGATCGCAGAACTCTGCCGCACCCACGGTCGGCAGGGAGTCGGCGGCATCATCATCGACGTACGACTCACCCAGCCCGACCTGGCCACCATCTGCGGCGCTTCGGAGACCTCCATCCAGAAGGCGCTGCGGGAGCTACGCGCCGAGAGACTTGTCGACACCGACTACCGCCGGATCACCGTCCGCGATCTGACGAGCCTGCGGAGGCTGGGCAATCTGGAACCCACCGACGGCTGACGGACCCCTTCCTGTCGTTGCGCAGGAAGGGGCCGTCTGCTCCCTCAGGCGCCGCGCAGGGTCGCGCCGAGGCGCTCCGCCGCGACGGCGACCGCCGCGTCCCGCGCCGCGACCGCCTCCTCGACGGTCAGCGTCCGATCCGGGGCCCGGAAGGTCAGCTTGTACGCCAGCGACCGGCGACCGGCACCGAGCTGCGCGCCCGCGTACACGTCGAACAGCCGCACATCCTCCAGCAGCTCGCCGGCGCCCGCCTCCAGCGCCCGGCGCACCTGCTCTGCCGGCACCGAGTCGTCCAGCACCAACGCCACGTCGATAAGCGCCGGCGGGAAGCCGGACACCGCCGGCGCGGGCGTCACCGGAGTCGACGGCAGCGCGTCGAGGTCCAGCTCCATCGCGCTGGTGCGCCGGGGCAGCTCCAGAGACGCGACCACCACCGGGTGCAGCTCACCGGCGTGTCCGACGACCGCGCCGTCGACCCGCAGTTCGGCGCAGCGGCCCGGGTGCCAGGGCGCGTACTCGGCGGCACGCACCTCGACCCGCTCGTCGGGGATCCCGGCGGCTGCCAGCACGTCACGGGCCGACTCGATGGCGTCCGCCCAGCCGGCCGGTCGACCCGCGCCCCACCAGCCGGCGGGATCCAGGTCGCCGGCGAGCACCGCCGCGACGTGCACCGGCTGCGCCGGCACCACGGCGTCGGCGGCGGCGAACTCCGCGTCGGTCGGGCGGCGGTCCACGCCCATGGCAGGCGGGCTGCCGGCGCCGAGACGCGGGTGGAAGACCGCTCCGATCTCGTAGAGGGCGAGGTCGCGGTGACCACGGCCCAGGTTGCGCTTGAGGATGCCGAGCAGCGGGCCGAGCAGCGTGGTGCGCAGCAGCGGCTCCTCCTCGGACAGCGGATTGGCCAGCCGCACCGCGGGGCGGCGCGGATCGTCGGCCGGCAGGCCGAGCTGGTCGGCCAGCTCCGGCGACACGAAGGGGTGCGCGAGCACCTCCACGTACCCCCGCTCGGCAAGCGATCCGGCGACGGCCCGACGCCGACGCTGCCGCGGGGTCAGACCGCGACCGGGCGGCGCGGTCGGCAGCACCGACGGCACCTTGTCGTACCCGTCGAGGCGGACGACCTCCTCGACCAGGTCGGCCGGGTCGGTCAGGTCGGGCCGCCAGGTCGGCGGGGTGACGCTCAGCACCACCCCCGCGCCGCTGGCCACGCCGACCGCGCCCGGGTCCTCGGACAGCCGGTCCGCGCCCTGCGCGACGGTGCAGCCGACCCGCTCCAGCAGGGCGACGACCCGCGCCGGCGGGTACTCGACGCCGACCCGCCGGGTCGGCAGGTCCGCCGGAAGACTGATCGGGGTACGCGGCCGGACGTGGTCGATGTCCAGGATCTCCGCGCTCGGGGTGCCGCCGCCGTGCTCGGTGAGCAGCCGCACGGCACGCTCCAGCGCGACAAGTGCCACGGCCGGGTCCACGCCCCGCTCCCAGCGCTTCGCGGCCTCGCTGAACAGCTTGTGCCGGCGTGCCGTACGCCCGACCATCGCCGGGTCCCAGTGGGCCGCCTCGAAGAGCACTGTGGTGGTGTCGGCGACGACCTCACTGGTCTCGCCGCCCATCACCGCGGCGAGCGAGATCGGGCCAGTGTCATCGCAGATGACCATGTCGTCGGCGGTGAGCACCCGGTTGACGCCGTCCAGGGTGGTCAGCTTCTCCCCCGCCTCGGCGCGGCGGACCACGAGCGGCCCGGCGATCCGGTCGGCGTCGAAGGCGTGCATCGGCTGGCCCAGCTCCAGCATCACGTAGTTGGTGATGTCGACAGGCAGCGAGATGCTGCGGATGCCGGCGGTCACCAGCCGCTGGGCCATCCACGACGGCGTGGGCGCGGTCGGGTCGACGCCGCGGACCAGGCGCGCGGTGAACCTGTCGCAGCCGACCGTGTCGCGGACCTCCACCGGGTACGGCGGAGTCGCCGTGCCGCCCGGGGCGGCCGCCATCCCCGCGTCGCGCAGCGGCACGTCGAACGCGTGCGACAGCTCCCGGGCCAGGCCGCGCAGGCTCAGCGCGTACCCCCGGTCCGGGGTGATCTCCAGATCGAGCACGACGTCGTCGAGGCCGACCACCGGGCGCGCGTCGTCGCCGGGCTTCGCCGTCACGTCCGACCCCAGCACGATGATGCCGGAGTGATCGTCGCTCAGGCCCAGCTCCTTCGCCGAGCAGATCATGCCCGCCGAGTTGTGCCCGTACGTCTTGCGGGCGCCGATCGCGAAGCCACCGGGGAGCACACCGCCGGGCAGGATCACCACCACCCGGTCGCCGACGGCGAAGTTGCGCGCCCCGCAGACGATCTCCTGCGGCTCGCCGGTGCCGTTGGCGGCACCCACGTCGACCCGGCAGAACCGGATCGGCTTCTTGAAGCCGGTGAGCTCCTCGATCTCGCGCACCTCACCGACGACGAGCTGACCGGTGACACTTTCGCGCAGGTCCACAATGGATTCGACCTCGATGCCGAGGTCGACCAGGGCCTGCTCCAGGTCACCGGTAGGCAGGTCGGCGGGGAGGTCGACGTACTCCCGCAGCCAACTGACAGAAACTCGCATGACGTCAGACCACCGTTCCCGTGTCTCGTACCCGCATCGCCTACGCCCCGGTGGAGAGCGCGCGGCTGAACCGCACGTCGCCCTCGAAGAGATGGCGGATGTCGCTGACCCCGTGCCGGACCATCAGGGTCCGGTCGATGCCCATGCCGAAGGCGAATCCGGAGTAGACCTCCGGGTCGACGCCGCAGGCGCGCAGCACCCGGGGGTTGACCATGCCGCAGCCACCCCACTCGACCCACTGTGGGCCGTCACGGTGCTCCGGGAACCACACGTCGAACTCGGCCGACGGCTCGGTGAACGGGAAGTAGTGCGGCCGCCACCGGGTCTTCGCCTCCGGGCCGAACATCGCCCGGGCGAAGTGGTCCAGCGTGCCCCGCAGGTGCGCCATCGTGATGCCCTTGTCGACCACCAGACCCTCGGCCTGGTGGAACACCGGGCTGTGGGTGGCGTCGATCTCGTCGGTGCGGTAGACGCGGCCCGGCACGATCACGTAGATCGGCGGCTTGCGGCTGAGCATCGTGCGGGTCTGCACCGTCGAGGTGTGCGTACGCAGCACCAGGCCGGAGCCCTCCGGTGCGATGTGGAAGGTGTCCATCAACCCGCGCGCCGGATGGTCGGCGGGGATGTTCAACGCGTCGAAGTTGACCCACTCCAGGTCGACCTCGGGTCCCTCGGCCACCTCGTAGCCCATCCCGACGAAGAGGTCGCTGATCGACTCCATCAGGGTGCTCAGCGGGTGCCGGGCGCCACGTGGACGCCTGTCGTAGGGCAGGGTGACGTCCACCCGCTCCTCGACCAGCACCCGCTCGGCCTGCTCGCGCTCCAGCACCTCGGCGCGGTCGGCGTACGCGGTCTCGATCGCCCGCCGGGCCTCGTTGACCCGCTTACCGGCGTCGGACTTGGCGGCCGGCGGCAACGCGCCGATCTCCCGGCGCGCGAGGGAGACCGGGGAGCGGTCACCGAGGTGCGCGGGGCGTAGCGCGGTCAACGCGTCCGGGTCGGCGGCGGCCGTGAACGCCTTCGTGGCGTCCGCGACAGCCTCGTCCAGGGCGGCGGGGTCGAGCAGGGCGACCTGCTTCGGGTCGTACGGATCGTTTCGGTAGCTCATGGCGTACGGGCACTCCCTCACGGCGGCGCCAGCCCTCACCGGGGCGGCTAAGCGAGTCTACGGACGCGCGGCTGTGCCGCAGCCCGCCGGTAGGAGTTGTGCAGGGAGCAGGTCAGGCCCGCCGCCCGCCGACACCGGCGGGCTGGCTAAACGAACGCCGTGTCGCGTTCATGGGCGGATGCTCTCCCCTGCTGTCAGTCGCGCCGGGCACGATCACCCTCAGCGCTGTGCTCTCGCTGAAGCGTACAGGCACACGGCCGCGGCGGCAGCCAGGTTGAGGCTCTCCGCGCGCCCGTACAGGGGCACCCGCACCCGGGCGTCGGCGGCGGCGGTCAACTCCTCGGGAAGGCCGTGCGCCTCGGAGCCGAACAGCCACGCGGTGGGCGCGACGAGCCGGCCGTAGTCGGTCAGGTCGTCCAGGTCGTCGTCGCCGTACCCCGTCGTGGCGAAGATCGACAGCCCGGCGGCCCGCAGCGCGTCGACCACGGCGACCGGGTCGGCGGCGCGCACCACGTCGACGTGGAAGAGACTGCCGGCCGAGGCCCGGACACACTTGCCGTTGTACGGGTCGACGGCGTCCCCCGCGAAGATCACCGCGCCCGCCCCGGCCGCGTCGGCGGTGCGTAGCACCGTGCCGGCGTTGCCCGGGTCGCGGATCTCGGTGAGCACCGCCACCAGCCGGGGCCCGCCCGCGAGGGCCTGCTCCAGCGACACGTCCAGATGCCGGCAGACGGCGACCAGCCCCTGCGGGGCGACGGTCTCGGCCAACGCGGCGAGGGCGTCGTCGGTCACCTCGGAGACCGGCACGTCGGCGCGGGCCGCCGCGGCGGGCAGCTCCGGGTGCCGGTCGAGGGCGGCGGGCGTACCGAACAGCTCGGTGACCACCCCCGGCCGCGCGAGGGCCTCGCGGACCGCCTGCGGCCCCTCGGCCAGGAACCGGCCGGCCGCGTCGCGGTCACGGCGGCGCTGCAACCGGCGGGCGGCGACAATCCTGGGGGTACGCGGGGTGAAGGCCATGGTGGGTGTTCCTCCGGCACGATCGAGGCGCCCCCCGGACGGCGGTGCCGACACGGGAGACGCCTCGCTCTGGTGCGGGGGGATCAGGCGGCCTGTGCCGCCGCGCCGCCGGTGCCCTCGGCCGCGACCGCGGCCCGGGCCAGCTCGACGATCGCCGCGAAAGAGGCGGCGTCGTTGACAGCCATGTCGGCCAGGATCTTACGGTCCACCTCGATGCCGGCCAGACGCAGGCCCTGGATCAGACGGTTGTAGGTCATCCCGTTGGCCCGGGCGCCCGCGTTGATCCGCTGGATCCACAGCTGCCGGAAGTCGCCCTTGCGGTCACGACGGTCCCGGTAGGCGTACTGCATCGAGTGCAGCACCTGCTCCTTGGCCTTGCGGTACAGGCGGGAGCGCTGACCACGGTAACCACTCGCGGTCTCCAGCAGGGTACGACGCTTCTTCTGGGCGTTTACAGCCCGCTTGACGCGTGCCATCTCAACTCCTTCTTACGTAAAGGTGGCGCGCGTCAGCGGCCGAGCAGCTTCTTGATGCGCTTGACGTCGGCCTTGGCCAGCACGACCGTGCCGGTCAGCCGGCGGGTCTGGGTGGAGGGCTTCTTCTCCAGGTTGTGGCGGAGGCCGGCCTGCTGGGCAACGATCTTGCCCTTGCCGGTCACCTTGACCCGCTTACCCATACCCGTGTGGCTCTTCATCTTCGGCATGTGGAACGTCTCTCCCCTGTTACTCGCCGCTGGTGTCGGCGGCGGTGCCACCGTCAACGGCTGCTGCGGTCTCGCCGGCCGCCGCGGTCTCATCGGTGACCGGCGCGGACTCGTCCGCCCCCCGGTCCCGAGGTGCACCGCGGGACGCCGTAGCGGCGACCGCGGAGGCCTTGACGGCCCGATGCGGAGCGAGAACCATGATCATGTTTCGACCGTCCTGCTTCGGAGCGGCCTCGACGTATCCCAGGTCCGTGATCTCGGATTCGAGCCGGCGCAGGAGCCGGTAACCCAGCTCCGGGCGGCTCTGCTCGCGACCGCGGAACATGATCGTCACCTTGACCTTGTCGCCCGCCTTGAGGAACCGCACCACGTGACCCTTCTTGGTCTCGTAGTCGTGCGGGTCGATCTTCGGACGGAGCTTCATTTCCTTGATGACGGTCTGCTGCTGATTACGCCGCGCTTCGCGCGCCTTGAGTGCGCTCTCGTACTTGAACTTGCCGAAGTCCATGAGCTTGCACACCGGCGGGCGCGCCATCGGCGCAACCTCGACCAGGTCCAGATCGACGTCCGCGGCCAGCTGAAGGGCGCGCTCCAGCGGGACGATGCCCACCTGCTCACCCTCGGGGCCGACCAGTCGGACCTCACGTGCCCGGATCTGCTCGTTCACGCGTGGTTCGACGCTGATGGGGCCTCCTCGAGTCGTTTCTGCTCAGGTACCGACCCCTGCGGCTCCCGGGTGGGAACCGACCCGGAAAGCAGAAGGCCCCGGCGCATGCCAGGGCCCGCTCGACCGGTCGGCGTGATCACAGGATCACACGTCCGGAACCGGGGCGTGCCCGGAACCGGTGACCGGACCCGGCCACCGTGGCGGCGACTCGGGTGGGAGCAGGCGCTCCGCTTTCGAGGCTGTCTGCTCGCATGCGGAGACAGCCTGGTCGACGGCACAACAGTACACCCCTGCCCCCGCCGCCCCCAAACCGGACACCACCCCAGGTCAGCAGCCCGCCGGCCACCGCCGAGGTGCGGCACGGCCCGCCGAGGTGCGGCACGGCCCGCCGAGGCGGCGACTGCGCGGCGGCGCCTCAAGATCCGCGCAGTTTCCCCGAAGTTGCTGCCCCAGCACCGCCGGAGGCAGCAACTTCGGGGAAGTTGTGCCGATCTTGGTCGGTGGCGCGGCGGTCAGGCGCGGTGGCGCGGGTCAGGGGCGCCGGTGGCGCGGCGGGTCAGCGGTCGACGGCGCGTTCGGCGAGGCGGGCCAGGTGGGCTTCGTGCAGCCGGCGCAGGGCGCGGACCCCGTCGACGGCCAACTCCTTGTCGGCGGCCTGCAGGGCGACCATCGGCAGCAGGTCGTCGTCGTGCAGCTCCAGGCTGGCCCACGGCGCGCCCCGGTCGAAGCGGACACCCCGGACGACCTCCCAGGGCAGCTCGTACGAGCTGATGACGTTGCGGACGCGGACGCCGCGCGCGTCCGCCTCCACGCGCGGGCGGGTGAACAGCAGGAAACCCAGCGCCCCGAAGATGCCCAGGCCGATCATGGCGATCTGGTCGCCGCGCTGGAAGCTGCCGTATCCGTCGCCGGTCGACCCGCTCAGCGAGGTGGCGACCAGGGCGAACACCACCACCAGCACGACCGCCGCCGACCAGCACACCACCCGGATCCGGCGGGGCTTGAGGCGGACCAGCTCGGTTTCACTCACCCCACCAGTCTGCCATCCGCACCCGGCCGGCAGCCGCACCACCCGCCGAGCCACCACCCGCCGCCGATGCCGGCACCGCGCGGATGATCCACCCGAGCTCGGCGAAACGGGGGTGCCCCTGGCGCGCGGACACCCCCGTTTCAGCGAACCCGAGTTGATTCAGGGATCAGAGGCGGCAGGCGTGGATGTTGGTGACCAGGATGGCGCGGGCGCCCAGGTCGTACAGCTCGTCCATGATCCGGTGCACGTCGTCGCGGAGCACCATGGCCTGCACGGCCACCCAGCCCTCGCGGTGCAGCGGCGACACGGTGGGCGACTCGATGCCGGGGGTCAGCCCGCTGGCCCGGTCCAGCAGACCGGCCGGCACGTCGTAGGCGAGCATCACGTAGCGACGGGCCACCAGCACGCCGTGCAGGCGGCGCAGCAACTGCTCGGCCTGCGCGTGCGGCGGCGCGGCGGCGCGGCGGACCAGCACCGCCGACGAGCGCAGCAGTGGCTCGCCGAACACCACCAGGCCCGCCTGACGCAGGGTCGCTCCCGTCTCCACCACGTCCGCGATCACGTCGGCGACGCCGAGGCGTACGGCGTTCTCCACGGCACCGTCGAGGCGGATCACCTCGGCCTTGACGCCCGCCTCGTCGAGGTGCCGCTCGACCAGCCCCGGATACGCCGTGGCGATCCGGTGCCCGCCCAACTCCTGCACGGAGGCGATGTCGTCGGGGCGGGCGGCGAAGCGGAAGGTCGCCCGACCGAAGGCGAGGTCGACGACCTCCTCGGCGGGTGCGGCCGAGTCGATCAGCAGGTCCCGACCGGTGATGCCGAGGTCGAGATCACCGGACCCGACGTAGGTGGCGATGTCCTTGGGACGCAGGTAGAAGAATTCGACGTCGTTGGCCTCGTCGCGGCAGACGAGATCCTTGGGGTCGGTGCGCTGGCGGTAGCCCGCCTCGCGCAGCATCTGGGCGGCCGGCTCGGCCAGGGTGCCCTTGTTGGGGATGGCGACACGCAACATGACTGAGTGCTCCTTCGATCGGGTCTGATCAACGACGGGGCGCACTCACAGATGTCGGTAGACGTCCTTCAGTTCGAGACCACTGGCGAGCATCAGCACCTGGACCTGGTAGAGCAGCTGGGAGATCTCCTCGGCGGTGCGCTGCGGCCCCTCGTGCTCGGCTGCCATCCACGACTCGGCCGCCTCCTCGACGACCTTCTTGCCGATGAAGTGCACGCCCTTCTCCAGCGCGGCGACGGTGCCCGAGCCCGGGGTGCCGGCAGCGGCCTTGGCCTGCAGCTCGGCGAACAACTCCTCGAACGTCTTCACGGGGAACGATTCTTCCAGCCGCCGGGCCGACGCCCCGAGTCCGGGTCCACCCCGACCCAGCAGGCGGACAATTCCCTACCAACATGGTGGGAAAATCTTCGATCGATGCCCATGGAGCTTTACGCTGTCCGCCATGGCCAGCCGCTCACGTCTCCTCGCGCTCACCCTCGCCGGTGTCGTCGTCGCCGCCACCGGTTGCGCGCCCCAGAAGGAGTCACCGACCCCCACCGTCACCGCCCCGCCGCCCTGCGCCAAGGACAGCCTGCCCACCCGTACGCCGGGCAAGCTCACCATCGCCACCGACCAGCCGGCCTACGAGCCGTGGTTCCGCAAGGACAAGCCGGACAGCGGCGAGGGCTTCGAGGCCGCCGTCGCGTACGCGGTGGCCGAGAAGCTGGGCTACGCCCGGAGCGACGTCACCTGGACCCGGGTCAAGTTCGACACCGCGATCGCGCCCGGTCCGAAGAACTTCGACTTCGACATCAACCAGTTCTCCGTCACCGAGGAGCGCAAGCAGGCGGTGGACTTCTCCGCCCCGTACTACCTGGTGCGCCAGACCGTCATCGCGCTGAAGTCCTCGAAGATCGCCGGCAAGACGTCTCTGGCGGACCTGCGCGGCGCGAAGCTCGGCGCCCAGGTCGGCACGACCAGCTACCAGGCGATCACGGACGTCCTCAAGCCCACGGCGAAGCCACAGGTCTACAACAGCAACGACGACGCCAAGAAGGCCCTGCAGAACGGGCAGATCGACGGGCTCGTGGTGGACCTGCCGACCGCCTTCTACATCACCGGCGCGGAGATCACCGACGCGGTGATCGTCGGTCAGGTCCCGCAGGTGGGCGTGCCCGAGGCGTTCGGGCTGCTGCTGGACAAGAACTCACCGCTGACCCGCTGCGTGAGCGGCGCGGTCGGTCAGCTCAGCGAGGCCGGCACGTTGACCGAGTTGGAGCGGAAGTGGCTCACGCAGGTGGCGGGGGCGGCCGAGCTGCGGTGACGCCGCAGGAGCACACCCCCTCCGCGGCGCAGCTACGTCGGTCGGCGTACCGGCGTCGGCAGAGCGTCCACAGCGTGCTGATCGCGGCCTTCTCCACGGCGGCGCTCGGCACGCTGCTGGTCGTCGCCGTGACCGGCGCGCCGGGCTGGGACCGGGTCCGGCAGTCGTTCCTGGACCCACGGATCGGCGCCGACGCGCTGCCGGCGGTGCTGGACGGGCTCTGGCTCAACGTCCGGCTGCTGGTCTGCTGCGCGGCCGGGGCGCTGCTGCTCGGGCTGGCGATCGCCGTGCTGCGGACACTGCGCGGCCCGGTCTTCTTTCCGGTGCGGGCGCTGGCCGCCGGCTACACGTACACCTTCCGGGGCCTGCCACTGATCATCGTGCTCTACCTGCTCACCCTCGGCGTGCCGGGGCTGCGCCTGCAGGGCATGCCGTCGGTGCTGGTGCTCGGCGGGCTCGCGCTGGTGCTCACCTACGGTGGCTATCTGGCCGAGGTGTTCCGGGCCGGCATCGAGTCGGTGCACTCAAGCCAGCTCGCCGCGGCCCGCTCGCTGGGCCTGACCTACCGGCAGACGATGCGGCACGTGGTGTTGCCGCAGGCCGTCCGCCGGGTGGCGCCGCCGCTGCTCAACGACGTGGTGGCCCTGCAGAAGGACGTCGGGCTGGTCTCGCTCGCCGGGCCGATCGACGCGGTCCGCGCCGCCCAGATCGCCACCGCCCAGTCGTTCAACTACACCCCGTACGTCGTGGCCGGGGCGCTGTTCGTGCTGCTCGCGATTCCGCTGATCGCCGTCACCGACTGGGTGACGCTGCGCTCGGCCCGGCGCCAGTCGGGAGGCTGACCACATGGCTCTGCTGCGCTGCCGGGATCTGCGCAAGGAGTTCGCCGGCCAGGTCGTGCTGGACCGGCTCGACCTGACTGTCGACGAGCACCGGGTGGTGGCCCTGATCGGGGCGTCCGGGTCGGGCAAATCCACGCTGCTGCGCTGCGTGAACCTGCTGGAGGAGGTGGACGACGGCACCATCGAGCTGGACGGGGAGGACATCTCCGACCCCCGGGTCGACGCCGACCGGGTGCGCCGGCGGATCGGCATGGTCTTCCAGGCGTACAACCTGTTTCCGCACCTGAGCGTGTTGGACAACATCACCCTCGCGCCCCGGCGGGTGCACCGGCGGGCCCGCGCCGAGGCCGAGGCGCAGGCCCGCGACCTGCTCGACCGGGTGGGGCTGGGGGCGAAGGCGCACGCCTTCCCGGACGGGCTCTCCGGCGGGCAGCAGCAGCGGGTGGCGATCGTCCGGGCGCTGGCGAACTCGCCCCGGCTGATGCTGCTCGACGAGGTCACCTCGGCCCTGGACCCGGAGCTCGTCGGCGAGGTGCTGACGATGATCCGGGACCTGAAGGCCGACGGGATGACCATGGTGCTGGCCACCCACGAGATGGGTTTCGCCCGGGAGGTCGCCGACGAGGTGTGCTTCCTCGACGCGGGGCGCGTCGTCGAGAGCGGCCCACCGGAGCAGGTGCTCGGCGAGCCGACGCAGGCGAGAACCCGTCAGTTCCTGCGTCGGATCATCGAGGCCGGCAGACTCTGAGGCCGGCCGACACCCAAGCCGGCGGACGCCCAAGCCGGCCGGCACCTCAGCGGAGCGGCCGGCGGCGGCGTCAGCCGCCGAAGCCGACCCGCTGCGCGTTGCCGGCGGCCACGGTCCGGACGGCAAGCGCCGCGTCGAGCGCCGCCACTGTCGCCGCCCAGCCCTTGTCCTCCGCCGAGCCGGGCAGCCCGGCCCGGTCCCGGGCCTGCTCGATGGTCTCCACGGTGAGCACCCCGTGCGCCACCGGCTTGCCCTCGTCCAGCGCCACCCGGGTCAGCCCGTCGGTGACCGACCGGCACACGTAGTCGAAGTGGGCGGTGGCGCCCCGCACGACCACGCCGAGCGCGACCACCACGTCGCAGCGGCGCGCGAGGGCCTGGGCGACGACCGGCAGCTCGACGGAGCCGGCGACGCGCGCCACCACGGACCGCGCACCGCACGCCTCGGCGGCGGCGACCGCGCGCTCCAGCATGTGGTCTGTCAGGTCGCCGTGCCAGCGCGCGGCCACCACCCCGACGGTCAGCCCCGCGGCGTCGACCGCCTCGACTCCCGGCTCGCCGAAACCCGCCATTGTCATGCTCCGATCTCGTCGTCGGCGACCGGACGCCCCAGCGGCGCCTCGGACACCTCGTCCAACTCGCCCAGCAGGTGACCCATCCGGTCCCGCTTGGTGCGCAGGTAGCGCAGATTCTCCGGGTGCGCGCCGGCCGGCAGGCTCTCGCGGCCGGTGATGGTGAGCCCGTAGCCCTCCAACCCGGCCCGCTTGGCCGGGTTGTTTGTCAGCAGCCGCATCGAGCGCACTCCGAGGTCGTAGAGGATCTGCGCGCCGGTGCCGTAGTCGCGGGCGTCGGCCGGCAGACCCAGGTCGAGGTTGGCGTCCACAGTGTCGCGACCCTGGTCCTGCAACTGGTACGCCTGAAGCTTGTGCAGCAGGCCGATGCCGCGTCCCTCGTGCCCGCGGACGTAGAGCACCACCCCCCGGCCCTCGCGGGCGACCCGGGCCAGCGCGGCGTCCAGCTGTGGCCCGCAGTCGCAGCGCAGCGAGCCGAACACGTCACCGGTCAGGCACTCGGAGTGGACCCGGACCAGGACGTCCTGACCGTCACCGAGGTCACCGAGCACCATGGCGACGTGCTCGGCCGGGTCGTGCTCGGCGCGGTAGCCGAGCGCCCGGAACACCCCGTGCCGCGTCGGCATCCGGGCGTCGGCGACCAACTCGACCTGCTTCTCCGTACGCCGCCGGTGGGCGATCAGATCGGCGATGGTGATCAGCGTGAGGCCGTGCTCGGCGGCGAACTTCTCCAGTTCCGGCAGCCGCATCATGGTGCCGTCGTCGTTGATCAGCTCGCAGAGCACGCCCGCTGGGCGCAGCCCGGCGAGCCGGGTCAGGTCGATCGCCGCCTCGGTGTGCCCGGGTCGGCGCAGGACTCCGCCCTCGCGGGCGCGCAGCGGCACCACATGCCCGGGCCGGGCCAGGTCGGTCGGGTCGGTGGCGGCTGCCGCGAGCAGACGGATGGTGTGCGCGCGGTCGGCCGCGGAGATGCCGGTGCTGATCCCCTCCCGGGCGTCCACGGTCACCGTGTACGCGGTGCCCCGCCGGTCCTGGTTGGTGTGGTGCATCGGCGGCAGGTCGAGCCGGTCGGCCTCGCTCTCGGTCAGCGGCACGCAGACGTACCCGGACGTGTAGCGCACCATGAACGCGAGCAGCTCCGGCGTGGCCAGCTCGGCCGCGAAGATCAGGTCGCCCTCGTTCTCCCGGTCGGCGTCGTCGACCACGACGACCGGCCGCCCGGCCGCGATCTCGGCGATCGCCTCGTCGATATCCCCGAAACTGGTCACGCGACAGCCTCCGTGTAGGTGGGCGGGAGTGCGGCGGCCGGGCGGGTGGCACGCGAGGTGCGCCACCAGGCGGCGAAGCCCCAGGCGCAGAAGGCGCCGTAGACCAGGTACATGGCCGCCGACGGGTAGAACCCGCCGCGCAGCAGCAGCGGCACGCCGACCGCGTCCACCGCGATCCACACCAGCCAGAACTCGACCCAGCCGCGGGCCATGCCATAGGTGGCCAGCAGACTGCCGGTGAGGATCCAGGCGTCCGGCAGCGGGCCCCAGGAGCCCAGTGCCTTGAGCACCGGGTACGCGGCGGCGGTGCCGACCACTGCGGCCAGCAGCAGCGTCAGCCGCTCCCGGCCGGTGGCCCAGCGCGGCAGCACCGCGGCGTGGCCCGCGTCGGCGCGGCTGTTGCGTCGCCACCGCCACCAGCCGTAGACGCTGACCGCGAAGAAGAACACCTGCCGGCCGGCCTGTCCGTACAGGTCGTGAGCCTGCGGGGTGGCGAACACCCCGCCGAGGAAGACGGTGAACAGCAGCACGTTGCCGATCATGCCGACGGGCCACGCCCAGACCAGCCGGCGCAGCCCGAGCAGCGCCGAGACCAGCCCGAACACGTTGCCGACGATCTCCCGGGCCAGCACCGGCGAGCCGAACACCTGCACCTGTGCGTCGAGCAGCCAGCCGAGGGGGCCCATCAGGCCACCTCGCCCGTGCTCGGGGACGCCGGGGACGCCCCGGACGCCTCGTCGGCGAGCCGGGCGCCGAGCAGCCGCTCGACGTACTTGGCCAGCACGTCGACCTCCAGGTTGACCGGGTCGCCGACGCCCTTCGCGCCGAGCGTGGTCAGCTTCAGGGTGGTCGGGATCAGCCCGACGGCGAACTCGTCCGCGCCCACCTCCGCCACGGTCAGCGACACGCCGTCGATGGTGATCGAGCCCTTCTCCACCACGTACCGGGCCAGGGTGGCGGGCAGCCGGAACCGCACCGTCTCCCACTGCTCGGCCGGTTCGCGGGAGATCAGTTCGCCGACGCCGTCGACGTGGCCCTGCACGAGGTGACCGCCGAGGCGGCTGCCCAGCGCGGCGGCCCGCTCCAGGTTGACCGGGTCGCCGGGGCTCAGCGCGCCCAGCGCGGAGCGGCGCAGGGTCTCGCCCATGACGTCGGCGGTGAAGACTCCGTCGGCCGCGTCCACCACGGTCAGGCAGACGCCGTTGACGGCGATGGAGTCGCCGTGGCGGGCGTCCGAGGTGACCAACGGGCCGCGTACGGCGACAAGCGCCGAATCGCCCGCCGTGGCCGTGACCCGGACGATCTCCCCCAACTCCTCAACAATGCCGGTGAACATGTCAGCCCTCCCTTTTGCGGGGCAAAGCGGTGATCCGGAGATCCGGACCGACCTGCGTAACGTCGACGAACTCCAGATCGATGGCCTCGGCGATGGTCGTCACTCCCGCGTCGACCAGGGCCGTGGGGCCGGCGCCGAGCAGCCGAGGCGCGACGTACCCGACGATCTTGTCGACCAGGCCGGCGGCCAGGAACGCGCCGGCCAGCCGGGGGCCGCCCTCCAGCAGCACCGCGCGGACCCCGCGCTGGTGCAGCGCCGCGAGCAGCGCCGGCAGGTCCACCCGGCCGTCCGGGTCCGCGCCCACCTCCGCGGCGGTCGCGATCCAGGTCCGCGCGGCGCCGTCGCGGACCCGGGCGTCAGTCGGGGTACGCCCCGAGCTGTCCACCACCACCCGCAGCGGCTGCCGGATGGCCAGGCTGCCGTCGCGCAGGTTACGGGCGGTCAACCGGGGATCGTCGGCGAGTACGGTGCCCACCCCGGCGACGACCGCGTCGACGGTGCCGCGCAGCGCGTGCACGTCGATCCGGGCCGCCTCCGAGGTGATCCACATGCTGGTGCCGTCCGCGGCGGCGGACCGGCCGTCGACAGTGGCGGCGTACTTCCAGATGACGTACGGCCAGCCCCGGCGCATCGAGGTCAGCCACGCGACGTTGCCGGCCTCGGCCTCGTCGCCGCGTACCCCCAGATCCACCTGGACCCCGGCGGAGCGCAACGTGGCGGCGCCGCCGGAGGCCACCGGGTTCGGATCGGGGACGGCGATGACGACGCGGGACACCCCGGCCTGGACGAGCGCGGTGCTGCAGGGGCCGGTGCGACCCGTGTGGTCGCAGGGTTCGAGAGTGACGACTGCGGTGCCGCCCTCGGCGCGCGGCCCGGCCTGGGCCAGCGCGACGATCTCGGCGTGCGGCCCGCCGGCGTACGCGTGGAAACCCTCCCCCACGACCTCGCCGTCGGCGTCGAGCAGCACGCACCCGACCACCGGGTTGGGGCTGGTGGTGCCCAGCCCGCGCGCCGCCAGCTCGATCGCACGCCGCATCGCCTCATCGACGGAGACGCTGGCCATCGCCCTGTCCTGCCCTCTCACTCGCCGGTCCGCGCGCGGGCGGTCAGGGAGGCGGCATGGGCCGCGGGCAGGCGGCGGCGGATTCCGGGTACGGCGCAGCCGACCCGGATGGGCGGCACGGCACGCTGACGCCAGCGGCCGGCTCGAACCCGTCCGTCCCGCGCGCTGTCTCCCATCCGGACTGTCTGGGGGCGGACGAACCGCCTCCAACCGTCGGCCCCGGATTTTCACCAGGTCCACCGGCCGGCCGAAGCCGTCCGGGTCGCGGGCTGACCACGGTTGGACCGTGGATCACCGCCGGTTCGGAATTTCACCGAGTCCCGCCAGCGCGTGGTGGGTACCTCGCAGTCTTACACGCTTCTGAGGCTCCGACACCTCCGAGGCGAGCTACTTCACAGCGGGATCACGCGTCAGGTGACGCCGCGCCGCCGGTCCACCGCCACGTACGAGCCCGGTTGACTCTTGGCGACCGTCTTCATCTCCGAGGCCACCGCGATCGCCTCGAGAGGGTCGGTGAACCGCTTGCCGGCGTCGGAGAGGGAGACACCGATGGACAGCGTGACCAGGGCGGCCCGGCGGATGGTGCCGCGCCGGTCCTTCAACTCGACGAACCCGCGCTCGCGGTCGGTCGGGTCGTAGAGCGTGTCGGCGGCCTTCTCGAAGTCGACCACCGCCCGGGAGGTCAGCGGGCGGACCTGGTCCGGCGCGCAGACGATGACGAAGTCGTCGCCGCCGACGTGACCGAGGAAGGCCGGCGGCAGACCCACCGCCACCACCGCCCGGTGCAGGCTGCGGGCCAGCGCGGAGATGAAGTCGTCGCCCCGCACGAAGCCGTACCGGTCGTTGACGCTCTTGAACCGGTCGATGTCGATGTAGCCGACCGCGTAGTCCACCCCCTGCCGGACCCGGTCGCTGATCTCCCGACGGATCCGACTGTTGCCGGGCAGCCCGGTCAGCGGGGAGACCTCCCGGAACTCCTTGTTGCGCCGCAGCGTCGAGGAGACCCGGGCCACCAGCTCGGCGGTGTCGAACGGCTTGACCAGGTAGTCGTCGGCGCCGGCGCTGAGGCCGTGGACCTTGTCCACGGTCATCCCCTTCGCCGTCAACATGATCACCGGCAGGGCGGAGGTCATCGGGTCGGCGCGCAGCCGTCGGGTCAGCTCCAGACCGTCGACGCGGGGCATCATGAGGTCGACCACGGCCAGGTCCGGCCGCTGCCGCTCGATGACCTCCAGGGCCTCCTGGCCGTCACTTGCGTGAATCACCTCGAAGCCGTGCAGCCGCAGGTTGAACTCGACGAAGCGGGCGATGTCCTCGTCGTCGTCGACGACGAGGATGATGTCCTTGCGGTCGCCCTCGGGCTCCACCTCAGGCCCCGGGCGCCGCGCGCTCCGCCAGCGCCCGTAGGCGCCGGACCGCCTCCGCCGGGTCGGCGGCGCCGTAGACGGCGGTCCCGGCCACGAACGCGTCGGCCCCGGCGGCGGCCGCCTGCTCGATCGTGTCGGCGGCGATTCCGCCGTCCACCTCGATGCGCAGCTCCAGGTGGCCGGCGTCGACGTTTCGGCGGGCGGCGCGGACCTTGTCCAGCATCTGCGGAATGAACCGCTGCCCGCCGAAGCCCGCCTTGATCGTCATGATCAGCAAGGTGTCGAAGCTGGGCAGCAGCTCCAGGTACGGCTCGATCGGCGTGTCCCGGTCGATCGCCAGCCCGGCCTTCGCGCCGGCCGAGCGCAGGTCCTTCGCGAGCGCCACCGGGTCGTCGGCCGCCTCGGCGTGGAACGTGACGTTGTACGCCCCGGCGTCGGCGTACCCGGGGGCCCACCGACGCGGGTCTGTGATCATCAGGTGCACGTCGAACGGCATCGCGGTGGCGGCGCGCAGGCTCTGCACCACGGGCAGACCGATGGTCAGGTTGGGCACGAAATGGTTGTCCATCACGTCCACGTGCAACCAGTCCGCGGCGTCCTCGACGGCACGGACCTCTTCGGCGAGGCGGGCGAAATCGGCGGCCAGGATGCTCGGCGCGACGATCGGCGGCGGTACGGTCACGGGGCCAGTGTACGAACGTGGCCACCCGCCGAGCGCAGCACAGCACCAACTCCGACACGCTGTAACCCAGCAGTGACCAGTAGTGCAGAATAAGCCGGTCCGGGCCCCCGATTCCGGACGAACAGACATCAGTGGCTGGCCGATCGACCCAAACGCGACGACACTCCAAGCGGGACGGTGCCGTAGGCTGCACGCCCGCCGGGGTCGCGCCGCGGGGCGCGGTGACCGGTCGCCAGCTCCCGGGAGGGCGGACGATGCGACGGTGGCTTCCAGCGCTGGCGCTGGTCGGCATCACGACGATGCTGCTGGCCGGCTGTGGGCCGGCGCGAGGCGCGGACGGTGATCTCACCGACGACTGGCCGCAGCTGCGGGTTCCGAAGCCGTTCACACCCGCCACCGACACCTGCCTGCCCCGGATCACCTCGATCGTGCAGGCCAGCACGTACGAGACGGTGGACTGCGCCCGCAGTCACCTCGCCGAGGCGATCCACGTCGGCACGTTCACCGGCGCGGCAGCGCGGGCCGGCGCCCGCCCCGGGCCCGGCTCGACCGCGCTGCGCGCGGCCCGCTCCGAATGCGACCAGCGGGCCCGGGAGGTGCTCGGCGGCGACTGGCACACGGCCCGGCTCACTCTGACGCTGTCGCTGCCCTCCGGCTCGGCCTGGACCGGCGGCGCCCGCTGGTTCCGCTGCGACCTCAGCGAGACCGGCAGCATCGACAACACCCGGCCGGTGAACCGCGTCGGCAGCCTGCGCGGCGCGTTGATCGGCGACACCCCGCTGACCCACGGCTGTTTCGACCCCAAGCTGATCGGCGACAACCTCAACTACATGGCCCCGGTGCTGTGCACCGAGCCGCACCGCGCCGAGTTCGTCGGGGTCTACGAGGAGCGGGACATGAGCTGGGGCGAGTTCACCCGTACGGGCGAGCAGGCGCACCGGCGCTGCATGACGTTGATCGCCGCGTACGCGGCCGTGCCGAACAACAGCGACATGCCGTACCGGGCCGGGTCCATCTACTACCCACCGTCACAGCGGGAGTGGGAGGAGGGTGACCGTGGGGTGCGCTGTTTCCTGTGGAGCGACGACCGCAAACTCACCCGTTCGATGCGCGGCGCCGGCCCCGAGGGACTGCCCGCGATCTGAGTCACGGTGCCGTATGCTGCTGCGCCGTGACGGTACCGGCCGGCTGGGGGTCGACCGGAGGTCACCGGCGGCGGGAGGTCGGAGATGCGACGGTGGTTGACGGCGATTGCCGGGGGCGCGGCGGTGGCCCTGGCGCTCACCGGCTGCGGCGCGCCCGCCGGAGTCGACAGTGACCTGATCGACGACTGGCCGGCGCCCGTGGCGGCGCAGCAGTTCGTCCCCACCGCAGGCGTCTGCCACCACGCCTACCAGCAGGTCGGCTTCCTGAGCGGCTACAACCCCATGGAGTGCGGTGAGTCGCACCGGGTGGAGACCCTCCACGTCGGCACGCTCACCGGCCCCGGCGCGGAGCGCGGCACACCCCCGCCGCCCGGCTCGGAGGGCATGCGGGCCGCGCAGGCTGGCTGCCAGACGGAGGTCAACAAGGCGGTCGGCGCCGACTGGCGCTCCGGGCGCCTCGGGCTGGCCGTCGTGCTGCCCTCGCCCGCCGCCTGGGCCGGCGGGGCCCGCTGGTTCCGCTGCGACGTCACCGAGATCACCAGCATCGACGACACCGCCGTCGACCTGCGCACCGGCAGCCTGCGGGGCGCGCTGACCGGCACGGCGCCGCTGGCGTACCGCTGCTTCAACCCGAAGCTGAACAAGGAGAAGATCGAGGAGATGGTGGCGGTGTCCTGCACCGCCAAGCACCACGCCGAGTTCGTCGGGATCTGGCAGGCACCGGACATCAGCTACGCGGAATTCAACCGCACCACCAAGCGCACCCACCGGGCGTGCCAGTCGGTGACCGCCAGGTACGCCAAGGTGCCGGACAACTCCCAGCTCGACTTCCGCGCCGGGACGATCTACTACCAGCCGTACGAGCAGGAGTGGCGCAACGGCAACCGTGGCGTGCAGTGCTTCCTGTGGATCAGCGACCGGAACCTGACCCGTTCGATGCGCAACGCCGGCACCAAGGGCCTCCCCGTCACCTGATCCCGGCCGACACGACCGCACCCGGCCGCCTCGGCCGGGTGCGGTGTCGCGTCAACCCCCTGCGGAGGACTGCTGTCAGCCCTTGCGCAGGACGGCGAGGAACATCGCGTCGGTGCCGTGGCGGTGCGGCCAGAGCTGCACGGTGGGGCCGTCGCCCAGGCCGGGCATGCCGGCCGGCAGCAGCGGTCGGGCGTCGACGAAGTCCACCGACACGCCGCTGCGGCGGGCCGCCTCGGTGACCGTCACGTGCGTCTCCACCGTGTGCGGCGAGCAGGTGACGTAGGCGACCAGCCCGCCCGGCCGGACCGCCCGCAGCGCCGCGCCCAGCAGCTCCCGCTGTAGCCGGGTCAACGGCGGCAGGTCGGAGGGCTGGCGACGCCAGCGCGACTCGGGCCGGCGACGCAGCGAGCCCAGACCGGTGCACGGGGCGTCCACCAGCACCCGGTCGAAGTGGCCCTCCGGCAGCTTCGGGTCCGCGCCGACCTCACGACCATCCATGGCCAGCACGGCCACCGGCAGGCCCCGGGTCGCCTGGGACACCAGCCGGGCCCGGTGCTCGGCCACTTCCACGGCGGTCAGTCGGGCCCCGCGCTGCGCGGCCAGCGCGCCGAGCAGACCGGCCTTGCCGCCCGGACCGGCGCACAGGTCCAGCCAGCGCCCGTCCGGGCCGTCAAGCGGCGCGTCGGCGAGCGCGGCGGCCACGAGTTGGGAGCCCTCGTCCTGGACGTGGGCACGACCGTCGACCACCGCCGGCACGTCACCGGGCGCGCCGCCGGGCAGATAGACGGCGTACGGCGAGAAGGCGCCGGGCGCGCCGCCGACCTGGTCGGCCAGCTCGATCGGATCGATGAGGCCGGGACGGGCGCACAGGTGCACCGGGGGCCGCTCATTGTCCTCGATCAGGAGCCGGGCGGTCTCGCCCAGGTCGCCGTCGAGCGCCTCGGAGAAGGCCCGAACGATCCACTGCGGGTGGCTGTACGCCAGCGCCAGGTGCCCGACCGGGTCGGTCTCGATCGGCGGGGCGAGCTTGGCCACCCAACCGTCGATGTCGCGGGTGGACACCTCGCGCAGCACCGCGTTGGCGAACCCGGCGGCGCCCGGCGCGACCGAGCGGACCAGGTCCACGGTCGACGACACGGCCGCGTGCGGGGGCACCCGGGTGTGCAGCAGCTGGTAGGCCCCGATCCGCAGCGCGTCGCGCGCCGGTGGGTCGATGCGGGCCACATCCCGCCCGGCCGCGTCGCTGAGGATCGCATCCAGCGTGCCGAGGTGGCGCAGGGTGCCGTAGGTCAGCTCGGTGGCGAAGGCGGCGTCGCGGCCGTACAGCCCCTCCTCGCGCAGGATGATGGGCAGCACCAGGTTGGCGAAGGCGTCGTCGCGGTGCACGGCGGCCACCGCCTCGTACGCCGCGCGGCGTGGCCGGTCCAGTGGCGGCCGGGCCGGCCGACGGTCGCCGCCACGGCCGGCGGACGAACCGCCGCGGAACGGACGCGTGCCCTCCGGGGCCGTCACGCGAGGGCCTCGCCGGCGCTGACACGGACGCCGCGCGCCCAGTCGGTGGCCGCCATGGCGCGCTTGCCCGCGGCGCGGACCTCGCCGAGACGCACCGGCACGGTGGCCGTGCCCGCCAGCACCCGCGTCTTCTCCACCAGCAGCTCCCCCGGTTTCAGGTCCGGGCCGTCGGGCACCGGTGCGACCGCGCCGAGCTTCACCCGCTCGTCCCGGAAGGTCGTCCACGCGCCGGGGGCCGGGGTGCAGGCGCGGATCCGCCGGTCCACGGCGAAGGCCGGGTCACCCCAGCGCACCCGGGCGTCCTCCACTGTCAGCTTCGGCGCCAGCGACACCCCGTCGGCGGGCTGCGGCTCGGCCCGCGCGGTGCCGTCGGCGATCGCGTCGAGCACCGCCACCAGCAGACCGGCGCCGGAGTCGGCGAGCCGCTCCAGCAGGTCGCCGGAGGTGTCGCCGGGGCGGATCTCGTCGGTCAGGGTGCCGAACACCGGCCCGGTGTCCAGGCCCTGCTCCAGGTGGAAGACGCTGGCCCCGGTCAGCTCGTCGCCGTGCAGCACCGCGTGCTGCACGGGCGCGGCGCCCCGCCAGGCGGGCAGCAGCGAGAAGTGCAGGTTGATCCAGCCGTACCGGGGGATCTCCAGCGCCGCCGGCGGCACCAGCGCGCCGTAGGCGACCACCGGCACGCAGTCCGGGGAGAGCTCGCGCAGCCGGTCGAGGAACTCCGGGTCGCGGGGGCGGGCCGGCGTGAGCACCTCCACGCCGTGCTCGTCGGCCCACGCGCCGACCGGGGAGCGGGACAGGCCACGCCCCCGCCCGGCGGGCGCGTCGGGTCGGGTGACCACGGCGACCAGCTCGTGCCGGGAGGCCGCGACGGCGGCCAGGGCGGGCACGGCCACCGCCGGCGTACCGGCGAAGATCACACGCATCCGGGTCACCGACCCAGGCCGAACGGGTCGCTGATGTGCGGGCTGAGCTTGACCGTGGGCGGGGCCGCCGCGTCGTACCAGTCGGCCTGGCGGATGGCCTTCATGGCCTCCTTGCGACCGGCGGCGTCGAGCCGGTCGAGGAAGAGCACACCGTCGAGGTGGTCGGTCTCGTGCTGCACGCAGCGGGCCATCAGCCCGGTGCCGACGATCTGCATCGGGTCGCCGAACGAGCTGAAGCCCTTGGCGATGACGTTCTGCCGCCGCTTGGTGTCGAAATAGAGCCCGGGGATGGACAGGCAGCCCTCGGGGCCGTCCTGCTCCTCCTCGTCGGGGAACTCCAGCACCGGGTTGACCAGGTGCCCGAGCACGTCGTCGACGTCGAAGGCGAACACCCGCAGGCTCACACCGAGCTGCGGCGCGGCCAGGCCGGCGCCGTTCTGCTCACGCATCGTGTCGGTGAGGTCGGCGACGAGCCGACGCAGCTCGGCGTCGAAGTCGACCACCGGATCGGCCGGCGTGCGCAGCACCGGATCCCCAAACAGACGGATGGGCTGGACGGTCACGCGGGACGGCTCCTTCATCGGGCGGGCGAGCGGTGCCGTACCAGTCTACGGAGTGCCTCGAGGCGCACCGGCCGGCGTACCTCGATCGGCCACCGCCGGTGTGCCCGGCGTCACTCGGCTCGGCTCCGGGTGGCCGCCGCGCCGGCCAGCAGGGCGCGGACCCGCTCGCCGTCGGGGTGACCGAGGTCATCGAGGATGCCCAGGGCTCGCCGCCAGGTCCGTGCCGCGCCGGCCGGGTCCCCCGCCGCGTGCCGGCTCTCGCCGAGACGGGAGAGGGTGTCCGCCTCGTCGTAGCGGTCGCTGATCCGCCGGTACAGGCGCAGCGCCCGCCCGTAGCAGCGGATCGCCTCCCGGTGGTCGCCCAGCCGGGCGTGGATGAAGCCGAGGCTGTCCCAGGTGTTGGCCTCACCGTGCCGGTCACCGGTCCGGCGCAGCAGCGTCAACGCCTGCTCGCAGTGCGCGAGCGCCGGACGGTACTGGCCGAGCTGCGCGTGCGCCCAACCCACGGCGTTACGGGCGCTGGCCTCCCCGGCCAGATGGCCGGCGTCCCGGTACAGGGCGAGAGCCCGCCGCACATGGTCCAGCGCCTCGGCGTACCGGCCGAGACCGTCGAGCATCGCGCCGAACGCCCGGTGGGTACGCGCCTGCCCGGTGTGGTCACCCAGCGCCCCGAAGAGCGCCAGGGCCTGCCGGTAGTTGCTCGCCGCCTCGTCCACCCGCCCCAGTCGGGACAGCACCCGGGCGAGGTCACGGTGGGCGTTCGCCTGCCCGAGCCGGTCCCCCGCCCGCCGCGCCCCGGCCAGGGCGGTCCGCTGGGCGACGGCCAGGTCCGGCCACCGTCCCCGGCGTTGCAGGAAGTCCACAAGCGTCCACGCGAGCTGCCAGGCATGGCTGTCGAACCCGGCACGTTTCGCGTGCGCGACCGCGGCCAGCAGCACCGGGTACTCGACGGTGAACCAGCCGAGCGCCTGCGCGTGATCGGTGATCTCCTCGGGCGTCACACCCGGCGGGGCCGCCGCCAGGGTCACCGGATCCCGACCCGGCTGCAGCAGCAGCGCGGCCGCGTGCGCGGTGTGCAGGTAGTGGTCCAGCCCACGCCGGATCGCGGCCCGCCGTACCTCGGCCGGATCGAGTCGTTCGGCCTGCTCGGCGGCGTACGCCCGGAGCAGGTCGTGCGCGCCGAACCGGCCGGGGACGTGCTCGGTGACGAGGTGCGCGTGGGCCAGCTCCGCCAACAGTCGGGGCACCTGCTCCCGGGGCAGCCCGGCCAGGCTGGCCGCCGCGGCGACCCCGATGTCCGGACCGGGATGGCAGCCGACCAGCCGGAACAGCCGTGCCGCCGCGGGCGTGAGGCTCCGGTACGACCAGGAGAAGACTGCCTGCACGTCGGTGCCGGCGTCGCCGGCGTCGAACGAGTCCAGTGGGCGCGGCGCCCCGCGCAGCTCGGCGGCGAGGGTGGCCAGGGGGAACGCCGGATTCGCCGCACTCCGCGCGGCGAGAACCGCCAGGGCCAGCGGCAGCCGCGCGCACCGCTCGATCATCTCGTCCACGGCCTGCGGCTCGACCGCCAGCCGGTCCGCGCCGAGCCTCCGGGCCAACAACTGCCAGGCCTCGGCGGCGCTGAGCAGGTCCACGCCGACCGGCCGGGCGCCCTCGGTGGCGACCAGACCGGCCAGCCGGTTACGGCTGGTGACCAGGACCAGGCAGGTCGGACTGCCGGCCAGCAGCGGCCGGACCTGGTCGGCATCGCGCGCGTTGTCCAGCAGCACCAGCATCCGGCGACCGGCGAGGAGGCTGCGATAGAGACCCACCTGCGCGGGCAGGTGGGTGGGGATCCGTTCGGGCGGCACCTCCAGGGCTTCCAGGAAGCCGCGGACCGCCTCGACGGCCGTCACCACCGTTCCGGTGGCGTCGAATCCGCGCAGGTCGACGTAGAGCTGACCGTCCGGGAACCGGTCGGCGACGCGGTGCGCCCAGTGCACCGCGAGCGTCGTCTTGCCCACCCCGGCCGTGCCGGACAGCGTCACCACAGTGGCCGGCGCCCGGCCGCCTGCGCCTGAGACGTCCGGGCCGGCGGAGGCGGCATCGAGCTGGGCGAGCTGGGCGGCACGTCCGACGAATCCGGGCAACGCCGGGGGTAGTTGGCGGGGTACGGGGAAGCGGGTCGGGGCCGTGGCGGCCCGGGCGCCGCCACTCCTGGCCCGTACGGCTCCGGCGACCGCCCGACCGGTGGCCGCGTGGTCGCGGGTCGGGCGTCGACGTCGCTCCTCGATCCGGTCCCGCGCGGTGGCCAGCAGTCCCTGCTCGGTGGGGGTCGCCCCGAGCAGCCGGATGAGCGCGTCGAACCGCTCCGGCGGGGGCAGGATGTTGCCGGCGAAGTACTCCCCGATGATGCCGCGTGACCAGCCGGTCTTCGCCGCCAGCTGCCGGTACGTCAGCCGGGTCTCGCCCTGCTGCCGGGCCTCGCGGCGGCGCAGCTGGCGCAGCAGGCCGGCCAGCTCCGGCAGGGTCTGCGCCTCGACGCCACCGCGGGCCACGTCGCACTCCGCGGGTGGCCCCTGCGGTGCGCGACGAACATCGGACGGTACCCGTTGGTCGGACATGCGGCCCCCACCCCCTACCGGTCACCCGGCCGCCCCGGGTGCCGACACGGGCAGGTTAGTTGCGGTCACACACGGCTAGATAGGAGGCGGCCGATGTCTGACAGTTCCACATCGGACCTTTCCCGCGTCCGGCGGTGTCCGACGGTGTCCAGTCCCGTCCAGGATCGCCGTGCTGAACCGACGTCCCGTGCCACCGTCTCGGTGCGGGTTCGGCCCGCACCACGAAACCCTGGGGAAGGGGTACCAGATGATCCGTCCACACCCGACCGCCCGACGGTCCGCGGCGATGCTGCGTCGCATCGCCGTCACCGCGTGCGGCCTCACGCTGCTCGTCGCGGGCGTGAGTGCCGCACCGGCCACCGCCGCGCCGGGGGGCAAGGCCACCACCACCGGATCGTTCGTCGACAGCGCGCCGGTGCCCGGCGGCTTCGCCTCCTGGTCCGAGCTGCTCCGGTTGCAGCAGAGGATGAACACCGCCGCCGCGCAGATCACGAACGCGGCGCAGAGCAGCGCGAACTCCGGCTTCGCCGGTATCGTCGCCGATCCCACCACCCGCCACCTCCAGGTCTACTGGAAGGGCGAGCCGCCGGCACGCCTGGTGGCCAACGCCCGGGCCACCGTCGCGACGACGGTGCTGCCCGCCGCGTACTCGCAGCGGGAGCTGATGGTCGCGGCGAACCGGTTGCGCGCCACGGCCGGCGACAAGATCACCACGGTGGGGCCGCGCGCCGACGGCGCCGGCCTGCTCGTCGGTACGCAGAGCGGTTTGCTCGGCGCGACGGCTCTCGCCGGCGTACCGGTGACGGTGCAGACCGGTGTCGCCGCCGCGCCCGCGACCCGGTGGGACGACTCGCCGCCGTGGTGGGGTGGCGCCGCGTGGCGTAACACCGCCAACGGCGGTGGCTGCTCGACAGGCTTCGGGGTCTACCAGGGCGGGGTGTCGCGGGTGCTCTCCGCCGCGCACTGCGCCAACCTCAACGTCCTCGCCACCGACCCGACCGGGCAGACGATCGGCATCGTCGGCACCCGCAACACCGGCACCGACACCCTGCTGCTCGCGGGCAGCGGAGGCGGCCGGGTCTTCAACAACAGCACCGACGCGGCCGGCGCGGTGGTCAGCGAGTTCAGCAACCAGGTGATCGGCGCACAGGCCAGCCAGGTCGGCAACTGGGTGTGCACCTCCGGCGCGTACTCCGGCACCCGGTGCTCGATCCAGGTGAAGGCCCGCAACCTGTGCATCAACGTGCGCGACTTCGGCACGGTCTGCGGTCAGGTCCAGGCCGAGAACACCACCCACACCAACGCCATCGGCCAGGGTGACAGCGGCGGCCCGGTGGAGATCGTGAACGCGGCGAACACCCTCCAGGTCTGGGCGACCGGGACCAACACCGCCATCGACGACACCAACACCGCGACGACGTGTACCGGCTACGTCCCCACCGGCCGGGTGTGCGCCTGGCGGATCTACTACGAGGACATCTTCTCCGGCATGGCCGGCGTCGGCGCCTCCGGCGTGGTCCTGGGCTGACGCCTACCGGCGATCAACCGTACGGCCCGGGGGCCGGGCCGGCGCGCATCCCGCGTGCCGGTCCGGCTCCGCGTTGGGCTCAGGCGCCGACGCCCCGGTCCGCGGCGAGCACGGCGTCGCCGCCGAGCAGCGCCGGCTCGGGCAGCGGCAGCTGGATCTTGTGGGCGGCCTCCCAGTCGTAGACCAGACCGGGGCGCACCTGCGCGGCGAAGTAGTCCACGGCGCTCATCCCGCCCACCACCGGCTCGTCGACCTCCGCGACCAACTCGGCGGGGACCAGGGAGAAACCGTTCTGCACGGCGGCGCTGAGCCGACGGTGACCGTCGACGACGAAGAAGTACTCGCCGGTGAAGCCGATCTTGAGCGGTTCCAGGGACTCGTCGCCGGCCTCGGCCACGTCACCGACGAACTCGCTGTCCCACAGCCCGCGCAGGGTCGCGATGTCCTCGGTCGGGTAGACGCGCGCCGGGTCGAGCAGAAGCAACGGCCGGCCGTCGCGCAGCACGTCCGCGCCGAGCGTGCCCTCGTACGCGGCGATGATGTGCTCGACCACCTCGGCGGCGGAGGCCCGGGTGGTGTCGCAGATCAGGTCATAGTTGCGCAACCGCGCCTTGTCCACCCCGTAGCGGACGATGAACCGGCTGCGCTCGCTCTCGCTGCGCTCGCGGAGCTTGGCCTTGGCCTCCTGGAGGGACGCGTAGCTCTCCGCCGGGCCGGACGGTCGGGCCAGCACCCGGCGCGCCGCCTCACCCGGCTCGGTGATCATGTGCACCTTGAGCGCGTCGGTGAAGAAGTGCCAGGCCAGTCGCGAATCCATGATCAGGTGCTCGCCGGAGGCGGCGATGTCGCGCTGGAGCTGGTCGACGTAACCGTCGACGGCCTGGTCCAGCTCGGCGTGCAGATTGAGCTGCAGGGCTGTCATCTGCCGCTGCTGCGCCATCTCCCGGTAGAGGTCACCCACGCTGACCCGGCGCATCCCGAGCCGCTTGGCGATCTCCACCGACACGGTGCTCTTGCCGCTGCCGAGGTCGCCGTTGAAGACGATCGATTGTCGAACGGTCACGACTGGTCCACCCCTGATAACCGGCTTCCTGACATCATCGACATCGCGTCCGACCGACGCGTTCCCGGCCCGCCCTTCCGCGGCGGTGCCGTGACCTGGGGCCGTCGTACGCCCGAGCATGACGGGCGATGCTACCACCTCGGCGCGACCGCTTTGCCGGACGCGGTGTGCGGGCAGGGGCGCGAGGCCGGGTTGCGCAACCGGAAAAACGGTCAGAACAGGCTCAGCGGATCGACCTGGAGACGAACCGGGTCGGCGGCCTTGCGGGCGGCGCGCACCCCGGCGGCCGAGTGCAGGGCCTCGGCGAGCGCGGCGGCCCGTGCCCGGGGCACCCGGACCAGCATCCGCTCCCGCCCCTCGTCGGCCGGCACCGGTCCGAGCACCTCGGCGTCGCCGGGCAGCCGGGCCGCGGCGAGCAGGTCGGCCACCGCCTCGGCCGGGCCGGTGACGCTTGCCATCCGTACCGCAGGCGGGAAGCCCAGCTCGCGGCGCTCGGCCAGCTCCCGGCCCGCGAACCAGGCGGCATCCCACCGCAGCAGCGCCTGCACCGGCGCGAGCGCGCCGTCGGCGACCACCACCACCCGGCCGGCTGGCGCCGGGCGGGCCAGCGCCGCGGCGGCCAGCCACCGGCGCAGCGCCTCCTCGCCGGCCCGCAGGTCGGCCCGGGTCAGCAGGGCCCAGGAGTCGAGCAGCAGCACCGCGCCGTAGCCGCCCTCGGCGGCCGGCTCGGCGCCGGGGGTGGCGACGACCAGAGCGGCCCCGCCGGGCACGTCGGTCAGCACCTCCTCCCGTCCCGAGGTCCGCACCGGCACGTCGGGAAAGGCCCGGCCCAGCTCCTCGGCGGTACGCCGGGCACCGGTGACCGCGGCCCGCAGCCGCCGTCCGCCGCATTCGGGGCAGGCGTACGCGGCGGCGACCCGGGCGCACCACCGGCAGGCGGGGGTGCCCCCGGCCGACGGCAGCGCGAGCGGGCCGGCGCAGTGCGCGCAGCGGGCCGGGGTACGGCAGTCGGCGCAGGAGACCGAGGGCAGGTAGCCGCGTCGGGGCACCTGCACGAGCACCGGCAGGTCCGCCCGCAGGGCGTCGCGGGCGGCCGTCCAGGCCAGGCTGGGCAGCCGGGCGGTGGCCGCACCGGGATCACGGGCGAGCTGCGGATCGTCACCGGTCGGCGCGATGGCCGGTATCCGGGCCCGTACCGTCGCCCGGTCGGCGACCACCTCCCGGGCCCAGCCGGTCTCCAGCAGCAGCTGCGCCTCGGCCGTCCGGGCGTACCCGCCGATCAGCGCACCGGCCTCGGCGAGCTGCGCCCGGGTGAGCAGCACGTCACGGGCGTGCGGGTAGGGCGCCCGTGGTTCGGAGTGCAGGTCGTCTCCGTCATCCCAGACGGCGACGAGGCCGAGCCGGTCCACCGGGGCGAACATCGCGGCGCGGGTACCGATGACCACCGGCACCTGCCCGCGCCGGGCGGCGAGGAACGCCCGGTAGCGCCGGGCCGGGCCCAGGGCGGCGGAGAGGGTGACGTGCCGCCCAGGCCCCAGCACGCCGGTCAGCGCGACGTCGAGACGGTCGAGGTCGCGGGCGTCGGCCACCACGACCACGGCGCCGCGCCCACCGGCGACGGTGGCGGCCACCGCGTCGGCGTAGCGGGCGGCCCAGTCCTCGCCCGGCAGCGCGGACCACACCGCGCGGGGCGCCCGACCGTCGGTGAGCGCCCGCAGCAGCGCCGGCCCGGTCGGGTAGTCCCGCCAGCCGCGCGGGTCGACCGGCTCGCCGGCGGCCGACGGGTCGGCGGTGGACCCGTCGAGGTCGGCGGCGTCCGGTGGGACGGACTCGCCGGTGGTGCGGGGTTCCTTCTCGACCCGGGCGTGCCGGGGTGGCACGGCGAGCCGGAGCACGTCGGCGAGGTTGCCCGCGTACCGGTCCGCGACCGCCCGGGCCAGCCGGGCGATCTCGGGCGCCAGCACCGGCTCGGGCGAGACGACCTTCTCCAGATAGGCGAGCCGGCCGGTGTGTCCGGAGTCGTCGGCCCGCGACAGCAACCACCCGTCGACGAGCTGCCCCGCGAAGCGCACCTTCACCCGGGTGCCGGGCACCGCCACGTCGTCCAGCTCGGCCGGCACCAGGTAGTCGAACGGGCGGTCCAGGTGCGCCAGCGGGACATCGACGCAGACGCGCGCGACCGGCGACCCGTCCGCGGGTCGCCGGTCGCTACGCCTGGTGGCGGTCAGGCTCCCGCGGCCGACTTGAGGTCGGCGGCCCGGTCGGTGCTCTCCCAGCTCAGGTCCGGCAGCTCCCGGCCGAAGTGGCCGTACGCGGCGGTCTGCTGGTAGATCGGTCGGAGCAGGTTGAGGTCCCGGATGATCGCGGCCGGACGCAGGTCGAACACCTCGCCGACGGCCTTCTCGATCGAGGCCACCGGCACGGTCTCGGTGCCGAACGTCTCGATGAACAGGCTCACCGGGTGCGCCTTGCCGATGGCGTAGGCGACCTGCGCCTCGCACCGCTCGGCCAGGCCGGCGGCGACCACGTTCTTGGCCACCCAGCGCATCGCGTACGCGGCCGAGCGGTCCACCTTGGACGGATCCTTGCCGGAGAACGCGCCGCCGCCGTGGCGGGCGTACCCGCCGTAGGTGTCGACGATGATCTTGCGACCGGTCAGGCCGGCGTCACCCATCGGGCCGCCGATCTCGAACCGGCCGGTCGGGTTGACCAGCAGCCGGTAGCCGTCGGTGTCCAGACCGAGGCTCTCCAGCTCGGGAGCGATGACGGAGTCACGCACGTCCGGGGTGAGAAGCGACTCCAGCGAGATGTCCGCGGCGTGCTGGCTGGACACCACCACCGTGTTCAGGCGGACCGGGCGCAGCCCCTCGTACTCGATGGTGACCTGGGTCTTGCCGTCCGGACGCAGGTACGGGATGGTGCCGTCCTTGCGCACCGCGGCGAGGCGGCGGGCCAGCCGGTGGGCGAGCGCGATCGGCAGCGGCATCAGCTCCGGAGTCTCCGAGCAGGCGAAGCCGAACATCATGCCCTGGTCACCGGCGCCCTGCGCGTCCAGCGCGCTCTCCGACGCGCCGGTGCGCAGCTCGAAGGCGTTGTCCACGCCCTGCGCGATGTCCTCGGACTGCGCGCCGATCGAGACACTGACTCCGCAGGACGCGCCGTCGAAGCCCTTCTTCGACGAGTCGTAGCCGATGTCGAGGATGGTGCGCCGGACGATGGTCGGGATGTCGGCGTACGCCTTCGTGGTCACCTCACCGGCGATGTGTACCTGGCCGGTGGTGATCATGGTCTCGACCGCGACCCGGCTGTGCGGGTCCTCGGTGAGCAGCGCGTCGAGGATGCCGTCGCTGATCTGGTCGGCGATCTTGTCCGGGTGGCCTTCCGTGACCGATTCGGACGTGAAGAGGCGGCGTGTCACGGCACTCCTAAGCGTGTGAGGTCGTTCCGCGGCAGTCTAGTCACCGCTGCGGCCGGTGTCGGGGTCGGTCGCGCGCTGTTCCACCCGTCAGGAGCGGTTGGCCAGCCGCGCCACGACGAGATCCCACACGGTGTCGGCCACGGCCTCCTTGGACTGCTCCGGCAGGCGGCTCACCGAGCCGTCCGCGCCGATGACCGTCACCGTGTTGGTGTCGGCGCCGAAGACCAGGTCCGCACCGACCTCGTTGACCACGATCAGGTCGGCCCGCTTCCGGGCGAGTTTCGCCCGGCCGTTGGCCTCCGCGTCGCCGGTCTCGGCGGCGAACACCACAAGCACCTGCTCCGGTCGCTTGCGCTGGCCGAGCTCCGCCGCGATGTCCGGGTTGGTGACGAGCTCGATGGTGGGCGCCACTCCGTCGTCCGACTTCTTGATTTTGCCAGGCGCGTACGTCGCCGGTCGGAAATCGGCCGGAGCCGCCGCCATCACGACCGCGTCGGCCTCGACGGCGGCCTTGAGGGTCGCCTCACGCAGCTCGGCGGTCGTGCCGACGCGGACCAGGTCGACCCCGGCGGGGTCGGCGAGGGCCACGTTGGCCGAGATCAGCGTGACCCGCGCTCCCCGGGCGACAGCCGACCGGGCGAAGGCGTAGCCCTGCTTGCCGGAGGAGCGGTTGCCGAGGAAGCGGACCGGGTCCAGCGGCTCACGGGTGCCCCCGGCGGTGACCACCAGCCGGCGGCCGGTCAGGTCGGCGGGAGCGGACACGCCCCGAGCGAGGACCTGGCGGGCGACCGCGAAGATCTCCGCCGGGTCGGGCAGTCGACCCTTGCCGGTGTCGGCGCCGGTGAGCCGCCCGACGGCCGGCTCGATGACCCGGACGCCCCGGGCCCGCAGCGTGGCGACGTTGGCGACGGTGGCCGGGTGCTCCCACATCTCGGTGTGCATGGCCGGAGCCAGCACCACCGGGCAGCGGGCGGTCAGCAGCGTGTTGGTCAGCAGGTCGTCGGCGAGCCCGTGGGCGGCCTTGGCGAGCAGGTCGGTGGTGGTCGGCGCGACCACCACGAGGTCGGCCTGCTTGCCGAGGCGAACGTGCGGCACCTCGTGCACGTCGGACCAGACGTCGTCGGCGACCGGTTGACCGGAGAGCGCCGCCCAGGTCGGCGCCCCGACGAACCGCAGCGCCGACGCGGTCGGCACGACACGGACCCGATGACCCGACTCGGTGAAGAGTCGCAGCAGCTCACACGCCTTGTAGGCGGCGATGCCGCCGCCGACCCCGAGGACGATCGAGGCGGACATCGACGGGTGCGGGCTTACGGCTGGTCGGTCGGCTCGGCGGTGAGCAGGCCCGCGTTGATCTCGCGCATGGCGATGGAGAGGGGCTTCTCCTGGGGGGTGGTCTCGACGAGCGGGCCGACGTACTCCAGGAGGCCCTCACCGAGCTGGCTGTAATAGGCGTTGACCTGGCGCGCGCGCTTGGCGGCGAAGATGACCAGCGCGTACTTCGACGTCGTCTTCTCGAGGAGCTCGTCGATCGGCGGGTTGGTGATGCCTTCGGGGTTGGCGATGGATCCCACGAATTAACCTCTGCGTCTTTCGAACCGCGCGGACGCGGTGCTGAGTCTCAACGGCGGCCGGCCGTTCAGCCACGCACGCGTGACCAGGCCGGATCCGGATAAGAAGAACCGAGTAAGCCTACCAGCTCGTCGGCGACCCGATCGGTGCGGTCGTGGGTCAGCGTGTGCGTGAAGGCCGCCGCCACGGCGGCGTCGGGCCGGCGCCCGGACGGGATCAGCAGCACCAGCCGCGTGTCGGGCAGTCGCGCCCGCACCAGGCGGGCCCCGGCCACGTCGAGCGGCAGTAGGACCGGCTGCCCGGCGTCGAGCCGGACGCGCAGCGGCGGGTAGAGGGTGCCCCGGTGGTACGCGCCGATCCGCGACCACTCCACCAGGTCGCCGGTGGCCACCCGGCGCTCGAACTCGGCCGGGGCGAGAAAGACCCGCTGCTCTCCGTCGGCCTCCGGCTCCCGGCGCGGCCTTGTCGTTGCCGGCACCGGGATCCACACGGACGGGAAACGCGCCCGAACGAGCTCGACGACACTCTCCCTGCCGGAACCCGAAGGTCCAGCCAGGACAGTGAGCCGAGCCGCCGGGCGCGCCTCGTCATCCGTGCTCACTGCTTGTTTCTACACGCTGCCAGGTTCAGTTGGCGGCGAACTCTCCAAGCAGTGCCTTGCGCTGCTGCTCGCCGAGGCCACGCAGGCGACGGCTGTCCGCGATCTTGAGCTTCTCCATGATCTGGGTGGCCCGGATCTTGCCGATGCCCGGCATCGCCTGCAGGACGGCCGAAACCTTGAGCTTGCCGACGACGTCGTCGCTCTCGGCCCGCTCGAGGACGGCACCGAGAGTGGTCTTGCCCTGCTTGAGCTGCTCCTTCAGCTCGGCACGGGCCTTGCGGATCTCCGCGGCCTTCTCGAGCGCGGCAGCGCGCTGTTCGGGGGTCAGTGACGGGAGCGGCACCAGTTCTCCTCAGGTCCCTATCGCGGCGGGCGGGGCGCACCGCCGCATCTGTGAAACGTGGTGTCGCTGTGAACCAAGGGGTCCGTGGTTCCCAGCGCGGGGAAAACTAGCGGTCAACGGAGCTTTCGGCAACGTGGGCGCGCGATGATCACCGCAAAGTGACCGAGCCGTCAGTCAGTCAACGGGCAGCCAGGACGGCCCGACAGTCGGCCAGAACACGGTCCGCGGCGGCCCGCAGAGCGTCGGCGTCCGGTCCCGCCGACAGGACCTCCCGGGAGTACGACGGGAGCACCGCGGCGAGGCTGGAACCGAAGACGGTACGCAGATCGGCGGCACCCGCACCCTGTGCGCCGAGCCCCGGAGCGAGCAGCGGACCCCCCACGCCGGAGAGGTCATGACCGGTGTCACCGATGGTCGCGCCGACCACCAGACCGAAGCTTCCGAGGGGGTCCGCACCCCGGTTGAGCTGCGAAATCTCGTCGATCACGGTCTGCGCGACGGTGCGCCCGTCGGCCGTGCGGGCCCGCTGCACAGCCGCGCCCTCGGGGTTCGAGGTGAGGGCCAGCACGAAGACGCCGCCGCCGTGCTCGGCGGCCAACTCGAACATCGGGGCCAGCGAACCTACTCCCAGGTAGGGACTGGCCGTAACCGCGTCGACATACAGCGGGCTGGATGGATCGAGGTACGCGGAGGCGTACGCGCTGACCGTTGAGCCGATGTCGCCACGCTTGACGTCGAGAAGAACGAGCGAACCGGCTTCTCGTAACTGTCGGATAGTTGACTCAAGGATCGCCACACCGCGGGATCCGAACCGCTCGAAAAAGGCCGACTGAGGCTTGACCACCGCAACCCGGTCACCGAGGGCGTCCACCACGGTCCCCGCGAACCGTTCCAGGCCGTCGACGTCGTCCGTGAGACCCCAGCGGGCCAGCAGACCGGGATGCGGGTCGATGCCCACACAGAGCGGCCCACGCTCGGCGATGGCCCGGTGCAGTCGGTTGCCGAAGCTCTCCATCGGCGTACTTCCCCTCTTCTCGTCCGGGCGGCGAACCGCCTCGGCGTACTCGTTGACCGGAACGTTCAGCCGGCCGCCACCGCCGCCGCCACCCCGGCCGTGATGCGGGCCAGGTCGGCGTCGTCGGTGACGTACGGCGGCATCGTGTAGATCAGATCGCGGAACGGCCGCAGCCAGACGCCGCTCTCGACGGCCGCCGCGGTGGCCGCGCCGAGGTCGACCTCGTGGTCGAGCTGGACCACCCCGATCGCACCGAGCACCCGCACGTCGACCACGCCCGGGGCGGCGCGCAACGGCTCCAGGCCGGCGCGCAGGCCGGCGCCGACCCTGGACACCTGCGTCGCCCAGTCCCCGGCCCGCAGCAGCCCGATGGAGGCGTTGGCGACCGCGCAGGCCAGCGGGTTGCCCATGAACGTGGGCCCGTGCGCCAGCACGCCGTCGGCGGAGATGCCCCGGGCGATCTCCGCCGTGCACAACGTCGCGGCCAGGGTCAGGTAGCCACCGGTGAGCGCCTTGCCCACGCACAGCACGTCCGGGGCCACCCCGGCGTGCTCGGCGGCGAACATCGCGCCGGTACGGCCGAACCCGGTCGCGATCTCGTCGAAGATCAGCAGCACCCCGTGCGCGCGGGTCACCTCGCGCAGCACCCGCAGGTAACCCGGATGGTGGAACCGCATCCCACCGGCACCCTGGACGACGGGCTCGACGATCACGGCGGCCAGCTCGTGCGCGTGCCGCTCCACCGTCTCCGCCAACGCCGCCACGTACGCCTCGTCGGGTGGGTCGCTGAAGCCCCCGGGCGGCACCGGGGCGAAGACCTGCCGGGGCAGCACGTCACCCCAGAGGTGATGCATCCCGCCCTCCGGGTCGCAGACGCTCATCGGGTGGAACGTGTCGCCGTGGTAGCCGCCCCGCCACGTCGCCAACCGGCGTCGCTGGGGTCGGCCGACGGCCCGCTGGTACTGCAGGCACATCTTCACCGCCACCTCGACACCGACCGAGCCGGAGTCGGCCAGGAAAACGTGCTCCAGACCCTCCGGGGCCAGCTCCACCAGGGTTTGGGCGAGCTGTACGGCAGGCTCGTGGGTGAGGCCGCCGAACATCACGTGGCTCATCCGGCCGAGCTGGTCGGTCACGGCCGCGTCCAGCACCGGGTGCCGGTAGCCGTGGATCGCCGCCCACCAGGACGACATCCCGTCCACAAGCTCCCTCCCGTCGGCAAGGGTCAGCCGCACGCCCTCGGCGCTCTGCACCACGTACGGCGGGTTCGCCGGTGGCAGCGCGGCGTACGGATGCCAGACGTGCGCCCGGTCGGCGGCCAGGATCTCCTCGGGTGTCACACGTACTCCTCTTTCCGGCCCGGACGTACCGGGCCGTGGTGGTGGTCAGGGGGCCGGGGCCGGGGGGCCCCTCGCCACCTTTGCTCTGCTTCAACGGACGCAACGCCGGGTGTCCGGATATCGGACGTCGGCCGTTGCGTGGGTTGAAGCAGAGCAAAGGAACGGCGAAGGAGGTGGGCGCCCGGCGCGGAGCCGGCGCGGTCCAGCCCAGAGCCGGCCCGGCCCGGTCCAGCCCAGAGCCAGCCCGGCCCGGTCCAGCCCAGAGCCAGCCCGGAGCCGGCCCGGCGCGGAGCCGGCCCGGCGTTGGGGGCGGGCCAGCACCGGGCCGGGGTGGGTCACCGTCCGGCGACCGGGTCCGGCGCCACCGCTGTGGCCGCCGCTCGGGCGGCAGCCCGGGCAGAGGCGCGGACCAGGGTCGGGCCCCGGTAGATGAAGCCGGTGTAGAGCTGCACCAGGGCCGCCCCGGCGTCGACCATCCGCGCCGCGTCGTCCGGGTCCAGCACCCCGCCGACGCCGATGATCGGCAGGCGGCCACCGGTCTCGGAGTGCACGAAGGCGACCACGTCCCGGGCACGGCCGGTCAGGGGCCGCCCGGACAGGCCACCGATCTCGGCGCCACGTGCGGAATCGGCCGAGGCCAGCCCGTCCCGGGACAGCGTGGTGTTGGTGGCGATCACGCCGGCGGCGCCCCGGGCCAGGCACACCTCCAGCAGCTCGGCGATCGCCGCCTCGGTGAGATCCGGTGCGATCTTGACCAGGACCGGCTTCTCCCCCACCAGCGCGGCCAACAGGGCGTCCAGGTGTGCCCGATCCTGCAACGACCGCAGGCCGGGCGTGTTCGGCGAGGACACGTTGACCGCGAAGTAGTCGCCGTGCCCGCGCAGCGCGCGGTACGAGGCGAGGTAGTCCTCGACCGCCTCGTCGAGCGGGCTCACCTTGGACTTTCCCAGCGAGATGCCCAGCGGCACCCCGATCGGGCGCGGCAGCGCGTCCAGCCGGGCGGCGAGCGCGGCGGCCCCGGCGTTGTTGAAGCCCATCCGGTTGATCACCGCCTCGCTGCCCGGCAGCCGGAACAGCCGAGGCCGGGGATTGCCCGGCTGGGCGTGCGCGGTGACAGTGCCGACCTCGACGAAGCCGAAGCCGAGCGCCGGCCAGGCAGCCAGCGCGGCGCCGTCCTTGTCCATGCCGGCGGCCAGCCCGACCGGGTTGGGAAACCGCACGCCGAACACCGTGCGCGGCGCGTCGACCGCGTACCGGGCCCGCAGGGCGGCGAGGGCCACCGGACGCCGGGACAGCGCCGCCAACCGCCGCAGTGTCCATTCGTGCGCCGCCTCGGCGTCCCCGCCGCCGAGGCGGAACAACCCCGGCCGTACGACCCGCTCGAACACTGTCACTGGGCCGCCCGCAGCGTCGCGTGCAGGTCCTGCAAAGGACGGACCTGCATGTCGCCCCGGATGCGCGCCTCGATGCCCATGACCGCCGCGGCCGCGCCGGGGACCGTGGTGATGCAGGGAATGTCGGCGGTGACGGCGGCGCTGCGGATCTCGTAGCCGTCCGAGCGGGCGCTGGCACCCGAGCCCTGCGGCGTGTTGATGACGAGCGCCACGTCGCCGCCGAGGATCAGCGACACCGCGTCGTCACCCTCGCCGGCCTGGTAGTGCTTGCGGATCTGCTCGCAGGCGATGCCGTGCCGGCGCAGCACCTCGGAGGTGCCGGCGGTCGCCACGATCTCGAAGCCCAGGTCGGCCAGTCGCTTGATCGGGAAGATCATGCCGCGCTTGTCCCGGTTCGCCACCGAGACGAAGATCTTCCCGGCGGTCGGCAACGACCCGTACGCGGCGGACTGGCTCTTGGCGAAGGCGTGCCCGAAGTTGGTGTCGATGCCCATCACCTCGCCTGTCGACTTCATCTCCGGCCCGAGCAGCGAGTCGATCCCCTTGCCCGCCCGGGTCCGGAAGCGCTTGAACGGCAGCACCGCCTCCTTGACCGCGATCGGCGCGTCGGCGGGCATCGTGCCCCCGTCCCCCGTCGCCGGGAGCAGGCCCTCGGCGCGCAGCTCGGCGATGGTCGCGCCGAGCGCGATCCGGGCCGCCGCCTTGGCCAGCGGAACGGCCGTCGCCTTGGAGACGAACGGAACGGTCCGCGACGCGCGCGGGTTGGCCTCCAGGACGTAGAGCACGTCGTCCTTGAGCGCGTACTGCACGTTGAGCAGACCGCGGACGCCGACACCGCGGGCGATCGCCTCGGTGTAGCGGCGGACCTCGGCCAGGTGCGACCCCGCGAGGGTGATCGGGGGCAGCGCGCAGGACGAGTCGCCGGAGTGGATGCCGGCCTCCTCGATGTGCTCCATCACGCCGCCGATGTAGACCGCGCCGTCGGCGTCGCACAGGGCGTCCACGTCGATCTCGATGGCGTCGTCGAGGAACCGGTCCACCAGCACCGGATGGTCGCCGGAGATGTCGGTGGCCCGGCCGATGTAGTCGCGCAGGGTCGGGTCGTCGTAGACGATCTCCATGCCCCGCCCGCCCAGCACGTACGACGGCCGGACCAGCACCGGGTAACCGATCTCGTCGGCGATCGCCTTGGCCTCGTCGTAGGACGTGGCCATGCCGTGCGCCGGCGCGCGGAGCCCGGCACGGGCCAGCACCGCGCCGAACGCGCCCCGCTCCTCGGCCAGGTGGATCGACTCCGGGGAGGTGCCGACGATCGGCACCCCCGCGTTCTTGAGCCGCTGCGCCAACCCGAGCGGGGTCTGCCCGCCGAGCTGTACGACCACACCGATCACGCCCGGTCCGCCGGCGGCACGACCGGAGGAGTCCTCCGCGTGCCAGACCTCGAGGACGTCCTCGAACGTCAGCGGCTCGAAGTAGAGCCGGTCGGCGGTGTCGTAGTCGGTGGAGACCGTCTCCGGGTTGCAGTTGACCATGACAGTCTCGTAACCGGCCGACCGCAACGCCTGCACCGCGTGCACGCACGAGTAGTCGAACTCGATGCCCTGCCCGATCCGGTTCGGGCCGGAGCCCAGGATCAGCACCTTCGGCCGGTCCGACGGCGCGACCTCGGTCTCCAGGTCGTAGGTGGAGTAGTGGTACGGCGTGGTGGCCTCGAACTCGGCGGCGCAGGTGTCCACGGTCTTGTAGACCGGCCGCACATCGAGGCGGTGCCGCAGGGTCCGTACTCCGTCCTCGGCGGCCAGCTCCGGGCGCAGCGCGGCGAGCTGCCGGTCGGACAGGCCGGCCCGCTTGGCGCGACGCAGCAGCTCAGCGTCGAGCACCGGCGCCTCGACGATCTCGGCGCGCAGCTCGATCAGGGCGGCGATCTGGTCGAGGAACCACGGGTCTATCCCGCCGGAGGCCTCGGCGACCTCGGCGATCGACGCGCCGAGGCGCAGCGCCCGCTCGACGGTGTACAGCCGGCCGTCGTGCGGGATACGCAACGCGGCGAGAGTGTCCGCGAGCGTGACGTCGGCCGGGTCCGGCACGGTCCAGAAGCCGGCGGCCTTGGTTTCCATCGAGCGCATCGCCTTGTTCAGCGCCTCGCTGAAGTTGCGCCCGAGGCTCATCGCCTCGCCCACCGACTTCATGGTGGTGGTCAGCTCCGGGTCCGCGCCGGGGAACTTCTCGAACGCGAACCGGGGGATCTTCACCACGACGTAGTCGAGGGCCGGCTCGAACGCCGCAGGGGTCTTCAGCGTGATGTCGTTGGGGATCTCGTCAAGGGTGTAGCCGATGGCCAGCTTGGCGGCGATCTTCGCGATCGGGAAGCCCGTCGCCTTGGAGGCCAGCGCCGAGGAGCGCGACACCCGGGGGTTCATCTCGATCACGACGATCCGGCCGTCGACCGGATTGACCGCGAACTGGATGTTGCAACCGCCGGTGTCCACCCCGACCTCGCGCAGCACCGCGATGCCCAGGTCGCGCAGGCGCTGGTACTCCCGGTCGGTGAGCGTCATGGCCGGCGCGACGGTGACGCTGTCGCCGGTGTGCACGCCCATCGGGTCGAGGTTCTCGATCGAGCAGACGACCACCACGTTGTCGTGCCGGTCGCGCATCAGCTCAAGCTCGTACTCCTTCCAGCCGAGCACGCTCTCCTCGATGAGGACCTCGTGCACCGGGCTGGCGGTCAGGCCGTCGCCGGCGATGCGGGCCAGGTCCTCCGGGGTGTGCGCCATGCCGGAGCCCAGGCCACCCATGGTGAACGACGGCCGGATCACCACCGGCAGGCCCAGCTCGGCGACTGTCGCCTCGACCTCGTCCATGGAGTGGCACACCCGGGACCGGGGCACCAGCGCGGCCGGGTCGTCGACGCCCAGGCGTACACCGGCCTTCGCCACGATCTCCTTGAACAGCTGACGGTCCTCGCCCCGGTTGATGGCGTCGATGTTCGCGCCGATCAACTCGACGTTGTACTTCTCCAGGACGCCGGCCTCATGCAGGGCGACAGCGGTGTTCAGCGCGGTCTGCCCGCCCAGGGTCGCCAGGATCGCGTCCGGGCGCTCCTTGGCGATGACCAGCTCCACGAACTCCGGGGTGATCGGCTCGACGTACGTGGCGTCGGCGAACTCCGGGTCCGTCATGATCGTGGCGGGGTTGGAGTTGACCAGGCTGACCCGGATGCCCTCGCTGCGCAGCACCCGGCACGCCTGGGTGCCGGAGTAGTCGAACTCGCAGGCCTGCCCGATGACGATCGGCCCGGAGCCGATCACGAGGATGTGCTTGAGATCGGTCCGCTTAGGCATTGCTGCGCCCCCCGCTGTGAATCCGGCCCTCGATCAGCTCGGCGAATCGGTCGAAGAGGTAGTCCGCGTCGTGCGGGCCGGCCGCCGCCTCCGGGTGGTACTGGACGGTGAAGGCGGGGACGTCCACGGCCCGCAGCCCCTCGACCACGTTGTCGTTGAGGCAGACGTGCGACACCCGCACACCGCCGAAGTCGGTGTCGATCACCTGGTCGGGGACCACCGCGCCGGCGCCCGCGCCCGGCACCTTGACCGCGAAGCCGTGGTTGTGGCTTGTCACCTCGACCTTGCCGGTGGCCCGGTCGAGCACCGGCTGGTTGATGCCCCGGTGGCCGTAGCCCAGCTTGTAGGTGCCGAAGCCGAGCGCCCGGCCGAGGATCTGGCTGCCGAAGCAGATGCCGAACAACGGCACCTCCCGCCGCAGCGCCTCCCTGGCCAGCGCCACCGGACCGTCGGCCGTGGCCGGGTCGCCGGGGCCGGGCGACAGGAAGACCGCGTCGGCGCCGGTGGCCAGCAGAGCCTCGATGCTCGACGAGGCCGGCAGCACGTGGGTGGTCACCCCGCGCGCGGCCAGCCGGCGCGGCACGTTGCGCTTGATGCCCAGGTCCAGCGCGGCCACGGTGAACCGGTGCTCGCCGAGCGCCTCGACGACGTACGGCTCGGCGGTGGTCACCTCGGCGGACAGGTCCGCGCCGACCATCTGCGGTGACTGCCGGACCCGGGCCAGCAGGTTCTGCGGGTCCTTCTCGACGCTGGAGATGCCCACCCGCATGGCGCCCCGCTCGCGCAGGTGCCGGGTCAACGCCCGGGTGTCCACGCCGCTGATGCCCACCACACCCTCGGTGGCGAGGCGGTCCTCCAGACTGCCGGTGGCCCGCCAGTTGGAGCCGATGCGGGCCGGGTCGCGGACGACGTAACCGGCCACCCAGATCCGACCGGACTCGTCGTCCTCGCCGTTGACGCCCGTGTTGCCGATGTGCGGGGCGGTCTGCACCACCACCTGCCGGTGGTAGGACGGGTCGGTGAGCGTCTCCTGGTAGCCGGTCATGCCGGTGTTGAAGACCGCCTCGCCGAAGGTCTCGCCGACGCTGCCGTACGCCTCGCCGGGGAACGTGCGCCCATCCTCTAGCACCAGGATCGCGGGTCTGCGCTTGCTCACTTGACTGCCTTTCCGTCCAGGACCGTCGGCTCGCCGCGCAGGAAGGTCGCCACGATGCGACCCGGCAGCGTCATGCGGGCGTACGGGGTGTTGCGACTGCGGCTGGCAAGCTCCGTCGGCTCGATGGTGCGGCGGGCGGCCGGGTCGACCACTGTCAGGTTGGCCGGCACGCCGGGCGCCGGGTCGACGCCGTGACCGGTGAGCCCGGCGATCCGGGCGGGGGTACGCGACATCCGCTCGGCGATCAGGTCCCACTCCGGGCCGAGCACGTCCAGCGCGATGGACAGGGCCGTCTCCAGACCGAGCATCCCCGGCCGGGCGTACGCCCACTCGCACTCCTTGTCCTCCACGGCGTGCGGGGCGTGGTCGGTGGCGATGATGTCGATGACGCCGTCGGCGAGCGCGGACCGCAGGGCGGCGATGTCGGCGGCCGTGCGCAGCGGCGGGTTGACCTTGAAGACCGGGTCGTAGCTCTCCGCACGCTCGTCGGTGAGCAGCAGGTGGTGCGGGGTGACCTCGGCGGTGACGCGTACGCCACGGGCCTTGGCCTGGCGCAGCACCTCGACGCTGCCGGCGGTGGAGACGTGGCAGACGTGCAGGCGGCTGCCCACGTGCTCGGCCAGCAGCACGTCCCGGGCGATGATCGCCTCCTCGGCGACCGCCGGCCAGCCGATCAGACCGAGCCGGGTGGAGACCTCACCCTCGTGCATCTGGGCGCCCTCGGTGAGGCGGGGCTCCTCGGCGTGCTGGGCGATGATCCCGTCGAACGCCTTGACGTACTCCAGGGCCCGGCGCATCAGCAACGGGTCGGCGACGCAGTGCCCGTCGTCGGAGAAAATCCGCACCCGGGCCGCGGAGTCGGCCATCGCGCCCAGCTCGGCCAGGCGCTCGCCGGCCAGCCCGACGGTGACCGCGCCGACCGGCTGCACGTCGACGAGCCCGGCCTCCCGGCCGAGCCGCCAGACCTGCTCGACGACGCCTGCGGTGTCCGCGACCGGCGAGGTGTTCGCCATCGCGCAGACCGCGGTGTAGCCGCCAAGCGCCGCCGCCCGGGACCCGGACTCCACGGTCTCGGCGTCCTCCCGGCCGGGCTCGCGCAGGTGGGTGTGCAGGTCGACCAGGCCGGGCAGGGCGACCAGCCCGGCGCCGTCGACCACCACGGCGTCCGGCGCGGACAGCCCCGGCCCGACCTCGGCGACGACGCCGTCGC
Source organism: Micromonospora sp. NPDC049274 (assembly GCF_040678875.1). Lineage (NCBI taxonomy): Bacteria > Bacillati > Actinomycetota > Actinomycetes > Micromonosporales > Micromonosporaceae > Micromonospora > Micromonospora sp. NPDC049274. Next base: position 68,331 of record NZ_JBFAQS010000014.1, read on the forward strand.
GGATCAGCAGGTCGGTCGGCGCGGCGCCGACGATGCTCACGCTGGTGATGAGGTACGCGGTCACCGGTTGTTCCCTCCGAGCAGCAGGTAAAGAACAGCCATCCGCACGGAGACCCCGTTGGTGACCTGTTCGACGATTGTGGAGCGGGGTGAGTCGGCCACCTCGGGGGTGATCTCCATCCCCCGGTTCATCGGGCCCGGGTGCATGACGATCGCGTGCTCGGGCAGGCGGCGCATCCGCGGGCCGTCCAGCCCGTAGCGGCGGGAGTACTCGCGCGCGGAGGGGAAGTAGGAGTCCTTCATCCGCTCCCGCTGCACCCGCAGCATCATCACCACGTCGACGTCGGGCAGCACCGCGTCGAGGTCGTAGGACACGTCGGTGCCCGGGGCGAGGGCGCCGGCGATGTCGACGGGGATGAGCGTGGGCGGGCCGACCAGGGTGACCTTCGCGCCGAGGGTGGACAGCAGCAGGACGTTGGAGCGGGCCACCCGGGAGTGCAGCACGTCCCCGACCACAGCGACCGACAGGCCGGCCAGCCGGCCCAGCCGGGCCCGCATGGTGTACGCGTCGAGCAGCGCCTGGGTGGGGTGCTCGTGCGTGCCGTCGCCGGCGTTGACCACCGACCCGTCCACCCAGTTCGCGAGCCGGTGCGGGGCGCCCGAGGCGGGGTGCCGCACGACGACCGCGTCGGCGCCCATGGCCTGCAGGGTCAGCGCCGTGTCCTTCAGGCTCTCGCCCTTGGCGACGCTGGACCCCTTCGCCGAAAAGTTGATCACGTCGGCGCTGAGCCGTTTCGCCGCCGCCTCGAACGAGATCCGGGTGCGGGTGGAGTCCTCGTAGAAGAGGTTCACCACCGTCCGGCCGCGCAGGGCGGGCAGCTTCTTGATCTCGCGGCCGGCGACCGTGGCCATCTCGGCGGCGGTGTCCAGGATCTCGGTGGCGGTGTCGGCGTCCAGGTCCGCGCCGGAGAGCAGGTGCCTGATCATGAGGTGGGTCCCCCGTACAACTTGACCTCGTCGGCGCCGTCGATCTCGGCGAGCGTCACCTTGACGCTCTCGGCGAGCGCCGTCGGGATGTTCTTGCCGACGTAGTCGGCGCGGATCGGCAGCTCGCGGTGGCCGCGGTCGACCAGGACGGCGAGCTGCACCGACGCCGGGCGGCCCACGTCGTTGAGCGCGTCGAGCGCGGCGCGCACGGTGCGCCCGGAGAAGAGCACGTCGTCGACGAGGATCACCCGCTTGCCGTCGATGCCGCCGGTGGGCACCTGGGTCGGGCCGATCGCGCGGGTGGCGTGCCGGCGCAGGTCGTCGCGGTACAGCGTGATGTCGAGCACACCGACCGGGACGACGACGTCTTCGAAGGTGCTGATCCGGGAGGCGAGCCGCCGCGCGAGGGGCGCTCCCCGGGTGGGAATCCCGAGCAGCACGGTGTCGGCGGCGCCCTGGGTCTTCTCCAGGATCTGGTGGGCGATGCGGTCGACCACTCGCTGCACGTCGGCGCTGGCGAGGATCACCTTCACCGAGGGTTGTCGCGGTGGTGACGAGCGGGCAGCCGGTGGGTATGCCACGGCGGACCTCCTTCCCCGCCTCACGGGACGGGTCGTTAAAGGATGTCGGGCACCTCCGGCCGGCTCGCGCGAGCAGACCTGACCGGGGCTTCACGCCACGTTACCAGTGGTCACCGGGCCGACGGACAGCGGCCGCTGACCATCGGATCAGGCACACGAAATGGGGATAACTCCCTCGGTGCTCCCCAACGGTAAGGTCACGACCACTTGACCACGTGTCGCATTCCCCGTACCGTCACGCTCCGTAGCGATCGACGGGAGAACCCCGAGCAGCACTGGGAGTGTCCGAATGCCCTCTGAATACGCCAAATCTCTGGGCGCACGCCTGCGCTCCATCCGCCAGCAGCAGGGCCTCTCCCTGCAGGGTGTGGAGGAGAAGTCGAACGGGCGATGGAAGGCCGTGGTGGTCGGCTCGTACGAGCGCGGCGACCGGGCCGTGACGGTGTCCCGTCTGGCCGAGCTGGCCGAGTTCTACCGTGTCCCCGTCTCGGAACTGCTGCCCGACGGCAGCGGCGTCCGGCACGAGCCCACCAGCAAGATCGTCCTGGACCTGGAGCGGCTCTACGACGAGGCCTCCGAGGACCTGGCCTATGTCGCCCGCTACGCCCGCGCCATCCAGCAGCAGCGCGGTGACTACAACGGCCGGGTGCTCTCCATCCGCGCCGACGACCTGCGTGCGCTCGCGATCGTCTACGACGCCTCACCGTCGGGTCTGATCGAGCGGCTCACCGAGCACGGCGTGCTGGTGGCCGACCCCCGGGCGTTCTTCGCCTCCTGAGCTGTCGCTTCACCAAAAGAAGGGCCCGTGCCGGTTGGCACGGGCCCTTCTTTTGCGTGCGGGTACGCGGTAGCTCAGCGGGTGGCGTACTCGGCGATGCGGCCGAGCACGCCGTTGAGGAACCGCGGCGAATCGTCGGTGGACATCTGCCGGGCCAGCTCGACGGCCTCGCTGATCGCCACCGCGTCGTCGATCTCGTCGACGTAGAGCAACTCGTAGACGGCGATCCGGGCCAGGTTGCGGTCGACCACCGGCATCCGCTCCAACGTCCAACCCTCGGCGTAGCTGGCGATCAGCTCGTCGATGCGGTTGAGGTGCTCGGCGACCCCCTCGATCAGGCCCACCGCGTAACCCAGGTGCTCCGGGCGGGGCTGTTCGATGCGCTGGAGGTAGCCGGCCAGGACCTCGACGGGCGGCCGATCCCGCAGGTCGGCCTCGTAGAGGACGTCCAGCGCCCGCTTGCGCGCCTTGCGGCGCGCCGGCATCTGCTGCTTGGGACCCTCAGCCATCAGGCGCGGCCGAGGTAACGGCCGTCGCGGGTGTCGACCTTGATCTTCTCACCGGTGGTGATGAACAGCGGAACCGGCACGGTGGCACCGGTCTCCACGGTCGCCGGCTTGGTGCCGCCGGTCGAACGGTCGCCCTGCAGGCCGGGCTCGGTGTAGGTGACCTCCAGCACGACGCTGGTGGGCAGCTCGATGTAGAGCGGCACACCCTCGTGCTGGGCGACGGTCGCCTCCGCCTCGGGCAGCAGGTAGTTGGCTGCCTCACCGACGGTGCCACCGGGCACGGTGATCTGGTCGAAGGTCTCCAGATCCATGAAGACGAAGTCCTCGCCGTCGGCGTACAAATACTGCATCGTGCGCTTGTCCACGGTCGCGGTCTCGACCTTGGTGCCCGCGTTGAAGGTCTTGTCGACCACCTTCCCGGACAGCACGTTCTTCAGCGTGGTGCGTACGAACGCGCCACCCTTACCGGGCTTGACGTGCTGGAACTCGACGACGGCCCAGAGCTCGCCGTCCAGGTTGAGTACCAGGCCGTTTTTGAGGTCGTTGGTGGAGGCCATTTCCTGCCTTGATCATCAATTGGCGGACAGACCTTACGAGTCTACTAGCTGCGCCGAGACCTGCTGACCGCCCTACGTGGGCGGGAGCCGACCGCCGGACATCGACGCCCACATTGGTTACGGAGCGCAACCGTCGGGTGGTGTTCGTTCGCCCTCCTCGGACCCTTTGCTCTGCTTCAACCGGCGCACCAGTCACCCAACGTGCCGGCCAGCCGGCCGGCCTCGGTACGACACAACCGGCAAATCTGCAGTTCACGGCCCTGTTGCGTCAGTTGAAGCAGAGCAAAGGACCTGAGCAGGGACATGCTCCAGCCCCGGACGTGGTGAACAGGGGTGACGCTCAGCAACGACGTTAGCGTTCACAATCAGTGATTTGTCACAGCCGGTGGGAAGCAGCCGGTGGGGGTTGAACACCAGCGGGGACAAGCCGGCGTCGGACAGGAGGCCGGTGGTCAGGCGCCTCGGGCGGCCACGTGGTGCAGGGCGAGGCGATAGCCGTCGATGCCGAGGCCGCAGATCACCCCGGTCGCCACCGCGGAGACCACCGAGTGGTGCCGGAACTCCTCGCGGGCGTGGATGTTGGAGAGGTGCACCTCCACCAGCGGCCCGCGCAGCATGGCGCAGGCGTCGCGCACCGCGTACGAGTAGTGCGACCAGGCGGCCGGGTTGAGCACCACTGCGGCGCCCTCGTCGGCGGCGGCGTGCAGCCAGCCGAGCAGCTCGTGCTCGGCGTCGGTCTGCCGGACCGTCACGTCCAGCCCCAGCTCCCGGCCGGTCGCCGCGCAGAGCGCCACGAGGTCGGCGTAGCTCGTCGAGCCGTACACGGCGGGCTCCCGGGTGCCCAGCCGGCCCAGGTTCGGCCCGTTCAACACGTACACCTTCACGGGGTGGCCACCTCGCGGTACGCAGCCTCCAGGAGCGCGTCGTCCGGGCCCTCCAGCATCGCCGGGCGGGCCAGCGCGTCCAGCACCACGAACCGCAACCGGCTGCCCCGGGCCTTCTTGTCCACCCGCATGACGGCCAACAGTCGCGGCCAGGCGTCGGCGGGGTAGCTCACCGGCAGGCCGAGCGCGGCCAGGGTGCGCCGATGCCGGTCGGCGGTCGCCGTGTCCAGCCGGCCGGCGAGCCGGGCCAGCGTGGCGGCGTACACCAGACCAACGGCCACCGCGTGGCCGTGCCGCCAGCGGTAACCCTCGACCTGCTCGATGGCGTGGGCCAGGGTGTGACCGTAGTTGAGCACCTCCCGCAGGCCCGACTCGCGCAGGTCGCCGGCGACCACGTCGGCCTTGACCCGGATGGCCCGCTCGATCAGCTCCCGGGTCACCGGCCCGCGCGGGTCGGTGGCCGCCGCCGGGTCACGCTCGACGAGATCCAGGATCACCGGGTCGGCGATGAAGCCGCACTTGACCACCTCGGCCAGCCCGGCCGCCAGGTCGACGGCGGGCAGGCTGTCCAGGGTGGCCAGGTCGGCCAGCACGCCGACCGGCGGGTGGAACGCGCCGACCAGGTTCTTGCCGGCGGCGGTGTTGATCCCGGTCTTGCCGCCCACGGCGGCGTCCACCATGCCCAGCAGCGAGGTGGCCACCGGCACCCAGCGCACGCCGCGCAGCCAGCAGGCCGCGACGAAGCCGGCCAGGTCGGTCACCGCGCCGCCGCCGACCCCGACCACCGCGTCGGTACGGGTGAAGCCGGCCGCCCCCAGCCGGTCCCAGCAGGCGGCCGCCACGTCGATCTGCTTGCCCGACTCCGCGTCGGGCACCTCGATCGCCAGTGGCTCGACGCCTGCCGCGCGCAGCCGTTCCCCGATCGCGTCCGTCAGGGCCTTGAGCGGGGGCGTGTGCAGCACCGCCACCCGGGTCGCCCCGGGCAGCAGCCCGGGGAGCGCGTCCAGCAGGTCGCGTCCCACCAGCACGTCGTACGGCCGTTCGCCGCCGACCGGAATCCGGGTCACCTCGTTCATCGCCGGCAGCCTAGTCCAGCGGACGGCGTGGCGACGGCGTCTGTCCACCTGCTGGCCGGGCGGCCCACTCGGCCAGCAGGCGCGCGTGCTCGGCCACGGCGGCGCGCAACGCCTCCGGGTGTCGCACGGTGAACGCGCAGCCCAGCCCGGCGAGCAGCGCCGCCATGCCCGGAAGGCTCTCCGCCCGGGCCCGCAGCAGCACCCCGTCGCCGCTGGCGGTCAGCTCGGCCGCGCTGGGCGGGATGCGTCGCCGGGCGGTGACCAGGTCGGTCTCCAGCAGCACCTCGACCTCGTGCCGGTAGGGCACGCCCGCCAGCGACCGGGTCAGCCACGCCACCGCGTCGAAGCCGTCCGGCACCGTGAACGTCGCTTCGCCGGGCGTGACGGCCCCGATGCGGTCCAGTCGGAATGTGCGTACCTCCCCACGCCGGTGGTCGTGGCCGGTGACGTACCAGCGGCCGGCGTGGAAGACCAGCCCGTACGGGTCCAGCTCACGATGCGACCGCTCACCGCGCCAGGATCGGTAGTCCAGGCTCACGCGCTGCCGGTGCCGGGCGGCCGCGGCCAGGGCCAGCAGGGTGCCCGACGCCGGACGCGCCCGGGGCTCGGGCCGCCGCAGGGTGAAGCCGAGGTGCTCCTGCACGGCGGTCAGCCGGTCGGCGAGCGCCGCCGGCAGCACCCGGTGGATCTTCGCCAGCGCGGTCGCCGTGGCGGGCAGCTCGGTGGCCAGCCCGACCCGTTCGGCGACGATCAGGCCGAGCAGCACGGCCACCGCCTCGTCGTCGGTGAGCATCAGCGGCGGCAGCTTGAACCCGTGGTGCAGGCGGTAGCCGCCGTGGCGGCCCCGGTCGGCGAGCACCGGGATGCCCAGCTCGACCAGGGTGGCCGCGTACCGGCGGACGGTCCGTTCGTCCACACCGAGCCGGCTGGCCAGCTCGCCGGCCGTCGCCCGGTGCCGGGCCTGGAGCAGTTCGAGCAGGGCCAGCACCCGACCGGCGGGATGCGACACGGGTCACTCCTTCAAACCGGGCGGATCCTGTCCGGATTCGATCGTACGGTCGGTCGGTAGCCGAGAGAAGGAGCGACAGATGGCGACGTTCGTCCTGGTACCGGGATTCTGGTTGGGCGCGTGGGCATGGCGGGAGGTGACCGGTCTGCTGCGCGCGCGAGGGCACGACGTCCACCCGATGACGCTGACCGGGGTGGCCGAGCGCCACCACCTCGCCGGGCCGGAGGTGACCCTGGAGACGCACACCACCGACATCGTCCGGCTGATCGAGGTGGAGGATCTGCGCGACGTGCTGCTCGTCGGGCACTCGGGCGGCGGCATGCCGGTGGCGCAGGTGGCCGACCGCATCCCGAACCGCATCGCCCGGGTGGTCTACGTGGAGAGTGGGCCGCTGCCGGACGGCACCGCACAGTTCGACACGGTGCCGCCGGAGGAACGGCAGCGGCTGCGCGCGGCGATCGGCGACGGGCACCTGCTGCCACCGCCGGCCTGGGACCCGGCGGCCGACCCGACAAACCTGGCCGGCCTGGACGAGCCGACGCTGGCCCTCCTGCGCGAGCGTGCCACGCCGCAGCCCCTGCGCACGGCGACAGATCCGGTACGCCGCACGGGTGGCCGCCCGGTGCCGACCGCGCTCGTCGCGAGCACCTTCCCGCTAGCGGTGGTGCGCGAGATGATCGACCAGGGGCACCCGTACTTCACCGGGCTGGCCGGTGGCCGGCTGTTCGAGCTGCCCACCGGGCACTGGCCGATGCTCAGCGAGCCGAAGGGCCTCGCCGACGTGCTCGACGCCGTCGCCCAGGAATAAGCGCAGGCCCGGCGCGGGGCCGGCAGGGGTCAGCGGGGAAGCAGCGCGGCGATCTCGGCGACTACCGCCGCCGGGGGGCGGCCGTCGGTGATCACCGTCTCGGTGGCCACCTCGGCGTAGAGCGGCCGGCGCTGATCCATGAGGTGCTTGAGGGTGGCGCGCGGATTGATCGCCAGCAGCGGCCGGCCCGCGCCGAGCCCGACCCGCTTCACCGCGTCGGGCAGCTCCACCGAGAGGTGCACGACCCGGTGCCCCACCAGGGCGGCCCGGGTCTCCTCGGCGAGCACGGCGCCGCCGCCGAGCGCGAGCACACCGGAGCCGGCGGCGAGTGCCGCCGCCACGGCGGCCCGCTCCAGGGCTCGGAAGTGCTCCTCACCCTCGTCGATGAAGATCTCCGGGATGGCCTTGCCGGCCAGCTGCTCGATGTCGGCGTCGGTGTCCCGGAACTCCACGCCGAGGGTGGCGGCGAGCGCCTGCCCCACTGTGGTCTTGCCGCAGCCGGGCACCCCGACCAGGACCACGACCGGCGCCATCAGCGGATGACCAGCGCGTCGAGGTAGCCGGCCAGGTTGCGGCGGATCTCGGCGACCGAGTCACCGCCGAACTTCTCGGTGGCCGCCTCCGCCAGCACGAGCGCCACCATCGCCTCGGCGACGACCGCGGCCGCGGGCACCGCGCAGACGTCGGAGCGCTGGTTGATGGCGGTCGCCGGCTCGCCCGTGACGACGTCCACGGTGGCCAGCGCCCGGTTCAGCGAGGAGATCGGCTTCATGGCGGCACGCACCCGCAGCGGCTCGCCGGTGGTGATGCCGCCCTCCAGACCGCCGGCCCGGTCGGTGACGCGGCGGACGCCGGTGGCCGACGGGATGATCTCGTCGTGCGCCTCGGAGCCGCGGGAACGGGCCTGCTGCCACCCGTCGCCGATCTCCACTCCCTTGATCGCCTGGATCGACATCAGCGCCGTGGCCAGCCGGGCGTCGAGCTTGCGGTCCCACTGGACGTGGCTGCCCAGGCCCGGCGGCACCCCGTACGCCAGCACCTCCACCACGCCGCCGAGGGTGTCGGCGGCCTTCTTCGCGGCATCGACCTCGGCGACCATCAGGGCGCTGGCCTCCGGGTCGAGGCAGCGCAGCGGGTCGGCGTCGATCCGGTCGGCGTCCTGCGGGGTCGGGCGCAGCCCGGGTTTCGCGGCCACCGGCCCCAGCTCGACGACGTGCGAGACGATCTCGATGCCCAGGGCCTGCCGGATCAACGCCTTGGCGACGGTGCCGACGGCAACCCGGGCGGCGGTCTCCCGGGCGCTGGCGCGCTCCAGGATCGGCCGCGCGTCGTGGTGGCCGTACTTCTGCATCCCGGCAAGGTCGGCGTGGCCGGGCCGGGGGCGGGTCAGCGGGGCGTTGCGGGCCTGCCGGGCCAGCTCGTCGGGGTCGACCGGGTCGGCGGCCATCACCGTGCGCCACTTCGGCCACTCGGAGTTGCCCACCCGGATCGCCACCGGACTGCCCAGGGTCACGCCGTGCCGCAGCCCGCCGATCACCTCGATCTCGTCCTGCTCGAACGACATCCGGGCCCCACGGCCGTAGCCCAGCCGACGGCGGGCCAACTCACCCGCGATCTCGGTGGTGCCCACCTCGACGCCGGCCGGCACCCCCTCCATCAACGCGACGAGGGCGGGACCGTGCGATTCACCTGCAGTCAGCCAGCGCAACACACCTGTCAGTCTGTCACGGCGCGCGACAGACGCGTCGCGCTGCCCGCCGCGTCCCGCCCTGCGGACGGCCGGAACCGTCCGCAGGGCGGCTGCGCAGGACGCCCCGCGCGACGGATCAGATGCCCCGGCCGCGTTTGTGCAGGGTACGCAGCACCGCGTCGGCCCGGACCACCCGACCGGCGACCGCGATCGCCAGGTAGGCGCGCGGCTCGCGAGGGTTGCTGCGCAGGGTGCGTCGCGCCCACCGCAGCGCGCCCCGGCGATCACCGGAGGCGGCGTGGGCGAACGCGATCTGCCCGCTGACCCGGGCCGCGCCCGCCGGTTGGGTGGCGAACTCCGGGTAGCGCCGCAGCAGCCACTGCAACGCCTCCGAGATGGTGTCCCAGCGCTGCGCGAAGTACGAGCGCTTGTGCCAGCGCACCAGCACCGACGGCGTCGGCAGGTTGATCAGCGGCGCGCTGCGGGCGGCCCGCAACAGAAACTCGTAGTCCTCGGCGTAACTGCCCGGGATCTCCTCGTCGACCAGGCCGAAGCCGTCGCGCAGCGCCGTGGCGCGGATCAGGAAGGTGGACGGGTGCAGCTCGGTCAACCGGTCCCGCAGGAGGTCGTCGAGGGTGATCCGCTCCTTGTCGAGCACCCGGTCGACCGTGTGCCCGTCGTAGCTCACCCGGATGCCGCAGCAGACGAACTCGGCCGCCGGGTCGGCGGCCAGGGCGTCGACCTGGGCGGCCAGCTTGCCCGGCAGCCACTCGTCGTCGTCGTCGCAGAACGCGATCAGCTCACCCCCGGCGGCGAGGGTGCCGCTGTTGCGCGCCCCGGCCAGCCCCGGCGCCCGCCCGTTGCCGATGACCCGCACCGCCCGGTCCGGCCCGGCCAGGCCGGTCAGCGACTCGTCGGGCGTGGACTGGTCGAACACGACGACGGCCTCGATCCGCCCCGGGTACTCCTGGGCGAGGATCGCCGCGAGGGCGGCCCGCAGCAGCTCGGGGCGGTCCCGGGTGGGCACCACGACGCTGACGCTCGGCGCTGGGGTCATCGGGTCTCCTCCGTACCCTGGCCGGGGCGCGGCCAGGTCCGCCAGCGGGGTCGGCGCCGGGTCGACCGGGCCACCAGGTCATCCACGATCTGCCCGACGCGGGCGACGGCCGCGCGGCGGGCCTCGTGCGCGGCCGGGTCGGCGGCGACCGCGTACCGGGAGGGGTCGGCCTGCCCGGCGGCGAGCGCGTCGTGCAGCGCCTCCCGGGTCTCGCAGAGCGCCACCAGCCCGGCCGCGCCGAGCCGGCGGGCGAAGAGCTGCTGGTGGTCGTCGACGTGTTCGCCGTGCGACGGGTCGCGCGGCACCACGATGGGCAGGTGGCCGTGCCGGCGGGCCTCCAGGATCGTCGCCGGGCCGCCGTGGCACACCACCAGGTCGGCGTCGGCCATCGCCTCCTGCAGGGCGTCGTGGCCGAGGAAGGGCACCGCACCGGGCAGCGGCGGCGCCGCCGTGTGCCCGTGCTGCACCGTCAACCCGACCGGGCCGGCCTGCGCGTGCCACTGCGCCAACCAGTCGACGAGCCGGTCGAAGGGGTGTTTGTCGGTGCCGACGGCGACGAGCAGCCGGGTCTGCCCGACGTCCGTGGTGTCGCGCTGGCGCGGCAGTCGGGACCCGTCGGCGGCGGTGTCGCGGCGGGCCGTGCCCGCCTCCCCGCTCACAGGAGCGTCCCGACGACTGTGGCCTCCGGATACTGCCGGCGCTGCTCGTCCCACTGCACGAGCATCGCGGACAGGAACGGGCGGCAGAGCCGGGCGGTGAGTGTCGGGGTGTCGATCCGGTCGTACACCTCGATGTAGACGGTCGGGATGCGACGCAGGCGGGCCAGCACCACGAACGGCACGGCCACGCCGGCGCCGGTGGTGACCACGGCCGCGACCCGCCGCCCGCGCAGCACGCGCCAGGCCAGTCGCGCGTTGCGCAGCAGGTTCGGCACGTTGCGCGTGGTCGGATGGTGCGCCGGAACCAGGTCCTCGCCGGCCAGCAGCGACACCGCCTCCGGTGTGTCGAAAGTGACCCAGCAGCGCCGCCACCGTTCGTACCAGGGCCGCAGGGCGAGTAGTTGGGCCAGGTGTCCGCCGCTGGAACCCACCAGCAGCAGCACCGACGAATTGTCCTCGTCGTTCGTGTCCACGCGACTCCCCACAAGTCCGCTTGGAATTCCGATTCACGCCAGGCAGAAGCAGATCACAGGTTTCCCGGTCGTTGAATAGCGCGACCGGACGAGGCGACGATCTCCACTCGGCGTGGTCAGGCCCACTGTCGACCCCACGGCCCATTGATCGTCATCACGACCTGCCATTTTGTCGTCACTCTACGACGCGCACCCGGCGTCGCGCTGTCTCCGGTTCAGTCGCTATGTCGTTTCTCGATGACGTCCAACAGTGCGGGATGCAGCGCGCCGTTCCACCCGGCGCCGGCGTCCGCCAGCCGCCACGTCCGCAGCCACATCTCCAGCAGGTACGCGTCGGCCACCAGCCGGCACTGCGCCGGGCCCAGGCCCAGCCGCCCGCCGTGCCGATCCACCTGGTCGTCCACCGCCGCGGCGGCCACCGCCGCCGGTTCGGCGCGCAGCACCAGCGACCGCTGGAAGGCGTCGTGCGCCAGGTCGAAGCCGACAGGCACGTCCGGGCCACTGTGCTCCCAGTCCCAGGCCACCAGCCGGCCGTCGTGCGTGCCCAGGTTCCACGGCACCCAGTCGCCGTGCCAGTGGCCGAACTCGACGGCCGTGTCGCCGTGCCGGCGGGCCAGCGCGGCGACCGCCGCCACCGCCCGCGCCCCGGTCGGCTCGGCCGTGGCGGCCCGCTCGGCCTGGGCGGCCAGCCGGGTCAGGAACGTCGAGGAGGCCAGCGGTCGGGGCGTCCCGGCCGGGGCGCCCCGGCGGGCGACCGCGAGCAGCGCCGCGATCCGGGGCGGGTCGTCGGCCGGCACACCGCGTACGTCGGGCGGCAGCGGTTCGATCACCGCGACCGCCTGGCCGGCCCACGCCGTCTCGGTGAGCAGCCCCGGCGGCACCGGATGGTCGGCGACGCCGCTCACCGCCCGCAACTCCCGCAGGGCGCTCGCCTCGGCGGTGACAAGCGCCCGGGTGGCGTCGTTCCAGCCGATCTTCGCGTAGCCACGCGGGCGACCGTCGACTGTGAACAGTTGCAGGGTGGGTTTGACGTTCGGATCCGGCGGGCGGACCCCGCACGCGGCCAACAGCGGCGTACCGCCCAGCGCGGCGGCGAGCCGCTCGGTCAGCAGCAACTCGGCCACGGGCGCCCCCACCGGCACCGAGACGGTGAGCGTCGGAAACGGCGCCAGACCCGCCCCGCCGAACCGGGCCAGCCCGCCGAGCGCCGCCCGCAGCGCCCGCACCTTCGGCGGCCGCAACGCGTTGTACGCCAGCAACGACGCCGCGCCGGCCCGGGGTGCGCCCAGCGGCACGAGGAACCGGGCCCGGGCCACCGACGGCACCACCGCGTACCGGGCCACCGCCCGATGCCCGGCCGGCAGCGTGCCACCCACCGTCAGACCGACCCGGTCGTCCGGGAACACCGCGCGGCTCACCCAGCCCAGCCCGTCCACCCGGGATCGGGGATCGGTCGCCGGGGTGACCCCGGTCGTCACGCCGCCCGGTCCGCCCAGTCGAGGTCCAACCCGAGCCGCTCGCGCAGCGCGTCGTTGTACGGGCGGTAGTAGTCGGTCAACTCGGCGCGCAGCGCCGGCTCCAGCGGAGCGGAGCGCCTGTCGTTGTAGACCTTGAAGTTCGGCAGGTCGTACGGGGGCAGCCCGAGGAAGTCGAGGGTGCGCTGATAGGTGGCACGGGAGTCGCGGTACAGGTCCTCGCTGGGCAGGAAGAGGATCTGCCCGGAGTCGAAGCGCTCCAACCACGGCTCCAGGTGCTCCAGGTAACGCCCCCGGGCCCGGTACGTGTACCAGTCGTACGCCTCGCTGAACGCCTCCGGCTCGGCGATGAGCCGTTCCCGCTCCCCCGCTGTGCGCTCCGGCTCGGCGGCCAGCGCTTCGGCGAAGTCCAGCGGCTCGATGCCGTGGGTGCGGCGCTCCTTCCAGTGCGAGTACGCCCGCTCGACCGGGTCGCGCAGCAGCACGATCAGCTTCACCGTCGGCATCAGCGCGGCGACCCGCTGCGCGGCGAGCGGGTGGAACATGTAGAGCGGGGCGGCCTCGCCGACCCGGACCGGCCCGCCGTGCCGCTTCGTGAGGGCGTCGCGCTGCCGCTCGGTCGGGAAGTGCGAGCGGTACCACGCCTCGCCGCGACCCCAGTGCTCCTCGAAGTAGTGCGCCGACTTGGTGTTCCACGCGGGAAACAGCCGGGGCACCAGGGGATGCTGGAGGAGGTAGTTCCACAGGGAGGTGGTGCCGCCCCGCTTGGTGCCGATGATCAGGAAATCCGGCAGTGGCCGGCGATCACTGGTGCGTACCCCGTAGTCGACCAGGGACTCTCGCACCCGGGTGGTCACCTGGGTTGGCACCAGCTGCTTGACCCGGTCACGGATGGACGCCACGATGGCCCTCACCTGCCTCTCGTCGATTCCGGGGCCGACCGGGCGGCCGTGACCGCGTCGTCGGACCCACGGATCTGCCTCATGGTCACCCGGATGCCGGCGCGCACCCGGGGCAACGTCAACATGCCGACGCAACCGGCCAGCAACACGCCCAGCGCCACAGCCAGGCCGGACAGGCCACGGCCCCCGGCCAGCACGCCGATCCCCGCCGCGAGGCCCACCCCGCCGAGGGTGGCCGCCGCCGCGCGCAGCGTCGCGGCGTCGACAAGCGGCTCGGCGACCACCGCACGGGCGAACGCGGCGGCGGTGAGGTTCTCGGTGGCGATACCGGCGGCCCAGGCGAACGCCGCGCCCGTCGCGCCGTGCCCGGGGATCAGCCAGAGCCCGAGCGAGACGGTCACGGTGAGCCCGGCCAGTGTGGACACCAGATGCAGGCCGCTGCGCCCGCCCATCAGCAGCAGGCTCTGCACGTTGCCCACGCCGGTGTTCACAAGCATCGCCAGCGCGAGCACGGTCATGGCCGGCACGCCGGCGGTGAACTCCGGGCCGAACAGTTGCAGGAACGCGAGCGCGAACACCGCGAGCAGCAGGTACACCGGCCAGGACAGCACCAGCCCCCAGGTCGTCAACTGCCGGTGCACGGCGGCCGCGGCGGCCCGCTCACCACGCCCCAGCAGCCGGGACAGCTGCGGTGACACCGCCACCCGCAGCCCCTGCATGGCGAGCTGACCGGCAAGCACGTACCGGCCGACCGCGCCGAAGACACCCGCGTCGGCCGGGCCGGCAAGCACCGACGTCAGCAGCACCCCCACCCACATGCTGCCCGCGTCGATGGCCGCCGAGGCGGCCCGGGGCAGCGCGAAACGCCAGAACGTCGACCAGTCGGCCCGGCCCGGTCGCAGAGCCGCGCCCCGGCCCAGGCCGAGCGGGCCGGCCACCAGGGTGAGGCAGGCCAGCAGCGCCAGCGCCGCCGGCACCAGCCAGCCGGTCATGCCGGCGAGCAGGCCGCCGCCGACCAGCGCTGCGGCGCCGACAAGCGCCGGGCGGGCCACCGGCAGCAGGAGGAACTGCACGCCGACGTACGCGCGGATGGGTCGCACGCAGCGCAGCGCGGCCAGCAGCAGGGTCATCGCCACCACCACCGGCACGGCGGCGAAGGTGAGCGTCAGCAACGCGTCGCCGTGCTCGCCCGAGCCCCGCAGCAGTCGGGGGGCGAGCGCGCCGGCGCTCAGCGCTCCGACGCCGGCGACCACCAGCCCGGCCAGCAGCGGAGGGATCAGCGCCACCGGAAGCATTCGGGCCGCGTCGCCCCGGACGCCGAGACGACGACGGGGCAGCGCCCACATCAGACCGGTCTCCGCGCCCAGCGTGCAGACCGCGGTGGCCACGGTGACCACGCCGATCGCCGCGAAGAACGCGCCCGCGCCTGTCGTCCCGTACCCCCGGGTGATCACCACGGCCAGCACGAAGCCGAACAGTCCGCTGGTGGCGGCGCCGAGCAGCCCGGCCACGCCGCTGCGGGCGCTGCGGCGCGTCTCGGCCGCGCCGACGTCGTCCGTGCCGGCGGCGTCCGCCGCCGGGCGCTGCGGGCCGGTCGGCGGCCGGATGGCGGCGGTCATGCCGGCACCGTTGTGGCGGGCGTGCGCGGGCGGTGCCCCCGCCGCGCGCTCGTGAGCCGTTCCCGTTCGGCGAGCGCCATGGCGAACGCGACCGCGAAGAACGCGACGGACAGGTTCTGGTTGGCCATGCCGTAGAACGGGACCTGCACGAGGCAGACCACCGGCACCACCGCCAGCCACTGCCCGGCCGCCGAGGTCGCCCGGGCGCAGATCACCGCGGCGGCGACGAACCAGGCCAGAAAACACACAAGCGCCGGTACGCCGTGACTGAACAACACCATCCACAGCTGCCCCTGGGTGCCGATCGGCGCGGCGGCGGAGACCGTGTCCACGTTCACCGGCGCGCCGTAGCCCAGCCAGGGCGAGTCCTGCACGCGGCGGATCACCTCGGTGTAGAGCGACAGGCGGTCCGTGTTGGTGTCGCTGGAATCGACCCGCTGGTTGATCAGGTCGGTGATCGGGATGAACAGGGTGGCCAGCGCGCCGATGACGACCACGCCGACGATGGACGCGGCGACCCGGACGTTGCCGCGCAGGCTGGCCCGCACCCCGAGCACCGCGAGCCCGGCGCCCAGACTGAGGAACATCGCCCGGTTCAGTGTGAGGAACGCGGGCGCGAGCGACAGCGGCAGCGACGCCAGCAGCGCCCAGCGCAGCAACCCCCGACGGCGCAGCATGGTGTACGCCACCACGCAGGGCAGCGTCATGGCGTACGCGCTGCCGTAGTTGTTGGTGTACGAGAACGGCGCGGCCGGCCGGTAGATCGGGTTGAGCGAGCGCTCGCTGTACTCCGCGGTTCTCAGGTGCACCATGTCCCGGATGAACGGGGTGCGGGCCACCCCGCCGGGCAGCAGCACCTCCATCGGGGTGGCCATCCCCAGCCGGGGCACCAGCACCCCGAGCCAGCCCAGCACCACCAGGGCGAACCAGAACGCGCAGAGCGGGGTGAGCACCGCCACCAGGTCGGCGCGTTCCCGAGCGGCGGCGTAGACGTAGACGGCGACCACCAGCGCGGTCAGGTAGAAGGCCAACCGCAGGGCGAACGTCAGCAGCGAGGCAGGCGACGGTAACTGGGTGGCGCTGACGACCACGATGGCCAGGAACAGCAGCCAGATGCCGGACGTCGGTGGCAGCGGCACCCGACCCCGGGTGAGCAACAACGCGAGCAGCAGCGCACCCAGCAGCGGCCAGCCCAGGTAGAACGCCCCGAGCGCCCACCAGAGCGGCACCAGCCCGAACATCAGCGCCAGCGGCCAGAGCGGCAGCCGGGCCGGGGGTGGGACCGCTGGCGCCGGCCCGAGGGGGGCGGCGGCGTCGCCGGGTGGCGGCTCGATCGCCGGGGCACGGGTGACCGACACGTGTCAGGCCCGGCCGTTGCGGGTGAGCACGAAGCCCAGCGGGGTGACCCCGGCGGCGCGCAAGCGCTCCACGAGCCGCCGCAGGTCGCTCTGCCGGGTGCGGTCCCGCTCGACGACCACCACGGCGCTGCCCTGCCGGGCCACCGCCACGCCACGCTCGTCGGACTCGGCCGGTGGGGCGTTGAACAGCACCAGTCCGTGGTCCGCGCCCTGACGCCAGGTGCCGAAGCGGACGCTGCCGACACCCACTGTCACCTCGTCGGCCGCCGCCGGTCGGCCGTTCTCGGACGGGGCGGACGCCACCCGGGGCAGGGTCAGCGTGGCGTCCGGGTCGGTGGAGGGGCGGGCGCCGGGCGGGTGCGGGGAGGGCCGCCGCGGCGGCGGGCTCTCCGCCGTGGCGGCGGGGGCCGCGGCGCCGGCCGGGCGCGGCTTGGGCACCGACGGCCGGGACGGGTCGATGGGCAGCCGCCCACGGTCGGCCAGGACGGCGGCGCGCAGGCGCTCGACGCGCCCGTTGTCGTCGGCGACGAAGACCTCCCGGCCGTCGGCGGCGAGCGCCACGGCCAGCCCGGCGGTGAGTGCCGTGGCGTCTTCCCGCGTGGTGACCAGCGCGACCCGGGCGGGTTGGCGGACCCGCTCGGCGACCGCCATCGCCACGTAGCGGATGTCCGCGTCGACGGCCCGGGGGCTGCCCCGAAACGCCTGCCGACGCACCGTCCCGAGCAGCGGCAGACCGGTGGCGTCCCGGCCGTCGCTGACCGAGCGGACCCGCCGGTCGGTCGACTCCCACACGTACGCCAGCACAACGCCTATCAGCGCGCCGCCGAGCAGGCCGGCGACCAGGTAGAGCGGCCGGTGGCCGGCGGAGGTGGCCAGTGCCCGTTCGGCGGTCTGTGTGATCCAGCCGGGGTTCACGTCGACCGCGGCGATCTCGGTACGGGAGGTGTTGAGCTGGGTGAGCTGATTGTTGATTCCGGACAGTTCGGCCAGCGCGGCATCCCCGGCGGCGGTGCCCTTGGCGCTCGTCACCCGTTTCTGCACGGCTGCCTGTTGGGCGGCGACCTTGGTGATGCTCGCGTCGTAGGAGCGCAGCATCTCGGCGCGCTGCTGCTCGTACATGGTGCGCCGCACGTCCAGGTACGCCTGCGCGGCGAGGTTGGCGCCCTGCACCGCCCGCTGCGCGTCGTGCGCCTGGTAGGTGAAGCGCAGGATCTGCCCGCCGGTGGGGACCTCGACCTCGAGGGCGTTGCGGATGTCACGCGGTTCGCCGCCGGCGGCGTCGGCGAGACGCTGGACCACCTGCGTGCCGGTGGCGAGGCCGCTCTCCACGTTCATGTTGACGGCGCGGTCGGCGCCCGCGCCACTGGGGGTGAAGGCGTCGGTGACCACCGGGCGGACCGCCACCACCGCGCTCGCGCTCACCGCCGCCGGGACGAGCAGCACGTAGCCGAGGGCGGCGAGAAGGCCGACCAGGGCGACGGCGACCACCAGCCGCAGCCGGTGCATCGGCACCCGCAGCAGGTCGGTGAGCGTGACGGCACGGGCGGTGCCGGCGGACGGGCCGTCCGTCGGCCAGGAGGCGGATGTCGCGTCAGTCATGGAACTTCTTCACCGTCTGTTGAGGATTGCCGACGACGACGACACCCGGTGGCACGTCCGCGCGCACCACTGTCGCCGCGCCCACGACGCTGTCCCGGCCGACGCGGACCCCCTTGAGCACCAGGGCGTGCGCGCCGATCCACACGTTCTCCTCGATGACGATCGGGGCGCGCGTCGCCGGGCCGGGCGGCGCGTGCCGCTGCTCGGGTGGCAGGTTGTGAAAGTCGTTGTCGAGGAGTTCGCAATCGGACAGCAGGCACCGGTCTCCCACGGTCACCGATGTCCAGACGCCGATCCACGTGGCGTTGAGCAGGCAGTCCGCGCCGACGCGTACCTCGCCGGGACCGGCGAAGCGCACCAGTTTGTTGAGGCGGGTCCGGTCGCCGATGCTCACCCGTACGCCCCGGCGCAGCCGGATCCGCCCTCGGATCTCCACGTCCCGGCCGAGTGTGAGCCGCCGGTAGCGCAGCTGGTACCAGGCGCGTTTGAGCGCGAAGACCAGGTGCACGGCGCGTTTCGCGCGGATGCCAGCAGCGCCGACCAACGACCCCTCCCCACATCGTGGGGTCGGCGGCGGTGGTCCCGCCGCCGACCCAACGTGAACAATCTACCGACGCTCCGTTACGAACGGTGGACCGTTACTGCACGGAGAAGAACAGCGAGGGGGTGGACCAGGACAACTCGGGCGTCGCCGTGGCGATGACCGTCGCCGCGGCACCGTTGACCACGGCGGTCGGCGCGGCCGTCGGGTCGAACGGCACACTGCGCAGCGTGCCGTCGGTGGCACCGTAGACGATCTGACCGCCGACCCAGGCCATGCCGCGCACACCCGACCAGGTGACAGCGGTGGTCGGCAACGTGAACTCGGTGGCGCCCAGATAGTTGCCGTCGATCTCGAAGTAGCGGTAGTAGAGGCTGTTCGCGCCGGTCCGGGTGTAGTAGAGCCGGCCGTCGAGGTAGAAGGCGCCGGTCAGCAGCGCCGGATTGAACCAGTCGTTGTAGCCGGACGCCTCCCACGGCGACCCGATCGCGCCGCCGTTGAACAGCGAGATGTCGATCCGGCTGCCGGTGGGCGTTCCCGCGACGGTGTGCGCCCAGTAGATCCGGTCGTCGACCCGCCAGGTCGCGCCGGCCGCGGTGTAGGCGGGCTGGCTGGTCGCGGTCGCGGTGCCCAGCGCGGTGCCGTCGAACGGCACCTTGGTCACGGCGCCCGCTGCGGTGGCCACATAGAGGTTGCCGGTGGTCGCCGACGGCGGGTTCTTGGCGGTGAAGGTACGGCCACCGGCGAGCGGGAACATGCCGAGCCGGCCGTGGTACTCCTCGCCCATCCCGTCGGAGTTGTGCCCGAAGTAGAGGCCGTCCGAGCCGCGCCAGAGCACCGGCACCGCCGATCCCCAGGCGGTGGTGCCGGCGGGCATCGAGGCGCTGCCGCTGCGGCGCGGGTTCCAGTTCACCGGCAGGCCGGTGGCCGGGGTGACCGCGGCGATGCCGAGCCGGTCGATCGCGCCTGCGCCGGCGGTGTCGCTGGCGTTCGGGTTGTTCAGCCAGCGGAAGTGCCCGCCGAGGTAGATGACGTTGTCGGCCACCTCGACCGAGGTGATGGTGTCGTTGCCGGTGAAGTCGATCCAGGTGGCGAGCTGGCCGGCGCCCCGGGCGGGGGTCTCGAAACGGGCCAGGGCGTCACAGTACGCGGTCGGCCAACCGCCGCCGCCGTTCGAGCCGACGACGAACCAGCTGCCGTCCTCAGCGAACCGCACGTCCTGCACGTAGTGCACGAACGTCGCCGGGGACGCGCACGGCGACACGTACTTCTCGGTGCTCCAGTCCAGCACCGTCGGGGTGGCGGTGAGGTCGACGAGCGCGATCTGGTTGCGCGGCAGGTCGTTGACGAGCGTGAAGTTGCCGCCCAGGACCAGGGTGTGGCCGTCCGGCGTGACGTCGATCGTCCACACGTACGACGTGGTGCTGTGCCGCCCGACGGTGGCGTCGATGCTGAACGTCGGGTCGATCGCGCCGGTGGTCGCGTTGAGCCGGCCGAGACCTGCGTGCGCGGTGCCGTTGAGCCAGTTGAACGCGCCGGCCACGTAGAGCGAGTTGCCGGACAGGACCAGGTCGCGGACGGTGCCGCCGTCGGAGCGCCCGACCCAGCTGTCGATGGTCGCGCCGGTCGCGGGGTTCAGCGCGACCAGGTTCTTGCGGGAGACCCCGTTGACGGTCTTGAAGGCGCCGCCGACGATCAGCGTGCCGCCGGGACCGGCGAGCAGCGTGTTGACCGCGCCGTCGAGCACCGGCAGGAAGGTCGTGGACATGGTGCCGGTGGTGCGGTCGTACGCGAAGAGGTAGCGCTGCGTGATCCACGCGGAGCTGGCGGTCTGTCGGAGCTGGGTGAAGCTGCCGCCGACGAAGACGGTGTTGCCGACCTGCGCGAAGGCGCGGGTCTCACCGTCGCGGGCGTGCGGGGTCGTGTCGCTGGGATTACCGGACACCAGGGTCGCGGTCTCGGGGACCGGCACCACCGCCGCCGAGGACACCGAGGGCACGCTGAGCACCGCGGCGACGGTCGCGAGAGCGACCACCCCCGCCCGAGTACGACGTCGTCCTGACAACCGCCACAAGTGCGAGAGTTTGGGCACGCTGCGCCTCCAAGATGGATGAGAACCCGAGGTAGCGTCCCTCGCCCAGCCTGGTAGGCGCATCCGCCGATTGGGCGGTGCATGAATCTGCTAGCCGACAGAACGCCGGAGGATCAGCCGGCGAACTCCCGTTGAACGGTGTCGGCGTTCACGATGTCGTCATCGTCGGTCAGCGGCTCCCTCCGGTGGGCTGCCGCAGGTACGCGTCCTTGCCGGCCTGCGTGAAGCCGGCCACCGCGGACGCGTCGTGGTTCATCGTCATGTCACAGGTCGCCGTGCGGGTGGTCATGCCCGGCGAATTGAAGTAGATCGCGGCCTTGATCTTCGGGTGGGCCTTCAGCGCGGCCGGGAACTCCTGGAACCAGCGCTGCTTGGCACCCGGGTCGGCGGAGTTGAAGTTCGTGCCGAACTCGGCGAGCATCCGCGGCTTGCCGACCCCGATGCCATTCTCGTCGAGCCAGCGGTAGAAGCCGTCCACCGTCGTGCTCGGGCTCTTCCACACGGTGCTGCCGTTGCAGACGTGGAAGTTGTACGGGTCGTAGGCCACCCAGTCGACGTACCGGTCGCCGGGGTAGAGGCCGGCGTACCGGGAGTAGTGCCCGGACCAGCCCATCATCGTCCACACCCAGACGGCGTTGTCCGCGCCGGCCTTGGCGAACCGCTCGTACACGTACTTCCAGGCGCGGACGAAGTCGGCGTCGCTGCCCTTGTTCGGCTCGTCCTCGGGCTCGTGGTCGAAGCCCAGGAACACAGGCACCTTGGCGGCCCGGATGCGACCGGCGACCGCGTCGATGGTGGCGTCGTGGCGACCACTGTAGACGTCGGACCACTTCAGCGTCGTGCCGGCGGAGAAGTCGCGGGATTCCCAGGCGAAGAACATCAGCCGGCCCTCGCGCATCTGCTGCGCCTCGTACGCGTCGGGGAAAGCACCGTTGCTGCCGGCGTTGGAGAAGTCGTGGTAGCGGTGCACGATGTCGAACCTGCGCCCGACCTGCGCCTCGACGGTGGTGATCGCCTTGGCGTGATCCCAGCCGCTGCCCGCGTTGGCGGGTGAGTACATGCCCCACCAGGCGCCGCAGGAGGGGACGAGCGTGTCCGACACCTGGCCGCACTTGCCGGACGGGAGTTCCGGACTGCCGGTGGGCGTGGGCGTCCGGGACGGCGCGAGCGTCGGCTTGGGCGCGGCGGTGGTCGGCGGCGTGCTCGGCGACGCCGACGGCGCCGGTCGGGTCGTCGGCGCCGACGACGGCGGGGTGCCGAGGTCGTAGCTGATCACCAGGCTGGGTCGCAGGTCCGGGTCGCGGTTCTCGACCGACGCCCAGTAGACCCGGGTCTCCAGGCCGGTCTGGGCGAGCGACACCGTCCAGGTGCCGTTGCCGGTGACCAGTTTGGAGACGTCCCACTCGTTGACGCCCTTGGCCACGCCGGTCACGGTGTCCAGCGCGGCTCCCGCCGTCGCCGGGGTGGGGCGCGTCTCGCGGGCGCTCAACGCCGAGGCGTGCGCGGTCACCGTGGCGGCGAACTGCTGCCAGGCGTGCATGCGCAGCGTCGCCCGGACGTTGACGGCGGCGGCCGGAACGGTGGTCACCGCGAACTCGACGACCGCCTCCCGACCACCGCGCGGGTTGCCGTCGCAGCGCGCCGGGCAGGTCGCCAGGGTCGTCTTGGTGGCGTTGTCGCCGTCCTGGGTCACCACCGTCGCGGTGGTGTCCGCGACCGCGCGGATCGACAGGTCGTCGCTGGCCAGCAGCGGCATCATGGTGGCCACGATGCCGGCCACCACCGCACCGCCGACCACGCCGATGGCGATCGCCTTGCGCCGGGGACCGTTGCGGAGCCGGGTGATGCGGTGCAGTCCATGCCTGGTCAAGGAGAACTCCCTGTGTCTGCTGCGATAACCGTGAGCAGCGTATCCACGACCAGGGCATGTCGTACGGAGGACAGTTTCCCGTAAGCGCGTCTTAACCGTCAGCTAAGGAAGTCGCCCTGCGGGCCGCCATCAGGGCCTCTCGCATCGCCTCCACCGGCGCGGCAACGCCGGTGAACTGCTCGAACTGGCCGACCGCCTGCGCCAGCAGCAGGTCCAGTCCGGACACCACCCGCAGACCGGCTCCGAGCGCGGACGCGGCCAACGGCGTCGGCCACGGGTCGTAGAGCGCGTCGAAGAACACCCCGCCCGGTCGCCACGTCACCACGGCCGCGAGCGGGTCGGCGACACCCTTCGGCACCGTGGAGACGACCACGTCGGCGGCGGCGAGCCGGGCCGGGTCGGGCCACACGGCGCCCGTCAGCGCCAGATCGAGGGCGTCGGCCACCGGACGCAGCTCGTCGATCGCCTCCGGCCGGCGGGCCACCACCGTGACCGACGAGCAGGCCAACCGGGCGGCGGCGGCGAGCGCGGCACGGGCCGTGCCACCCGCGCCCAACACGGTAACGGCGGCGCCGGGCACCACCCCGGCGCCGGTGAGCACCTCGACCATGCCGCCGACGTCGGTGTTGTCCGCGTACCAGGAGTCGTCCGGACGGCGTACCAGCGTGTTGGCCGCGCCGACGGCGACGGCGACCGGCGACGCGGCGTCGGCCACGGCGAGCGCCGCCTCCTTGCCCGGCATGGTCACCGACAGCCCGGCCCACTCCGGGCCCAGGCCGGCGACCAGGGCCGGCAGCTCCGCGGCCGCGCACTCGATCCGGGTGTACGACCAGCCGGTCAGCCCGGCGGCGGCGTAACCGGCGGTGTGGATCACCGGGGACAGCGAGTGGGCGATGGGCTTGCCCAGCACCGCGGCCCGACGGGCCACCACTGTCCGCGTCATGTCCGCCCCCCGTACACGTCGCCTCGACCCTACCGACCGCACCGGCCGCCGCACCACCCGTCCCCGACCGCGCCGACGGTTGTTCGCTTGACGTTTCATCGACGTCGGTGAAAGCATTCGGCGCAGGACGATCGATCGAAAACTGGGGGGAACCATGAACAAACGGATTCTGCGCGTCCTCATCGCGATTGCCGCGGCCTTCAGCATTTCGCTGATGGCGGCCGCGCCCGCGCGTGCGGACAGCGCGGCGGGCAGTTGGTCGGACAATCACGAGTTGTGCGCGTCCAGCTCGTGCGTGCGTGCCGGCAACATCGTGCGCCTCTGGCAGGCCATCATCTGGGCCGACGACCTGAGCGGCACCGTCGGCACCAGCTTCATCGACGGCGAGTACGGCTCCAACACCGCCGCCAAGACCAGGACCTGGCAGGACGTGATGAACATCGGCATCGACGGAAAGGTCGGGCCGCAGACCTGGGGTAAGGCGTACGGTGCGGTCAACCGCAACACCGGCTACGACACGAGCACCCAGACCGGGTACTTCTACTACGGCTACAACCGCACCTTCCCACTGCGCAAGCAGAACAGCAACGGGGTGTGGACGTTCCTGAATCCGCGCACCGGCTCGTGGACCGGCACGAGCCACTGACAACGACACCGCAAATGGTGTCTGCGGGCTGACGAAAAGGCTCCCTTTCCGCTGCGGAAAGGGAGCCTTTTCGGTGGTCGGGAATTCGTCAGATGATACCGGCCTCCCGGGCCTTGGCCTTGTTCCGCTCGTGCTGCTCGGGTGTCTCGGCGAACTCCGAGTGACCCTGCTTGTCGATGGCCACGAAGAAGAGCCACTTACCCACCGGCGGATTCATCGCGCCTTCCAACGCCTGCTTGCCAGGGTTGTTGATGGGGGTGGGGACCAGGCCCGGCAGCTTGCGGTTGTACGGGTTCTTCGGGTTGTCCATGTCGGCCGCCGTCATCTCCTTCGACGACTTGGTCTTCTGCCCGGTCGACTCCAGGTAGTAGTTGACCGTGACGTCCATCTCCAGGCAGTTGCAGGGGAACTCGCCGTACACCCGGTTGTAGGCCACCCGCGCGACCTTGCCCAGGTCGTCCTTGTTACCGGCCTCGGCCTGCGCCAGCGAGGACACGATCAGCGCCTCGTACGGGCTGACCTTGCGCTCCTTCTGCACGCGGTCGGCGAACTTCATCTCGCCGGTCACCGAGAGGAAGTTGTCCACCATCAGCTTGAGGATGCTCTCGGCGGTGGCCTTCGGCGGAATCTCGTACGTGTCCGGGTAGAGGAAGCCCTCGATGGACTTGACGACCTTCTTGCCGTCGTCGCGCTTGAACCACCAGTCCGGGACGCCGAGCGCCTCCGGGTCCTTGGCGGCGGCCTGGAAGTCCTTGACCGGGATCTTGGTCTTCTCCGAGAGCAGCTTGTAGATGTTCATGCTGGTGCGGCCCTCGGGGATGGTCAACCCGTTGACGATCTTGTTCTTCAGGTCGAGCATGGCCGTCACGGCGCTCGCGCCGCTCATCTGCTTGCGCAGCTTGTACGTGCCCGGCTGGATGTTCTTGCTGCGCGAATTGGCCTCGGCGGCCTCGATGAACGCCTTCTGGCTCTTCACCACATCGGCGGCGACCAGGGTGTCGGCCATGTCGGCGAGCAGCGCGCCGCTCTTGATCTCGACGGTGATCTCGCCGGAGCCGCCGCCGTCGTAGTCGGGGGTGACGAAGTAGTTCTGGATCCGGTCGAACCCGTAGAACGCCCCGCCACCGATGCCGCCCAGCAGGAGCAGGGCCATCAGCAGCGCCAGGAAGGTCTTGCCGCGCCCCCCGGAGCCGGAGCCGCCGTTTCGCTTACGGACGAAGCTGCGCCGGTGCCGGCCCTTCTCACCCCGCTCCGGCTCGTCAAACCCAAGATCCAGATCGTCGATCATTACGTCCGCCTCCGCTGCGCGTCCAGCCAGCTCTGCAGGATCTCCACCGCGGCCGCCTGGTCGACAACCGCACGTTGACGTTTACCTCGGACGCCACGTTCGGCAAGCCTACGAGAAGCGACCACCGTCGACATCCTCTCGTCGGTAAGCGTTACCGGTACGGGCGCTATCACATCGACCAGTCGGTCAGCGTACGCCTTCACTCCGACCGCCGCCGGGCCGTGTTTGCCGGCCAGATTGACCGGAAGGCCGACGACAACCTCGACCGCCTCGTGTTCGGCCACCAACGCCACGAGCTGGGCAATGTCGCTCGGTACCACGTCCGGCGCGGCGGTGAGATCGCGGGCGAGGGTGACGAGCGGCGTGGCCAGCACCCCGTCCGGATCCGAGCGGGACACGCCGACCCGCACCTGACCGACATCCACGCCGATGCGAACCCCCCGTGTGAAACCGCTCACCGTCGGTCACCCCTCGGCTGTCGACGAGCCAGGGCGGACCGATCGGCCCGCCCTGGTCGACAATGACCGCCCATCACGCCTCGGTGATCGCCTTCTCGACGGTGAGCAGCAGGTTCGGCGCCTCGGCCGCGGGCAGGCCGCCACCCTGGGCCAGGTCGGGGCTGCCCCCGCCGCGCCCGGAGAACGCCGCCTTCACCAGGTCCGATGCGGCCAGGCCCCGAGCGCGGGCCGCCGCGTTGACCGCCACCACAAGCGACGCCTTGCCGTTGGCGCGGGCCGCCACCGCGACCACCGCCGGCCGCGCCGGGTCGATCTTGCCGCGGATCTCCTGCGCCAGGGTCCGTACGTCGTTGCCGGCCGCGCCCTCCGGCGCCTCGGTGCCCACGTACGCCACCCCGCGCACATCCTTGGCCTGCGCGGCGAGCGCCCCCGCCCCGCCCAGCACCAACTGGGCGCGCAGCTTCTCCAGCTCCTTCTCCGCGTCGCGGAGCTGGGTGACTGTCTGCTCGACCCGGTCGGCGACCTGGTCGTTGGGCACCCGGTACAGCTCGGCCAGCCGGGACACCAGCAGGTGCTCCCTGGCCAGGAAGCCGAAGGCGTCCATGCCGACGAGCGCCTCGACCCGGCGGACACCGGAGCCGATCGACGACTCGGAGAGGATCTTCACGAGGCCGAGCTGCGCCGAGCGGGCCACGTGCGTGCCGCCGCACAGCTCGCGGGCGTAGTCGCCGACCTCGACGACACGCACCTCCTCGCCGTACTTCTCGCCGAACAGCGCCATCGCGCCGATCCGCCGCGCCTCGTCCAGCGAGGTGATGAAGGCGTGCACCTCCAGGTCGGCCAGGAGCACCTCGTTGACCTGCTGCTCCACGTCCCGCAGAACTGTCGGCGACACACCCGTCGGAGTGTTGAAGTCGAACCGCAGCCGGCCCGGCGCGTTCAGCGAACCCGCCTGGGTGGCCGACTCGCCGAGGAAGTTGCGCATGGTCTGGTGCACCAGGTGGGTGGCCGTGTGCGACCGGGAGATCGCCCGCCGCCGCGTGGTGTCGATCTCGGCGTAGCCGGTGTCGCCGCTGTGCACCTCACCCCGGATGACCCGGGCCCGGTGCACGATCAGGCCGGGCACCGGCTGCTGCACGTCGAGCACCTCGACCTGACCGTCGCCGACGGTGATGATGCCGTGGTCGGGCTGCTGGCCACCGCCCTCGGCGTAGAACGGGGTCGTGTCGAGCACCAACTCGACGGTCTCGCCCTCGGTCGCCGCCTGGCGCGGGCCGTCCGCGCCCAGCAGCGCCCGCACCCGCGACTCGCGGGTCACCTCGTTGTAGCCGGTGAACGTCACCGGGCCGCCCGCGTCGAGCACCGACCGGTACGCCGACACGTCGGTGTGCCCCGTCTTGCGGGCCTGCGCGTCCGCCTTCGCCCGGGTCCGCTGGTCGGCCATCAGCCGGCGGAAGCCCTCGTCGTCGACCTTCAGGCCCTGCTCCGCCGCGATCTCCAGGGTCAGGTCGATCGGGAAGCCGTACGTGTCGTGCAGCTGGAACGCCTTCGCTCCGGACAGCGCCGTGCCGCCCGCCGTGCGGGTCTCGGCGATCGCCGTGTCCAGGATCGTCGTCCCGGCGCGCAGCGTCGACAGGAAGGCTTCCTCCTCGGCGTACGCGTACTGCGCGATCCGGTCGAAGTCGGTCGCCAGCTCCGGGTACGACGGCGCCATGCAGTCCCGCGCGACCGGCAGCAGCTCGGGCAGCGCCCGGTCCTGCCAGCCGAGCAGCCGGATCGACCGGATCGCCCGGCGCATGATCCGGCGCAACACGTAGCCACGGCCCTCGTTGCTCGGGGTCACGCCGTCGCCGATCAGCATCAGCGCGGTACGCACGTGGTCCGCGACCACCCGCAGCCGGATGTCGTCCGGGTGCGACTCGCTGGCCACGTGCCCGGAGTGCGCGCCGTACCGCTTGCCGGTCAGCTCCGCCGCGCGGGCCAGGATCGGTCGAACCTCGTCGATCTCGTAGAGGTTGTCGACACCCTGCAGGATGGAGGCCATCCGCTCCAGGCCCATGCCGGTGTCGATGTTCTGCGCGGGCAGGTCACCCAGGATCGGGTAGTCCTCCTTGGTCGTGCCCGGGCCGCGCTCGAACTGCATGAAGACGAGGTTCCAGTACTCCATGTACCGGTCCTCGTCGACCGCCGGGCCGCCCTCGGCCCCGTACTCCGGGCCCCGGTCGTAGAACAGCTCGGACGACGGCCCACATGGGCCGGGAATGCCCATCGACCAGAAGTTGTCCGCCTTGCCCCGGCGGACGATCCGCTCGGCCGGCACACCCACCGACCGCCAGATCTCGTACGCCTCGTCGTCGTCGAGGTAGATCGTCGGCCAGATCCGCTCCGGATCCAGGCCGTACCCACCCTCGGCGACCGGCTTCGTGGACAACTCCCAGGCCAGCGGAATCGCGCCGGCCTTGAAGTAGTCACCGAAGGAGAAGTTGCCGTTCATCTGGAAGAACGTGCCGTGCCGGCTGGTCTTGCCAACCTCGTCGATGTCCGGCGTGCGGATGCACTTCTGCACGCTCACCGCCCGCCGGTACGGCGGGGTCTGCTGGCCCAGGAAGTAGGGCACGAACTGCACCATGCCGGCGTTGACGAACAGCAGGTTCGGGTCGCTGATGGCGGGCAGCGGAGCGGACGGCACCACGGCGTGGCCGTTCGCCTCGAAGTGCGCGAGGTACCGCCGCTTGATCTCCGCCGTCTTCATCGCTGGTGTTCCTCCGGAAAGATGTCTCGATCGCCGATGCGCGGGTCCTCCCGCAGGTCGGCGAACTTGTCGTCGAACGCCTCGCCCTGGGCGAACGCGTGGTGGATCTCCTGCTCGCGCTCGGCCATCCCGACCCGGACGTCCTCCACGAAGCTACGCAGCGACTCCATCAGGCCGCCAGCGGATTCCGACAACGAGCTGGCGATGCCGGCGGGGGTGTACGCCTGCGCGGTGCGGGTCGCCTTGCGGACCACGATCACACCGACGGCCACGCCGATGCCGAGCCAGAACAAGCGCCTCATGTCTCGCTACCTCCTGGTGCGCCGGGCCGGTCAGCTGTTGCCGCGCCGCGCGGCCCGTCGCTGCTGCTTGATGGTGTCGCGCACCTCGCGCTCGGTCTCGGCGTGCCGGCGGCCGGCGGCGGCCTTGCGCACGCCGTAGCCGAACGCGGCCACCTTGACCAGCGGGTTGGCGGCCGCGGCAGAGACGACGGTGGCCAGGTTGGCGACGTTGGCGGTGACGTTCTGGGCGTGGCTGGTCATCGTGTCGACCTTCGCCAGCTGGAGGTTCACGCCGTCGAGCGAGGTCTGCACCTGCTCCAGGGCGACGTTGACGTTCTTCACAGTGGTGTTCACGTCACCGAGCAGCGGTCCGGTCCGATCGTTGAGATCGTTGATCATCCGGGTGGTGGCGTCCACCGTGTGTCGCAGCCGCAGGATGGGCAGCGTCAGGATGAGCACCAGCACCGCGAACGCGCTCGCCGCGATCAGCGCCGCGATCGCCAAAATGTCGCCCACGCCTGTCCTCCTCAAGCAGAGTTCCGCAGGACCCGACGTCCCCGGAACGCACAACAGTGGTGCCCACCGAACAAGCCGGGCCGTCGCCGGTCACCGGACACGGGCGGGCCCGCCAGCCCCAGACCCTACCGTCCGTGATGGAGAGCGGCTCAGGACGGTGAGGGTGTCACGTCGCCCAGCGGATCTCCGCTGACCGTCGGGAACGGGTCCTCTCCGGTCAGTGACGGATCGGTGCTGGGCTGCGGCCTGGTCCGCTCGTCGTCGATCGCGTTGCGCACCTTCACCGACACCAACGAGCCGGTGCACTCCCCCGCAGCGGCCGACGGCTCCGGGGACGGCACGATCGCCGGCTCCCCGTCGACAGGTGGCGGCACGCAGGCCGGCGCCCGTACCCACAGGTCGAGGGTCAGCTCGTCCTGACGCCAGCAGCTGTAGCTGCCCTTCGTCTTCTGCTCCGGGCAGCGGCTCACCTTCCACGGTCGCCAGCCGTCCTGGCGCAGCGCCTCCTCGTAGACCTTCGTCGTCTCCTCCGGCGACTTCTCCGAGGTGACGGTGCGCTCGCGCAGCCGACAGTCCAGCAGGCACCAGCGGCTGCCGCTGACATCGTCGACAGTCTTCGTCGCGGCCCACGCGGGCACACCGAGCTGGTCCAGGTTGTCGAAGACCGGGTCCCGGCTGAGCGTGCGAACCCCGAAGAAGAGCGGTACCGCGCCGAGCAGCACGACGCTTACCAGCGCCAAAATGGCCACCCGCAGTCGGCGCCGTTCGCGTGACTGCCGGCGTACCTCGGAACGGGCGCCCGGGGCATCGTCGTCGGACGCCTCCTGGCCGGCCGCGCGCAGTGCGGGCCCGTCGGTCGGCTCGGCGATCGGCCGGTCCACCGGCGGCGTCGCGGCGGGCACCACGACGGCGGCGCGGGCCACACCGGCCGGCTCGCCGGGCCGGCCGGGCGGCGGCACGGGGGCGACACCGCTGGGCTCGGGCCGACCGGCCTCGCGGGGCGGCGGCAGGGCACGGCCCGCGGCGCGGTCCGCCGGTCGCGGGGCGGCAGCACGCGCGGCCGCAGGTGCACCGGGGCCGGCGTGCTCGGCACCCGCTCGGTCGTCGCCGACCGGCGGCTGCCCGACGCCCGGCGGACGGACTGCCGCACGGGCCGGACCGTCCGGGCCGCCGCCCGGCGGGACGGCGGCACGGGCCGGGCCGTCCGGGCGGGGCCGCGCCGAGCCGGGGCGCGGCGGGGCGTCCGGGCCGACGCCCGGGCGTACCACCGCGCGGGCCGGACGATCCGGGTCGACGCCCGGCGGGACGGCGGCACGCGCCGGAGCATCCGGGCCGGCACCCGGCGGGACGGCGGCACGCGCCGGCCCGTCCGCGCGAGGCCGGGGCGGACCATCCGGGCCGGCGCCCGGCGGGACGGCGGCACGCGCCGGCCCGTCCGGGCGCGCGGCGCCGCGCTCGGGCATGCCGCTGGGACGGGGTGGACCGTCGGGGCCACGGCGACCGGCGCCGGAGACCGGCGCGTCGCCGGGCGCGAGCCGGGCCCGAGCGCCGGGTGGTGCGGAGCGGGCACCCCGGACGGGCGCAGGCCGTCCGCTGCCGCCAGGGCCGGCGTACGGGTCGTCGCCGCGGTCGTCCACCTGGCCGGTGCGTCCGTCGGTGGCGGGCTCGGCGGGCGGGCGGCGTCGTCGGTTGATCGGATCCGAAGCCGTTCCCGGAGCGCCCCGACGCCCGACGGGTCGCTCACCTGTCGGATGAGGCGCGGGACCGCTCGGCTGCTCCGCGGTGGACTCCGGCGCACCGGATCGGGCCGCCCGACGGCCGGTGGGAGCGTCCGCGCCCGGGTCGGCCGGCGGCCCGACGGGACGGCGACCGGCAGCGCGGTCCGCGGCCGGATCGGGGACGGCGAGGGGGCCACCGGAGCGATCGGTCAGATCACCGGCGGGCGGCGGGGCGCCACGGCGGCCGACGGGCCGGTTCGCGGTCGGCGGCTGCGCATCGCCGCCTCGGCGGTTGACCACCGGCAGGCCGGGGTCGGTGTGCGGCAGCCGGCCGGCCTGACGCAGCCAGTCGGCCGGCCGTTCCGGACGGTCCGCCCGCGGCTCACCGCCGGTCGGCGCGCGTCGACCCTGGTCGTCGGGGACCGCCCGACGGCGGCCGGTGCCGTCGGTGGACGTGACGCTGGCAGGTCCAGCGCTGGTGGCGCCGGTGGGACCAGCGCCGGTGGCTGCGGCGCTCGGCGGCACGGTGGGTGCCTCGGGCATGGGTGGGGCGTTGCCCGAGCGGGGCACCACCGGCTCGTCCGGCTCGGCGGCACGGCGGCGACCACCTCCGGCGGCCCGGGCGTGACCCTCGGGCTCGGGCGCTCCCGGGTCGACGGGGCCGGGACGACGCCGGGCCGTACGCGGGTCGCTGTCGATCGCGGGGTCCGCGCGCAACCCGTCGCCGACAGGCGGTGCGACGCCGGGCGGCGGCGCACCGAGCCGGGCCGGACCGGCCGCGGTGGGCGGCCCGGCGGTTCGTGCCGGATCGGGGACGGGTCCCGTCGCCCGTCGCCCGACGGGCGGGCCATCACCTGTCGGCGGCCGGCCGCCACCGGTCGGGTCGGGCCCGGGTCGGCGGCCCGACGGCCCGGCGTCCGGCCGGCGCAGCGGCGGCATCGCGTCCGCCCGGCCGGTCGGGGCAGCGGCATCCGGCGAGTGGCCGGTCGAGGCGCCCGCGGTCGGCTGTCCCAGGCGCGGGCCGGACGGTCCCACGGTCGGACGCGGTCGGGCCGGGCCGGCCGGAGCGCCGGTGGGCGGGCGGGGACCGGGAGGGCTCGCCGGGTCACCGTCGCCCGGGCGGGCGGCCGGTGGCGCGAGGGGGGGCGCGGCGGCGCGGGGGCCGGTGCCGGGAACCGGCTGGGCGCCGCGCGGCGTCGGCGGGCCCGCGACAGCGCCGGCAGGACCGGGTGCCCGGAGGCGGTCGGCGGGTGGGCCGTCGGGGAGTTCGCGGTCGGCGGGCGGGCGGGCGTCCGGGCGGCGACCCGGCGGGGGCGCCTCTCCCGGCCACGGCCCGTCGACCGGGCGGCGCGTTCCGGCGCTCTCGGCGTCGGGGCGGCGTGGGCCGGGCGGCGCGTCCGGCGGCGTCGCCGCGCCCGCGCGAGGTGGCACGGGCTCGGCCGGGGCGCCGTCCGGGCCCAGCTCGCCGCGTTGCTGCTTGGCCGAGCGCAGGTCGTCGATCCAGCCGAACTCCTCGCCGGCCACCGGCTCTTCCGGCTCGGCCTCGGCTCGGCCTCGACCCCAGCGGCGGCCCTTGGCGCGGGGATCACGCCGCTCGTCCGGGCCCTCGTCGGGGCGGTCCGCACCACGCGATCTCACTGTTGACCCTCTCCTGCGGCGTCCGTGCCGCTGTCCTGCTTCGTGCCGGGACCGCCCGCATCCGTGGCCGGCCGGCCGTTCCGACCGGCAAGCGCCGGGTCGGGCTGTGGCGTTACCGGTGGACCGACGGTCGGGGCCGCCACCGACGGGACCGCTGTCGCGGACGCGGTGACACTGGCGGCGGGCGACCCGGCGGTCGGGGTTTCGGGGCGGGCGGGCGGGGCCGGCAGCCCGCGTACGATCCGGCGCAGCAACGGCAGCCGCGTCGACACGGACCGTTCGGCCCCGTGCGGGCTGGGCTGGTAGTAGTCGACGCCCACCAGGTCGTCCGGGACGTACTGCTGGGTGAGCACGCCACGCTTGTCGTCGTGCGGGTAGCGGTATCCGGCGCCGTGGCCCAGTCCGCGGGCGCCGGCGTAGTGCGCGTCCCGCAGCCCACGAGGCACCGGCCCACCCCGGCCGGCCCGTACGTCCGCCATGGCCGCGCCGATCGCAGTGGTGGCCGAGTTCGACTTCGGTGCGGTGGCCAGGTGGATCACCGCCTGCGCCAGGTTGAGCTGCGCCTCGGGCAGGCCCACGTACTCCACGGCGTGCGCGGCGGCGGTGGCCACGCTCAGCGCGGTGGGATCGGCCATGCCCACGTCCTCGCTGGCGAAGATGACCAGCCGCCGGGCGATGAACCGGGCGTCCTCCCCCGCGACGAGCATCCGGGCCAGCCAGTGCACCGCGGCGTCCACGTCCGAGCCGCGCATGCTCTTGATGAACGCGCTGACCACGTCGTAGTGGGCGTCGCCGTCGCGGTCGTAGCGCACCGCCGCCACGTCCACCGCCTGCTCGGCGGTCGCCAGGTCGATGCGCTCGACGCCGAGCGCCGCGGCCGAGGCCGCCGCCGCCTCCAGCGCGGTCAGCGCCTTGCGGACGTCACCGGCGGCGAGCCGGACCAGGTGGTCCTCCGCGTCGGTGGTCAGGGTGAGTACGCCGCCCAGGCCGCGCTCGTCGGCGACCGCGCGGCGCAGCAGGCCGCGGACCGCGTCGTCGTCGAGCGGTTGCAGGGTGAGCAGCACGCACCGCGACAGCAGCGGTGAGATGACCGAGAAGTACGGGTTTTCAGTGGTCGCCGCGAGCAGCGTGACAGTACGGTCCTCGACGGCGGCGAGCAGCGAGTCCTGCTGGGTCTTGCTGAACCGGTGCACCTCGTCGATGAACAGCACCGTCTGCGGGCCGCCCGAGCGGCGCTGACGACGGGCCGCCTCGATCACCGCCCGGACATCCTTGACGCCGGCCGAGAGGGCCGACATGGCGACGAAGCGGCGGTCGGTGGCACTGGCCACCAGGTGCGCGATGGTGGTCTTGCCGCTGCCGGGTGGCCCCCAGAGGATGACCGACAGGGGGGCACCGCCGGAGACCAGTTGCCGCAGCGGCGCGCCGGGGGCGAGCAGGTGGTCCTGCCCGATCAACTCGTCCAGGCTCGTGGGCCGCATGCGGACGGGCAGGGGCGAATCGTCCGCTACCGGAGTGAAGCCGTCGACACCGGTGGGGCCCTCGGGCGCGCTGCGCGGCCCGGTGGGCGCACCGAGGGAGAAGAGAGCGTCGGACTCCATCACGAAGACAGTACCGGGCCCGACCCGCGACGCCGGAAGCGCGCTGCGGGCCGGGCCATCGCTGATCGGTCTCGGTCAGCCACGGCCGGGACGACGGCCCCGGTACCAGCGGCCGCCGCCACCGCCGCGCGGGCCGCTGCCGACGCCGGCCAGGTAGAGCGAGAGCAGGAGCAGGCCGATGAGCACGAGGGTGTTCCAGTTGAACAGGTCCGGCGCGCCGAAGTCGGTGTTGAGCAGGTCGAGCAGCAGGGCGAAGCCAAAGACGATGGCGGCGAGAATGGCGAGCATGTCGGTCCTCCGGTGGGGGTTCCCAGTGGGTCGGCGCGTGATGTACCCAATCGGTCGGCTCGCCAATCTCGACAGTGGATCGGCCCGCCGGCTGCCGGACCGGGCGCGCTCGCTCGTACGGCGACTTCTAGGCTGACCGTCATGATCACCGACGACCAGGCGATCCACGAGCGGGCCGTCATCCTGGCCGCGGCCGGTGACCACCCGTTCGTCAGGCACTCGCTCTCGCCGGGCGTGCCGGCGCACGGCTACCGGCGCGACGGCGCCGTGCTGTGGTTGCTGCCGCCCGAGCGCGGGCTGGGCGCCGACGCCGTCGGCCCCACCGAGCCGGTGCTGGCGATCTGCGCCGCGCTGGTCGCCGACGGGGTGCTGCGGCCTGAGCACCGGCTGCACCTGCCCCGGCTCGACCCCGCCCTGTTGGCCGCCCGACTACCGGTGGCCGAACACGTCGACTGGGACTTCCACTGGACCACAGTGCCGCCGCCGCAGCAGCCGGACGAGCAGCCTGTCGTACGGCTCACCGACGCCGACCGCCCGGAACTCCAGTCTCTGGTCGACGAGGCGTTCCCGAGCACCACCACCCGGCCGGGCGACCCGCGGGTGGTCGACTGGTACGGCATCCGGGCCGGCGGCCGGCTGGTGGCGTGCGGCGCGGACCGCAGCCGGGGCGACGTCGGGTTCCTGGCGGGCCTGACCGTCGCCCCCGACCAGCGCGGCCGGGGCCTCGGCGCGGCGCTGACCGCCGGCATGACCCGGGCGCTGCTGGCCCGACACGACACCGTCGGGCTCGGCGTCTACCCGGACAACGTGGGGGCGGTACGGCTCTACCGCCGCCTCGGCTTCACCAGCACCCACCACGTCACCTCGATCCGCCTCGCCTGACGTCCTACCGGCCGGCGCGCTGGTCGGCAGATCCGGGCACGGGAGCGGGTACGGCTCCGGGCGCGGGTGCCTGCGCGGGGACCGCTGGCGGGTCGGCGGGATCGGCGACGGCGCGCCGGCCGGCGCGCCAGGCGGGCAGGTAGAGCGGGGCCGCGACGGCCAGCACGACCGCGCCGACCACCATCGCGGTGCTGACGCTGGCGGCGGCGGCGACAGCGGTCAGCACCACCCCGCCGAGCGCGGCGGCCGGTTGCGCCATCATCGAGTTCAGCGAGAGCACGCTGGTCCGGTACGGGCCGTCGACCTGGCGGTGCAACAGGCCACTGTGCAGCGGGTTCGACGCGCCGTGCACGGCGTAGCAGACCAGATAGGCCACCAGCACCCCGACCGGGCCGGCGAGCAGCCCCATCCCGACGACAGTGACGCCCTGCAGGATGCGCAGCAGGGCCGCACCGGGCGCCGCGCCGAGCCAGCGCAGGAGCAGAGGGGTCAGCGCCGCGCCTGCCGCATTGGCGATCCAGGCCGCCGAACTGGCCGGCCCGAGCAGCGCGGCGGCGCGTTCCGGGTCGCCGATCACCTCGGCGAGCCGTAGCGGCAGCAGCGACTCGAAGGTGACCATGCCGAAGCCCCAGAACAGCTCCACCGCCACCAGGGCCAGCAGCACCCGGGACCGGCGCAGCAGCCCGACGGCCTGACCGACCATGCGGGGCGCCTGCGCCACCGAGGACCGCAGCGCCGCGAACCCGGTGGCCGGCCGCTCCTCGACCAGCAGGACGAGCAACGCGACGAGCGCCCCCGCCTGCGCGATGATCGCGGCCAACACCGGCACGGTGAGCGCGCTGACCGGCCCGAGCGGACCGAGCGCGATCAGGCCGCCGCTGAGCAGCGCGCCGCCGCCGATGGCCACTCCGATGACGGTGCCGGCGTACCCGAGGCCCTTCTCGTACTCGGCCTGCGGGTCGGCGGCCAGGGTGGCGTCGACGTACCAGGACTCCAACGGGCCGCTGTCCAGCGCCCGGTAGATCCCCTGCAAGGCCCAGACCAGGAAGAACATCCAGAACGAGTCGGCCACCGCGAACAGCGCCAGCGAGGCGAGGTTGATCGCCCCGGCGGTGAGCAGGACGGGTCGGCGGCCGAGAGCGTCGGCCAGACCACCGGTGGGCAGCTCCAACGCGAGCACCAGCAGCCCCTGTGCCGTGCTGACCAGGCCGATCTGCGGCAGCGACAGGCCCCGCTCCTGCATCAGCAGGATCATCACCGGGATCATCAACCCCGTGGGCAGCCAGCGCAGGCCGTACAACGTGAGGTAACGACCCCGAACCTGGCGTACGGTCAGCGCGCTCACGGCATGACCTCCACTCGCGACTGCGGGGCTCGCAAACCCGGCTCACTCCTCGCGCTCATGACGCCACCTCCACTCGCGACTGCGGGGCTCGCAAACCCGGCTCACTCCTCGCGCTCATCGGGGGCCGTCCAGCAGTGGGTAGGCGGCCAGGAAGACCTGCACCGGACGGGCCTGTGGGTCGGCGGGCTCGGCCGTGTCGACCGGCTCGGCCTCCCGGTGATAGCGCTCCAGCACCGCCCACACCTCCGCCTTGAGCGCCTCCAGCCGCTCCGGCGGGATGGTCAGGAAGACATCGCCCATGCCGAGGGCGTCCCGCCAGGCGGGGGACCACTCGTGTTGGGTGGCGAACCAACGTTCGGCGTGCTCGACGAGGAGGCGCACCTGGTCGCCCTGGATCCACTCGATCGCGGCGCGGGCGTCGGGGTCGTCGTCGAAGTCGCTCGGGTCCCAACTGGTGACGTCGTGCGTCGCCTGCCACCAGCGCTGCCGTCCGCTGCCCCGGTCGGGATCCTCGGTGACCAGCCCGGCCTCGGCGAGTTGGCGCAGGTGATAGCTGGTCGCGCCGGTGTTGGTGCCGAGCAGCTCGGCGAGGGTGGTGGCGGTGGCCGGCCCGTTCACGCGCAGGGCGCCGACCAGCCGCATCCGCAGCGGGTGCGCGAGCACCCGGACCTGCCGCTTGTCGATCCGTACCTCCCGCGGGGCGGGCCGCGGGGTCGCTTCGTCAGTCGCCATGACTGCACACTATCTCTGCACACTTTCTATGCACAAGAGTTGTGCATAGAAAGTGTGCAGAGTCGTCAGCCGAGGAGTTCCCGCACCCCGCGCAGTCGCGTCCGCAGCAGGTCGGCCGCACGGGCGGAGTCGAGGCGTACGTCACTGGGGCGGACCACGCCGGCGGCGGCCGCCGTGGTGGTCTTCAGCCCGGCCGGGTCCAGACCGAACCGTTCGGCGACCAGCAGACCCAGCTCGGCCCGACTCACGGCCTCCGGACCGGCCACGTTGAGCACTCCGGCGTACGACGAGCGGGCCAGCTCCAGCACGGCGTCGGCCAGGTCGCCCACGTCGATCGGGCAGCGGAACTCGTCGGTGAACAGGACGGCGCGGCCGGCGAGCGCGTCCCGGCAGAGTTCGATCTGCTTGCTGCCCTCCCCGAGGATCAGCGAGGTACGCACCAGCGCCGCGCCGGGGTCGATCGCCCGCACGGCGGTCTCGGCCGCCGCCTTCGCGGCCCCGTACGCGTTGACCGGGCTGGGCGGGTCGTCGTCTGCGTACGGGGTGGGTCGGCCGCCGTGCAGCGCGTCGCTGGACAGGTGCACCAGCCTCGCTCCCACCTCGGCGGCGGCGAGGGCCACGTGGGCGGCGCCGTCGGCGGTGACCGTCCAGTCGTCGTACCGATAGGGGGTCGCGACCACGGCGTCCGGCCGCACCTGCGCGACAAGCGCGCGCACGGCCGCCCGGTCGGTCACGTCCAGCCGCCGCCCGGCGACCCCCGGCACCCCGATGGACCCGGAGTGGAACGTCCCCACCACCGAGAACCCGGCGCGCAGGCCC
Source organism: Micromonospora sp. NPDC049274 (assembly GCF_040678875.1). Lineage (NCBI taxonomy): Bacteria > Bacillati > Actinomycetota > Actinomycetes > Micromonosporales > Micromonosporaceae > Micromonospora > Micromonospora sp. NPDC049274. Next base: position 106,762 of record NZ_JBFAQS010000014.1, read on the forward strand.
CGCCGACAGACCTCGGAGCCCAGAAACCCACTACCACCGACGACAAGCACCCGCATCGCAGCCCACTCCCCCACTGATGATCAAGAGGTTTGCGTCATCTCGCGGGGCGATGATGACGCAAACCTCTTGATCGACCAAGCGACAGGGCAGGGTGGGGTCAGACCGGGTCGGCCACCGGGGCTGCCGGGCCGGCCGTGCCCGTGTGGGCCGTCGCGGGGGGCTTGGGCTTGGCGTCGATGCCGGCCTCGGTGCGCTGCTGGGCGGTGATCGGCGTCGGCGCGCCGGTCAGCGGGTCGAACCCGCCCCGGGTCTTCGGGAACGCGATGACCTCACGGATCGAGTCCGCGCCGGCCAGGAGCATGCAGACCCGGTCCCAGCCGAACGCGATGCCGCCGTGCGGCGGAGCACCGTACTTGAACGCCTCCAGCAGGAAGCCGAACTTGTCCTGCGCCTCCTCGGGAGTGATGCCGAGCAGGTCGAACACCCGCTTCTGCACGTCACCGCGGTGGATACGGATCGACCCGCCGCCGATCTCGTTGCCGTTGCAGACGATGTCGTACGCGTACGCGAGGGCGCGGTCCGGCGCCTCCTCGAACCGGTCCACCCACTCGGCGTTCGGCGAGGTGAACGGGTGGTGCACGGCCGTCCAGCCACCCTCGTCGGTCTTCTCGAACATGGGGGCGTCGACCACCCAGCAGAACGCCCAGGCGCTCTCGTCGACCAGACCGGCCCGCTTGGCGATCTCGACGCGGGCCGCGCCCAGCAGCTCCTGCGCCTCCCGGGTCGTGGCGCTCGCGGCGAAGAAGACCGCGTCGCCCGGCTTGGCGCCGACCGCGTCGGCGAGCCCACCCAGGTGCTCGGCGGACAGGTTCTTGGCCACCGGCCCGCGCGCCTCGCCGGTCTCGGCGTCCAGCACCACGTACGCCAGACCCCGCGCGCCGCGCGCCTTCGCCCAGTCCTGCCAGCCGTCCAGCTCCTTGCGGCTCTGCGACGCGCCACCCGGCATGACCACCGCGCCGACGTAGCCACCCGCGTCGATCGCCCCGGCGAAGACCCGGAACTCGGTGCCGCGCAGGTACTCGGTCAGGTCCGTCAGCTCCACGCCGTAGCGCAGGTCCGGCTTGTCCGAGCCGTACCGGGCCATCGCGTCGTGCCAGGTGATCCGCGGGATCGGTCGGGTGATCTCGTGCCCGGCCAGGTCCTTCCACAGCGCCGAGACGATCGCCTCACCGAGGTCGATCACGTCGTCCTCGGTGACGAAGGACATCTCGATGTCGAGCTGGGTGAACTCGGGCTGCCGGTCGGCGCGGAAGTCCTCGTCGCGGTAGCAGCGGGCGATCTGGTAATACCGCTCCATGCCGCCGACCATCAGCAGCTGCTTGAACAGCTGCGGCGACTGCGGCAACGCGTACCAGCTGCCGGGCTGGAGCCGCACCGGCACCAGGAAGTCGCGGGCGCCCTCAGGCGTCGAGCGGGTCAGCGTCGGCGTCTCGATCTCCAGGAAGTCCCGCTCGTGGAGCACGCCTCGGGCCAGGTGGCTGGCACGCGAGCGCAGCCGCAGCGCGTTCGCCGGGCCACTGCGGCGCAGATCCAGGTAGCGGTAGCGCAGTCGGAGGTCGTCGCCGGCCTCGACCTGGTCGTCCACCGGAAGCGGCAGCGGCGCGGCCTCGGAGAGCACCTCCAGGTCGACGGCTGTCACCTCGACGTCACCGGTGGGCAGCTCCGGGTTCTCGTTGCCGGCCGGCCGGCGGGTCACCTCACCCGTGACCTTCACGCAGAACTCGTTGCGCAGCGCGTGCGCGTCCTCCTCGCGGAACACCACCTGGACCACGCCGGAGCCGTCGCGCAGGTCGACGAAGATGACGCCGCCGTGGTCACGCCGGCGGGCAACCCACCCGGCGAGCGTCACCGTCGAGCCGGCGTCCGCGGCGCGCAGGCTTCCGGCATTGTGGGTACGGATCACGGCTGGCAACTCCTCATCGTGGAACAGTCCTCACCCGCATTCTGTCAGGGGCGGCCGGCTCCGCTCGGGGGCACCCGGCAGGCCGGCACGATTCGCTGGTGGGCAGGCGGCAGTCCGGTGCGCGTCGCCGGTGGCAGCCTGGCGAACCCGGCTCGGCGGGCCGTCACGCCGGTTAACGTGGCCGAATGCGCGCCGTACCGAACTGGGGCGTCGCCACGGCGGTGGCCGCGCCGGTGCTGCTGGTGGGCGGTTGGACGGTCGCGGGCGCCCGACAGCCGGCCGGGTACGACCCGGTGCGGGACACCATCAGCGAACTGGCCGGGCACGACGCCACCGACGGCTGGATCATGATCACTGCTCTGCTGCTGCTCGGCTGCTGCTACCTGGCGATCGCGGCGGTGCTGCACGCGGCCGGGCTGCCCAGCCGCTTCCTGCTCGCCGTCGGCGGCGTGGCCACCATCGCGCTCGTCGCCTTTCCCCGGCCGGCGGTCGGCGGCTCCCTCAGCCACGGCATCGCGGCTACCGTCGCGGTCCTCGCGCTGGCGCTCTGGCCGGCCGGGTCGGCGCTGCGGCTGCCGCGTGGCCCGGACACCGCCCATCCGCGGGTGCCCTGGGCGTTTCGTCGAGGGGTGGCGTTGAGCGCCACGCTCGTGCTGCTCGCCCTCTTCGGCTGGTTCGCGTTCGAGGTGACCAACGGATCACGAACCGGCCTGGCCGAACGGGTGACGGCGGTGGGCGTGTCGCTCTGGCCGCTGCTGGCGGTCCTCTCCGCTCGACGGGCACACCTCGCACGGGCCACCGAGGGCACCACGACACTCGGGCCGGCCCTGCCGACGACAGGTGCCGTACCCCCGGATCCCCTGTTCCCCACCGACGGCCCGGATCGTCTCGCCTGAGGCCGCGCACGGACGCCGGGCCCGCACGCGTAGGTGGCGGGGCGGGCGGCCGGCCTCGGCGGCGCCCCCGGACGCGCGACGCGGGCCGCCGGAGGAATCCGGCGACCCGCGGGCGGTGCATCGATCAGAAGACGCTGACGCCGTAGCGGCTCAGGGCCTCGGTGACGGGCTGGAAGTAGGTGGTGCCGCCGCTGCTGCAGTTGCCGCTGCCACCGGAGGTGAGGCCGAGCGCGGTGCCACCGGAGAAGAGCGAACCACCGCTGTCGCCACCCTCGGCGCAGACGTTGGTGCGGATCAGGCCGGAGACCGAGCCCTCGGCGTAGTTCACCGTGGCGTTGGTCGCGCTCACCGTGCCGCTGCGCAGGCCGGTGGTGCTGCCGGAGCGCTGCACCGACTGGCCGACCGACGCGTTGCCGCTGCCGGTGATGTCCCGGTAGCTGCCGTTGTAGAGGTAGACGTTACCGGCGGCGTTGGCGGAGTTGTTGTGCCGCACGATGCCGTAGTCGTTGCCCGGGAAGCTGGTGCCGGTACGGGTGCCCAGCAGGGCGGTCTGGCTGGAGTTCGAGTACCAGTTGGTGCCGAGGTTGGTGCAGTGCCCGGCGGTCAGGAAGTAGTAGGTGCTGCCGCTGCGCACGTTGAAGCCGAGCGAGCAGCGGTAGCCGCCGGTGTAGATGGCCTGGCCACCCGAGATGCGGGTGCTCAGCACACCGGCCTCGGCCTCGACCCGCACCGCGCCGTTGGCGCGCGCCGCGGCGGCCTTGACCCGCTCCAGCTTGGCACCGGTGACGGTGCTGTCGACGGAGACGACCACCTGGTTGGTGACCGGGTCGCTCCACCAGGCGGTGCCCGGGATCTTCGCCGAGCGCTCCAGCTCGGCGGTGGCGCGGTTGAGCTCGGCGGCGCCGCGGGTGACGTACCGGACGCTCGCCCCGGCGTTGCTGACCGTACGCGCCGCGGCGGCGTCGGTCACCGTGACGACGGTCTTGCCGCTGGCGTCGATGTACGAGCCGGCGGAGCGGTCACCGAGCTGAGCGGAGAGGGCCGCGGCGGCGTCGGGCGAGGCGGCGGGGGCGGCCTGGGCGGGTGCGCCGATGAGCGAACCGACGACCAGGGTTCCGCTCACGGCAACTGTCGCCGCAACGCGGAATGAGGACCTCGTGGGTCGCATGTAACAAACCTCCTGGGCGGGGGAGACGGGTCTGGCCGGGGGTGGCTGACCCGAGGGCAACCCGGCCGATCTGCGAAAACCGGCCGAGTGCACTGAAGTATTCACATACTTAAGATCATTGACAAGACCTGGTTTCGCCCGAATTCGTCGACCCCCGCCGGTCACACCTCCGCAACACCGCTGACACGCTCGCGGACACCTGCCGTCACACCTCGACGACCACCGGATCCGTTTCGGACACCCCTCGTCAACCGCCGCCGTTGACGCCACAACCCCGCCGCGACACCTCCACGGATCGGGCGGCACGGCGGACAGCCGGCGGCGGGAGGGCGGACGTGCGGCGGCGCGGCAGACAGGCGGCGCGGCGGACAGGCGGCGCGGCGGACAGGCGGCGCGGCGGTGTCAGGGGGTACGGCGGCGCGCGCCGGGGCCCGGGCGGGGCACCACGTCGCGGGGGTCATCCACCGGGTGCCCGTCGGCGCAGCGCAGCTCGACGCGTACCGGGGCGCCGCAGTCGCGGTGCTCGACGCTCAGGGCCGAGCCCTCGGCATCGGCCAGGTAGCGGTCACCCCACCCGAGCACGGCGACCAGCACCGGCCAGAGGGCCAGACCCTTCTCCGTCAGCCGGTACTCGTGGCGCACCCGGCTGCCAGGCTCCCGGTACGGCTCACGACGCAGCACGCCCCGCTCGACGAGCACGGCCAGCCGGTTGGTGAGGACCTGACGTGGAATCCCGGTGCGAACGCGCATGTCGTCGAAGCGTCGTACGCCGCTGAAGACCTCCCGCAGCACCACCATCGTCCACCGCTCGCCGAGAATCTCCATCGCGCGGGCGATGGTGCAGTTCTCCACCGACCAGTCCAGTGCCGCGGGTGTCATCCGACCAGGCTAGGTCTCATTGACAGACTCAGCAACGTGCTGCCACGCTGCGTCCATGACACAGACCCAGGAGCCGGCGCGCAGCCGGACCTTCACCTGGTCCGACCCGGCGGCCAACGCGGCGCAGGTCGGTCGGCGCAGCGGCCTCGACCTGCTCCGCGCGATGATCGCCGGAGAACTGGCCGCACCCCCGGTGATGCACCTGATCGACATGGCGCGGATGGAGGCCGACGAGGGGCGGGTCGCCGTCGAGCTGGTCCCGCAGGAGTTCCACTACAACCCGCTGGGCACCGTCCACGGTGGCGTCATCTCGACCCTGCTGGACACCGCCGCCGCCTGCGCCGTTCACACCACGTTGCCCGCCGGGGTGGGCTACACCTCGCTGGACCTGAACGTGAAGTTCCTCCGCCCGGTCACCGTCGACAGCGGCACGCTGCGCTGTGAGGGCACTGTGCTGCAACGCGGCCGCCGCACGGCCCTGGCCGAAGCCCGCCTGACGGACGCGGGAAACCGCCTGATAGCCCACGCGACAAGCACCTGCCTCCTCTTCCCCCTTCCCCTCCCCCTCCCCTAACCCCACCGCGTTGATCATGAAGTTATTGCCCGCCTCGTCGGCGTGTCGCGGCAATAACTTCATCATCAACAACGAAAGGGGGGAGGGGTGGGGTGGGGTGGGGTGGGGTTTAGCGGAGGGCTAGGCGGGCTGCTCGGGCGTCGCGCTTTTCTTCGAAGCGGGACGCCGCGTTTTCCAGGGCGTCGAGCTGGGTGGCCAGTTGTTCGCGGGCGGCTTCGCCGTCGGCGTTCAGGCCCGTCACGTTGAAGACGTCCCACTGACGCAGCACCGGCTGGAGCACATCGTCGCGGTGCTGGCGCAGGTCGTAGATGCCGGCGAGGGCGATCGCCACCGACTTGCGGGCGAAGCCGTCGATGCCGTTGCCCGGCATCTGGAAGTCGGCCACCACGTCGGCCACGGCCCGCATCGCCTGGCTCGGGGCCAGCTCGAACGCGGCGGCGAGCAGGTTGCGGTAGAAGACCATGTGCAGGTTCTCGTCGGCGGCGACCCGGGCCAGCAGCGCCTCGCAGGCGGGGTCGCCGGTGGCCTTGCCGGTGTTGCGGTGCGAGATGCGGGTCGCCAGCTCCTGGAACGAGACGTACGCCAACGAGTGCAGCACCTCGTCGCCGTGGGCGTTGGTGTACCCCTCCGACATGTGCGTCATCCGGGCCCGCTCCAACGCCACCGGGTCCACCGCGCGGGTGACGGTCAGGTAGTCGCGGATCGCGACCCCGTGCCGACCCTCCTCCGCGGTCCACCTGTGCACCCAGGTACCCCACGCGCCGTCCCGGCCGAACAGGGTGGCGATCTCGTGGTGGTACGAGGGCAGATTGTCCTCGGTCAGCAGGTTCACGATCAGCGCCGTGCGGGCCACGTCGGGAATTGTGGAGTCGGTCGGTGACCACGCCTCGCCGCCGAGCGGCCCGTCGAAGGTCCGCCCCTCGCTCCACGGCACGTACTCGTGCGGGAACCACTCCTTGGCCAGCGAGAGGTGGCGGTCGAGGTTGCGGGCGACAACCGGCTCCAGCTCGACGAGCAGGGCGGTCTGGCTCAGTGTGGTGCTCACGGTCACGAGTAACTCCCTACGGTGGCGTAACTTACGCTACCGTAGGTCCCCGCGGCCGTGCGCGCCAGTCGTGACACTCAACCGATCGTCGGCTTCAGGTCCTCCCGGGGCGGCGCCCACTCCCCGGCGTCGGCCGTGACCTGCTCACCCGAGCGGATGTCCTTCACCTCGTCCGGCGCGCCGTCGGCCCCCGGGAACCAGACGTACGGGATGCCGCGCCGCTCGGCGTAGCGGATCTGCTTGCCGAACTTCGCCGCGCTCGGCGACACCTCGGTGGCGATGCCCCGCCGACGCAGCGCCGACGCGATCCGGCCGCTGGCCGGGCGGTGCTCCTCGTCGGCCAGTGCCACCAGGACACAGGTGGGCACCGAACGGGAGACCGACAGCTCCCCCGCGCCGAAGAGCAGCCCGAGCAGCCGGGTAACACCGATCGAGATGCCCACCCCGGGGTACGAGACGTTGCCGGCCGTGGCGAGGTTGTCGTAGCGGCCGCCCGAGCAGATCGACCCGAACCGCTCGTACCCGTGCAGCTGGGTCTCGTAGACGGTGCCCGTGTAGTAATCCAGGCCACGGGCGATGCGCAGGTCGGCCACGCAGAGGCCCGGCGCGTGCTCGGTGGCGGTCTCCACCACACCGACCAGCTCCTCGATGCCCTCGTCGAGCAGCGGGTCGTTGACGCCGAGCGCGCGTACGGCGTCGGCGAAGGAAGCGTCCGGCGCCGAGATCTCGGCCAGCGACAGGCACGCCTTGGCCTGCGCCTCGCTCGCCCCGGCGGTCTCGGCCAGCAGCTCGGCCACCTTCACCGGGCCGATCTTGTCGAGCTTGTCGACGGTGCGCAGCGCCGCCTCCGGGTCGGTCACCCCGATGCCCCGGAAGAAGCCCTCCCAGATCTTGCGGTTGTTGACCTGGATGGTCACCGGTGGGATCGGCAGGGCGCGCAGCGCGTCCCCGATCACGAGGGGCATCTCCGCCTCGTGGTGCGGGGCCAGGGTGTCCCGGTCGACGATGTCGATGTCGGCCTGGACGAACTCCCGGTAGCGCCCCTCCTGCGGTCGCTCGCCCCGCCACACCTTCTGGATCTGGTAGCGGCGGAACGGGAAGGTCAGCTTGCCGGCGTTCTCCAGCACGTAGCGGGCGAACGGCACGGTCAGGTCGAAGTGCAGGCCGAGCTGGTCGTCACCGCCGGCGCCCTCGGCGTCGGCGTGCAGCCGCCGGATCACGTAGACCTCCTTCGAGGTCTCGCCCTTGCGCAGCAGCTGGTCCAGCGGCTCCACGGCGCGGGTCTCCAGCGGCGCGAACCCGTACAGCTCGAAGGTGTCCCGGATCTTGTCGAGCACAAACTGCTCGATCATCCGCTGTCCGGGGGTCCACTCCGGGAAACCGGAGATGGGCGTGGGCTTGCTCATCGGCGTACTCCTTGCGATTCCGCGCCCGCGGCGCGGTGGTGTCGTGGGTCCGCGCGCGGCGCGGACGAAAGAACTAGAGGCCCCGGGTGGGCGCGGCCGGCGTCGCGCCGGCCACCTCGATGAGGTACGGGTTGCTGGCGCGCTCGCGGCCGATGGTGGTGCCGGGGCCGTGGCCGGGCAGCACGACTGTGTCGTCGGCCAGCGGGAGGATCTTGTCGCGCAGGCTGGTGAGCATCGCCGGCATGCTGCCGCCGGGCAGGTCGGTGCGGCCGATCGAGCCGGCGAAGAGGACGTCGCCGGAGAGGCAGATCTCGTCCGCCTCCCAGCCCGACCCGGCGCCGGGCAGCCGGAACAGCACCGACCCGCCGGTATGGCCCGGGGCATGGTCGACAGCGATCTCCAGGCCGGCGAGCGTGAGGGTGGCGCCGTCGGTCAGATCGGCCACGTCCTCCGGCTCGGTGTAGGTCAGCCGGCCACCGAAGAGCGAGGTCAGGTCGGCCGACAGGCCCTTGGCCGGGTCGGCGAGCATCTCCCGGTCGCCGGGGTGCACGTACGCGGTGATCCCGCGCGCACCGCAGACCGGCGCCACCGAGAACGTGTGGTCCAGATGGCCGTGGGTGAGCAGCACGGCGGCCGGATGCAGGCGGTGCTCGGCGAGCAGCGCGTCGAGCTGGTCGAGCACCCCGATGCCGGGATCGACCACCACGCACTGCTCCCCCGGCGCGGTGGCCACCACATAGCAGTTGGTGCCGAAGGCGTCCGCGGGAAAGCCGGCCACGAGCACGGGCGCTGTCCTCTCCGTCGAGCTGTCGTCCTGAGCAGCCTAACCGGCGGCGCGAGCGCGTTTGGCGCGTCCGCCCCCGCGGCCCCATCCGACACAGTGACATCGCACGATATGGGCTGCTGGCGGCGGGATGGACCTCGTACACCACATTCCCAGTCACTAGCCGTACACTCTGGCGGGCGTGTGGCGTGGCACACGCGACGCCCGGACGGGCCGGGGTACCCGGCCGCCGGTGACGACCAGGCAGAGGAAAGGGGAGCACCTGTGGCTTCCAGCAGGGACCGGCAGCGCAAACTCGCGCGGGCCAAGCTCGACCGGCAGTTGGCTCGCCGGGCCGCCGCCACGCGGCGCCGCCGGCAGATCCAGGCCGGTGTGGGCGCCTTCCTGGTCCTCGCGGTGATCGTGGCCGGCTCGGCCTGGGCGCTCGGGGCGTTCGACTCCGACCCGAAGCAGAACACGGCCGCGTCCGACACCTGCCTCTGGACGCCACAGGACGCGAGCGCCAACACCAACCTCAAGGACGTCGGCACGCCGGCGACCAAGGACCTGCCGACCGACGGCACGCGGGCGATGACAGTCACCACCAACCAGGGTGCGCCGGTCACCGCCGAGCTGAACCTGACCAACTCCCCGTGCGCGGCGGCGAGCATCGCCCACCTGGCGAGCCGGTCGTTCTACGACAACACCAAGTGCCACGAGATCACCGCCGACGGCGCGCTGCGCTGCGGTGACCCCAGCGGCACCGGCCTCGGCGGTCCGACCTACTCGTTCTACGACGAGGACGTACCGACCGTGCCGTCGGCCTCGCCGTCGGCCAGCCCGGCGCCCGGCCAGCCGCCGACGTACCCCAAGGGCACTGTGGCGATGATCTCGAACCCGCCGGGTGCCAACGGCAGCCAGTTCCTGATCTTCTTCAAGGACTTCACCACCACGGACCCGAAGTACCCGGTGATCGGCAAGGTGACCGGTGGGCTCGACGTGGTGGAGAAGATCGGCGCCCAGCCGACCGTGGACAATGGGACCGGGGCCAAGGTCAAGCCCAAGACCGACGTGGTGATCCAGAGCCTCACGGTCGGCGAGCCGACCACCGGCGCGGCACCGGCGTCGTCCGGCGCACCGGCCAGCAGCCCGAGCGCCGGGTGACCGGTCGCCCCACCCCACCCGAGCGGCACCCCGCAGCAAACAGCCAGGAGGATCCAGGCGTGACGTCCACCAGAGAGCGGCAGCGCGCGGCGGCACGCGCCCGACTCGAGAAGGAGATGGCCGAGCGCTCGGCCAAGGCCCGCAAGCGCCGCCAGACGCAGGCGATCGTCGGGGCCGCCGCCGTGCTGGTGCTCGTGGTCGCCGGCACCGTCTGGCTGGTCACGACCCTCGGCGGCGACGACGACAAGAGCGGCACCGCCGCCTCGCAGTCCGGCGCCAGGGAGTGCGTCTACAACGCGATGCCCACCGACCAGCGGCCCCCGCAGATCAAGGACGTCGGGACGCCCAGCAACCAGCAGTCGGGCACCGGCGTGCAGACCATGACGATCACCACCAACCTGGGCCCGATCACGGCCAAGGTCGACAGGTCGCAGGTGCCGTGCACGGCGGGTGCGTTCAGCTACCTGGCGGAGAAGAACTTCTTCGACAACAGCAAGTGCCACCGCCTGGTGACCGAGGGCATCAAGGTGCTGCAGTGCGGTGACCCGAGCGCCACCGGCAAGGGCTGGCGGGACACCGACGGCACGGGTGGCCCGAGCTTCCGGCTGCCCGAGGAGAACCTGCCCACCGACAAGCGGCCGCCGTACCCGGAGGGCGTCATCGCGATGGCCAACTCCGGCCAGCCGGGCAGCACCGGAAGCCAGTTCTTCATCGTCTACGGCGACTCGCCGCTGGACCCGGCGTACACGGTGCTGGGCACCGTCACCGGCGGCATGGACATCGTCAAGGACGTGGCCAAGGCCGGCGACGACGGGGCGTTCGCCAAGCAGGCCGGTGGCGGCCACCCGAAGAAGGAGGTCGTGATCACCGACCTCACGATGAGCGCGCCGCAGGGCTGAGACCCGCGCAACGAAGCGCCCGCCGGCTGAGCCGGCGGGCGCTTCCGTGTGCGGGGTACGGGGTTCAGGCGCCCGAGGTGACCCGGTACGCGTCGAAGACCCCGTCGACCTTGCGGACGGTGGCCAGCAGGTGGCCCAGGTGCTTCGGGTCGGCCATCTCGAAGCTGAACCGGCTCACCGCCACCCGGTCGCGGGTGGTGGTGACCGTCGCGGACAGGATGTTGACCCGCTCGTCGGAGAGCACCCGGGTCACGTCGGCGAGCAGCTTGTGCCGGTCCAGAGCCTCGACCTGGATCGCCACCAGGAACGTGGAGGCGGACGTGAGCTTCCAACTCACCTCGACCACCCGCTCGGCCTGCGCCCGCAGGTCCTCGGCGTTGGCGCAGTCGTCGCGGTGCACACTCACCCCGCCGGAGCGGGTGACGAAGCCGAACACCGAGTCCGGTGGGACCGGGGTGCAGCAGCGGGCCAGCTTGATCCAGACGTCGCTGACGCCGCGGACCACCACGCCGGGGTCGCTGCTGCTCTGCCGGCTGCGCGGCGGCCGGGTGGCGACGGCGGTCTCGGCGATGTCCTCCGCCGCGCCCTCCTCGCCGCCGTACGCGGCCATCAGCTTCTGCACCACCGACTGCGCCGAAACCTGGCTGTCGCCGACCGCCGCGTACAGCGACGCCACGTCGGCGAGGTGCAGGTCCCGGGCGATCGACATCAGCGCGTCGGAGGTGAGCATCCGCTGCAACGGCATGCCCTGCTTGCGCATCGCCTTGACGATCGCGTCCTTACCGGCCTCGATCGCCTCCTCGCGCCGCTCCTTGTTGAAGTACTGGCGGATCTTGGTGCGCGCGCGGGGGCTCTTGACGAAGCCCAGCCAGTCCTGTGTGGGGCCGGCGGTCTCGGACTTGGACGTGAAGATCTCGATCACGTCGCCGTTGGACAGCGTCGATTCGAGGGGCACCAGCTTGCCGTTGACCCGCGCGCCGATGCACTTGTGCCCGACCTCGGTGTGCACCGCGTACGCGAAGTCCACGGGCGTCGACCCGGTCGGCAGCGGGATGACGTCACCCTTCGGGGTGAAGACGTACACCTCCTGGCTGGACAGGTCGAAGCGCAGCGCGTCCAGGAACTCGCTCGGGTCGGCCGCCTCCCGCTGCCAGTCCAGCAGCTGCCGCAGCCAGGTCATCTCGTCGATGTGCGCCGGCGGGCCGACGATCTGGGTGCCCTTGTGCTCCTTGTACTTCCAGTGCGCGGCGATGCCGAACTCGGCGGTGCGGTGCATCGCGTACGTGCGGATCTGCATCTCCACCGGCTTGCCGGTGGGCCCGATGACAGTCGTGTGCAATGACTGGTACATGTTGAACTTGGGCATCGCGATGTAGTCCTTGAACCGCCCCGGCACCGGCTGCCAGTTGGCGTGGATCACGCCGAGCGCCGCGTAGCAGTCCCGCACGGTGTCGACCAGGATCCGGACGCCGACCAGGTCGTAGATGTCGTTGAAGTCGCGACCCCGCACGATCATCTTCTGGTAGATCGAGTAGAGGTGCTTCGGCCGACCGGTCGTCTCCGCCTTGATCTTGGCGGCCTTCAGGTCGGTGCCGACCTTCTGCGTCACCTGTCGCAGCAGCGACTCCCGCTGCGGCTGGTGCTCGCCGATCAGCCGGTTGATCTCCTCGAAGCGCTTGGGGAACAGCGTGCCGAACGCCAGGTCCTCCAGCTCCCACTTGATCGTGTTCATACCGAGCCGGTGGGCCAGCGGCGCGAGGATCTCCAGCGTCTCCTTGGCCTTCTGCTCCTGCTTGGGGCGGGGCAGGAAGGTCAACGTCCGCATGTTGTGCATCCGGTCGGCCAGCTTTATCACCAGCACCCGCGGATCCTTGGCCATCGCCACGACCATCTTGCGGATCGTCTCGGCCTTGGCGGCGTCGCCCAGCTTGACCTTGTCGAGCTTCGTGACGCCGTCGACAAGCAGGGCGACCTCGCCACCGAAGTCGGCGCGCATCGCGTCGAGGGTGTATTCGGTGTCCTCGATGGTGTCGTGCAGCAGCGCGGCCACCAGGGTGGTGGTGTCCATCCCCAGGTTGCCGAGGATGGTGGCGACGGCGAGCGGGTGGGTGATGTACGGATCGCCGGACTTGCGGTACTGCCCGGAGTGCCACCGCGCGGCCGTGTCGAAGGCACGCTGCAGCAGCCGTGCATCGGCCTTCGGGTGGTTTTCCCGGTGGCTCGCGATGAGCGGCTCCAGCACCTCGCTGACCTGCGAGGTCTGCCAGGGCGCGTTGAACCGGGCCAGCCGGGCGCGTACCCGACGACCGGTGGGCGCGTTGGACAACGCGAAGCCACCGCTCGGCGACGGGTCGACGTCCGCGTCGGTCGGGAACGGGACCACTACCCCGTCGGCGCCCGGGGGCGCCTCGGTGGTGGGGCCCGCCGCGACGCCGGTCGGAGCCGTCGCGCCATCGGCAGGAGAGCTGCCGGAACCGTTGTCGGTGCCCGTCACCCGGGCCGGCGCGTCGCCGTTCCGGTCGGTCACCGAGCCGTCAGCGTCGCCTGTGGGGTGCACCGTGCCCTCCGCCGGAGGGACGACATCGTGGGACACCGGCCTCCTCACCGCTCGCCGGAAACACACCGGCCGAACCTCGGCCGGCCTGGTCGCGCTCGCCGGACGGTGTACCGCCGGCGTCAGCAAAGGGCAATGCTACCCGCACGGACGGTCGGGTGCCGCTCCGCCGGACGGTCGGCCTGACCTCCGCCCGGCGGGCCGGGATCAAACGGTCAACAGGGCATGCACAGGACGTGGGGCAAGCCGCTCGCGCGCTCCCAGGAAGCCGAGCTCCAGCAGCACGGTGAAGCCCGTGACAGTTCCGCCGGCCCGCTCGACCAGGTCCAGCGTCGCCTCGGCGGTGCCGCCGGTGGCCAGCACGTCGTCGACGACAAGCACCCGGTGGCCGGCCGTGAAGGCGTCCTCGTGCACCTCCAGGGTCGCCTCGCCGTACTCGAGGGCGTACGACACCGAGTGCGCCGGGCGGGGCAGCTTGCCGGCCTTGCGCACCGGCACCACGCCCACCCCGGCCGCGTACGCGACAGCCGCCGCGACGACGAAGCCGCGCGCCTCGATACCCACCACCACGTCGAAGCCGTCCCGCCCGTGGTACGCGACGATCCCGTCGATCACCTCACGGAACGCCTTGCCGTCGGCGAACAGCGGCATCAGGTCCTTGAACAGGACACCGGGCTTGGGGAAGTCCGGCACGTCCAGCACCCGGCTGGCCACCAACCGGGCGGCCTCCGGGCCGCTGTCCCCGCGCGCCGCGGTGCTGTGGGTCTCCGTCACGGCTGTTCCGCTTCCCTTCCAACGACGACGGCGTCCGGCATGCTGCTCGCACAGCATGCCGGACGCCGTTCAGGCGTTTCCTCCCGGGTCGGCCCCGGGGCCGATCAGCGCCGCTTGGCGCCACCCGGCCGGTTGCCGCCGCCGCCGGGGCGGCCACCCCGGACACCGGTGGGCCGCTTGCCCGCCGGCCGCGCGCCCACCTTCGGGGCGGCGCCGGCCAGCGCGGCGGAATCCGGGTCGAGCGGCGCGTCGGCCACCTCGCCGTCGACCGGGGCCGGGGCACCCTTGCCGCTGACCTCGCCACGGCTCGGCGCACCCCGGCGGGCCTGCACCCGCTTGTTGTGCGCCTGGATGCGCGGGTCGTAGTTCTTCAGCAGCGCCAGCAGCGGCGTCGCCACCAGGATGGAGGTCAGGAACGCCACCGCCATACCGACGAACAGCACCAGGCCGAGGTCCTTCAGCGTGCCGGCGCCGAGCAGACCGGCGCCGATGAAGAGCAGACCACCGACGGGCAGCAGGGCCACCACCGAGGTGTTCAGCGACCGCATGAGGCTCTGGTTGACAGCCAGGTTGGCCGCCTCGCCGTACGTCAGGTTGTTGTTGGCGGTGATGCCCCGGGTGTTCTCCTGCACCTTGTCGAAGACCACCACCACGTCGTAGAGCGCGAAGCCCAGGATCGTGAGGAAGCCGATGATCGTCGACGGCGTGACCTCGAAGCCGACAAGCGAGTAGATGCCGGCGGTGAGGATCAGGTTCGTGAACAGCGACGCCACCGCGGCGACCGCCATTCGCCACTCGAAGCGCAGGATCAGATAGACCATCACCAGCGCGATGAAGATGACCAGGCCGAGCAGGGCCCGCGAGGTGACCTGGCTGCCCCACGCCTCGCTGACCTGGTTGCCGCTGATCTGGCCCGCGTCGATGCCGAACCGCTTGGCGATGTCGGCCTTGACCGCGGTGGTCTGCTCCGCGCTGAGCTGACCGGTACGGAACTCGTACGAGTCGCCGCCCGTGCCGCCGACCTTCTGCGCGGTCGCCACCTCGGCGCCGCCGCCCTCGGCCGCGAGCGCCGCGTTTACCTGCTCCTCAGCCCTGTCCATGGTGCCGACGCTTGCCGGCACCTGGAACGAGTTGCCGCCGGCGAACTCGATGCCGAGGCTGAACCCGCGGATCGAGACGCTCAGGATCGCGATCAGGATCAGGATCCCGGCGACACCGAACCAGAGCTTGCGCCGACCGACGACGTTGAGACCGGCCTCGCCGTTGTAGAGGCGGCTCGCCAGACCGTTCTGAGCCATCTCAGGCCTCCTTGGCGCGCGGGTTGCGGGGCTGAGTCTGCTGGCTGCGGGCCGGAAGCGCTCGGCCCAGGCCGCTGACCCGCGGGGACAGGAACGCCCGGGTCCGGGCGAACATCGTCATGATCGGGTGCCGGAAGAGGAAGACCACGACCAGGTCCAGCACCGTGGCGAGGCCGAGGGCGAACGCGAAGCCCTTGACCGTGCCGACCGAGACCACGTAGAGCACCACCGCGGAGAGCAGGGTGATCGCGTTGGCCGAGATGATCGTCCGGCGGGCGCGGACCCAGGCGCGGGGCACCGCGCTGCGCGGGCTGCGCCCCTCCCGGATCTCGTCCTTGAGTCGTTCGAAGTAGATGACGAACGAGTCCGCCGCCACACCGAGCGAGACGATCATGCCGGCGATGCCGGCGAGCGTGAGCGTGAAGCCGATCTGCCGGCCCAGCACTACAAGCGCGCCGAAGACGAGCAGCGCGGACAGGATCAGGCTCAGGAAGATCACCGAGCCGAGCAGCCGGTAGTAGAAGAACGCGTAGATGATGACCAGCAGCATGCCGATGCCGGCGGCGAGCAGACCGGCCCGCAGGTGGCTGGCGCCCAGGGTCGCGGTGACGTTCTGCGACTCCTGCGGCTTGAAGGTCACCGGCAGCGCGCCGTAGCGGAGCTGGCCGGCGAGTGCGCTGGCGTCCTTCTGGGTGAAGCTGCCGGTGATCTGGGAGTTGCCGGTCAGCACAGCCTGGATCTCCGGGGAGGAGACGATCTCGTTGTCCAGCACGACGGCCACCCGGCACTTGCCGTCCTGGCCGAGAGCCGACGCGTCGCAGGCCTGGCCCTCGTTGGTGAACGACTCGCGGGTCAACGCGGTCCACTTGGCCTGGCCGTCACCGGTGAAGTCGAGGCTGACCACCCAGGCGTTGGTCTGGTCGAGCACCGCGTCGGCGTCGTCCACGTCGGTGCCGAGCACCTTGGCCTGGTCGAGCAGGTACTTCGAGGCGCCGCCCTCGCAGGCGACGACCTGCTGCTTCTCGGCCGAGATCGACGCCGGGGGGCGCTTGTCGAGCTGGGCGCAGCCGATCGTCGGCACGTTGAACTGCATCTGCGCCGGCAGCACGGCGACCTCCTGCGGCGACAGCGCGCTGAACGGCTTCAGCTTGTCGCCCAGCGACGGGTCGGCGCTCAGGTCGGCGGGAGCCTGCAAACCGCTGGCGGCCTGCCAGGCGGCGGCGCCGACCTTCTGCTCGACGGCCTTGCGCTGCTCCTCGACGCTCGCCGACACCGGCTCGGCGCTGGCGGACGGCGCGGCGGCACTCGCCGGAGCCGAGGCAGAGGCCGAAGCCGAGGGGGCCGGCGTGGCGCTGGCGGACGGCGCGGGCGCCATCCCGCCCTGCCCACCGCTGGCCGACGGGCTCACCTTCGCCGCGCCGCTTGCCGGCGTGCTCACCTTCGGCGCGCCGCTGCCCGACGGGGTCGCCGAGGGAGCGCCGGACGGGGTGACGCTGCCCGGCGGGGCCCCCGTGGGAGCGGGCGGCGCTGCGGCCGTACCGCTGCCGTCGGCGGCCTTGAGCACCTTGCGGAAGCGCAGCTCGGCGGCGCTGCCCACCTCGTCGAGGTTCCGGTTCTCACCGGGCAGGGAGATGACGATGTTCCGGTTGCCCTCGGTGACCACCTCGGCCTCGGCCACGCCGAGCCCGTTGACCCGGTTCTCGATGATCTGCCGGGCCTCCTCGAGGTTCTCGGCCGTCGGGGGCTTGCCGTCGACGTTGTTGGTCGCCTCCAGCGTCATCCGGGTGCCGCCGATCAGGTCCAGGCCGAGCTTGGGCTCCAGCCGGTCCTTGAAGCTGCCGCTGGCGCCGCCCGAGAAGAACACCAAAAGATAGAGGACGACGAAGATGAACCCGAGCACGGCGAGCTGCCGGCCGGGTCGCATCTGTCCCTGAGGTGGTGCCACGGTTGTCCTGTCTCCCTGTACGGTCGCGCCGCTGCGCGCGGCGGCGGCGAGTGTCGGGCCGGGGGTCCCGGCCAACGGGTCTGACCTGGCCGACGGGGGTGCCGGCACGCTGACCGGACGCGCCGACGTGGGACGCCGACGGTCACGGGAACGTGCCGACGCCCGGCGTCGACCCAACTATCCAGTTTTCACATCGCGTCCGCTGCCCCGTCGGGCGCGGTGGCTCCGAGCGCCGGTCGCCTGGCCGTACGCCAGGACCGCCGCCCGGATCAGTCCTTGACGGTGTCCGCGTCCTCGGTGACCGGCTCGCTCGGCAACTCCGCGCGGGTAACCACCCGGGCGATGGCCGGCCGCGCGTAGCGGGTCTGCACGCCCGGAGCGATCTCGAGCAGAACGGCGTCGTCCTCGACGCCGGTGACCGTGCCGTAGAGCCCACCGATCGTGACGACCTCGTCGCCCGGACCCAGCCCGGACTGCATGGCCTCCGCGTCGCGGCGACGCTTCTGCTGCGGACGGATCATCATGAAGTACATGACGCCGAAGAGCAGGACGATCATCAGGATCGGCGTGAAGCCGCCGGCCCCACCACCCGCTGCAAGGTATTGCACGGTTACTGCCTTCCCATTGGCCACCGTCCCGGCACGAGGGTGCCGGAGCGGAGGCGGATTCTCACATCCTGTACAGACCGCGGCGAAGTCTAATCCCTGCACCTGAGAACACCGAATGCGGCACAGATCACGTTCACATCACGGCTGATCGGTGTCCTGGGAGAACAGATCGGGCGCAGACGGGACATCCATCCCAAATGTACCATTCGGCGGCGTACGCCCCAGGTGCCGCCAGGCGGCCTCCGTGGCGACCCGGCCCCGCGGGGTACGAGCCAACAGGCCGGCCCGCACCAGGAACGGCTCGCAGACCTCCTCGACGGTGTCCGGCTGCTCCCCCACCGCGACGGCGAGGGTGGACAACCCGACTGGACCGCCCCGGAACGAATCCACCAGCGCGGTCAGCACCGCCCGGTCCAGCCGGTCCAGGCCCAGCGCGTCGACGTCGTACACCGTCAACGCCTTGCGGGCGGTGCCCAGGGTGACCACACCGTCGGCCCGGACCTCGGCGTAGTCGCGGACGCGGCGCAGCAGCCGGTTGGCGATCCGGGGTGTGCCCCGGGACCGGCCCGCGATCTCTGCCGCGCCGTCAGCGGTGATCGGCACGCCGAGGATGCGCGCCGACCGGTGCAGCAGCGTCTCCAGGTCCGCCGGGGCGTAGAAGTCGAGGTGCGCCACGAAGCCGAACCGGTCCCGCATGGGCCCGGTCAACAGACCCGAGCGGGTGGTCGCGCCGACCAGGGTGAACGGCTCGACGTCCAGCGGGATCGCCGTCGCCCCCGGACCCTTGCCCACGATCACGTCGACCCGGAAGTCCTCCATCGCGCTGTAGAGCAGCTCCTCCGCCGGCCGGGCGATCCGGTGGATCTCGTCGATGAAGAGCACGTCGCCCTCGGCGAGGCTGGTCAGGATCGCCGCCAGGTCGCCGGAACGCTCGATCGCCGGGCCGCTGGTCACCCGGATGCCCGCTCCCAGCTCCGCGGCGACGATGTTGGCCAGACTCGTCTTGCCCAGCCCGGGTGGCCCGGAGAGCAGGATGTGATCCGGGGGCGACCCCCGCCGCATCGCGCCCTGCAACAGCAGGTCGAGCTGATCGCGCACCCGGTCCTGGGCGATGAACTCGGCCAGCCGCCGGGGCCGCACGGTGGCCTCCGCGTCCCGGTCGGCATCACTGACGTACGCCGAGACGAGCCCGTCGGTATCGCTCACCGTGCCGCCTCCCGTCGCGGCCGGGCGGTCATCGGGTCCGACCCAGCAGGCGGATGGCCTGCTTGAGCAGGACCGGCACGGGCGGGGTGGCCCCGTCGATGGTCTCCGCCACGGCGGCCACGGCCTGGTCGGCCTGACCGGCCGTCCAGCCCAGGCCGACAAGCGCCTGGCGTACCTGATCGGGCCAGGCGCCGCCGGTCACGCCACCCACCCCGTCGGCGCCTATCGACACCGGGCCGATCCGGTCCCGCAATTCCAGCACCAGACGCTCGGCGCCCTTCTTGCCGATCCCCGGAACCCGGGTCAGCGCGGCGGTGTCGGCGTTGGCGATGGCCTTGCGGACCGCGTCCGGCGTGTGCACGGCCAGCACGGCCTGAGCCAGCCGCGGGCCGACCCCGCTGGCGGTCTGCAACAGCTCGAACAGCGCCTTGGCGTCGTCGTCGGCGAACCCGTAGAGGGTCAGCGAATCCTCCCGGACCACCAGGCTGGTGGCGAGCCGGGCCGGCTGCCCCACCCGCAGCTCCGCGAGCGTCCCGGGGGCGCAGTGCACGGCCAGGCCGACACCGCCGACCTCGATCACGGCCAGATCCGGACCCGTCGCGGTCACCGTGCCGCGCACGCTGGCGATCATCGTGCTCCTCCTCGTCGTGCCCGGTCGGCCGCGGCGGCCAGCTTGGAGCGGGTGCCACCGCGCCACACATGGCAGATGGCCAGGGCGAGCGCGTCAGCGGCGTCGGCCGGCTTCGGTGGCTCGTCCAGCCGCAGCAGCCGGGTCACCATGGTGGTCATCTGCGCCTTGTCGGCCTGACCGGAACCGGTCACCGCCGCCTTCACCTCGCTGGGGGTGTACGTCTGCACCGGCAGCCCCGCCCGCGCCCCGGCCAGCACGGCGATGCCGCTGGCCTGCGCGGTGCCCATCACCGTACGGACGTTGTGCTGGCTGAACACCCGCTCGACGGCGACGCTCTCCGGCTGATGCTCGGCGACCAGCTTGGTCAGCGACTGGTCCAGGTGCAGCAGGCGCAGCGCCAGGTCGTCGGCCGGGTCGGTGTAGACCACGTAGTAGGCGATGAGCCTGCAGGGGCGACCGGGCACGCCCTCGACGACGCCCACCCCACAGCGCGTCAACCCCGGGTCGACCCCCAGCACCCGCACGCCGCCCCCTCCCCCAGCCGTCAGCAGTACGTGTGTTCGACACCCTAACTGCCGCCCTTCCCACCGGCCCCACGGGACACGCCCTCGCCCCCTCGCCCCTTCGCCCCTTCGCCCCTCGCCTTCACCCCTCGCCCTCGCCCTCGCCCCTTCACCCCTCGCCCCCGCCCCCGCCAAGATCCGCGCAACTTCCCGGATGGTGCTGCCTCCGACAGCCGCGAGACAGCAACATCCCTGATATTGCGCGGATCTTGGCGACGGCCAGCGTGCCCAAGGGACCGAAGCGGGGTCTGGGCGCCGCCGGCCGTCAAGGTCGCGTTCGATCCTGGATGCGGTGGCCACGAAGCGTCAGGAAGCCACTACATCCAGGAGGTGGCGCGATCTTGCGGCGCGAGGCGTGGCGGGACGGGGGCGGAACGGGTGGCAGGGGGCGAGTGGGCCACACAGCAGTGGTACGGAGTATGTGTCGCTGCCCCATGTGCCGCAGGGCACACAGCTCGTAACTTCTTGCGCCATGACGGCAGAACCCGTGGCGGTCCCCCACGTCGTACAGGTCGACCTCGCCGGTCGGACCGCCCTGGTCACCGGGGGCGGCAGCGGCATCGGGCGGGCCTGTGCCCTGCGACTGGGCGCGGCCGGCGCCACGGTGCTCGTGGTGGACCGCAACCTGGAGGCGGCCAGGGCGGTGGCCGCCGAGGCAGGCGGACGCGCCGAGGGCGTGGACCTGGCCGACGCGGCGGCCGTGGACGCGCTCGACGTGGACGTGGACATCGTGGTCAACAACGCCGGGCTCCAACATGTGGCGCCGGTGCAGGACTTTCCCGTCGAGCGCTTCGAGTACATCCAGCGGGTGATGGTGGAGGCGCCGTTCCTGCTGATCCGCCGGGCGTTGCCGCACATGTACGCCAGGGGTTGGGGACGGATCATCAACATCTCCTCGGTGCACGGCCTGCGCGCCTCGCCGTACAAGGCGGCCTACGTCTCGGCGAAGCACGCCCTGGAAGGGCTGTCGAAGGTGGTGGCGCTCGAGGGCGCCGCGCACGGGGTGACCGCCAACTGCATCAACCCGGCGTACGTGCGGACGGCGCTGGTGGAGAGCCAGATCGCCGACCAGGCGGCCAGCCACGGCATCGGCGAGACCGAGGTGATCGAGAAGGTCATGCTGGCGCGGGCCGCCATCAAGCGGCTGATCGAGCCGGAGGAGGTGGCGGAGCTGCTGGCGTACCTCTGCGCGCCGCCGGCGGCCTTCATCACGGGCGCGTCGATCGCGCTCGACGGGGGCTGGACGGCCAACTAGTGGGCCTGAGCACAATGTCGACCATGTCGTCGCCGGTGGAGTTCCTCGAACTGCTCGCTCGCGAGGCCGCCGCGGTGGAGTTCGAGGGCCCGTTGGTGGCCGCGCGCGCCGCCGGGATGCCCGCCGACCGGCTGGCCGAGCTGGAGCAGGCCAAGACGGTGGCGTTGCGGGTCCGCGCGCTGCTGGAGCGCCGCCGCCGCCGCGAGACCGAGCTGTCCGGCCTGTACGACACGGTCAGCGACCTGGCCGGGCTGCGCGACCTGGACGACGTGCTGCGGGCGATCGTGCACCGGGCCCGCAACCTGCTCGGCGCCGACGTGGCGTACATGACGCTCAACGACGACGAGCGCGGCGACACCTACATGCGGGTGACCGACGGGTCCGTGTCGGCCCGCTTCCAGCGGCTGCGGCTGCCGATGGGCGCCGGCCTCGGTGGCCTGGTGGCCCAGTCCGGCGCCCCGTACGTCACCGCGAACTACGGCGAGGACGCGCGCTTCCACCACACCGGGGAGATCGACGCCGGCGTGGGTGAGGAGGGCCTGGTGGCGATCCTCGGGGTGCCGCTGCGACTCGGCTCCACCTCGATCGGGGTGCTGTACTCGGCCAACCGCTCGGCCCGGCCGTTCGCCCGGGAGGAGGTGGCGCTGCTGGTCTCCCTCGCCGCGCACGCCGCGGTGGCGATCGACACGGCTCGGCTGCTGGCCGAGACCCGCTCGGCCCTGGCCGAGTTGTCGGCTGCCAACACCACCATCCGGGCGCACAGCAGTTCGGTGGAGCGGGCCGCGGCGGCGCACGACCGGATGACGGCGCTGGTGCTGCGCGGTGGCGGGGTGGAGGACGTGGCGGCGGCGGTGACCGACGTGCTGGGCGGGGCGCTGCTGGCGTTGGACGCCCAGGGCCGGTTGCTGGCCCGGGTGGGAGAGATCGACGAGCCGGACCGGGCGGACATCGTCGAGGCGGTGGCCGCGTCGCGTACGGAGGGACGCAGCGTGCGCCGCGGCCCGCTCTGGTACGCGGCGGTGGTGGCCGGCGCGGAGAACCTGGGCGCGTTGGTGCTGCGTCCCGACGACGAGTTGGTCGACGCCGACCAGCGGATCCTGGAGCGGGCGGCGCTGGTGACCGCGCTGCTGCTGCTGTTCCGCCGGACCGTGGCCGAGGCGGAGGGTCGGGTCCGTGGCGAGTTGCTCGACGACCTGATCGCCCGGCCGCTGCGGGACACCGACGCGCTGCGCAGTCGGGCGCGTCGGCTCGGCGTGGACCTGGACGCGCCGCACGTGCTGGTGGCGGTGGGCGAGGACGCGATCGCGGCGACCGGCTCGGCTCGGCAGCGGGTGCTCTCCTGGGCCACCACGTACGCCTCGGCGCGCGGTGGTCTGGCCGCGGCGCGCGACGGTCGGGTGGTCCTGATGCTGCCCGGTCAGGATGCCGGCGGCAGCGCCCGCGCGGTGGCGCGTGACCTGTCGCGGGTGACGGGCCGGCCGGTGACCGCCGGGGCGAGCGGCCCGTCGACCGGGCCGGGGACGCTGGCCGCGACGTTCCACGAGGCGGACCGCTGCCTGACGGCGCTGGGTGCGCTGGGCCGCGCCGGTCAGGGGGCCAGCACCGCGGAGCTGGGCTTCGTCGGGCTGTTGCTGGGCACGGTCGGTGACCGGGGTGAGAGGGACGTGGCCCAGTTCCTCACCGCCACGGTCGGGCCGGTGGTCGACTACGACGCCCGGCGCGGGACGGCGCTGGTGAAGACGCTGGAGGCGTATTTCGGGGTGGGCGGCAGCCTGGCCCGGGCCGCCGAGCAGTTGCACGTACACGTCAACACGGTGACCCAGCGGTTGGAGCGGGTCGGGCAGCTGCTCGGCGCGGACTGGCAGCGGCCCGAGCGGGCGTTGGAGGTGCAGTTGGCGCTGCGCCTGCACCGCCTGCGCGCCTCGAACGCCTGACCTCGGACCGCCGCGCCCCCGCCTGCCGCCGGCGTCCACCGGGACGGCCGACACCCGCGCCCGCCGGCCGGCGCGGAGCGCAGCCACCCCCTGGCAGCCCGGGTCCACCGGGGCCGGACCGGTCGGTCCGTGCCCGGTGGGCCGGGTCAGCGGGTCAGGATGCCCGCCAGCACCGCGTCGACGACCTGCTCCGGAAGGGTCTGCTCGTTCAGCTCCGGGTTCCACTGCAGCACCCGCTGGATCAGCATCGGCCCGGTGAGCAACGCCATGGTCACCTCGATGTCGAGGTCGGGCCGGAGCAATCCCTCGCTGATGCCCCGTCGGAGCACCTCGCGCATGAGCTGCCGGCGCGGGGCGATGATGTTCTGGTACAGGCGGAAGTGGTCCGGGCTGCGGTTCACCTCCGGCACCAGGCAGGGCATGATCTTCGACGCCCGCGGGTCGACGTTCTTCCCGATGGCGCCGACCAGCAGGATCAGATCGTCCCGCAGCGAGTGCCCCTCGGGCTGCGGCAGGATGCCCTTGAGCCGGCGCAGCGCGTCCAGCAGCAGCGCGTCCTTGCCGGCCCAGCGGCGGTAGATGGTGGCCTTGCCGACGCCGGCGCGGGCGGCGATCGCCTCGATGGAGAGCGCCTCGATGGTGCTGCCCTCGGCGAGCAGGTCGAGCGTCGCCTCGATGATCGCCTCGTCGGCGCGGAGGCTCCGCGGTCGCCCAGGCGACCGCGGAGCATCGGCGGTGGAGGTCATGTCGGACATCGTCGAAGAACCTAGGCCGTCCCGGCCAGCTCGGGCTCGGCGGCGGGCGCCGCCGACGCCGGAGCCAGGGCGTCGCGACCCGGCATCCAGCGCAGCACCACAAGCATGCCGAGGGCCGCGACGATCGCGGAGAGCGCCGCCGCCCAGTGCATGGCGGTGACGAAGGCGTCGTTGGCCGCCGAGATCAGTGTCGGCGCCGCCGGGCCAAGATTTCCGGCGGCCGCGTACGCCCCGGAGATCGACTCGTTGGCCGCGTCGCGGGCCTGCGCGGGCAGGCCGGTCAGCGCGTCGCCCACGTCGCTGCGGTAGACAGCGGAGAGCACCGAGCCGAGGACCGCCACGCCGAGCGCGCCGGCCACCTGGCGGACGGTGTTGCTCACCGCGGAGCCCACGCCGGCCTTCTCACGGGGCAGCGCCGACATGATGGACTCGGTGGCCGGCGGCATGATGTTGGCCATCCCGACACCCTGGATGAAGAAGACGACAAGCACGACCCAGATCGGGGTGGACGCGCCGATGAAGGCGAACGCGGCCAGTGCCACCACGGTGAGTCCCAGTCCGACGGCGGCGACCGCGCGGCCGCCGTAGCGGCGGACCATCGCCGCGCTGCGCGGCGCGAAGATCAGCTGTGCGCCGGCGAAGGGCAGGAAGAGCAGGCCGGTCTGGAGCGGGCTGTAGTCGCGCACCAGCTGCAGGTAGAAGGAGCTGAAGAACATCACGCCCATCGCGGCGAAGAACACCAGGCCGACGATCGCCACCGGCGCGGCGAACCGGGGCACCTTGAACAGACGGACGTCCAGCGACGGGTGTTCGGCGCGCAGCTCGTGCCGAACGAACCAGGCCAGCACGGCGAGGCCCACCAGAATCGAGCCCCAGGCCAGCGGACGGTCGAAGCCGTGCTCGCCGCCGTCGATGATGCCGTAGGAGAGGGCCACCAGGCCGACCACGGAGAGCAGGACGCCGAGCACGTCGACGCGGCCGGGGCGCGGGTCACGCGACTCGGGAACCAGCAGCGCCACCAGGACCACGCCGGCGACGACCACCGGGACATTGATCAGGAAGACCGAACCCCACCAGAAGTGCTCCAGCAGCGTGCCGCCGAGGATCGGGCCGACCGCCACGGCCAGGCCGACCGCACCGGCCCAGACGCCGATGGCCCGGCCGCGCTCCCGCGGGTCGAAGACGTTGGAGATGATCGACAGCGTCACCGGCATGATGGCCGCGCCGCCGACCCCCATCAGGGCGCGGGCCGCGATGAGCTGACCGGGGCTCTGGGCGTACGCCGAGAGCAGTGACGCCAGCCCGAACAGGACCAGCCCGATCATCAGGAAGCGCTTGCGGCCGGACCGGTCACCGAGCACCCCGAAGGTGAACAGCAGCCCGGCGAAGACCAGCGTGTAGGAGTTGATGGACCACTCCAGCTCGCCCTGGCTGGCCCCGAGGCCGTGCACCGGGTCGGCCAGCGTGCGCAGGGCCACGTTGAGGATCGTGTTGTCGAGGACGACGACGAGGAGGCTGATCACCAGCACCCCCAGGATCGCCCACCTCCTCGGGTGTCCCGTGTTGTCGTGCAGTTCCATGCCCGGTTCTCCCCCCGGTTGCACCCGTCGTGCAATACGATACGGGCCAGTCTCGTAACGCAGACAGCCTAAGGGCAGGCATTAACGATACGGAACCGATCCGTATCGTATGTGGCGGGCGTCACGCTCGCTGAGCCGCCAGACAGGCGGCGACGGCTGCCGGCAATCCGGCCAGGTGGCCCACCGGCGCGGCGAGCGGCTCGATCCATCCCGGCCCCGCGCCGTACACCCGCAGGTGGGAAAAATCCCGGGCGAAACGCACCAGGCGGTACGCGCGGCCGGTGACAGGCGTCTGCGACCAGAGCACGACCGTGTGCGGGCGAGCCCGGTACACCGCGCTGGTCAGGGCGGGCCAGGGCAGCGCGGGCCCGAGGTTCAGGCAGCCGCGCCCCTGCTCTCGCAGGGCGGCGGCGAGCGCGTGCAGGCCGAGGCTGTGCGCCTCCTGCTCGGCGCCGGCCAGCAGCACCCCGCCGGTGGGCAGGGAGCGGCCAGGTTCGCGGCGGTGCACGTCCAGCCCGACGCGGACCCCCTCGGCCAGGGCGTGTTCGACGGCGACCTCGGCGGCGGTACGCCCCGACAGCCCCGCCAGCAGCGGCCGGCAGACCTGCTCCCAGAGCGCCGGCACGCCCCAATCGACGGCCAACTCCCGCGTCAGCGCGGCGACACGGTTGCCGTCCAGGTCCTCGGCCGCCAGAAAGACCCGTTTGAGCGCCGTCTGCACGGCATCGGCCGGCATCGGATCGGTCAGCATCGGCTCGGTCAGCAAAGGCGTACCCCCGGGTAGACGTTCGCTACCCGGAGTTCGCTGCCACTGCGCGCGGCGGATGCGCCCGGCGCGGAATTTAGCTGCGGCGGCGAAAGCCACTACCGGCCGTGCGAGTCGCTTGACCGGACCTCCTAGGTTGATGATCTACACAGCCCAGCGGAAGGTCCCACCCCATGCCTGTCGGCTTCACCATGGCGATCGTCTTCGCCGTCGCCCTGGTCGTCAGCGCCGTCCTGGCTCTCGTCGCCCCCGCGCGGCCCCTGAAGCGGATGGCCGCCCTCGCGGCGCTCGCCTTCCTCGCTCTCACCCTGCTGGTCGGCGTCGTCTCCAGCGCCCATTCGGTGCCGATCCGCTCGGTCGGCATCGTCACCAGCTTCGGCAAGCCCACCGGCAAGGTGACCGGCTCCGGTCTGAAGTGGGTGGCCCCCTGGCAGAAGGTCGGCGAATGGGACGCGGGCCGGCAGAAGTACGACCACATCGGCGGCAACAACTGCGTACGCGTCCGCACCGGCACGCTCGCCGACGCGTGCGTCGAGGTGCTGATCGAGTGGCAGGTCAAGCCGGAGAACGCGCCGAAGCAGTTCATGGACTACAAGGGAGACTTCGACAGCTTCCGGGGTCAGCGGGTGGGTGTGCAGCTCGACAGCGCGGTCAACGACGCGTTCGCCGCGTACAACCCGCTGGAAAAGATCGATGATCGGACCGGCGACCTCAACGTCGACCTCAAGCCGTTCGCGGCGAACATCAAGACCAGCGCGGACACCCGCCTCGCCAGCGACGTGGACATCCTCTCGGTGACCATCACGCGGGTGAACCACGACGACAAGACCGAGGGCAACATCAAGGCGTTCCAGGACAAACTCGCCCAGACCCGCAACCTGGAGCAGGATCGCAAGAACGCCGAGATCTCCAAGCAGATCACCGAGACCAACGCCAAGGTCGACAAGGTGACCCGCTGTCTCGAGATCGCCGAGAAGAACGGCGCGAACCCGGGCCTGTGCATCAACCCGGGCATCGTCACCGGCAAGTGAGGGAAGCGCTCGTCAGGCGGCCCGCTCCCAGTGGCGCGGGGCGCTGATCCTGGCCCAGCTCGCGCCGAACGTCATCCGGCGCAGCGGTGCCGCGATGCCACAGAGGCCGAACCAGCCACGGGTCAGACCCACGCTGATCGGGTTGCTCATCATGCCCTGGTGGAGGGTTCGCATGGCCAGGTCGACGGCGTGGAACCCGTACTCGCGCATCTCGGTCTCGTACTCGCCGATCGCGTCCAGCAGCGGCAGGTGGCCGCCGTCGGCCAGCGACAACTGGCGGGTGAGCAGGGCGGCGTCGCGCAGCGCGGTGTTGGCGCCGTTGCCGCCGGCCGGCGGCATGCCGTGCACGGCGTCGCCGAGCACGGTGACCCGCGAGGGTGCCCAGGGCGCCGGACGGTCGGACGCCTGAAAAGGGAACGCGCTCACGTCGCCCGGTGGGCACCTGTCGATCAACTGGCGTAGCGCGGGGTGCCAGTCCGTCATCAGCCCCGCCACGTAGGTCTTCACCTGCGCGCCGTCGAGGCGCTCCGGACGCGAGGGGAACAGGTCGGTACGGGCGACGAACGCGCACAGCAGATAGTCGTCCCCCGTCGGCTGCTGGCGTTCGAACACCGAGGTGAACAGGAAGTACGGCCCACCGGTCACGATGAGGTTCATGCCCGCGGCCAGCCGGGCGGGCAGCCAGGCTCGGGTGTCGTCGTTCAGCGGCAGCTTGAGCCCGACGCCCACCGCACCGGTGTCCCGCTGGGTGGCGGTCGGCAGATACTGCGCGCGTACCCGGGAGTTGATCCCGTCCGCGCCGACCAGGACGTCGCAGGTTGCGGACGTCCCGTCGGCGAAGTGCGCGGTGGGGCGACCGCCGGCGGTCAGCTCGTAGCGCTCGAACGCCTTGTCGTAGTGGACGACGTCGTCCAGCCCGTCGAGGAGGACGTCGCGCAGCGTGGAACGGTCGACCGGGTAGGCCCGTTCCGCGGGATCGGGATCGTCGGGATACATGAGGGCGTCCTCCACGAGGACGAGCGTGCGCAGGTCCGTGCCCAGGAAGCCGAAACCGCCGCCGGGCCGGCCCGCGGTGTCGGTGAACGCCTGCCAGTGTCGGTCGGGCAGGCAGGCACGCAGCGACCGGCTGCCCGCCGGGTTGATCGCGAGGCGGTAGCGGTCCACCCGGTCGTCGCGGTGGCGGTCACGCTCGTACACGGCGACGGTCATGCCGTGCTTCCGCAGACCCTGGGCGAGAGCGAGGCCGCCGATGCCACCGCCGACGATGAGCACGTCAGTCATGGGTGAGCCTTTCCGGTGCGAAGAGGTCGCACAATTGGTTGACGACGGACTCGGCTCGGTCGGGACGCAGGCGAATGCCCTTGACGGTGGCGATCACCAGCTCGACGCTGGCCGCGACGTCGAGGTCCGTCGACCAGACATGCTGCGTGACACCCTCGGTGAAGATCGCCGCGAGCGCGTCCCGCCAGCCCTGTTCGTCGCGCTCGATGTCGGCCCCGGTGGACTCGTCACGTCGGGCCCGCAGATCTAGCTCGTCGAGCACGATGAACAACTCGGGCCGCCGCGCGACGGCGGTGGCGATCTCGCGGAGGTGGTGCCGCAGTCGAGCGGCGGGGTCCAGATCGGTGTGCATCGTCGCCTCGAATTGGCTTGTCACGTGTTCGAGCACCGCCGCGATCAGGTCGGCCTTGGTCCGGAAGTAGTGGTGCAGGGTGGAGTGGTCGATGCCGGCCGCTGCGGCGATCGGCCGCAGTCGGAACCCCTCGAAGCCGCTCTCGGCGATCCCCGAGAATGCCGCGTGAACCAGCGCCTGCCGGCGGTCGTGCCGTTCCGTCATCCTCACCCATCCCCAACCAAGCGGTTGGTTGATAGTTCAGCATCGTTGTGCCGCACTGTCAACCAACCGCTTGGTTGAGGTTGCCGGACGGGGTCGTACCCATCGGCCGCTAGGCGTAGCTGAACAGCGGGGGGAAGACGAGGACCACGATCCAGGCCCACGCGGCGTAGACCGGCAGGTAGCCGGTCTGCCAGCGTTCGAGCGCCGCGAACGGCGTACGCCGACGGAGGAAGCTCAGCAGCAGCCACGCCGACCACGCGAGGTTCACCAGCAGGATCACGTTCTCGCCGAGCGCCGCCGCCCGGTTGGGCGTACCGCCGTAGTTGTCGGTGATGCGGCCGGTGATCTCCACCAGCACCAGCACGTCGATGGCCAACGCGCTGACCACGAGCGCGAGCTGGAGTTTGTCGAAGGCGCCCGGCGGGGCCAGCGGGTCGCGGGCCGAGAGCGAGTAGAGCAGCAGCCCCAGCACCACGACGAGCAGGAGGTCGAACAGGATCAGCGCCTCGCGCTCGACGTCGATGCCGTGGCTGGTCCAGACGACGGCCACGAGGAAGGCGAGCAGGGCGGCGGTGAAGAGCGGGGTGAACAGCCGGGTGAGGACCGGCGCGATGTTCTCGACGACACTCTGCTTGGCCTCGACCAGCCACCCGGCAACGACGACCGCTGCCGCGGCGCCGCAGGGCAGGAGCCACTGCGAGACGAACGCCTCGGGGACGATCCCGATGGCGGCGAAGGTGTTGAACAGGAACGCCGCGAGCACGCCGCCGCCGAGGGCCATCAGGACGTAGTAGATGAACCACTCGCCGGTGAAGCGGATGAAGTCCATGCGTCGACGCGACGAGCGCCAGTCGTCGGCGACGTAGGCCAGCCCGACCACGAGCCACAGGGCGATCGGAAGGTGGACGCCGGTGACGACGACTGACTGCGAGTCGTCCGCCAGGGGGTAGACGTTCGCCGCCACGGCGCCGAGGACGAACAGCGCCGCCAGCACCCCGATCACCAGCGGTCGGGCCCGCCTGCGCCAGGCCAGGAACGCCGCCAGCCAGGGCAGCGCGAACAGGGTGGCGTTGCGGGCGTAGAACGAGCCGTCGTCCTCGAAGCTCCACCCGAACAGCGCGGGCGCCTTGACGGACACCACCGCGCCGGCCGCGCAGCCGAGCATGACCCACAGGTCCCGACGGGAGCGCGGGCCGGCGGCCGGGCCGGAGTCGCCGGTCAGCACGAGCTGCTTCCACAACCGCTCCGAATGCTCCCGGGCGAACTCGCGGGAGAGCTCGTCGAGGCTGCCCATCCGTTTGACCGCGACCAGGAACGCCTCGTCCGGGCTCAGGCCCGCCGCGACGAGTTCGTCGACCGAGCCGCGGAGGTGGTCTTCCAACTCGTCGGCGTCCACCGACTGCAGTTCCCGACGCCGGAGCACGTAGCGCCGCCACTGGGCGAACTGCGCCTCCAGCTCCTCCGGCCCGTCGTGCGCCGTCACGCGAGGCCCTCCAGCGGGCGCGCCGTCAGCGGCGTACGGTCGTGCCAGATCTCCTTGAGCGCGCCCACGACGGTGTCCCACTGTCGGCGCTGCTCGGCCAGCTCGGCCAGGCCCCGATCGGTGATCCGGTAGTACTTGCGCTTGCGCTCACCGGCGACCGACTGCCAGTTCGCCTCCACATGGCCCAGGCGTTCGAGCCGGTGCAGCAGCGGATACAGCAGCCCCTCGGTCCAGTCCAGCTCACCCCCGGACAGCTCGTTGATCCGCCGGAGGATGGCGTAGCCGTAGCTCTCCCCCTCGGCCAGGATGCCGAGCACCATCGGTGTCGCCGACGCGGCCACCAGGTCCTTCGCGACCTTCACGAGACCCCTCACCCCCAAACCCTAGAAGTACGATGCATAGTACTGCTAGGTATTTTTCCGACGCAACGGATCAGGCCCGGAAACCCGTTGGGCGTCGGTGGTCGATCCCGCCACAATGGCCGGTGTGCAGGAGATCGAGGTCGTCGTCGCCCACCGGGAGCGGACGACCGTGCGCGTCGGCGACGTGTTCCTCAAGATCGACGCCGAGCAGGATCGTGCGGACATCGAGGTCGCGGCGATGGCGCTCGCGCCCGTGCCGACCCCGGAGGTCCTGTGGCGCAAACCGCCCGTGCTCGCGCTCGCCGCCCTGCGCGGGAGGGCGCTCGGCCGCCTCGGCGAGCCGTCGACCGCGCCGTCGACGGCATGGGCCGCGGCGGGCGCCGCCGTACGGGCGCTGCACGACGCGCCGCTGCCGCCCTGGCCCGGTCGGAGCCTCGACGAGCTGATCGCGCGGCTCGACGGCGAGTGCGGGTGGCTCGCCGCGAACGGCGTTCTCCCCGCCGACCTGGTCACCCGCAACCGCCACGTGGCCCAGGCGGCGCTCCGGCCGTGGACACCTGTGTTCACGCACGGCGACCTGCAGGTCGCCCACGTGTTCGTCGACGGCGACGAGGTCACCGGTGTGCTCGACTGGTCCGAGGCGAGCCGGGGCGACGCCCTGTACGACCTCGCCATCCTGACGCTCGGCCACGAGGAGCGCCTCGGCGACGTCCTGACCGGCTACGGCGCCGACGTCGACCTCGACGTGATCCGGGGCTGGTGGTCGTGGCACAGCCTGGTGGCGATCCGTTGGCTGGTCGAGCACGGCTTCGACCCGTCGGCGCCCGGCTGCGAGGTCGACGTGCTGCGGGCGCGGATGTGACGAGCGTCAGGGGATGAGTCGGTCGAGCAGCTCGAACCGCTCGTACGGCTGGTCGTAGTCGCCGAAGTGCCCGTCGTCGCGCACGATCTGGGTGCCGCCGAGCCGCTCGAACATGGCGCGTCCCTGCCGGTCGTCGCAGCCGTACGGATCCTCGCGGGAGTTGATGAAGACGATGTCGCGCACGTGCGACCGGATCGCGGCCCAGTCGTAGCTCTCCTGAAGCACCGGTTCCTCGCTGGTGTTGGGCTGGGTGCAGTAGCCGGCGACCAGGATCGCCTGAGCGACGGTCGCCTCGACATGCTCCAGGAACGCCAGGAGGAACGCCGCGCCGCCGGAGTGGCCCACCAGGACGGTGTCCTCGTCGACGTGGTGCCCGGCCAGCACCGTCGGCAGGAACGTCGCGATCGGCTCGACGTTGAGGCCCGGCAGGTACGGCACCTCGACGGCGTAACCCCGCGCCTCGAGCCGCCCCGCCAACCAGCGGTACCAGACGACGTCCGGGTTGCCACCGGTCCCGTGGAAGATGATCGCCTTGCGCCCCACCGTGCCCCCTTCACATCTACTGATCACACCACGTGATCCGCGGACAACTGTCGCGTCCCACGCGCGCGCCGGCAAGCCAGGGAGAAAGGCCGCGTCACTGCATGGCGGTGGCCGGGGGATGCGCGAAGGATTCGGGGCAACGGAAGGTGTACAGCGAATAGCAACGACCGATCTGCACACCCGTGGTGTCCGAGGACGCGGTCGGGTCCTCCTCGGACGGGCGCCAGCTGCAACGCGTGCCGTTCCAGTCGGCCGAGGCCACGGTGAACACCAAGGTCATCGCGGTGCCGCAAACAGCACAGTCCATCGGGTACGGATCGGTCAGCGACCAGTTCGCGTACCCGCCGACCTTCCACCCCGGCGCCAGGGACAGGTCGGACTGGTAGTGGGGACGGCTGTCGTCCTCGTCGTCGTCCCACGCGTCGAGCCGCTCGCACAGGTCAGCGGGGAGCAGGCCAGCGTATTGGTACTCACGGACCTGTTCCGGGTGCACCACGCACGGCACCGGCAGGTACATGTCACTGATCACCGGCGGCTCGGGAGGCGCTTCGAGCAGCGGGCCGAGGGCGGAACTGTCGCGCCAGTAGAGGAAGACGCGAGGGCTGTAGTGCCGGTCCGCGTGGTCCACCGGGCACCACAGCACCTGGAGCAGGTCGGTGCCGTCCGGACCGGCGAAGTCCGGGATATCTCGTCGGTACAGCTGCGCGACCGGGACCAACGGGATGGGATCCTCGATCAGGTCGTCCAGATCCAGAGCGTCGGCGGCATCGAGCTCGGCCCGCTCCAGCGCGGTCAAGAAGTCCTCGCCCGGCAGCGACTCCCGGGCTTCGGCGGTCGCGAGAATCTCCCGCCTGCGGCGCAGGGCGGCCATGGTGGTCAGGTTGTACGGCTCGTGCGCCCCGGCGTCGTCGCAGACCGGCCACACCTCGTCGGCCGGCCACAGCAACGGTCCGCCGACCGAGCTGTCCCGGGCGGTCGGAGCACCGGGCCGGGGATGCAGGCGGGTAGCGGTGGTGGAATGTTCCCGCAGTTCGGGGAAGAGCTCGGTGATGTCCAGGGGACGCGGCGGTGTGGTGCGGACCATAGAAGTAGATCTTATGGCCCGCGTACCGGTCCTGAATTCCCTGCCGTGCCGAGCAGCTACCGGCGGTGCTGGCGCCGGGCGGCCCGCTGGTGATTCGGCGGGTGAGGATCCGACTATCGTCGGCCCCCACCTTCATCACCGCATTCGGACAGTTGAGCGATGCTGCCGGCGTCAGCGCCCCGTGGGCACGATGTTTGAGGAACGCCCGGTCTGCTCGTCGCGCTTCAGGCGCTTCGCAGTCTGCTTTTCCTTGATCGTCTTGCCCTTCTTCTTGACGTTCGCCTTGCTCGTCGAGTCCTTGGACATGATCGAACCTCCTGGAGCAGGTCGGTGAACGCGCAGCGTGGTACTCGCCTGATCGCGGCGTGCAGGTGACAGAAGACCCGCGGCGGGCGCGAAGTCCTCCACTGCACGCCGACCCTACGCTGTTCAGCTCCTGCCGACTGTCGGAAGTGCCTCGTCGATGTCGTCATGCTCCTCAGGCGCACGATCGGCTGCGGATTCAGCGACCGGGCCTGGCCCGGACCGCACCCATCACACGATCGTCACCAGGGGGTGGCAGATCGCGGTCGCTCCGGTGGCCGTTCGGTGTAGAGGGCAGTTGCGGAGCGCGGCCGAGCGCGGTCCGGGATATCCTTGCCGCATATGGCTACCTTTCGCAGCGCCTCAGTGCTTCTCTCCTCGGACGGCACCAGGACCCCTGGCACCGCCGCCCTCTTCGCCGAGCCCGCCCGCAAGGGTGGGACCCGGCCGTGGGCAGGGGACTTCCGGCCCGCCAACAGCGCCGGCAACGGTCCCAAGAACGCGGTCGGGAAGACCTTCACGTTGGAGCTGCCCGACGGCAGCACCGGCAAGGTCGTGGTCCAGAGCCTCAAGAGCGGGAGGGGTGGCGTCGTGCTGGCGTTGATGGGCGAGGACACCCCACCCTTCTGATCGAGACCGCGCGCGCTGCCGGCCGGAAACGGCCGGCACGCGAGCCTGCTCGCTCAGTCCAGCGTGACCACCCAGCGAGCGCCCTCGCCTCGAGCCAGCCGGTCGAACGCGGCGGGCGCCTCGTCCAGCCCGACCGTGCCGCTGACCAGCACGCGCAGATCCAGCGCGCCATCGGCGAGCTCAGCGGCCAGCACCGGCACCTCCCGGTCCGGGTCCGACGAGCCGTACACCGAGGAGCGCAGGGTCCGCGCGGAGTGGAAGATGTCCAGCGCGCCGAGGCTGACCATGTCGTCCTTGGCACCCATGCCGACCACGGTGACCGCTCCCCCGCGCCGGGTGAGCCGCCACGCCGACCGGATCGTGGCGGCGCGCCCCACGCACTCGAAGGCGTGGTCGACGCCCCGACCCTCGGTGCGCGCCCGCACCTCCTTGGAGAGCCGGTCGTCGGAGAGCAGGAAGTCGGTGGCCCCGGCGGCGAGGGCCAGGTCCCGCTTCGCCTCGGCCACGTCGACGGCGAGGATCGTCGCGGCGCCGGCCCGGCGGGCGGCGGCGAGAACGGCGAGCCCGACCCCGCCGAGCCCGATGACGGCAACCGACTCGCCGGGCGCGACCCGGGCCGTGTTGCCGACCGCGCCGACACCGGTGAGCACCGCGCAGCCGAGCAGCGCGGCCTGCTCGGCGGGCAACCCGGCGGGGATCGGCACGACCGCGCTCTCCGGCACCACCACCGCCTCGGCGAGCGCGCCGAGGCCGAGCGTGAGGTGCAGCGGTACGCCGTCCTCGGTCTCGCCGCGCGCCACCGTCGGGGCGGTGTTGGCGGCGCAGAGCCACGGCTCGTCGTGCCGGCACCACCAGCACGCCCGGCAGGCGGGCGCCCAGTTGAGCACCACAGGCGTGCCGACCGGCAGCCGGGTGCCCGCACCTGCCTCGGCCACCACGCCTGTCGCCTCGTGCCCGAGCACCAGCGGGAACGTCGCGGCCAGGGTGCCGTTGACCATGGACAGGTCGGAGTGGCACACGCCGGCCGCCCGGATCGTCACCCGCACCTCGCCGGGGCCGGGCGCGGGCAGGCGTACCCGCTCGACCCGCAGCTCGGCGCCGGGCCCGCGCGCGACAAGCGCGCGGACGGTGACCGGCGCGCCCGCCGGCCCAACAGCGACGGCCGGCTCGGCGCCCACCGCCGACACGCCGGCCGTCGCGGCAGCACCCACCGCCGGCGCGCCGGCCCGCTCGGGGCCGCTCATCGCTGGATGGCCTTCAGCTCGCAGAACTCGGCGAGCCCGTGCACGCCCAGCTCCCGGCCCAGGCCGGACTGCTTGTAACCGCCGAAGGGCGCGAGCGGGTTGAACGCCGCGCCGTTGATGTCGACCGCGCCGGTCCGCAGCCGCCGCGCCACCGCGAGCGCCGCCTCGGTGTCGGCGGACCAGACCGCACCGGCGAGCCCGTAGCGCGAGTTGTTGGCGATGGCCACGGCCTCGTCGGTGTCGTCGAACGGGAGTACGGCGAGCACCGGGCCGAAGACCTCCTCCTGGGCGAGCGCGCCGTCCGGGTGCACGTCGGCGAAGACGGTCGGGGCGACGAAGTGCCCCCGCGCCGGCACCGGGGCGTCCGGGCCGCCGGCGACGAGGCGGGCGCCCTCGGCGAGAGCCCGCTCGACGTGCCCGCGCACCCGCGTCGCCTGAGCGGCGGAGACCAGGGGGCCGAGCCGGGTGGCCGGGTCGAACGGGTCGCCGACTCCGTAGCCGGCCACCGCCTTCGCGACCAGGTCGAGCGCCTCGGCGTACCGGTCGCGGTGCACAAGCATCCGGGTCCACGCCGTGCAGGTCTGACCGGAGTTCATGAGGGCGTTGCCGACGCCTACCTTGACCGCGGTGGGCAGGTCGGCGTCGGGGAGGATCACGTTGGCGGACTTGCCACCCAGCTCCAGCGCGACCCGGGCGATCCGGTCGGCGGCGAGTCGCATGATGCGTGTGCCGGTGGCGGTGGAGCCGGTGAACGAGACCAGGTCGACGTCGGGGTGCCTGGCGAGCGCCTCGCCGACGACCGCGCCGGTGCCGGGGACCAGGTTGAGCACACCCGGCGGCAGAGCGGCCTCGGTGACCGCGTCGAAGAGCAGGTACGCGGTCAGCGGGGTCAACTCGCTGGGCTTGAGGACGACAGTGCAGCCGGCGGCGAGCGCGGGCGCGACCTTCGCCATCACCTGGTGCAGGGGGTAGTTCCACGGGGTGATCGCGCCGACCACGCCGATCGGCTCGCGGACGACGAGAGAGTTGCCGATGGTCTCCTCGACCGGCGGCCGGGCGGCGAGCGCCACGTGGTCGCGCAGCACGATCAGTGGCAGCGCGACCTGCACACGGGTGGCGAGCTTGAGCGGGGCGCCCAGTTCGACCGCGATGGTGCGGGCGAGGTCGTCGGCGCGCGCGGCGAGCGCGGCGTGCAGCCGGTCCAGGTACGCGGACCGTTCTGCCGGCGCGGTGGCCGCCCAGCCGGGAAAGGCGGCGCGGGCGGCGGCGACGGCGGCGTCCACGTCGGCCGCCGTGCCCGCGGGCACCTGACCGATCGGCTCACCGGTGCTCGGGTTCTCCACGTCGATCACGTCGGTGCCGGCGGGAGACGTCCACTCTCCGCCGACGTGCAGGTGGCGCCTGAGGCGCAGGGCATCGGGCAGCAGCGACGGCGGGGCGGCGAGGTCCATGGCGTCCCTTCCGGGGTGGGCGACGGGCGGTGGCGGCGGGTCGAGTGACGGCGGGCGGGGCGACGGCGGGTGACGGTGGCGGGGTCGCGGCGGGCGAGGAAACTAGCGCCGGGAGTTTGGACGCTACCCGCTGGGCCGGCCGGACTCCACCGGCCCGACGGTGCGGGCGTACTCGGCAGCCAGGCCGTGCAGCAACGCGTCCAGGCCGAGGGCGAAGGCGCCCTCGTCCACGCTCTGCTGGTGCTCGGCGAGCCGGTGCGCCTGGCGCAGGTGGGGGTAGTGCGCGGCGTACAGCTCGGGGTCCTCGACGAAACCGCGGGCGAACGAGCCGAGCGCCGAGCCGGCCACGAAGTAGCGCAGCGCCGCGCCGATGTGGGTGGCGCGGGCCGGTGGCCACCCGGCGCGGACGAGGCCGCCGTAGACCGCGTCGGCCATGGCGAGCGCTGCCGGTCGGCGGCCGGGACCCTGCGCCAGGTACGGCACGATGTTCGGGTGCGCGGTGAGCGCCCGCCGGTACGACCAGGCCCAGTCGCGCAGCGCGGCGGCCCAGTCCCGGCCGGTGAAGCCGCTGGTGTCGACGGCGCCGGTGACCGTGTCGGCGACCGCGTCGAGGATCTCGTCCTTGGTGGCGAAGTGGTTGTAGAGCGACGGGCCCTGCACGCCCAGCGCGGCGGCGAGTCGACGGGTGGAGAGCGCGGGCAGACCCTCGGCGTCGATGAGCGCCGTGGCGGCGTCGACGATCAGCTGCCGGGTGAGCCGGGGCTGGCGGGGTCGGGGCACTGCGCTCCTCGTCGGGTCCGGGTCGTGGGGTCTGGACGCATCAAAACTTACACCGCTAGTTTAGAGGCGACCGGCCGCGCCGACGCCAGGAGGACCACCGTGGACTTTTCGCTCACCGACGAGGAGCGGGCGGTGCGGGACACCGTCCGGTCGTTCATCCGCCGCGAGGTGATGCCCCTGGAGGCGGAGGTGCTGCGCCGGGAACGCGCGCACCAGCCGGGCCTGGACCACTCCGAGGTGCGCGAGCTGCAACTCAAGGCGCGCAAGTTCGGCTTCTGGGGCCTGGCGACCCCCGAGGAGTACGGCGGGATGAACCTGCCGGCCGTCCTCCAGTCATTGATCTGGACGGAGCTGGGTCACACGTTCGTGCCGTTCCGCTTCGGCGGTGAGGCCGACAACATCCTGTTCCACGCCACCGAGGAGCAGAAGCAGGAGTTCCTCATCCCGACGATCGAGGGCGAGCGGCGGTCCTGCTTCGCCATCACCGAGCCGGGCGCCGGCTCGGACGCGGCGAACATCCGGCTGTCCGCCCGCCGCGACGGCGACGACTGGATCCTCGACGGCGAGAAGACGTTCATCACCGGGGGCCACGACGCCGACTTCGCCATCGTGGTCGCGGTGACCGACCGGGAGAAGGGCGCCCGCAACGGCGGCGCGACCGCCTTCCTGGTGGACCGGTCGATGGGCTGGCGCTCGGAGTTCATCCAGACCATGGGCGAGGGCGGACCCGCGTCGCTGATCTTCGACGGCGTACGCGTGCCGCACCGCAACATCCTCGGCGAGATCGGGCAGGGTTTCACGCTGGGCATGGAGTGGATCGGCAAGGGCCGCTACACCATCCCGT
Source organism: Micromonospora sp. NPDC049274 (assembly GCF_040678875.1). NCBI lineage: Bacteria > Bacillati > Actinomycetota > Actinomycetes > Micromonosporales > Micromonosporaceae > Micromonospora > Micromonospora sp. NPDC049274. Next base: position 145,842 of record NZ_JBFAQS010000014.1, read on the forward strand.
CGCACGCCATCGGCATCGCCGAGCGGGTCCTCCAGATGGCGATCGACTACGCCAACACCCGCGAGACGTTCGGCGCGAAGATCGGCACCAACCAGGCCATCCAGTGGATGATCGCCGACTCGGAGACCGAGCTGGAGGCGGCCCGCTGGCTGGTGCTGCGCTCGGCGTGGACTGTCGACCAGGGCCTGGACCCCCGGCACGCCTCGTCGATGGGCAAGCTCTACGGCGCCGGGATGGTCAACCGGGTGGTCGACCGGGTGCTCCAGATCCACGGCGGCATGGGCTACACCCGGGAGCTGCCCATCGAGCGCTGGTACCGACAGGTCCGGCTCTACCGCATCTTCGAGGGCACCGACGAGATGCAGCGGCTGATCATCTCCCGGGACCTGCTGCGCGGGTACACGAAGATCGGCGGCCACCTGGCCTGAGTCGGGTCAGCCCGTCAGCGCCTCCAGAGCCGCGTCCACGTCGGCTTCGGTGGAGTAGAGGTGGAACGAGGCGCGGACCCGTCCGGCGCGTACCGCCGCCCGGATGCCGGCCGCCGCGAGACGCTGCTCCGCGCCGGGCACGTCGACGCTGACGATGGCGCTGTCCGCCGGCGGTCGGCCCAGGCCGGCCAGGAACCGGTTGGCCAGCGCCACGTCGTGCTCCCGGATCGCCGGCACCCCGATCTCGGCGACCAACTCCATGGCCGGCGCCGCGCCCACCCAGCTGAACCAGGCCGGCGAGATGTCGAACCGCCGGGCATCGTCGGCCAGCCGCAGCGGCGGGCCGTAGTAGGAGGCGTGCGGGTCGCGGCCCGCGTACCACCCGGCCGCGTCCGGGCGCAGCCGCTCGCGCAGCGCCGGGGCGAGATAGGTGTACGCCGTGCCGCGTGGGTTCATCAGCCACTTGTAGCCGCCCACCGTCACCACGTCGGCCCGGCTCCCGTCGAAGGGCAGCCACCCGCACGCCTGGGTGGCGTCCACCACCACCAGCGCGTCGTGCGCGCGGGCCGCGGCCACGATCTCGTCGTACGCGGCGAGAGAGCCGTCGGACGACTGCACCAGGCTGAACGCGACGAGGTAGGTGTCGGCGTCGATCGCGTCGGCCAGCCGGTCCGCCGGCACCGTGCGGACCGTGACGCCCCGCTCCTCCTGGACCAGCCAGGGGAACAGGTTCGAGGTGAACTCGATCTCCGGAACCACCACGGTGGCCCCCGCCGGCAGCCCCGCCGCCACCGGCGCGAGCATCTGGGAGACTGTCGCGCCAACCGCCACGTCAGAAGCCGACACGCCGATCAGACCGGCGAAGGCGGTACGGGCGCGGTGCACCGATTCACCCCAGCCCTCCCACGACGTGCTGCCCAGCCGCCAGCCGGCCAGGGCCTCCTGCAACGCCGTCCAGGCCGGCTCGGGCGGCAATCCGTAGGAGGCCGTGTTCAACCAGCCGGGCTCCGGCTTCCACAACTGCTGTGCCTGCGCGATCTCCATGACGTCGACGCTAGGCGGGATCATCTCGCCGTGGCACGACCAATCCGCTACGGGCGGCCTGCGGACGGTCCGACGGAGCCAGCCTCACCGTGCTCAGCCGGCAGGGGCCGCCCGCAGGCCGTCGAGTGTCAGTCCGAGGACGCGTTCGCGCTGCGCGTCGTCGACGTACGAGACGGTGCTCACGCCGGCGACCATGCGCAGGATGTCGTCGATCGACGGCTCCGGGCGCGCGACACCGGCTCGTTGCGCGCGTTCGAGCAGCGGGCCGCCAGCCTGGCGCATTGCCCGGCGGCAGGCCTGGAAGCTGTCGCTGGTGCGGTTGAGCGCGTCGGCGAAGGCGAGCTTGGTGCCGATGTAGTCGACGAAGTGGCGCAGCCAGGTGACGAGGGCGTCCCACGGGTCGAGGGCATCGAGGTCGGCGGCCGCGCGGCACAGGGCTTCGACCTCCTCACGGTGGACCTCTTCCACCAGGTCCTCTCGAGTGGGGAAGTTGCGATAGAGGGTGGCGATGCTCACCCCGGCCCGCCGGGCGATCTCCTCCAGTGAGGCCTGCGCACCGTTCTCGGCGAACGCCTCCCGGGCCGTCGAGAGCAGCGCGTCGAAGTTGCGGCGGGCGTCCGCTCGTTTCGGACGTCGCGACGCGGGGATCGCCACCCTGCCACCCTTCGTCGTTTGTCAAACGTAGGCCCCCTACGGTAAAAGTGTAGGGGCACTATCACTTCTGATCCTACGTCCCCTGCCCCAAGGGAGTGACGACACATGTCCACCGAAAAGATCGCCCTGGTCACCGGCGCCAACAAGGGCGTCGGTCTGGCCACCGCGCGGCAGCTCGCCGAACGCGGCCTCACCGTTCTCCTGGGAAGCCGTGCTGCCCAGCGCGGGGCCGAAGCCGCCAAGGACCTCGTCGACGCCGGGCTCACGGTGCGCCCGGTGCAGATCGACGTCACCGACGACGCGTCGGTGAGGCAGGCAGCCGAGTTCGTCGACCACGAGTACGGCCGCCTCGACGTCCTGGTGAACAACGCCGGGATGCTCATCCGCAAGCCGGCCGTCGAGGTGTCGGCCGACGACATGCGCCCGGAGTTCGAGACCAACGTGTTCGGCACCGTCCGGGTCATCCATGCCATGCTGCCGCTTCTGCGTCGGTCGGCGGCACCGCGCATCGTCAACCTCTCCAGCGACTCCGCGATCTTCGCCAAGGCCACCGAGAAGGGCTCGATGTTCGCCCACTCGCACGAGTCGTTTGCGTACTCGGCCGCCAAGACCGCGGTGAACATGTTGACGGTCAAGTACGCCAACGCGTTCCTCGATGATCCGGAGCTGGCGCACGTGAAGATCAACGCCGTCACACCCGGGTACGTCGCCACCGACCTGAACAGCTTCAAGGGCGTGAAGAGCACCGACGAGGGCGCCCGCGCCTCGGTGTACTGGGCCACGGTCGGCGACGACGGCGCGACCGGCGGATTCTTCGATGACAACGGTCCGGTGCCCTGGTGAGCGGCGACGGCTTCCAGGCGTTCGTCAGGGCCTGAGGCGTTCGCCGGACGGCTCGCCGTCGGCGGGTGGGTGGATCCGGTTGAGGCTGTCGGCGAGGCCGGCGAGCCACCTGTCGACCTCCACCAGGTGCCGCACCGCCGCGGTGTCCACCGCGCCGAGCAGCGGGCGGACCCGGTCCACCTCGTCGACACAGTCGGCCGGGGTGGGCACCGGGCCCGAGGTCCGGCCGTGTGCCACCTCGCCGGCCAGCTCGTCGTACGCCGTGCGCAGTTGCCCGGCCGCGTCGCGCAGCAGGACCGCCGCCGCCGGCCAGCCGGCGAGGCAGCCGGGCGGGTTGCGGCGCAGCAGCGACTCGGCGCCGGGCACGACGTGTTGCCCGGCGCCCAGGGCGGCGTCCCAGTCGACGCGCCCACGTCGGGGGTCGTGGCGCTCGGAGTGGTACTGGCAGTAGGACGAGTCGACCAGGACCATGCGCCGGCGGACCCGATCGAGGTCGTCCTCGGGCGGCGGCGCGTCGCCGAGCACCGCCTCCACGGTCTGCGCGACGGCGTCCCCGCTGGCCGTCAGGTACCGCGCGGCGTTGTGGCGCAGGTCGTGGCTCGCGCCGCGCGGCCACATCGCGACGCCGGCGAGCACACCGACCACCGCGCCGAGTCCGACGTCGACCAGACGCGCCTCGGCGAGCCGCCACCCCTCCGGGCTGAGCTGGCTGAAGACGACAGTCAGCAGCAGGGTGAACAGCGCCTGCTGCCACACCGGGCCCAGCAGGCGACCGACACCGAACGCCAGCAGCAGCGTGACCGGCAGCACGACGGCGTACACGATGGGCTCCTCGATGAGGAGCACCAGCAGGCCACTCACGACGACGCCCGCGATCGTGCCCAGCACGGCCGGTCGCAACGCGGTGCGCGTGTCCGCGGCCGAGGTCCGCAGGACCGTGAGCGTCGTCAGGAGCACCCAGAAGCCGTGGTGGAGCTGCAACACCCCGGCGGCCACCCGGGCGACCGACAGCGCCACGGCCAGTCGCAGCGCGCTGTGCAGGTGGGCGGAGCGGGGCGCCAGGTGGGCGCGGAACTGCCGCCAGTACAGCGTCCACGGGCTGTGTCGCGCGTACTCGAAGAGTCTGGGGTAGGCCGCGCCCCCGGCGGGCCGTGCCCCGGCGGCGACCCGGGCGCCGACGGCGAAGACCCGCACCTGGTCGGCGAGGGCGAGCGCGGTCGCGTCCCGGCACATCCGGGGTACGTCCGGCGCACCGCCACCGCGTTCCACCGGGTACGCGGCCTCGGCCGTGCGGATCGCGGCGTCCAGGCTCCCCAGGTCGACAGGTGCCACGCCGGGTGACAGGCTCCGGCCGCCGGCCCTGGTCGTCTCCGCGCAGGCGCGCAGCAGCCGCGCCGCCGCCAGGTCCGGGATCGGCTCGGGCGGGGCGTCGGCCGCGAGCCGGTCCGCCTCGGCGAGCACCTCCCGCAACGCCGCAGCGGAGATCCGCAGCGCCCGGTCCTGGGCGCCCGCCGCGGTCGGCGCCTGCTCCGGCGGGTTACGGCCGAGACCGAGCGGGGCCACCAGGTCGTACGCCTGGGCACGCCGGCTGTCCCGGCCACCGTGACCGGCGTGCGGGTCGGTAAGCGCGTCGGCGGCATCGTCGAGGAACGCCGCGACGCCGTCGGCCGCCCGGGTGAGCAGCTGCCGGTAGGTGACCGGCACCGGGTCGGGCCAGAGCAGCACCTCGGCCGCGGCGAGCAGCACGACCGCGAGCGTGACCCCGCCGAGGCGCTGCGGCAGGGTGTCCGGTTGGTACGGCGGGAAGGACGCCAGGATGTAGAAGAGCTGAAAGGCGCTGGCCAGACCCACCAGGCGCGGGTTGCCGACCCCCGCGAACGACACGACGAACCCGACGACGAGCATTCCGCCGGCCGCGGCCCACGTGCTCCACGCCAGCAGCGTGCCGGCCGCGATCAACGCCCAGACCGCCGGCAGCGCCGTGACGAGGATCCGCGCCCGCTGCGGCGCCGGACCGGGCAACTGGGCGAACGACCCGGCGGCGATCGTGCCGAACAGCCCGTACGTGGCGAGCACCTGACTGCCCGCCCCGTAACGGCAGGCGTAGAAGACGACGGACGCGACGAGCGTCAGGCGCACCGCGCGCCGCAGGACGGCGTCCCCCGGGTCACGGCGACGCAGCCGGCCGAGGAGGCTGGTCGCGAGCACGCCTGCTCCCCCGGTTCGTCGCGGCACCCCTTTCCGATCCACAATTGTTCTCGGGGTCGCGCGGGGGCGGCGTGTTTCGCGACCGAATCACGCCGAGGGGGCGACGGCGCGCTACACGGTGGTGCGTCGCCACTGCTGGCTGGCGCCGGTGCCGCAGGTCCACTGCACGGCCTGGGCACCGTCCGCCGTGGCGGCGTTCTGCACGTCGAGGCACTTGCCGCTGTGGCGGGCGACGAGCCGGACGTACCCGGTCCCGAGGTCCTCGACGCGCCACTGCTGGTTGGTGCCGCCGTTGCAGGCCCACTGGATCACCCGGACGCCGTCGCCGGTGGCACCCGCGCCGCCGTACACGTCGAGACACTTGCCGCTGCTGACACTTGTCACCGTGGAGTAGCCGCCACCGGCGTCGGTGAACCGCCACCGCTGGTTGGCCTGCCCGTTCGCGCCCCACTGCACCACGTTGGCGCCGTCGGCGGTGGACGCGTTGGAGACGTCGAGAAGCTTGCCGCTGTGCCGCGCGGCCACCGTGTAGGTGGTAGGCGTGGGGGCGGTGGTCAGCGGCGCCACCCGGTACAGGCCGCTGCCGTGGGCGGGGAGGGATCGGGTGAGCGTCCCGGTGACGGTGCCGAGACCCGCACCTGACCACAGGTCGGTGACGGTGGCCGAGCCGATGCCCAGGTCGGCCAGGTTCAGCGAGACGTTGGCGGTCGCGCTCTCGCGGTTGAACAGCGCCACGTACCGGTTGTCGCTGCCCGGAACGTCGGCGGTCCACACCTGCCGGGTGCCGCCGACGAGCTGCCGGTTGTTGGCGCTGTTCTGGTCGACGGCGAGCACCGCCGCGTTCGTCATCAACGCCAGCTCGGCGGCGCGGTTCTCGACCAGGTTGCCGCCCCACATCAGCGGCGCCCGGTTGATCGCCCACAGGCTCATGAGTGTGCGCTGCTCGTCGGCGGTGAGCCCGGAGTAGCGGGGCGAGCCGACAGGCCCGTACTTCGACAGCCGTCCGATCGGGATCATGTCCGGGTCGGGCCAGGCGCCCGTCGTCCGGTACGGCGTCCAGTTGCGCAACTGGTCGAACAGCGCGTCGAGCGACGACCAGTTGTCCCACAGGTCGTTGACGATGCGCCACATGTGCGCGTTGTCCCGCACGTGCGCGCCACTGGCCAGCGGTGTCGCGCCGGGCGAGAGGCTCAGCACCATCGGTCGACCGCTGTGCTGGATCGCGGTCCGGTAGCCCTCGACCTCGGCCTGCCGGTACGTCGGGGCCGCGATGTCGTCCACCTTCACGAAGTCGACACCCCAACTGGCCAGGAGCTGGAAGACCGAGTCCAGGTACGCCTGCGCGCAGGCGTTGGACATGTTCAGGCCCCACATCAGGTTGAGCCAGGCCGCGGTGGTGCTGTTGTTGATCTGGTTGGCGCGGCAGTTGGTGCCGAGGATCGGCACATTGTCCGCGACCGCCTGCCGCGGGATGCCGCGCATCAGGTGGACGCCGAACTTCAGGCCCTGGTCGTGCACGTAGTCGGCGAGAGGCTTGAACCCGTTGGTGCCCGCCGCAGACGGGAACCGCGTCGTGTCCGGCAGCAGCCGCCCGTTGGCGTCCATCCGCAGCCGAGGATTGAGGTTGGCGTCCTGGTTGGGGCTGTTGTTGTGCTGGCCCGGGTAGTACCAGGCCCAGTCGATGACGACGTACTCCCAGCCGTGCTGGCGCAGGTTGTCTCGCATGTAGTCGGCGTTGGCCCGCACGTCGGACTCGGTGACGCGCCAGTTGAACGAGTCGTAGCTGTTCCACCCCATCGGCGGGGTGTTCGCCGTGCCGTTGTCCCAGGCCGCGGCCGGCTTTCCGGAGATGACGCTCAGGCCGACGGCGAGCAGGACGACCAGGGCCGTGAGCCCCGCCATGCGCCGTGCGGTGGAACGCGCGAGGACGAGCGTCATCGGACCTCCCGACAGACAGTGGTGGTTGTCGATGTTAACGCTCACACATCGCCTGTCAAGTACATCGAGGGTAGACAGAACCCGTGACCTACTTCGCGGACCTGACGCCGTACACGTACCTGGAGCGGCACGACGAGGACGGCCATCGGGCGTCCGACGAGCCGCTGCTCAACGTCGGTTGGCTGGATGCCGCGCATCCGTTCCCGACCGGCGCTCCCCCGGACGGGCTGCTGTCCGCTCTGACCGAACTGGCCACGGTGCGCGTCCGCCAGACACGCGGGTACCACTACTGCGAGATCTGCGTCCGGGACCTGGGCGAGGACACCAGAGACGCCGTTCGGCAGGGCGCGATCGCCCGCGAGAGCGCCGAATTCGAGGTACGGGGCGACGGCGTCGTGTACGCCGCGCCTCAGCTCCTGCTCCACTACGTGGCCGCCCACGAATACCTGCCACCGGCCGAATTCTGCACGGCGGCCCTGAGGGCAACGACGCCCCACGCTACCGACCGGCCCGCCGCCCGGTAACCCGCACACGCTTCGGTCGGCGCCTCTCGGTGGTGATCGACACGAGATCAGCGAAATCGGGGGGTCCGACGCGTTCGGATACCCCGGTTTCGCCGAACCCGTGTCGATCAAGTCGCCGAACCCGTGTCGATCAAGACCGAACGGGTCAGGCGGGGACGCCGGCCCGGGCGGACGCCTCGTCGGGGCGTGCCGCCGACTCGTCGTCGTCGTGGTCGTCGAGCATCGTGGCCTCGTCGAACGGGTCGTCGCCGCGTAGCACTCCGGCCGCCCGATCCCTGTCGAACTCGCCGGTCCAGGTGCCGACCAGGACGGTCGCCACGGCGTTGCCGGCGAAGTTGGTGAGCGCCCGGGCCTCCGACATGAATCGGTCGATGCCCACGATCAGCCCGACGCCGTCCACCAGGTCGGGTCGGTGCGACTGGAGCCCGCCGGCCAGGGTCGCGATGCCGGCGCCGGTGACGCCCGCAGCGCCCTTCGACGCGATGATCATGAACAGCAGCAGCGAGATCTGCTCGCCGATGGAGAGCGGGTTGCCCAGCGCGTCGGCGATGAACAGCGACGCCATCGTCAGGTAGATCGCCGTGCCGTCCAGGTTGAACGAGTACCCGGTCGGCACCGTGATGCCCACGACCGGCTTGCTCACGCCGAAGTGCTCCATCTTCGCGATCAGGCGGGGCAGCGCCGACTCCGACGAGGAGGTCGACAGGATCAGCAGGAACTCCCGGCCCAGGTAGCGCAGCAGCGAGAAGATCGAGATCCGGGCCACGAACCACAGCAGCGCGCCGAGGACGACCAGCACGAAGATCAGACAGGTGGCGTAGAAGCCGAGCATGATCTGGGCGAGGCTCTTGAGGGCGTCCACACCCGTCGCGCCGACGACGGCGGCCATCGCACCGAACGCGCCGACCGGCGCCAGCCACATGATCATGGCGAGGACCTTGAAGACGACCCGCTGGATGACGGCTATCGCGCCGAGCACGGGCTCACCGCGCCGGCCCATCGCCTGCACGGCGAAGCCGACGAGCAGCGCCACCAGCAGCGTCTGGAGCACCTCCCCCTCGGTCAGCGCGGAGAAGAGGGTGGTCGGGATGATCCCGAGCAGGAACTCCGCCGTACCGCCGGCCTCGTCGCCGGCGGCGGCCTTGCCCGCGCCCGCGAGGTCCTGGCCGAGGTCAAGGCCGGCGCCGGGGTGGATGAGGTTGCCGACGACCAGGCCGATGGCGAGCGCGACAGTCGACATGGTCAGGAAGTAGCCCAGCGCCAGACCGCCGACCTTGCCGACCTTCGCGGCCTGCCGGACGGAGCCGACGCCCAGCACGATCGTGCAGAAGATGACCGGGCTGATCATCATCTTGATCAGGTTGACGAAGCCCGTGCCGATCGGCTTGAGTTCCTTGCCGAAATCGGGGGCGACCAGGCCGACCACGATGCCGGCGAGCACGGCCACGATGACGGCCAGGTACAGGTAACGGGTACGGTCCCGGCGGGCCGACGGCTCCGCCGTGGTGGTGGATTCGGTGGTGTCCATGTCGACAATGTGAAGCGCGTCTCACCCGTTGACATCCTTGCGGTCATTCTGTTCACCGCGAAATACCTCGAGGAGGTGCTGGGGGTGGCCCGACGACAGTGGAGCATCGCGGGGCAGCTGTTCGCCCTCCAGGCGGTGGTGGTGACGCTGCTCGTACTGGGTGGCGCGGCGGGCGCCGTCTGGCTGGCCCGCGTCGACTCCCGCCAGGCCGCGCAGGAGAAGGTGCTCGCGGTGGCGCAGACCGTGGCCGGCTCCCCCGACGTCCGCGCGGCCCTCACGACCGCCGACCCGGCCAGCATCCTCCAGCCGTACGCCGAATCGACCTGGCGGGCCACGGACACCGACTTCGTGGTCGTGATGGCCCCCGACCGCACCCGCTACTCGCACCCGACTCCGAAACTCATCGGCGAGCCGTTCGTCGGCGACATCGGGCCCGCCCTGGCGGGCCGACCGTTCACCACCACAAACGTCGGAACCCTCGGCGAGTCGGTGCGTGCGGTGGTGCCGGTGTACGACGAAGAGCGGCGCATCGTCGGCCTGGTGTCGGTGGGCATCACCACCCGGGCCATCAACCGCAAGCTGCTGCGCCAGCTTCCCGTGCTGCTCGGCGTCGCGGCGCCGGCGCTCGCGCTCGCCGCGACCGGTTCGTGGCTGCTCAGCCGCCGCCTGCGCCGGCAGACCCACGGCCTGGGACCGGCGCAGATGACCAGAATGTACGAGTACTACGACGCGGTCCTGCACTCGGTGCGCGAGGGTCTCGTGGTGCTGACCACCGATCGGCGGGTGGCGCTGGTCAACGACGAGGGCCGGCGGCTGCTGGGCCTCGACGCCGACGAGCCGGTCACCGACCGGCCGGTGGCCGGGATCGACCTGCCGCCCGCCGTGGCCGAGCTGCTCGGCTCCGGCCGCGACGCCCTCGACGAGCCCATGCTGGCCGGTGACCGGGTGCTGGTGGCCAACCAGCGGACCGCCCGCTTCGAGGGCGCGCCGCTGGGCACGGTGCTGACCCTGCGCGACCAGACCGAGCTGCGCACCCTGGCCAGCGAGCTGGACTCGGTCCGCGCGCTGACCGAGGCGTTGCAGGCGCAGACTCACGAGTCGGCCAACCGGCTGCACACCGTCCTGACGCTCGTGGAGCTGGGCCGGGCCGACGAGGCGGTCCGGCTCGGCACGCGCGACCTGGCCCTCGCGCAGCAGCTGACCGACCGGGTCGTCGACGCGGTCACCGAGCCGGCCCTGGCCGCGCTGCTGCTCGGCAAGTCCGCCCAGGCCGGCGAGCGGGGCGTGGACCTGGTCATCGAGCCGGACTGCCGCCTGGACGACAGCCCCCTGCCGACAAACGACCTGCTCACAGTCGTCGGCAACCTGATCGACAACGCCCTGGAGGCGGTCGCCGGCACGCCACCGCCACGCACGGTGCGGGTCTTCGTCGGCGCCGTCGACGACGAACTGGTGGTCCGGGTCGCCGACAGCGGTCCCGGGCTGGCCGCGGACCGGGTGGCGGACGCGTTCCGGCGCGGCTGGTCCACCAAGAGCACCGGACGAGGGCTCGGTCTGGCGCTGATCGGGCAGGTGGTCCGCCGCCACGGTGGCAGCTACGACGTGAGCCGCTCGGACGACGGCGGCAGTCTGTTCACGGTCCGCCTGCCGATCGGCGGTGCCCCGCGATGACAGACATCCGGGTGCTCGTCGTCGAGGACGAGCCGCTGCTGGCCGAGGCGCATGCCGCGTACACCGAACGGGTTCCCGGTTTCGTGGTGGTCGGGGTGGCGCACACCGCGCGGGCGGCCATGGCGGCCCTGCGCGCGGGCGGCGGCGGCGACGTGGACCTCGTACTCCTGGATTTTCGGCTGCCGGACCTGCACGGCCTGGACGTCTGCCGGGCGCTGCGCGCGGCCGGCAGCAGTGTCGACGTGCTGGCGGTGACCTCTGCGCGGGACCTGGCAGTGGTGCGGACGGCCGTGTCCCTCGGGGTGACCCACTACCTGCTGAAACCGTTCACCTTCGCCGCGTTCCGCGACAAGCTGGAGCGCTACGCCGACTACCGTGCGCAGGCGCTCGCCGACGGTGAGGTCGCCGCGCAGCACGACGTGGACCGGATGTTCGCCACCCTGCGCGGCGCCGCCGGGCACAGCCTGCCCAAGGGCCTCGACGCGCAGACCCTCAATCGGGTACGCGCGGCGCTTGCCGACGGGACCGGCCCGCAGGCGGGATTGTCGGCGACCGAGGTGAGCGCGACGACCGGCATCTCCCGGGTGACCGCCCGCCGCTACCTGGAATACCTGGTCACCATCGACCGCGCGGTCCGCAGCCCCCGCTACGGCACCCCCGGCCGCCCCGAGGTCGAATACCGGCCCCGGTGAGCCGGCCCGGCTACGCAGATTTGCGTAGAGCCGAGCCTTCCGTGGGCTGACGCCGATCCCGGCCAGGCGGCGGATAGTCGAGCCGTGACGGATCAATCCATGGCGAAGGCGGATCGGCGCCGCTGGGCCGTCGCGACCTGCGTGGCGCTGGTCGTGGCGGCGATCGGCGACGCTGGTCCCGAGATTGTCTCCTCCCGCAGCCTGGTCGCCGGTTACGACGGGCCGGGGCCGCTGATCTACCTGGGGGTGGCCGCCGTGGTGGCGGCCGTCAGGTGGCGCTTCATGCCGTTGTTGGCGGTGGTGACGGGCGTCCTGTTTCTCGTCGGCGGGTTCTCCGACGCCTCCTTCGTGGATCGGCTCGGTACCCCGGCGGAACCCGTCCAGTTCTGCGCGGCATGGCTCCAGCTGGCCGGATTCGCCGCGGCTGCCGCGTTCGGGATCGCCGCCGTTCGGCGGCACAGATCCGTGCCGGCCCGGACGGCGCACCCAGACGGACGACAGAACTCTGAGACGGAAGGACCTCGACGGTGAGCGCGATCGTGGCGAGAGTGGCGGCGGCATCGAGAAGCACAAGGCTGTCGCTGTGGGGGCTGGTGGTGGGCATCCTGGGACTGCTCATCCAGTGGATCGCCGACCCCGGCAAGTTCCCCGTGTTTCCACCGGGGGTCGTCTTCATCGTGGTGTGCGGCGCCCTGGTGGTGTTCACCGTCCCGCGCTGGTGGGCGCCTGTGTTCTCGGTGCTGATCTCGCTGTGGATCGTCCTCGGCGGGTGGGCGGCCGGCCAACTCACGCCGAATTTCCGTTCGGACAATGTGGGGACCGTCGCGGGCAACGTGGTGATGTCGCTCGGGCTGGCGTTCGCCGCGGTCACGGGGGTCGTGGCGATGCTCGGGGCGTGGCGGGCTCGTGGGAGGTGACGAACACGACGGGCGACCCGGGCCCCGGCGGTTCCGATGGCTGACGGACCTGATGTGGACGGTCGTGGCGGCGGCGGTGCTCGTCGCCGGCACGATCGGTGCGGCCCGCGGGCAGGACACCGCGGATGCGGCCCTGGACTTCTGGGGGATCTCGCTGGTCTCGGCGGCGGCACTGGCGACTGTGGGACTGCGTCGGGCGCCGGTCTGGGCACTTGCCGGCGCCATGCTGAGCGTCAGCGCCTACCTGCTGGCCGGCTACCCGTACGGGCCAGTGCAGTTGTGCATGGTGGTCGCCATGTTCGAGGTGGCCAGACGCCGGCCGCTGCGACTGTCCGCCGCCGCGTGCGGGATCGCGGCGCTCACCGCTTCGGTAACGGTGCTGCTGCGCTCGATGCCGCACCTGCACCAGCCCGCCCTGCTCGCCATGGGATGGACCGGCTGGGTGGTGCTGCCGTGGTCGTTGGGCGCGCTGGTGCACCTCACGACTGTGGCCCGGGATCGGGCCAGGCGCGATCTGGTGGCCCGGGCGGCCACGGCCGAGCGGGTACGGCTCGCCGGCGAGGTGCATGACGTCGCCGGACACGGCTTCGCGCTGATCGCGATGCACGCCGGGATCGCGCTGTTGGTGCTCGACGAGCGCCCCGACCAGGCGCGCGCCTCGTTGGAGGCGATCAAGGCCACCAGCGGCGTGTCGTTGGCCGGCCTGCGCGGCATGCTCGACGCGTTCCATCCGCGTGCCGGGGAGGCGGGGCTGGCCGGTGTCGGTGCCCTCGTCGACGAGATCCGCGCGGCCGGTCTGCCGGTTGAGGTGACGATGACCGAGGTGGCGCTTACCGATGAGGTCGACGCGGTGGCGTACCGGGTGGTGCAGGAATCCTTGACGAACGTGCTGCGGCATGCCGGACCGACCACGGCGGATGTGCAGGTGACACCGGTCGACGGTGACGTGGTGGTGCAGGTAGGTGACCGTGGGCGGGGCGCCGCCGACGGTGCCGCGACGGGAGGCCGAGGGTTGTCGGGGCTGTGCCGCAGAGTCAAGGCTGTCGGCGGTCGGTTCACCGCCGGCCCACGGACCGGCGGTGGTTTCCAGGTCACGGCGTGGCTACCGGTGGGGAGTGCCGGGTGATCCGGGTGGTCCTGGCCGACGACGAGGAACTGGTGCGGTGGGGCCTGCGGGTGCTCATCGACCGGGAGGACGACCTGGCCGTGGTGGGCGAGGCAGCCTCCGGGCACGACACACTGCGGGTGGTGCGCCGGGTGCGGCCGGACGTCCTGCTGCTGGACGTCCGGATGCCCGGCCTGGACGGCCTGGCGACGCTGAGGGCGATCGCGGCCGAGCCCGACCTCGCGGGCACCCGGGTGATCGTGGTGACGACCTTCGAGATCGACAGGTACATCTTCGAGGCGCTGCAGGCCGGGGCCGCTGGTTTCGTGCTGAAGGACACCGACCCGGCGGACCTGGTTCGGGCGGTCCGGGTGGCGGCGGCCGGCGAGGCGCTGCTGTCGCCGTCGGTGACCCGGCGGGTGGTGTCGCTGTTCAGCCAGCCAGGCGGCGGCGTCACAGGCATCGACACGCTCACCGACCGGGAGCGGCAGGTCGTGGCCTGGGTGGCCACCGGTCACACCAACGAGCAGATCGCCCGAGAACTGTCGCTGAGTCCGGCAACCGTGCGGACCCACGCCAGTCGGGCGATGGTGAAACTGAATGCCCGTACCCGGGCCCAACTCGTCGTCTTCGGCATCCGCGCCGGCCTCACCGCAGAGCGCTGACGCCGGCCGGGCCGACCCCCTGGCCGTACGCTGCCTGACGTACGCATCGGCCGTCGTGGGGCGGACGCGGAAAACGGCGTCGTCGGAAACGCTGGGGGCATGCAGAAACGAACGCCCTGGCTGCTGCTCGTCATCGCCGTCGTCGTCAGCGTGGTGCTCGCGTACCCGTACCTGGCCCTGGACATCCAGAAGAGCCGTATCGACGTCAGTGACGCCATGCACTACGGCGTGCTCGTCACGCACATCTTCACCGCCGCGGTCGCGCTGATCCTCGGCCCTCTCCAGTTCATACCGAAGGTGCGCGCCCGCCCACGGATCCACCGAACCATCGGCCGCTGCTACCTCGTCATCGGAGTCCTGCCGTCCGGCCTCACGGCGATCCCAGTCGCGTTGTGGTCCGGTCACCTCCTGACGCAGATCAGTCTCACCACCGCGGCAGCGCTGTGGCTGATCACCGGCGGTCTCGGGTACCGGGCCGCCCGACGGCGGGACTTCGCCGCCCACCGGAACTGGATGATGCGCAACTACGCGCTGACCTTCCTCGCCGTCACGGCTCGCATTTTCGTACCCCTGCTCCTGCTGGTGCAGATCCCGTTCGGCAGGGTCACCGCGGGCGAGATCGGCGCGCAGGCGCCCTCGATGATTCCGGTCGGCCAGACCCTGGCCTGGATCATCAACCTGGCGGTGATCGAGGCCGTCATCAGAACTCGCCGACGGACGTCTGTCGCTGTCCAGAGGGCTCGCGCCTCTACCCGGGACGGCTCCCCTACTTGAGGTCATTCTCCCGGGCCCCGGATCAAGCGATCTGCCGGAGGTCGTCGCCGTAGTCGAAGATGATCCGCATGCGGGCCCCGAGCGCCCGTGCGTATCGGCTCAGCGTCGCGACCTCGTTGGCCTCCAGGTCGCCGTTCTCGATCTGACTGACTCGACCGGGCGTGACACCCATCAGCTCAGCCACCTGTCGCTGGGTCAGGCCCAGCCGCTTCCGCTCTTCGGCAAGATGGAACGCGCTGATCCACGCCTCGGTGCGGGCACGTTCGGCGTCGAGCGCTTCATCGTCCCCGTCGTGCAGCTCGGCCCGAATGTCGTTCCAGTCATGGAAGTCGCTCATCAGCCCTCCCTCCGTTTCCTCTCGAAGGCCAGCCAACCCTCGTACGCGATCTCAGCGACCGGGATCGCTTTCTCGTACCATCGGTTCCAGTCTCCTGCCTTGTTGCCGGCCACCAGCAGCACGGCCTGGGACCAGGGATCGAAGACGAACAGGACCCGTACGGCAACGTCCCTTCCGGACCTCGGTCGGAGTTCCTTGAGATTGCTGACGGTCGAACCTTTGAGGGTGTCAACCAGCGGACGCCCCAGGCCAGGGCCCGCCTCCGCAAGCATGTCGATGGCCACGTTGACCGACCGGTACGTCGCCGGGTCGGTCTGCCGCAGAGATCGCAACCAGTCGCGGACATCCGTTGTCGTCCTGATCGCCCAGCGACGTGGCGGCTCATGAGACATGGGATAACTATAGCCCGAGCTATACCCGAAGCGGCATCAAGTCGGAACCCGGTGGCGGACGGAAGATCCGTTGTTAGACTCTGCGGAGTTGGGTTAGCGGTACGACCAGGGAGACCAGACATGGCGGGTGACGACGACATCTCCGGGTGAGACCGGACATGTTCGGCCAACGGCTCGGCGCGCGTCCGCGCAGCCGTCGTGGCCATGTCGTCGTTCCACCGGTCCCCGTTAGTCGTCGGGCGGCTCGTGCGCGCCCACCCCACCCGTTGAGGTCACTCGCATGTCTGATGCGTTCATCGTCTGCTCGAACCTGTCCTTCTCCTGGCCGGACGACACTCCGGTCTTCTCCGACCTGTCCTTCACCGTCCCCGGCGGTCGTACCGGCCTGGTCGCGCCCAACGGTGCCGGCAAGAGCACCCTGCTGCGGCTGATCGCCGGGGAACTCACGCCCAGCAGCGGCACTGTCACAGTCGACGGCGTACTCGGCTACCTCCCGCAGACGCTGCCGCTGGTCGGCGACCTGACCGTCGCCCAGGTCCTCGGCGTCGCCGAGCGGATCGCGGCACTGCACGCCATCGAGGGCGGCGACGCCAGCGAGGCGCACTTCGCCACGATCGGCGACGACTGGGACATCGAGGAGCGCACCCGTGCCGAACTGGACCGCCTCGGCCTCGGTGACCTGGCGCTCGACCGGCGGCTGCACACCCTCAGCGGCGGTCAGGTGATCTCCCTCGGCCTGGCGGCGCAACTGCTGCGCCGGCCAGACGTGCTGCTGCTCGACGAGCCGACGAACAACCTGGACCTGGAGGCCCGGCACAAGCTCTACGACGTGCTGTCCGACTGGTCCGGCTGCCTGCTGCTGGTCAGCCACGACCGGGAGCTGCTGGACCGGATGGACCGCATCGCCGAGCTGGAACGCGGCGACATCACCTGGTACGGGGGCAACTTCACCGCGTACACCGAGGCGGTGCAGGCGGCGAGGGAGGTGGCCGAGAGCAACCTGCGCAACGCCGAGCAGGAGGTCAAGCGGGAGAAGCGGGAGATGCAGCAGGCTCGGGAACGGGCCGACCGGCGGGCCAGCAACGCCTCCAAGAACCTGAAGAACGCCGGCCTGGCCCGCATCGTGGCCGGTGGGCTCAAGCGCAGCGCGCAGGAGTCGGCGGGCAAGGCGCAGGGGACCCACTCGGCCCGGCTCGGCGAGGCCAAGGCCCGTCTCGACGAGGCCGGCCGGGCGGTACGCGACGAGGACACCATCACCGTCGACCTGCCGGACACCACCGTCCCGGGCGGGCGCACGGTCTTCTCCGGCCACGGGATGCGGGCCCGCTTCGACGATCGGGAACTGTTCGGCGGCGACGGCGCCGACCTGGTGATCCGAGGGCCGGAGCGGATCGCCCTCACCGGGGCGAACGGCGTCGGCAAGTCGACCCTGCTGCGCCTCGTCAGTGGCGATCTCGCACCGGCCGGCGGCGAGATCAAACGGGCCGACGGGCGGATCGCGTACCTGTCGCAGCGGCTGGACCTGCTGGACCTCGACCGCACGGTAGCGGAGAACTTCGCCGCGTACGCGCCGAGCCTGCCGGACGCGCGGCGGATGAACCTGCTGGCCCGGTTCCTGTTCCGGGGCTCGCGGGTGAACCTGCCCGTCGGCGTGCTCTCCGGGGGTGAGCGGCTGCGCGCCACTCTCGCCTGTGTGCTGTGCGCCGAACCGGCGCCGCAACTGCTGCTGCTCGACGAGCCGACGAACAACCTGGACCTGGTAAGCGTGGCCCAACTGGAGAGCGCGCTGTCCGCGTACCAGGGGGCGTTTGTCGTGGTCAGCCACGACGAGCGGTTCCTCGCCGAGATCGGCGTGCAGCGCTGGTTGCGGCTGGCCGACGGCCAGTTGCGCGAGATCGCGGCCCCCGACCGGGGCTGAGCCGGCGTCGCGGCCCGGCCGACGCACGCCGGCCGGGCCGCGGACCGGTCAGCTCACGTTGGCCGGGCCGAGGACGCTCTTGAGGTCACCCATCAGCGCGGTCGTCGCCGCCACCCGGAACGGGCCCAGCCGCAGGGTGGTGGTACGCCCGCCGTTGAGCAGCTTGACGTGCACCTCGGTGTCGCCGGGGTGCAGCACCAGGGTCTCCTTGAGCCGTTCCACGAGCGGTGGCGTGCACCTGTGCACCGGGATGGTCAGGGTGACAGGCTTGTTGGTGGCGCTGGTGCTGACGTCGGGCATGGACATGTCCATCGCCATGATCCGGGGGGTGTCGTCGCGGCGGTCCACCCGGCCCTTGACCACCACGATGGCGTCCTCGGCGATGTACTGCCCGATCACCTCGTAGGTGTTGGGGAAGAACAGCGTCTCCACCCCACCGGCCAGGTCCTCCAGGGTGGCCGACGCCCAGGCCCGCCCCTGCTTGGTGACCCGCCGCTGCACGCCGGAGAGGATGCCGGCGAGGGTGACGACCGCCCCGTCCGGGACCGCGCCCTCCTCCGCCAGGGAGGCGATTGTGGTGTCGGCCGCCGCTCCCAGGATGTGCTCCAGGCCGAACAGCGGGTGGTCGGAGACGTACAGGCCGAGCATCTCGCGTTCGAAGGCCAGCTTGTCGCGCTTGTCCCACTCGCTCTCGCTGATGACAGGCATCACCGTCGTGCTGCCGGTGTCGGCGTCGCCGAAGCCGGCGCCGAAGAGGTCGTACTGGCCGACCGCCTCCTTGCGCTTGACATCGGCGTACGCGTCGATGGCGTCGGCGTGCACCGCGAGCAGGCCCTTGCGGGGGTGCTTCAGCGAGTCGAACGCACCGGCCTTGATCAGCGATTCGATTGTCTTCTTGTTGCAGACCACCGCGTCCACCTTGGACAGGAAGTCGTAGAAGTCGGCGTAGTCGCCCTTCTCCCCCCGGCACCGCATGATCGAGGCGACGACGTTCGCGCCGACGTTGCGCACGGCCGCCAGGCCGAAGCGGATGTCCTTGCCGACCGGGGTGAACGGCCCGGCCGAGGTGTTCACGTCCGGCGGCAGCACCTGGATGCGCATCCGGCGGCACTCGGACAGGTACAGCGCCATCTTGTCCTTGTCGTCACCGACGGACGTGAGCAGGCCGGCCATGTACTCGGCCGGGTAGTGCGCCTTCAGGTACGCGGTCCAGTAGGACACCAGGCCGTACGCGGCGGAGTGCGCCTTGTTGAAGGCGTACCCGGCGAACGGCACCAGGACGTCCCACACGGCCTGGATCGCCTCGTCGGAGTAGCCGCGCTCGCGGCAGCCGTCCCGGAACGGGATGAACTCCTTGTCGAGGATCTCCTTCTTCTTCTTACCCATCGCCCGGCGCAGCAGGTCCGCCTGACCCAGCGTGTAGCCGGCGAGGATCTGCGCGGCGCGCTGCACCTGCTCCTGGTAGACGATCAGGCCGTGGGTGGGCGCCAGGATCTCCCGCAGCGGCTCCTCCAGCTCCGGGTGGATCGGGGTGATCTCCTGAAGGCCGTTCTTGCGCAGCGCGTAGTTGGTGTGCGAGTCGACGCCCATCGGGCCGGGCCGGTACAGCGCGAGGACGGCGGAGATGTCCTCGAAGTTGTCCGGCTTCATCAACCGCAGCAGCGACCGCATCGGCCCACCGTCGAGCTGGAACACGCCCAGGGTGTCACCGCGGGCCAACAGCTCGTACGCGGCCTTGTCGTCCAGCGGCAGGCCCAGCAGGTCGAGCTTGAGGCCGTGGTTCAGCTCGATGTTCTTGACCGCGTCGTCGATGATCGTCAGGTTGCGCAGGCCGAGGAAGTCCATCTTCAGCAGCCCGAGCGACTCGCAGGTCGGGTAGTCGAACTGCGTGATGATCGCCCCGTCGGCGTCGCGGCGCATCAACGGGATGTGCTCGATGATCGGCTCGGCGGACATGATGACGCCCGCGGCGTGCACGCCTGTCTGCCGGATCAGCCCCTCGATGCCCTTGGCCGTGTCGATCACCTTGCGGACGTCCGGGTCGGAGTCGTACAGGCCGCGGATCTCGCCGGCCTCGGCGTAGCGGGGGTGCTTCGGGTCGAAGATGCCGGTGAGCGGAATGTCCTTGCCCATCACGGCCGGCGGCATCGCCTTGGTGATCCGGTCGCCGACCGCGTACGGGAAGCCCAGCACCCGGGCCGAGTCCTTGATCGCGGCCTTCGCCTTGATCGTGCCGAAGGTCGCGATCTGGGCGACCTTGTCCTCACCCCACTTGTCGGTGACGTACTTGATCACCTCGCCGCGCCGACGCTCGTCGAAGTCGATGTCGACATCAGGCATCGAGACACGCTCGGGGTTGAGGAACCGCTCGAAGATCAGGCCGTGCTGGATCGGGTCCAGGTCGGTGATGCCCAGCGCGTACGCGACGAGCGAGCCGGCGGCCGAGCCACGACCCGGACCCACCGCGATGCCCTGGTTCTTCGCCCACTGGATGAAGTCGGCGACCACGAGGAAGTACGACGGGAAGCCCATCTGGTTGATGACGCCCAGCTCGTACTCGGCCTGGACGACGTGCCCCTCGGGGATGCCGTTCGGGTAGCGGCGACCCAGGCCCGCGAAGGTCTCCTTGCGGAACCAGGACTCCTCGGTCTCGCCGTCGGGCACCGGGAAGCGCGGCATCAGGTTGTGGAACTCGAACATGCCCTTCGGGTCGACCTTCTCGGCCACCAGCAGGGTGTTGCGGCAACCCTGCTGCCACAGCTCGGACGAGTCGACCGCGCGCATCTGGTCGGCGCTCTTGACGAAGTAGCCGCCGCCCTCGAAGCGGAACCGGTTCGGGTCGTCGATGTTGCTGCCGGTCTGCACGCACAGCAGCACGTCGTGGGCGGTGGCCTGCGCCTCGTGCGTGTAGTGCGAGTCGTTGGTGACCACCGGCGGGATGTCGAGCTTGCGGGCGATCTCGGTGAGCCCCTCGCGGACCCGGCTCTCGATGGAGAGGCCGTGATCCATGATCTCCAGGAAGTAGTTGTCCTTGCCGAAGATGTCCTGGTAGCTCGCGGCGACCTTGAGCGCCTCGTCGAACTGACCGAGCCGCAGCCGGGTCTGCACCGCGCCCGACGGGCAACCGGTGGTCGCCATGATCCCCTCGGCGTGCTCGGCGATCAGCTCCATGTCCATCCGGGGCCACTTGACGTAGTGCCCCTCCATGGACGCGCGCGAGTTGAGCGTGAACAGGTTCTTCAGACCCTGCGCGTTCTTCGCCCACATGGTCTTGTGGGTGATCGCGCCGTTACCGGAGATGTCGTCGCTCTTCTGCTCCGGCCGACCCCACTTGACCCGCGCCTTGTGATAGCGCGACTCCGGCGCCACGTACGCCTCGACGCCCAGGATCGGGGTGATCCCGGCTGCCATCGCCTGGTTGTAGAAGTCGTTCGCGCCGTGCATGTTGCCGTGGTCGGTGATCGCCACCGCCGGCATGCCCAGCCGGTTGGCCTCGGCGAACAGGTCCTTCAGCCGGGCCGCTCCGTCGAGCATCGAGTATTCCGTGTGCACGTGCAGATGCGCGAACGAATCGGCCATGCCTGGCGCCCCCCGGCGGTGTGGATCTTGTTGGTCGGACCCGACCGGGACCTACCCTACCGAGGTGATCTCGGCGGCTCCACCGTCCGCGCCGAGGGTGGCCCGCGTCTCCTGATCGCACCCCGACAGGCCTAGGCTCTTGCCCATGGCGAGGTACTACGACGTGCACCCGGAGAACCCGCAGCCCCGCATCATCGGCCAGGTCGCCGACCTGATCCGCGGTGGTGGGCTTGTCGCGTACCCGACGGACTCCTGCTATGCCCTCGGCATCCAGTTGGGCAACCAGGACGGCCTGGACCGGATCCGCCAGATCCGCCGCCTCGACGACAGGCACCACTTCACCCTGGTCTGCCGGGACTTCGCCCAGCTCGGCCAGTTCGTGCAGATCAACAACGCGGTGTTCCGGCTGGTGAAGGCGTCCACGCCGGGCAGCTACACGTTCATCCTGCCGGCCACCAAGGAGGTGCCGCGCCGGATGCTGCACCCGAAGAAACGGACCGTCGGCGTGCGGGTGCCCCGACACACCGTCACCCAGGCGCTGCTCGCCGAGTTGGGCGAGCCGCTGGTGTCGAGCACCCTGGCACTGCCCGGCGAGGACGAGCCGATGACCCAGGGCTGGGAGATCAAGGAGCGGCTCGACCACCAGCTCGACGCGGTGCTCGACGCCGGCGAGTGCGGCAAGGAGCCGACGACGGTGATCGACCTGTCCGGGCCCGAGCCGGAGATTCTGCGTCGCGGCGCGGGGGACGTCTCCCGGTTCGAGTAGCGCGGGTCGGGTGGCGGACCGGAGGAGGGTCGGACAGCGACGACGGCCGTACGCTTGAGGATCGGCACCGGCGAGCATTGGACACCCGGCATGCCTGCTCCGGACGACCTCGACGCCCTGGCCCGCCGCGCCGCGCAGGGTGAGGCGGCGGCGTTGGACGCCCTGCTGGTCGCGGTGCGCCCGGAGGTGCTGCGGCTGTGCGCCCGGTTCCTGCCCAACCGGGAGGACGCCGAGGAAGCCTGCCAGGACGCGCTGCTGGCCCTGGCCGGCGGCATCAGCCGGTTCGAGGGGCGCTCCTCGTTCCGCACCTGGCTGCACCGGCTGACCGCGAACCGTGCCCGCTCGACCTATCGCACGCTGCGCCGCCGCTGCCGGTTGGAGGCCGGCGGCGTACCGGTGCCCGACCAGGCCGACCCGCGACGGACCAGCGTGGTCGCGGGCACCCGCCTCGACCTGCTCGACGCGTTCGACTCGGTCCACCCCGACCACGCCGAGGTGGTGGCCCTGCGCGACGTCCTCGGGCTGAGCTACCCCGAGATCGCCGCCCTGCTCGACGTTCCCGTGGGCACCGTGAAGTCCCGGTTGCACCTGGCCCGGCGGCAGGTCCGGCAGCGGCTCGGCGCGGAATGAGCCGGGCGTCGTTCCGCCGGCTCGCCGTCGTCCTCACGGCCGCCGTGGCGGTGGCCGCCTGCGGCGCCGACGCCGTCGCCCCACTGCCCGTCCAACCGCCCGGCCCGACCCGTTCCACACCGACACCCTCCGCGATCGCCGCGACCCCGGCGCCCGCCGGCTCGCCGTCCCGACCGCCGCCGCCGACCAGCGGGCGGCCGGTCGCGGCACCCCCCACACCAACCAGAACAAGGGGTACGCCCCGCACGACTTCCCCGCCTACCGCCGCGACCCCGGCCTGTCAGGGCGCGGTCCGCTACGACCTGCCGCTCGCCGAGACCGAGGTCGAGCTGCTGCGATCGCTCTGCTTCGCCACCGGCGCGGTGCTGCGCATCCAGGGCATCGGGCCCGGGCTCGTCACCGTGGACCGCCCGGAGCTGGTCTCCCAGCAGTACGAGGCGGGCGTGGTGGACATCCGCTTCGTCCGCCCCGGCACCGTCGCCGTGACGATCCCCCAGGAGGGTCGGGAGCACACCATCACCGTGGTGGTCCGGTGACCCGCACTCCGGCGAGCAGGGTGTCCACGAAGTCGGGCCCACTGTCCGTCGGCGGGGCGATCTGCACGTACACCAGGGCGCGCCGGGCGGGATGCAGGCCGGCCGACTCGACGATGCTCGGCCGGTCCCGCTCGCAGCGGTACGCCACCACCGTCCACTCGACGCCCGCCTGCCGGGTGGTGCGGGCCGGTGCGGGCGCGCAGTCCCCGTGCGTGCGCTCGGCCAGGAAACCGGCCGGGGTGGTGCGTGCCGCAGTGGTGGCGGAGAGGCCGACGAACGCGCCGGGCAGTCGGGGATCAGCGGCCCAGCGCCGGGGTTGCGGGGACATCACCAACGCCGGTTCCGGCTCGCCATCGGCGCCGTACTGACCGGCCCAGGTCGCTCCCACGGCGGACCAGCCGGCCGGCAACGCCACAGTCAACGGCCCGGCCGTGTACGTGCCGTCCCCGGGTCGACCCGACCCGACGCCACCCGACTCGGCGCCCACCGCACCCACCGCGACGGCGGACACGACAGCGGCCCCGGCCAGCCGCAACCGGTAGGAGCGGCGGGCACGCGGCCGCCGCCCCGAACCGGCCGCCGCAATCAGCCCCGCCGGGCCACCTGCCTGCGTCGGCGCCACGGGCCGTCCGGTTGGGCCACCCGCCCGGTTCACATCAACGGGCCGTCCCGCCGGGCCGCTCGCCCGGGTGGGCGCGAACGGCCGCTCCCCCGGGTCGGTCGCGCGGGTCAGCGCGGCCCGCAGGGCAGCGGCGTCGGGATAGCGGTCGGCCGGGTGGTACGCGGTCGCCCGGGCGAGCACCGCCGCCACCGCCGGAGGCACGCCCGCGCGGAGTCGGACGTCCGGTGCCGGACCGGGCCGGGGCGGCCGCGCGTCCGGCGGTTCGGCGGCCAGCAGCCGGATGCCGAGGCGGCCGAGCCCGTACACGTCGGCGCGGGTGTCGACCACCGCGCCCGGGTCGTCCTGCTCGGGGGCCATGTAGCCGGGGGTGCCGGCCCGCGCGGTCAGCCCCGAGGCGGCGGCGAGCGCCTTGGCGAGGCCGAGGTCGGCGATCAGCACCTGTTCGGCGTCGGGGTCGTCCGGGCCGGCGGAGCGGAACAGGACGTTGCCGGGAGTGACGTCACGGTGCACGACGCCGTGCCGATGCAGCACGGCGACCCCGGCGCAGACCTCGCCCAGCAGCCGCAGCGCGATCGCCGCGGGAAGGTCACCGGTGGCGAGGCGGTCCCGCAGGCTGCCGCCGTCCGCCCAGGCCAGGACCGCGTACGGCCGGCCGTCGGGCAACTCGCCGACGGTGTGCACCCGGATCAGCCGCTCGTGCTCCAGGCGGCGCAACAGCCGGGCCTCGTCGAGGAAGCGTTCCCGGACCCGCAGGTCGTGGCTCCAGTTCTCGGCCAGCACCTTGATCGCCACACGCGCGTCGAGCACCGCGTCGTAGCCCAGCCAGACGGTCGCGAACGAGCCGACGCCCAGCAGTCGCTCGATGGCGAAGGGCCCGATCCGCTGCGGAGCCGTCACCCTGTCACCCCCGGCCAGGACGGTCTCTGCACAGTAGACCGGGCCGGTCGGAAACCCGACGAACCGCTGGCCCCGCCGCGGTGACTAACAGGGCAGGAGACCCATCACCGAAGGAGCACACCATGAACCGTCGCTCGATCCTCCGCACCACCGCCGCGCTGGCGCTCGGCACGCTCGTCGCGGTGACCACCACGGGACCGGCCGCGGCGGCGCCACTGGTCGGCGGTGCCGCCGCGGCCTCGACGCGCGGGGCGCTCGCCACCGCCGTCGGGCACAGCCACCCGCAGGTCCTCAGCGTCGGCGGCGCCGGCGTCTACCGGATCGGCGCCAGCCTGGCGGCGCTCACCGCGGCCGGGCGCATCGACTGGACCGCGCCGGGCTGCGACGGGGTGGTGCACACCGGCGTGACCGGTTCCTGGGCCGGTGTCCTCCTGCTCGCCTTCCGCGACGGTCGACTCGTGGAGGTCGGTACGGCCACCGCACCGCCGCAGTCGCCCGCCGGTGCCCAGGTCGGCATGTCGTTCGCCGAGTTGGAGGCGATCTACGGCGCACGCGGGTCGCTGATCCACAACGACGCGGGGGACGCCGAGGCGTACCTGGTTCGCGTCGGGTCGCGGGTGGAGTTGTTCACCGGGCACCCGATCCGGCCGGGCGTGGGCTACTTCCAGGTCGGGCCGGCCAATTTCGTCGAGCGGAACTTCCGCCAGGGCGCTGCCTGCTGATTCCGGCCAGGTGCGGGGCGTCCGGTGTCGACCGGGCGCCCCGCACTCGTCGCGGCCTCGATCGGGCCTGGAGCCGACACGATGATGTCTCCGTAGACAACACTGTGTGCCACACAGTATGGTGTGACACATGGTTAGCGAGGATGTTCTACGGACGCACCTGCAGGAGCTGCGTCGAGGCACCGTCGTGGTGGCCAGCCTGGTCGCGCTCCGCCGACCGGACTACGGCTACGCACTGCTGCAACGGCTCACCGACCACGGCTTTCCGGTCGACGCCAACACGCTCTACCCGCTGCTGCGCCGCCTGGAGGACCAGGGCCTGCTGACCAGCGAGTGGAACACCGAGGAGAGCCGGCCGCGCAAGTTCTACAAGACCAGCGACGAGGGCGAGTCGATGCTGAACCGGCTCCTCGACGACCTCGCCGCCGTACAGACCTCCATCACCGGGCTGATCCAAGGAGTGGACCGATGAACACCCTGACCGACCGCTACCTGGCCGCCACCCTGCGCTCGGTGCCCGCCCAGCGTCGCGACGAGATCGCCACCGAGCTGCGCGCCTCGATCGAGGACATGATCGAGGACCGGGCCGGGGGCGGCGAGGACGCGGCAGCCGCCGAGCGGCAGGTGCTCACCGAGCTGGGCAACCCCGACCGGCTGGCCGCCCGCTACGCCGACCGCCGGCTCCAGCTCATCGGCCCCACCTACTACCTGGCCTGGCTGCGGCTACTGAAGCTGCTGCTCAGCTTCATCCCGGCGCTCGCCGGCACGGTGGTCGCCGTCGTCAAGGTCGCCGAGGGCAGGGGCTTCGGCGCCATCGGGCCGGGCCTCGTCGTCGCCCTGCACGTGGCCGTGCACATCACCTTCTGGCTCACCCTGACCTTCGTCCTCATCGAGCGGGCCCAGCCCACCGCCGACCTGCCCGACTGGTCCGTCGACGAGCTGCCCGACGTCCCCGCGCACCGCGACATCTCGCTCGTCGACACCATCGCGTCGGTGGTCATGCTGGCGCTGACCATCGGCTACCTGCCGTTGCAGCACTACCAGTCCTGGATCCACGCCACCGACGGCGACAACATCCCGATCCTCGACCCGGCCCTCTGGTCGTTTTGGCTGCCGGCACTGATCGTCGTCCTGCTCGCCAGCGCGGTGTTCGAGGTCGTCAAATACCGGATCGGGCACTGGAGCTGGCGGCTGTACACGGCCAAGGCGCTGCTCAACCTGGCGTTCACGGTGCCGCTGATGTGGCTGGCCCTCTCCGACGCGCTGCTCAACCCGGCCCTCGGCGAGCGGCTGAGCTGGCTGGCGGACGCGGACAACGGCAGCCTCCTCAACTCCCTCATCGCGCTGGGCGTCGCCGTGGTGCTGGTCTGGGACCTGATCGACTCCGGCATCAAGACCCGCCGCCAGAAGGCCTGAACGAGCGCACACCCCGGCGGCCCGGCGGTCCTCGCGTCGGGCCGCCGGGGTGTGGCCGGGCCCGACGGCACGGGTCCGCCCACTCGACGGACGTGGCCGGCGACGTGGCATCGTTCCCGGATGACCGTGGCACCGCGAGACGAATGGCGCCGTCCGGGTCCAACGGCGGAGCAGCGCCGCAACGATCTGTGGATCGGCCTGGGAATGACCGTGCTGGCGCTGGTCAGCCTCACCCTGGCCCACAGCACCGGGGCGTTCCTGCTGGGCTCGCCGCCGTCCGGGGCGGAGCAGCTGTTCTGGACCGTCGCGGTGACGCTGCCGCTGATCTGGCGGCGGCGCTGGCCGGCCGCGACCCTGCTGATCGTGGCGGTGGCGTTCATCGCCGCGCAGGCGCGCTCGGCCCCGGAGACCCAGTTCTCCTCGTGGGCCCTGTTCTGCGCCCTCTACACCGTCGGCGCGTGGGGGCAGGACCGTCGCCTGGCCCGGCGGCTGCGGATCGGAGTGATCGCCACGATGTTCGCCTGGCTGGGGATCTACTACGCGATCACGATCAGCCACATCCCCTCGACGGCCTTCGCCGACGCGGCCGGCCCGGTGCCACCGGTGCTCGCCGCGATGGTCACCGGCGTGCTGCTCAACGTGCTGGTCTTCGGCTTCGCGTACTTCTTCGGTGAGACCGCCTGGGTGGCCGCGCGCCGCGAGCACGAGCTGCGTACCCAGGCCGAGGACCTGCGTCGGTCGCAGACCGAGTCCCGGGAACGGGCGGTGCTCGGCGAACGGGTC
The DNA here is from genome assembly GCF_040678875.1 of Micromonospora sp. NPDC049274. NCBI lineage: Bacteria > Bacillati > Actinomycetota > Actinomycetes > Micromonosporales > Micromonosporaceae > Micromonospora > Micromonospora sp. NPDC049274. Next base: position 173,431 of record NZ_JBFAQS010000014.1, read on the forward strand.
CGGATCGCCCGGGAGCTGCATGACGTGGTCGCCCACCACGTGTCGGTGATGGGCGTACAGGCATCCGCCTGCCGCCGGGTGTTCGACCGCGACCCCGGCAAGGCCCGCGCCGCGCTCACCGCCATCGAGCAGAGCGCCCGCACCGCTGTCGACGAGCTACGCCGGATGCTGGGCGTACTGCGGACCACCGGCACGGCCGACGCCACGCCGCCGGCCGGCGGCGACGTCGACCGGATCGGTGAGCTGGTCGAGCGGGCTCGGGCCGCGGGCCTGACGGCAACCCTCGGGGTGTACGGCGACCCCGTCGCGCTGCCCGAATCGGTCTCCCAGGCGGTGTACCGGGTGACGCAGGAGGCGGTGACCAACACCCTGAAGCACGCAGGTGCGGACCTGCTGGACGTGCGGGTCCGCTACCTGGCCCGGGAGGTGGAGGTCGACGTGACCGACAACGGACGAGCCGGCACCCGGGTCGACGCCGTCGGGCTGGGACTGATCGGGATGCGCGAACGGGTCACCGCGCACGACGGCGATCTGGAGGCCGGGCCGCGTGCCGGCGGCGGCGGATGGCGAGTACGCGCCCGCTTCCCGCTTGCGGCGGCCGACCCGCCGGTCGGCGCGCAGCGGGAGCCGCGCGACGAGCGGCAGCCGCGCGACGAACACCAGTCGGCCGTCGACACGGAGGTCTCCGCATGAGCGCCACGCCAAATCACGAGACGTCGGGCCCGGGGCGGACCATCCGGGTGCTGCTCGCCGACGACCAGCACCTCGTCCGCACCGGCTTCCGGGTCATCCTCGAGGTGGAGGACGACATCGAGGTGGTCGGCGAGGCCGCCGACGGTGAACGGGCCGTCGCCATGACCCGAGCCACCCGCCCCGACGTCGTACTCATGGATGTGGAGATGCCCGGGATGGACGGCCTGGAGGCCACCCGGCAGATCACCGCCGACGGGCCCGGTGGGTCGGCGGTGCTGATCCTCACGACCTTCGACCGCGACGACTACCTGTTCGCCGCGCTGCGTGCCGGGGCCAGCGGTTTCCTCTTGAAGAACGGCACACCGGAGGAGCTGATCGAGGCGATCCAGGTGCTGGCCAGGGGCGACGGCCTGCTCGCTCCGGAGATCACCCGTCGGGTGATCTCCACGTTCGCCCGTCCCGGAGACCCGGCGGGCACCGCCCACCGAGGGCCGGCGGCGGACGCCGCGTTGGCCGGGCTGACCCCACGGGAACGGGAGGTGCTGGTGCTGCTCGCCGCCGGATCGAGCAACGCGGAGATCGCCGCTGCCATCCATCTGGGCGAGGCGACCGTGAAGACCCACGTCAGTCGGGTACTGGCCAAACTCGGCCTGCGCGACCGGGTGCAGGCGGTGGTGTTCGCGTACGAGAACGGGGTGGTCCGGCCCGGCGGGTGACCGCCATCCGTCGCGCGGTGGACCGCCCGCTCACCCGCCGGGCGGACGGCGGGGCGGGGTGTTCGATCTAGCGTGGATACGTGACCAGAACGCTTCGCCTCGACGGCATCGACCGCAGCTTCGGCGACCGGCAGGTGCTCACGAACGTGTCCTTCGAGGTGGCCGCCGGCCGGATGACCGGCTTCGTGGGCGCCAACGGCGCCGGCAAGACCACCACCATGCGCATCATCCTGGGTGTGCTCGCGCCCGACGCCGGCGAGGTGAGCTGGGACGGCGCCACGCTGACCCGGCAGGACCGGCGGCGCTTCGGCTACATGCCGGAGGAGCGGGGCCTCTACCCGAAGATGACCACCCGGGAGCAGGTGACGTACCTGGGCCGGCTGCACGGCCTGAACGCGCCCGCCGCCCGGCGGGCCACCGACGCGCTGCTGGACCGGGTCGGGCTCGGTGAGCGCGGCGACGACCTGCTGGAGACGCTGTCGCTGGGCAACCAACAACGCGCGCAGATCGCGGCCGCGCTGGTGCACGATCCCGAGGTGCTGGTGCTCGACGAACCGTTCTCCGGCCTCGACCCCCTCGCCGTCGACACCGTCGTCACCGTGCTGCGCGAACGGGCGGCGGCCGGCGCGCCGGTGCTCTTTTCCAGCCACCAGCTCGACGTCGTGGAACGCCTCTGCGACGACCTGGTGATCATTGGAGACGGGGCGATCCGGGCCGCCGGCAGCCGCCAGCAGCTACGCGACTCGTACACCGTGCCCCGCTACGAGCTGGTGGTGGCGACCGACGCCGGTTGGGTACGCGACGAACCCGGGGTGACAGTGGTCGAGCTGGACGGCCCGCGCGTGGTCTTCGACCTGCCGGCAGGTGCCGACGAACAGCCCGTATTGCGGGCGGCCCTCGCGCGCGGCCCGGTACGGGCCTTCCGCCCGGTCAGCCCCTCGCTCACCGAGATCTTCCGAGAGGTCACCCAGTGAACATCACCCAGGCCACCCGGCTGGTCGCCGAACGGGAGATCCGCGTCAAGCTGCGCGACCGCACCTTCCTGTTCGGCACGCTCTTCTACCTGCTGGTCGCCGCGGCGAGCACCATCCTGCCGCCGCTGCTCTCCGGCGGGCCGTCCACGGTGGCGGTGACCGAGAGCGCCGCCGGTCCGCTGCGCGCCGCCGGCCTGGAGGTCCGGGTGGTCGCCGACGACCGGGCCGCCGAGCAGGCCGTCCGCGACGACGACGTGGACGCCGCGGTGGTCGCCGGACCGACCGTGTTGGCCCGGGAGGAAGCCCCCGACGACGTGATGAAGGCTCTGAGCAGCCAGCCGACGGTACGACTGCTCGACCCGGACGCGGTCGACCCGGTGGTGGCGTTCCTGGTGCCGTTCGCCTTCGGGTTCGTCTTCTTCATCACCTCGCAGACGTTCGGTATACAGATCGCGCAGAGCGTCATCGAGGAGAAGCAGACCCGCATCGTGGAGATCCTGGTCGCCGCCGTGCCGGTACGGGCGCTGCTGGCCGGGAAGGTGGTGGCCGGCGCGATCCTGGCGTTCGCGCAGATCGCGTTGATCGCGGTGGTGGCCGTGATCGGGCTCCAGTTCGGCGACAGCGGCGGACTGCTCAGCCTGCTCGCCCCGGCGATCGGCTGGTTCGTGCCGTTCTTCCTGCTCGGTTTCGTGCTGCTCGCGGCAATGTGGGCGGCGGCCGGCGCGCTGGCCAACCGGCAGGAGGACATCGCCGCGGTCTCGACACCGGTGCAGCTCGCCGTGATGCTGCCCTTCTTCGCGGTGATCTTCCTGAACGACAACGACACCGCGATGCGGGTGCTGTCGTACCTGCCGTTCTCGTCACCCACGGCCATGCCACTGCGGCTGTTCACCGGCGATGCGGCCGGTTGGGAACCGTTCCTCTCGCTTCTGATCCTGCTGCTCGCCACCGGCGCGTTCGTGCTCGCCGGCGCCCGGGTGTACGAGGGATCACTGCTGCGCACCAACGGCCGCACCTCCCTGCGCACCGCGTGGCGGGAGCGGGAGACGATCGGCTGAGCCGATGGTCCGCCGCACGGGCGTCGGTGTCCTGAGCGGACGTCGGCCCCCGTCGCGTACGGCACCGGCCCGAACGCCCATTCGGTGGCTCTGAACAGGGCGAACACTCCTACGGTGAGCCGATCCTCACGGCAACGACCTGATCGTCGCCTGCCCCGGACCGGAAAGGCTCTCCATGACCCCACCGATCGACAGGCGGCGCCACCGCCCCGCACAGCAGCTCCGGCGCCTGCTCAACGTGGTGCTGGCGGTAGTGCTCGTCAGCACGCTCAGCACAGTCGTCCGCTCCGCGCCGGCCATCGCCGCGGCGGGCAACCTGATCCTCAACGGCACGTTCGACAACGGCAGCACCGCGCCCTGGTGGACCCGGCTCGCCTCGACCAGCACCACCGTCAACGCCGGGCAGCTGCGCATCCGCACCAGCGCTACGGCCGGCGACAACGTGTGGGAGGACCTGGTCGGGCATTTCGAGTTCGGGGTGACCGCCGCGCAGCCGTACCGCCTGCAGTTCGACGCCTCCGCCGACGTCAGCCGCGACGCACGCGTCTCGGTCTCCCGGGCGGACACGCCCTTCACCTCGGCCTTCGACCAGACGGTCGCGCTCACCTCCACTATGCGCCGCTTCAGCTTCGACTTCACGTCGCCCTTCGGCGACCCCAAGGCGGTCCTGCTGTTCCACTTCGGCAACCACGCCGCGTCGACGGTGCGGCTGGACAACATCTCGCTCACCCCACTGGCCGTCGACCCGGCCACCGACCCGATCCTGTACTGGAACGGCGTCCTGCTGAACGCCTTCAAGGGGATGGAGCTGCCGCCGACCGAGCTGTCCCGCCACGCGGCCATCCTGCACGCGGCGATGCAGGACGCCGCCGTCTCGGTCACCGGCGTCGGCAACCCCTACCGGGTGCGGGTGCCGGTCAGCTACCCGGGCACCATGGACGACGTCGTGGCGCCGTCGCTGCACGCGGCCATCGACAAGGCGGCGTTCGACGTGTTGACCACCCTGTACCCGAGCCGGCGCACGGTCTTCGACGGCGCCTACGGCACCGCCGTGACGCGGCGGCCGTCCGGCGTGAACAGCGCGGAGGTCGCGCGCGGTGAGACCGTCGGCGCCGCGGCCGCCGCCGCGAACCTCCAGGCCCGCGCCAACGACGGTTCCAGCACCCCCGGCGGGTACGCCTTGGACGGGGTCGACGGGTCGTGGCGGCCGACCGACGAAAAGCCCGCGGTCAGCCCGAACTGGGGGCGCGTCACCCCGTTCGCGCTGACGGCGGGCAACCAGTTCCGACCCGGCCTGCCGGCCGACGCGGACGACTACGCGGACCTGCTCGCCACGGACGAGTACCGCCAGCAGGTCGAGGAGGTCCGCACCCTGGGCGGTAGGACGACGTCGCTGCGCACCACGGAACAGACGCAGATCGCGTTCTTCTGGGCCAACGACCTGCCCGTGACCTATCGGCCGCCGGGCCAACTCTTCGCGCACACCCGGATCGTGTCGGAGCAGCGGAAACTCGGCATCCTGGCGAACGCCCGGCTCTTCGGGCTCGTCGCCCTGGCGCTCGCCGACGCCGCGATCGCCGCGTGGGACGCCAAGTACCTCACGAAGATCGACCTGTGGCGGCCGGAGACCGCCATCGGCAACGATTGGCAGCCGCTGTCGCAGGATGAGGCCGGCGTCTCGTTCTCACCGGCCTTCCCCGCGTACATTTCCGGGCACGCCAGCTTCGCCGGGGCGTGGGCTGCGGTGATGAAGGCATTCTTCGGTACCAACGCCATCGCGTTCGACGCCACCACCGACGACCCGCACGCCCGGGGAGTCACCCGACACATGAACGGCTTCGACGAGGCCGCCTGGGAGAACGCGCTCAGCCGGATCTACCTGGGCGTGCACTACCGCTTCGACGCGGAGGCGGGCATGGCCACCGGCAAGTCCGTCGGCGCGTACGTCTTCGCCACCCGGTTGCGACCGTGAGTCGTCAGGTCTGAAGGGCTCCCCGCCCGGCCCCGTGACCGGGCGGGGAGCGGCGTGTCACGGCGACGGCGCGCAGCCCCAGTGGCCGAAATCGCCGGTACGCGACCAGACCTCCCGTGCCGCCCCGATGTTCCAACCCGGATCCAACGCGGTCCGACGATCGACGCCGAGCCGCGACAACTCCACGTCGCTGAACTGGAACAACCCCCAGCGCCGCGACCCGTCCGCGGTGACCTCCACCCGCAGCGGGTCCAACCCGGACAGACAGCGCGCCAGCCGCACCGCCTCCGCCGGGTCCTCCGGGAACGTCCTCCGCAGATGCTTGCTGACCCGGTCCTCCGGCCAGCTCGTCGCCACGACCGGATCGCCCGACAGCGCGTCGAGCACCGGCCCGTCCACCGCGCCGCTGACCGGCAGGCCGACAAGCGCCTGGAAGGCGATCACCCGGCTCGTCGTGTCCGGGCCGAACCAGCCGTCCGCCGGCACCCGCAGACCGCCGGCCACCAGCCGCTCCTGGAGCGTCAGGACGCACGGCCCGTACATGCCCTGGCGCAGGACGAGGGGGCAGGCGTCGGTCGACGCGGCGCCGACCGACGCGGTTCGCATGGCATCGGCGTGCGGCAGCAACGCCCCGACGGTCAGCGCGCTCGCCAGCGCGAGCGCCCCCAGCCGCAGCCGCCGCGTCGGCCGGGCTGACCCGTACACCCGGGGGATCGACCGCCGTGGCGGCACCGCCTCGGCCAGCACCGTCTCCGGCTGCGTGCCATCTGGTGGTGTCTCGTCCGGCGACGACGCCGCCTGGTCGGCCCACCCCGTACGCTCGCCGAGTTGCGCGTCGATGTCGTGTCGGACCCCCACCCACCGCTCGATCTCCGCCGCTGGCCTCCCGCAGGCGATCAGCAGCGCCACGACGGTCCGCTCGCGGGGCAGGGTGGCCCGCCCCAGCATCGTGGCGAGGGTGCTCGGCGGCAGCCAGTGCCCGGCCGCCGCGGCCCGCCGGGAGATCTCCCGGTACGTCAGGCCGGAACGTCGCCGCACGTCCCGGAGCAACGCGACGTACTCCCCCGCCGTGGCCGCCTGCGGCACCGGATCCCGGACAGCGTCATCCATCGGATCTCCCCGTGTCGTCGATGTGATCGGGCTCGGACCGGTGCCGGTCCGAGCCTGCGGTCGTCCGCCCCTCGGCGGTGCCGCCATCGAGCAATGACGCTAGACAGCCGGTGCGCCGAGAACAACGCCCCGATCACGCCGCTGCGATGTCCGGGCAGCTCAGAGCGGCATGTCCGGGTCTTGTCCGACCATCTCGGACAGTCGGTCCCGGGGTCGCTTGCCCTGGCGCTTGAGGTGTCTGGACAATCGTGCGATGACCACGGGCGACCTACGACCGGACGAGGCGGCCGACCCGGTCGCGTTCGTCGACCTGCTGCGCCAGCTCAAGGACGCCTCACGGCTCACGTACCGGCAACTGGAGCAGCGCGCGGCCGCGGCCGGCGACGTGCTGGCCCGCAGCACGGCGGCCGACGTCCTGCGCCGTTCCACCCTGCCGCGACCCGAGGTGCTGGCCGCCTTCGTCCGCGCCTGCGGGGCGGGCGATCAGGTCGACGCGTGGCTGCGGGCGCGGGACCGGCTCGCCGACGGCGCGTACGCCCCGACGTCCCCCGCGCCATCCCGTCCGCCGACCGAGGTCACCGGGCCGGCCTCGGCCGACGTTCTGGTCGGCGGGCGACCGGACGAGGCCGGCTCGCGATGGTTCGCCCGACCCGCGCCGCTGGCGCTGCTCGCCGTCGCCGCCGTGCTGGCCGCGCTCGGCGCGTGGTTTCTGCGACCCGACGACGATGACCGGCGCCCGACCGCGCCGCAAGCCAGCGCGGGCACCAGTTCGTCGGCCACGACCGGTGTCAGCGCCGGGCCGTCGAGCGGGCCGAAGGGCGGCCCGGCCGAGATCCGCCCCGCCCGCAGCCCGCAGCTCTGTCTCACCGAGGGGCATGATCGCACCGGCGAGTACCCGAGCGAGGTGGCGGTCCAGCGTCGCTGCACGGAGGCCACCCCGCCGGAGACCTACCTGGAACCGGTGACCGCCGGGTTGTACTTCATCAAGTGGAATCATCCCGTGCAGGGGCCGGGCTGCCTCACCATCCGCGAGGCCGATCCCGCCCGGAACCTGCTCGAACCCTGGAAGGAATGCCAGAAGGACAGAGAGATCCAGCTGTTCCGCTTCGAGCCGACCGGGTCGGCCCCGACCGCCTACCGTATCCGTCCGGCTCGCGGCGATCTGTGCGTCGGGTTGCGTGACGACGACGCCGCCGCAGCGTCGGCGGACGCGCCGATCGAGGCGCTGGTCGAGCCGTGTACCGGCGGCGCCGACCAGGAGTTCCTCATCGCCGCGCCGGCGGCCGGCTGACAGCCCGCGGGGTCGGGGCCTGTTCACCGGGCGGGCGGCACCAGGTCCCAGCCGGCCGGCAGTCGAGGTGTCGGCCAGGTCGGGTCGGGCTGCCACCGCGCCCACGCCGGGTCCCACCAGCGCTGCCCCGCGTCGAGCAGGGCGGCGATCCGGTCACCCTCGTCGCGGATCGCCTCCGCCATGCCCGGGTAGCGTCCCTCGACGAGGCGCTGCGCGAACATCTCCACGTCCTTGAAGACGTACCGGTCGGCGTCCGCACCCCACCACAGGTCCAGCTCGTGGTCCAGAGTGTCCACCCCGATCGGGGTACGCCGCAGCGGATCCTGCAGGTTGAAGTACCAGCCGGCGAAGTCGCGTTGCGGCCCCGTCCAGAACACGTCGACGGAGTGCGCCTCACCGGGACGCTGCAGCATCACCTTGCCGTGCCCCTGCCAGGCCGTGTGCCCGGCGGTCTCCCACGGGTGCCGCCCACACGGGAAGACGCCGCTGGTCGGGAACCCGAACTCCGCCCCCGGCGGAAGGTAGAGGGCGAACAGGTCCGGCGAATCCTCCACGCAGATCGTCGGGCAGCCGAACCAGACCTCGCCGCGCAGGATCTCCCGCCGAACGACCAGGTCACCTGTCGCGAATCGCCGCTCCACCACGTCCCCGGAACCTCCTCGTTCTGATCGACTCGGGTTCACGGAAAGCGGGGTGTCCTCACGCGTCCGACACCCCGGCTTCCACGAAGTCGAGTCGATCAAGGGCAGGCTGACATCACGCCGGACGGGCCGCGCGTCAGGCGTCGACGGCCGCCATCACGTCGTCGCTGACGTCGAAGTTCGCGTAGACGTTCTGCACGTCGTCGCAGTCCTCCAGGACGTCGATCAGCTTGAAGATCTTGCGGGCGCCCTCTTCGTCCAGCGGCACGTTCATGCTGGGTACGAGGGAGGACTCGGCCGACTCGTACTCGATGCCGGCGTCCTGCAGCGCGGTCCGCACCGGGATCAGGTCGGTCGGCTCGGAGACCACCTCATACGCCTCACCGAGGTCGTTGACCTCCTCGGCGCCGGCGTCGAGGACCGCCATCATGACGTCGTCCTCGCTGGTGCCCTCCTTGGGCACGATCACCACGCCCTTGCGGGAGAACATGTACGACACCGAGCCGGCGTCGGCCAGCGAGCCGCCGTTGCGGGTGAGCGCGGTGCGCACCTCGGTCGCGGCACGGTTGCGGTTGTCGGTGAGGCACTCGATAAGCATCGCCACGCCGTTGGGGCCGTAGCCCTCGTACATGATGGTCTGCCAGTCGGCGCCGCCGGCCTCCAGGCCGGAGCCACGCTTGACCGCGCGGTCGATGTTGTCGTTGGGAACCGAGCTCTTCTTCGCCTTCTGGATGGCGTCGAACAGCGTCGGGTTACCGGACGGGTCACCACCGCCGGTGCGCGCGGCCACCTCGACGTTCTTGATCAGCTTGGCGAACATCTTGCCGCGCTTGGCGTCGATGACGGCCTTCTTGTGCTTGGTCGTCGCCCACTTTGAGTGGCCGGACATCTTCTACCTCCGTCTGTCATTGCACGCCTGCGTCGACTGCCGCACCGATTCCGCGCCGCATCCGGCGATCCGGCGGCCGGTCGACCCGGCGGAAGTGCCGCGCCGGGCGACGGCCCTGCCGAATCGCGGCAATCTTACCGAGGTCACACCGCGCCGTGTCACACCCGGGACCTGCCCGGGGTGCCGCACGGCGCAGAACCCGCCCTGGATCAACGATCCGGGGCCGGGATCCATGCCCTCCCGCCCGCGTCCGCCGCTCAGGCGGCCCGCACCAGCTCCACGAAGTACGCGTGTACGCGCAGGTCACCCGTCAGCTCGGGGTGGAACGACGTGGCCAGCAGGTTGCCCTGCCGCACCGCCACGATCCGCTCGGCGGCCGGGCCGCCGGTCACCCTCCCGATCACCTGGACGGACGCGCCTACCCGCTCGACCCACGGCGCGCGGATGAACACCGCGTGGAACGGCTCCCCCGGCACACCGGCGATCTCCACCGGCGCCTCGAACGAGTCGACCTGCCGGCCGAACGCGTTACGCCGTACCGTCATCTCGATGCCGGCGAAGCCGCGCTGGTCGGCCCGGCCGTCCAGCACCTCGCTGGCCAGCATGATCATGCCGGCGCAGGAGCCGTAGACAGGCATGCCGCCGGCGATCCGCTTGTCGATCGGCTCGCGCATCTCGAAGATGTCGGCGAGCTTGCTCATGGTGGTGGACTCGCCGCCGGGGATCACCAGCCCGTCGACCGCGTCCAGCTCGCTCGGGCGGCGGACCGGGCGGGCGTCCGCGCCCGCCGCGGCCAGCGCCGCCACATGCTCCCGGACGTCGCCCTGGAGCGCGAGCACACCGATCACAGGTGCCTTCACCGCGTCACCACCACGCCTGAGTGGATCAAGGCTCACCAACCACGCTCGGCCAGGCGGTGCGGCTGCGGGATCTCGTCGACGTTGATGCCGACCATCGCCTCACCCAGACCGCGGGAGACCTTCGCCAGCACGTCCGGGTCGTCGTGGAAGGTGGTGGCCTTGACGATCGCGGCGGCGCGCTGAGCCGGGTTGCCGGCCTTGAAGATGCCGGAGCCGACGAAGACGCCCTCCGCGCCGAGCTGCATCATCATCGCCGCGTCGGCCGGGGTGGCGATCCCGCCGGCGGTGAACAGCACCACCGGCAGCTTGCCGCTCTCGGCGACCTCCTTGACCAGCTCGTACGGGGCCTGCAACTCCTTGGCCGCGACGTACAGCTCGTCGGCCGGCAGCGAGGCCAGCCGGGCGATCTCCTGACGGATCTTCCGCATGTGGGTGGTGGCGTTGGAGACGTCACCGGTGCCCGCCTCACCCTTGGAGCGGATCATGGCGGCGCCCTCGGTGATCCGGCGCAGCGCCTCGCCCAGGTTGGTCGCGCCGCAGACGAAGGGCACCGTGAAGGCCCACTTGTCGATGTGGTTCGCGTAGTCGGCCGGGGTCAGCACCTCGGACTCGTCGACGTAGTCCACGCCGAGCGACTGGAGGATCCGCGCCTCCACGAAGTGCCCGATGCGGGCCTTGGCCATCACCGGGATGGACACCGCCTCGATGATCCCGTCGATCATGTCGGGGTCGCTCATCCGGGAGACCCCGCCCTGCGCGCGGATGTCGGCGGGCACCCGCTCCAGGGCCATCACCGCGACCGCGCCGGCGTCCTCGGCGATCTTGGCCTGTTCGGCATTGACGACGTCCATGATCACGCCGCCCTTGAGCATCTCGGCCATGCCCCGCTTCACGCGGGCCGTGCCGACGACGGGGGCGGTACCGGTGGTCGAGGCGGTGTTTTCGGACACGGGTCATCGCTCCTTGGACGTGCGGTGGGGTGGCAGCGAAAATGCTACGCACCTCCCAACGCCGCGCCGACAGCCAATCAGACCCCCGGTGGCCTGCACTGTGGCCCTGCTCACCACCGCGCCGGCTGCGTCCGCGCGGCCAGCAGGCGCCGGTCGGCCCGCGCCGGTCGCCGTCAGCCGGCCGGAACGTCCGCCGGCACGACGAGCGTCGGGTCGTCGATGTCGAAGTAGCGCGGCCACTCCCGACCCCGCCCCATCCGCAACAACCGCACCAGCGGACGACTGCGCGCCGACCGGGCGTCGCGAACCAGGTCGGTGTGCACCTGTCGGGACAACGCGAGACGGCGGCTCGCCGCGATGACCGCCGTGCAGTCCGGATCGGCCGGGTCCAGCCGTACCGAGCGCAACTGCCGGGTCAGGTCGTTCTCCGCCGCCTCCCGCTCCTGCGGCGGGGCGTCCAGCGCGATCCGGGCGGCGGCGTACAGCTCGACCCCGAAACGCCGCTCCGCCAGCACCGCGGCGGCCGCCGCCCGTCGCAGCAGGTGGGCGTCGAGGGCCCGCGCCGCGAGCTCCGCGCGGCCCTGCAGCCGCTCGACCCGGCCGGCCGTCCAGATGAGGTACGCCGAAAGCACCCCCACGAGCACACTCGCGGCCACCACCCACCACATGTGCGGCATCGTAGTGCTGCTCCGTTTCTCCTCCGTTGCGCGCGCCCGTGCCGGTCACCGGCGTCACCAGCCGCACCATCCGTCACCCGGCTCAGCCCAGCCCCACCCATTCCTGGTCGATGACCCGCCCGTCGGTCGCCTCGATCGCCGCTGCGTATACCTCAAGAACACGCCGTGCAACCACCGGCCAGTCGAAATTCGCCACCACCTGATCGCCGCAGGCGCTGAGCGTGGCCCGCCCGGCCGGATCGTCGAGCAGTTCGGACAGGGCGTCGCGCAGCCCCACCGCGTCCCCGGTGGGGAAGAGCCGCCCCGCCCGCCCCCCGTCGAGCACCCGGCGGAACGCGTCCAGGTCACTCGCCACCACGGTGGTGCCGGCGGCCAGCGCCTCGGTGAGGATCATCCCGAACGACTCGCCGCCGGTGTTCGGCGCCACGTACAGGTGCACGCTGCGCAGCATCCGGGCCTTGTCCGCCTCGGAGACCAGCCCGAGGAACGTCACCCGCTCCCGCAGCGCGGCCGGGAACTGGTCGTACAGGTCGTCGGGGTCGCCCGGGCCGGCGACCAGCAGCCGCAGCCCCGGGCGGGTCGCCGCCAACGCCACGAAGGCGTCCCGCAGCACCGGGAAGCCCTTGCGCGCCTCCGTGAAGCGACCCAGGAAACCCAGCGTTCCGCCGGTGCCCGGCCCGCACTGCCCCGGCCAGTCCGGCAACGGCTGTGCATCGGCGAACTTCGCCACCGCCACCCCGTTGGGGATCTCCACCGCGCCGCCGTCCATGTGCTCGACCTGCACCTTGCGGGCCAGCGCGCTCACCGCGATCCGGGCGGTGATCCGCTCCAGGACGATCTGCAGCACGCCCTGCGCGGCGGCCAGCACACGCGAGCGGGTCATCGCCGTGTGGAACGTGGCCACCACCGGCCCACGCGCGGACAGCACCGCCAGCAGCGACAGGCTCAACGTCAGCGGCTCGTGCACGTGCAGCACGTCGAAGTCACCGTTGGTGAGCCAGCGCCGGACCCGGGCCGTGGAGACCGGGCCGAACGCGATCCGGGCCACCGACCCGTTGTACGGCAGCGGCACCGCCCGACCGGCGGACACCACGTACGCCGGCAGCGGAGAGTCCTCGTCGGCAGGCGCGAGCACGCTTACCTCGTGCCCGAGGGTGATCAGCGCCTCCGCGAGGTCCATGACGTGGTTCTGCACCCCACCGGGAACATCGAAGGAGTACGGGCAGACGATGCCGATCCGCACGCGTCAGCCACCCCCTTCAGGACCGGTCCGGGGCCGGCGCCGACAACTCCGCGCCCCCCGCGCCACGCTGGTCCAGCCACATCCGCTGCAACATGTGCCAGTCTTCCGGATGCCGGGCGATACCCGCCGCCAGACCGTCGGCGATCAGCTGGGTCAGCGACCGGGCCCGCTGGTCCAGAGGCCCCGTCTCGGGCCCCGGCACCGGTAGCGGACCGGTGAGCGAGGCGCACGCCGCATCCTGCTCGTACCACATCGAGGCCACGTACAGCGGCGCTCCGGTGTGCAGCGCGAGCAGCGCCGGCCCGGCCGGCATGCGGGTCTTACCGCCGAAGAAGTCGACCTCCACACCCCGGGCGGACAGGTCCCGATCGGCAAGCAACGGCACCACCGCGCCGGCACGCAGCCGGTCCAGCAGCACGTCGAACGCCGGACGCGGCCCGCCGCGGGTCGGCAGGATCTCCATCCCCAGGGCCTCCCGGAAGGCCATGAAACGCCTGTACAGGCCCTCTGAGGCGAGCCGCTCGGCGACAGTGGTGATCGGCCAGCCGGTGGCTGCCACCCAGGCGCCCGCCGCGTCCCAGTTGCCGGCGTGCGGCAGCGCCACCACGGCGCCCCTGCCGGCGGCCACGTCGGCGGCGAGCAGCTCGGCGCCGTCGAGTCGGAAGCCGGCCAGGATCTGCGCCCGACTCAACGCGGGCAGCCGGAACGCCTCCATCCAGTACCGGGCGTACGAGCGGAGCCCGCGCTTGACGAGATCGTCCAGCTCGGCCTCGGGCAGCTCCGGGCCGACCACGCGGCGCAGGTTGGCGCGCAGTCGGGCCGTACTCCCGCCGGGGCGTCGGTGGGCGCGGTCCGCGCCCGCCTGGAAGGCCGCCGCCACCAGCGGCCGGGGTAGCGCACGAACCACCCGCCAGCCGGCGACGTAACCGAGCTCGGTGAGGTTCACGCGGCCCGGCCGCCGGTCGTCCGGCGGCGGGCCGTGGACGCGCCGCTCACGCCTGGCCGTCCGGCTGGAGCTGCTGGGCCTGGCGGTAGACGTGCGCCATCCGCTGCCCCACCGTGAAGATCGAGATGGCGGCGAGCAGCCAGAGCGCGATCTCCAGCGCCGGCTTCACGCCGACACCCGTGAGGATCCCGCCGACCCCGACGATCAGCAGCCGCTCGGTGCGCTCGGCGATGCCCACGTTGCACGTCATGCCGAGCCCCTCGGCGCGCGCCTTGACGTAGGAGACCAGGCTGCCGGCGGCCAGGCAGACCAGCGCGGCGGCCACCCCGGAGTGGTCGCCCCGCGTGGCCAGCCAGTACGCCACCGCGCCGAAGACGGCGCTGTCGGCGACCCGGTCCATGCTCGAGTCGAGGAAGGCCCCGAACCTGGTGGAGCCGCCGCTCATCCGGGCCATCGTCCCGTCGAGCAGGTCGGTGAGTGCGAACACGGTCACGATCAACGCGCCCGCGACCAGGTGGCCGCGGGCACCGAAGCCGAGCGCGCCGATGAGCACACCAACGGTGCCCGCGACGGTGACGGCATTGGGAGTGACGCCCCCGCGCAGGAGGGCGCGTGCGATCGGCTCGACGACGCGGGTCATCCCCGCGCGGGCCGACACTTGGAAGATCTTCGCCATGGCGGTCCCCACGATAACGGTCCGCCCAGGTCCGCCGATACGGCCGCCCCTCCGACCCGCCCGGGAGAGGCTTGTGCCTACCCGACAACGGGTGTGAGATCGAGCTGGAGGGTGAGCCAGCTCACCCGCCTGCCCGTCCCGTTCCCGTTGTCCAGCAGACCACCGGAGGATACTGCCGCGCACTCGCCCCGGGCCGCTTCCACCTCGCGCGGCAGTCGCCACCCACCACCGGCTGAGGGAGGTGCGCCCCATGGCGCAGAAAAATCAGGAGAAGGGTTCCACCGGCGGCGCGCCGGTGGTAACCGAACCCGCGCGGGTTCGCAACGTGGTGCTCGTCGGGCACTCCGGAGCGGGAAAGACGACACTTGTCGAGGCCCTGCTCGCGGCCACCGGCACGATCGGCCGGGCCGGCAGCGTCGTCGACGGCACCACCGTCGGCGACCACGACCCCGCGGCCGTACGCCAGCAGCGCTCGGTGAGCCTGTCCTGCGCTCCCCTGCTGCACAACGGCATCAAGGTCAACCTGCTGGACACCCCCGGGTACGCCGACTTCGTCGGCGAGCTGCGGGCCGGCCTGCGGGCCGCCGACGCCGCGCTGTTCGTCGTCTCGGCGGCCGGTGGGATGGACGCCGCCACGGTGGCGCTGTGGGAGGAGTGCGCGGCGGTCGACCTGCCGCGCGCCGTCGCGGTGGCCCGCCTGGATCAGCCCCGCGCCGACGTCGACGAGGCGGTGGCGCTCTGCCAGCGGGTCTTCGGCGACAACGTGATGCCGCTGTACCTGCCGATGCTCGGCGACGACGGTGTCTCCACCGAGGGCCTGCTCGGGCTGATCACCCGACGGGTGTT
Source organism: Micromonospora sp. NPDC049274 (assembly GCF_040678875.1). Lineage (NCBI taxonomy): Bacteria > Bacillati > Actinomycetota > Actinomycetes > Micromonosporales > Micromonosporaceae > Micromonospora > Micromonospora sp. NPDC049274. Next base: position 188,973 of record NZ_JBFAQS010000014.1, read on the forward strand.
CGACTACTCCGCCGGGCTCCCCGCCGACGTCCGCGACCCGGACCCGGAGCACCAGCGGGCCATCGACGAGTCCCGCGACGAGCTGATCGAGGGGATCATCGCCGAGAGCGAGGACGAGACCCTCATGGACCGCTACCTCGACGGCGAGGAGATCAGCGACGAGGTGCTCATCGACGACCTGGAGAAGGCCGTCGCCCGGGGCCACTTCTACCCGGTCGTGCCGGTCTGCGCCGAGACCGGCGTCGGGCTGGACGTGCTGCTGGAGGTGCTGACCGCCGCGTTCCCGTCTCCGCTGGAGCACGATCTCCCGGCCGTCACCGGCGTGGACGGCTCGCCCCGCCCGCCGCTGACCTGCGACCCGGACGGCCCGCTGGTCGCCGAGGTCGTCAAGACCACCGTCGACCGCCACGTCGGTCGGGTCTCGCTGGTCCGGGTCTTCTCCGGCACGCTGCGCCCCGAGCAGACCGTGCACATCTGCGGGCACGGCATGGCCGAGCGCGGGCACCCCGACCACGACGCCGACGAGCGGGTCGGGCACATCTACACCCCGCTGGGCGCCACCCTGCGCGAGGTGTCGCAGTGCGTGGCAGGCGACATCTGCGCGATCACCAAGTCGGGCAGCGCGGAGACCGGCGACACCGTCTCGGCCAAGGACGACCCGCTGCTGATCGCGCCGTGGGAGATGCCGGAGCCGCTGCTGCCGGTGGCGATCGTCGCCCGCAGCCGCGCCGACGAGGACGCGCTGGCCCGCAACCTCGCCCGGCTGGTCGCCGGCGACCCCACCCTGCGGTTGGAGCGCAATCCGGAGACCCACCAGCTGGTGCTCTGGTGCATGGGCGAGGCGCACGCCGACGTCGTGCTGGACCGGCTGCGCGCCGGCGGCGTGGAGCTGGACACCGAACCGGTCACGGTGTCGCTGCGCGAGACGCTTACCGTGCCGGCGTCCGGCCACGGCCGGCACGTCAAGCAGTCCGGCGGCCACGGCCAGTACGCGGTCTGCGACATCGAGGTGGAGCCGCTGCCCCGCGGCGCCGGCTTCGAGTTCGTCGACCGGATCGTCGGCGGCGCGGTGCCGCACAACTACATCCCGTCCGTGGAGAAGGGCGTCCGCGCCCAGTTGGAGCGCGGGTTGGTCGCCGGTCACCCGGTGGTGGACGTGCGGGTCACCCTCGTCGACGGCAAGGCGCACAGCGTCGACTCCTCCGACGCGGCCTTCCAGGCCGCCGGAGCGCTGGCGCTGCGCGACGCCGCCGAGCGCGGCCAGCCGGCGCTGCTGGAACCGATCGACGAGGTGACCGTCCGGGTGCCGGACGGCTCGGTGGGCGCGGTGATGAGTGACCTGTCCAGCCGGCGCGGCCGGGTGCTCGGCACCGAACCCGACGAGGACGCCGAGGGCCGCACCCTCGTGCGCGCCGAGGTGCCGGCCACCGAACTGCTGCGCTACGCCGTCGAGCTGCGCTCGATGACCGGCGGCACGGGCACCTTCCGCCGCCACTTCGTCCGCCACGACCCCATGCCCGCCCACCTGGCCGACCAGGCCCGCAAGGAACACACCCCGTAACGCCGGGTTTCCGCGCCACCGTCCCCGTCGGCGGCCCGCCACGCGCAGGGCCGCCACGCGCAGGGCCGCCACGCGCAGGGCCGCCACGCGCAGGGCCGCCCGCGCGGGCCGCCACGCGCAGGGCCGCACGCGCGGGCATCCGGGCCGCACGCGGAGCGTCGCCTGCGGGAGGAACGATGGCGCTCCACATGTTCGCGTCCTGTAGAGCTGCCCCACATCCGGGGCGGGGCTGCTGGAGCGGTCCACGCCCGAGCCGACCTGCCCCACATCTGGGGCAGGTCGACAGGACGCGCCACCGGCACAGGACGCGGTACCGGCGTCGGTCAGAGCCCTTCAGTTCCGGCGCACGGGTGCCGTTCGGCGGCACCGCGACGCGCGGGTCCCCGGAGGGTGGGACTGCGGCATCCCTGCCGCCGAATGCGTCTCCGGCAGGCGGGCGCGGTGTGCGGGTCAGGGGTGGACGGTGGGGTGGGTGGGGCGGGGCCAGTGTGGGCGGTCGGCGTCGCGCAGCGCGGCGGTGCGCAGGGCCGCGAGCTGGCGTTCCACCTCGACGAACTGGTCCGGCGCGAGCGGGCCCCACCGCAGTGCGGCGGCGTTCTCCTCGACCTGGGCAACCGTACGGCAGCCGGGGATCGGGATCGTGCGCCCGCTGCGCGCCCAGATCCAACCCAGCGCGCCCTGGGCGAGGCTGCGCCCGTCGGCGGTCAGCGCGGCGCGGACCGCGCCGACCCGGCGCAGCCACTCCGGCGCGGGTCGGCCGCCCCGGAACCACTCCAGCCAGCCCGGCGCCAACCCGCGCACGTCGTCACGGGGCAGCGTCGACGCGGCCGTGTACTTGCCGGTGAGCAGGCCCATCCCGAGCGGCCCCTGGTTGACACTGGCCAGGTCGTACTTGGCGCAGACGGCGAGCACCTCGGGGGCGTCGCGCAGCACCGACAGGGCGTGCTGCACGGCGGTGGCCCCGGGAGCGGCGTGCCCGAACGCGGCGGCCCGGTCCGGGCGGTCGGTGCTCCACCCGTACGCGCGGATCAGGCCCTCGGCGACCAGGTCCTCGCAGACGCCGACAAGCGCCTCCGCGCGGGGCACCGACAGGTCGGCCAGGTGCAGCTGGTAGAGGTCGATCCGGTCGGTGCCCAACCGGCGCAGCGACGCGGTCACGGCCCGCCGCAGGTACGCCGGTGACGCGTCCTCCCCGGTCGCCTGCCGGGCCGCCTCGTCGAAGGTGTAACCCCACTTGGTGGCGATCACAGCCTCGTCCCGGCGGCCGGCGAGCGCCCGCCCCAGCACCCGCTCGCCGTGCCCCGCGCCGTACGTGTCGGCGGTGTCGAAGAGAGTGATGCCCTCCTCGAGCGCCCGGTGTACGGCGCGAACGGACTCGTCGTCGTCGACCGCGCCCCAGCCCAGCGGCTGGCTGCCCTCCGCCCAGGGGCCGGAGATCGCCCAGCACCCCATGCCGAGGGCGCTGACCTCGATGCCGCTGCGCCCCAACACCCGTGTCGTCACTGCCATCGGCCGATCGTGCCACCTGCACCGGGCCGGGACGTAGCATCTCCGGACGCGGAAACGCGGTACGCGCGCGTCGAGGCCGTACGGCATGATCGACGCCATGCGACGGTTGGGCGTGGACATCGGCGGTGTGCTCATCGAACCGGCCGACGACGACGCCGACACGTCGTTCTTCGGGGCGCACTACCTGCGCACGCCCATGGTCGACGGGGCGTTCGACGCGCTCGCGGCGCTCGGGCCGGCGTTCGACGAGGTGCACCTCGTCTCCAAGTGCGGCGAGTCCACCGAGCGGCGGACCCGGGAGTGGCTGGCCCACCACGACTTCACGGCCCGCACCGGCGTCCCTGCCGAACGGGTGCACTTCTGCCGGACGCGGCCGGCCAAGGCGCCCATCGCCCAGCGGCTCGGCCTGACCCACTTCGTGGACGACAGGCTGGAGGTGCTCGGCTACCTCGACTCGGTGGCGCACCGCTACCTGTTCCGGCCCCGCCCGGCGGAGGTCGCCGCACACGCCGCGCTGCTGCCGGGCGTACACCGGGTGGGGAGCTGGGCGGAGCTGACCGACCTGCTGCGCGCCGACTAGCCGGACCGGCGCGGGCCTCGTGCCGGTCCGGGTCGGGCCCGGCGCGTCAGGACGGCCAGGCGCGGGCGAGCAGGTCGCGGGTGTCGCCGAGCAGTTGCGGCAGCACCTTGGTGCGGCCGATCACCGGCATGAAGTTCGCGTCGCCGCCCCAGCGCGGCACCACGTGCTGGTGCAGGTGGGCGGCGATGCCTGCGCCGGCCACCCCGCCCTGGTTCATGCCCAGGTTGAAGCCGTGCGCGTTGCTGACCTTGCGGACCACACGCATCGCCGCCTGCGTGTACGAGGCGAGCTCGACGGTCTCCGGCTCGTCGAGGTCGGTGTAGTCGGCGACGTGCCGGTACGGGCAGACCAGCAGGTGCCCCGGGTTGTACGGGTAGAGGTTGAGCACCACGAAGACGTGCTCGCCGCGGGCCACCACCAGGCTCTCCTCCGGCGGGAGCCCGGGAGCCAGACAGAACGGGCAGCCGGTCGGTTTCTCGTAGCCCTCGGCCGGGCGGTCCTCGCCGGAGATGTAGGTCATCCGGTGCGGCGTCCAGAGCCGTTCCAGGCCGTCCGCCATGCCGTCGCTGTCCGTGTGCCGCTCCGCCCCTGTCACGAGCCGATCCTACGGAGCCGCGCGGGCGGGCCGCGACACCCGTCACCGGGAAACTCCTTGCTGCAAGTTGTTGACGGACTGTCGCTCAGATATGAAACTTCCATACATTCAGGCACTTGAATCGATGAATGGAGAGCTTCATGATCCGACGGCTCGGCACTGTCATCGCGGCGCTCGCGCTGGCCGCCGCCACCACGGTGACCGGGGTCACCCTCACCGCCAGCGCAGCGCAGGCCGACGGCTGCTACACCTGGGGTCGCACCCTGTCGCAGGGGATGTCCGGCGAGGACGTCCGGCAACTCCAGATCCGCGTCGCCGGCTACCCGGGCTACGGGGCCGTGCTCACCATCGACGGCGCGTACGGCCCGGCGACCCGGTCCGCGGTGATCCGCTTCCAGCAGGCGTACGGGCTGGGCGCGGACGGCATCGCCGGCCCGCAGACCTTCAACCGGCTGTACGCCCTCCAGGACGACGACTGCACACCCGTCAACTTCAGCTACGCCGAGCTGAACAACTGCAACAGCACCTGGTCCGGCGGAGCGGTCGCGGCGAGCACCGCCCGCGCCAACGCGCTCGTCTCGATGTGGAAGCTCCAGGCGCTGCGGCACGCCCTCGGCGACGTGCCCATCGCGATCAGCAGCAGCTTCCGCAGCTACGCCTGCAACAGCGCGGTCGGAGGGGCGTCGAACAGCAGGCACCTGTACGGCGACGCGGTGGACCTGGTCGGCTCACCGTCGCTGTGCCGGCTGGCCCAGCAGGCCCGCAACCACGGCTTCGCGCAGATCCTCGGACCCGGTTACCCGGACCACAACGACCACACCCACGTGGCGGCCGTCGGCGGCTGGTCGGCCCCCACCTGCGGCGTCTGACCCACCGGGCGTCCCCCGGCCCGGGGGAAGATCGCACTCGAACAGGGAAGTGGGGGGGGGGGGGGGCGGGGGGGGGCGCGCCCCCCGGGGGGGGGGCGGGCACGCCTCGGGCCGGCGCGCGCGCGAAAACT
>NZ_JBFAQS010000015.1:0-178798 GCF_040678875.1 Micromonospora sp. NPDC049274
TCCCGCCAACGCACCGAAACCCTCCCGGCCAGGACCCGGACGACCACCAGGACGCCGCAACTCACATCCCGCCACCCGCCACGACGTCCACATCGCCACCAGGACAAACCAGCCGAACAGCACAACCAGAAAGAAGACCCCGACCACCCCACGACCCCGCCGCACGGGTTAAAACTCAAGCTAGGGCCTGTTTCGTAAGGGCGGTCGAGCCGAGGCGGAGTCCGGGCGGCGATCGAGCTAGGTGCGGTGTGGTCCGGATACCGGTGTTGCATCCGGACCACACCGCAACGCCGCCGGTCGTCGTCGGGGCCCGCCGCAGGCCGGCCAGTTCATGAAGCAGGCTCTAGTTCCGCTCGCGTGCGCGGGCGGTCTGCAACTCGGGCACCGAGGCTTCCAGCAGGTCGGCGAGGCCGCGCAACTGCTCGGCGACCCGGGCGCCGAGGGGAGTCAGCGAGTATTCCACGCGCGGTGGGATCGCCGTGAGCACCTCGCGGGTGAGCATGCCGTCGCGTTCGAGGGTCTGCAGGGTCTGGGAGAGCATCCGCTCGCTGACCCCGTCGACGCGCCGTCGCAGGGCGTTGAACCGGTAACCGCCCTCACCGAGCGCGAGCAGGACGAGCGAGGCCCACTTCGAGGTGACGTCCTCGAAGGCCGCCCGGGAGGTGCAGCCGCGCGCGAAGACATCGCTGACGAGGTCCTGGGTAGGCCCCTCCAGGCCCGGGGCCGGCATGTCGCTCACCTCACCAGCCTACCCGACGCTTACCTGAACGCTTGTGCTGTAGATTCGTAAGTGCTTACGATTTGTCATCGACGCTCGGAGGTCCCCATGCCCACGTACGCCGTCACCGGTGCCACCGGCCGGCTGGGCCGCCTGGTGATCGAGCAGCTGCTCGACACCGGCGTGCCCGCCACCGAGATCGCCGCCATCGTCCGCAGCCCGGATAAGGCCGCCGACCTCGCGGCACGCGGGGTCGAGATCCGCCGGGCCGACTACGACGACCCGTCGACGCTGCCCGGCGCCGTGGCCGGCGTCCGCCGCCTGCTGCTCATCTCCGGCGACACCCCCGGGCAGCGGACCGCCCAGCACACCGCCGTCATCGATGCCGCCAAGCTCGCCGGGGTCGAGCGCCTCGTCTACACCAGCATCCTCAAGGCGGACACGACCACGAACCCGCTCGCCCCGGAGCACAGGGCCACCGAGGAGGTCCTGGCCGCGTCGGGCCTGCCCCACACGGTGCTGCGCAACGGGTGGTACACCGAGAACTACACCGACCAGCTGCCGCAGTACCTGCAGAGCGGCACCATCCTCGGCGCCACCGGCGGCAGCAAGGTCTCCGCCGCCGCACGGATCGACTACGCGGCCGCCGCCGCGGCGGCACTGACCCGGGACGAGGACGGCAACGCCGTCTACGAGTTGGGCGGCACCGCGTTCACCTTCGACGAGCTGGCCGACGCCGTCACCGAGGTGACCGGCACGACCGTGATCCACCGCGATCTGTCGGCGGCCGAGCTGGCCTCCACGCTGGAGACCATCGGGCTCGACGCCGGCACCGCCGGGTTCGTCGCCGCGCTCGACCACTCGATCGCCATCGGCGAGCTGGCCACCGACAGCGACGACCTCAGCCGGTTGATCGGCCGGCCGAGCACGCCGCTACGCGACGCGCTCCGGGCCGCGCGGGCCTGACCGGCCGCGACCGATCGGGCGGGTGACGAGGGTACGTCCGCGTCGCCCGCCCGGCCGAACGCCGCGACTCGGGACCACCTCGGGGTACGCCCCGGGTCAGCCCATCTCGGGCGGCGTGGCTCGCAGACCGCGCAGCGTCCGCTCGAAGAGGTCCGTCCGGGGCGCCGGCGGCGCGGGCTGGCGGAACGCGGCGACCAGATGCGGGTACGCGGCGAGATCGCAACCTTGATCTTGGTTAGGGTGGTGTCATGCCGCCGCGCCGCCACCACGACGACCGGAGACGGGCCACCGCGACGGCCTCGGCGCGCGCCGGCGGGATGGCCGCCGGATGAGCGGACCGCCCGCGCAGCGAGGCGCACCGTCCACCCGCGAACGCGGCCGGCCCGCACTGGCCGACGCCTGCGCGCGCCTCGCCCGGTCCCGTCCCTTCGAGATCGGCATCGTCGTCGTCATCCTCGCCAACGGGATCGTCCTCGGCCTGGAGACGTACGACGGTCTGGTCCCCGCGACCCGGGCGCTGCACGGGCTGGAACTGCTCTTCCGCGCCGTCTTCGTCGTCGAGATCGGCATCCGACTGGCGGCCTACGGCCGGCGTCCGCAGGACTTCTTCCGGCACGGCTGGAACGTCTTCGACTTCGTGGTGATCGCGGCCATCTTCGTTCCGGGCCTGCACGGCGACTCGGCGCTGCTGCGCGTGGTGCGGGTTGCCCGGATGGTCCGGCTGGTGCGCTTCTCGCCGGGCCTGCGGACCATCGTGTCCGCGCTGTGGCGCAGTCTGCCCGGAGTCGCCGGGTTCCTCGCCCTGGCCGTGGTGACCCTCTACGTGTACGGGATGGCCGGCTGGCTGATCTTCGGCGACAGGTATCCGGACGAGTACGGCGACATCGGCCGGTCGCTACTGACGTTGTTCGTGCTGCTCTCGCTGGAGACACTGCCGGACCTCATCGAGCAGGGCCTGACCATCTCGCCGTGGACGCTGCTCTACTACGTCAGCTACGTGGTGATCACCGTCAACCTGCTGCTCAACATCCTCATCGCGGTCATCGTCAACTCCATGGAGGAGGCCCGTCGCCTGGAGATGACCGAACGGTTGGCCCCCGGCTACGACGCCGACGGCGACGGCGTACCCGACGAGGTGGACCGCATCGCGCTCACCCAGCGACTGGACGACCTGCGGGCGGTCATCGGCGAGTTGGAGCGGGAGCTGCGCATCGACCGGGACGACACGAACGGCCGCACGCGCCGCGAGGACACGCACTCGCGACGGTGACAGCACGGTCTCGATCACCGCCGTCACGACGCCCTGGCCGACACCGCGGGCCTCAGCGCGGACGTCTTCGACGCGCTGGTGGTGCTCGCGGCGGGCGGGTGGAACCCCGACGACGTGGCCGCCGGCTTCGAGCATGTGCGCGCGCGGCAACAGGCGATGGACCAGGGCCGCCAGCGCCGCCTCGTCCGGCTGGGTTTCCGACCGGACGAGGCGACCGCGCTGTCCGCCCTGCACACCCGCAACTTCATGGAGACGCGGCCGGGTCCGCGGGCCGCGTACCGTTGAATCATCATGCCCACCGATTCCCGCGCGGTCCGTGCGGACCTGCTGCGCCGACGCGACGAGACCGCCGCCGAGGCCGCCGCGCTGGAGGGTGACCTGCGGAGCCTCTTCGAGGCCTCCCGGTCGTCGAATGCCGACGACGAACACGACCCCGAGGGCAGCACCATCGCGTTCGAACGGGCGCAGCTCAGCGCCGTTCTGGACGCGGCACGTCGACGCCTCGCGGAGCTGGACGAGGCGGTGGGCCGCGTCGACGCCGGCACCTACGGCGTCTGCGAACGGTGCTCGCGCCCGATTCCGGCCGAGCGGCTCGCCGCCCGCCCGTCGGCGCGTACCTGTGTCGCCTGCGCCAGCCGACGGTGACGACGGCGGCGCTGGGGGTCGGCGGGTGTCCCACCGCAATGCCGTCAGCCGGCGCAGCAGCCATCGGCGGACGCGGTGTCGACGGCGACGAGGCTGAGCAGCCCGCCGGGAACGCCGGTGGCCAGCCCACGGTGGACCGGCTCGGCGGGCGGCGTCGGGCCGCAGCAGCCGTCGCCGCTCACCGAGTCGCCGACGTTGCTGCTGCACACGCCGGTCTCGGGCAGGTCGAGCTGGACGTCGCGGGCGCCGGCCCAGTCTCCGGCAAGGGCGGCGACGACCGAGCGGACCTGCTCGTAGCCGGTGGCCATGAGGAACGTCGGCGCCCGTCCGTACGACTTCATCCCGACGGCGTAGTAGCCCGCCTCCGGGTGGCCGAGCTCGTCGACGCCGTGCGGAGGTACGGTGCCACAGGAGTGCTCGTTCGGGTCGATCAGCGGGGCGAGCGCGCGGGTCGCGCCCAGCACCGGGTCCAGGTCCAGCCGGAGCTCGGCGGTGATCGAGTGGTCCGGGCGGAAGCCGGTGGCCGCGACGACGCGGTCCACGAGCACCGACTCCTCGCCGCCGTCGGCGTGCCGGACGACCACCCGGACGCGCCCGTCGACAGGTGTGAGGGCGTGCACCCAGAAGCCGGTGAGCAGCCGGACCCGGCCGGCGTCGACGTGCCCCCGTAGCCGAACGCCGAGAGCGCCGCGCGCCGGCAGGGCGTCGGCGTCTCCACCGCCGTACGTCCGCGCGGGTGAGGCGGTGCGGATCGCCCAGGTCACCTCGGTGCCGGGCTCGGTGGCGGCCAGTTCCGCCAGGGACAGCAGGGTGTTCGCCGCGGAGTGACCGGCGCCCACGACGAGCGTGTGGCGCCCGGCGAAGCGGTCCCGGTCGGCGCCGAGCACGTCGGGCAGCGCGTGTTCGAGGTACGCGGCGACGTTGACCTCGCCCCGGGCGGGCAGGCCGGACGCGCCGAGGACGTTCGGGGTGCCCCAGGTGCCGGAGGCGTCGATCACGGCACGGGCCAGCAGCTCGTCGCCGTCGGCGAGGCGGACCAGGAAGGGCGTGGTGTCGCGGCCGGCGGTGCGCAGCCGGTCGAGGCCGAGGCGGCTGATCGCCTGGACGCGGGCACCGTAGCGGACGTGCGGCGTGAGCGGGGGCAGCTCCGCGAGCGGCTGGAGGTACGCGCGGACCAGCTCCGCTCCGGTCGGCAGGGCCTCCGGGTCGGGGGCGACCCAGCCGGCGTCGTCGAGGATCCGGCGGGCGGCCGGGTCGATGTTGTAGCGCCAGGGCGAGAAGACCCGTACGTGCCCCCACTGGGCGACGGCGGCGCCCGGGGTGTCGCCGGCTTCGAGGACGACGAAGGGCAGGCCGCGTTCGTGCAGGTGGGCGGCGGCGGCCAGGCCTGTCGGGCCAGCGCCGACGACCACGACGGGAAGGCTGTGCAGGGCGTTCATCGGGTGACTCCTCGTCAGGTGATGGTGGGGCTGCGGCGTTCGAGCAGGACGACGTCGCGCCAGCGGTCGTGGTGGCGGCCGATCCGCTCCCGGACGCCTATGACACGGAATCCGGCCCTCCGGTGCAGGGCCAGGCTGCCGGTGTTCTCCGGGAAGATGCCGGACTGGATGGTCCAGATGCCTGCGGCCTCGGTCGAGGTGATCAGCGCGTCGAGCAACACCCGGCCGACGCCGCGCCCCTGGGCCGCCGGGTCGACGTAGACGGAGTGCTCGACCACCCCGGCGTAGACCGGGCGACTCGATGTCGGTGTGACCGCGACCCAGCCGAGGATGGCGCCGCCGTCGTCCACGGCCACGAAGCGGTGCGCGGGCAACCGGGTGGCGTCGAACGCCTCCCAGGTCGGCGCGGTGATCTCGAAGCTGGCGTCACCGCCGTCGAGGCCCGCCTGGTAGATCGTCAGGACGCGGTCGGCGTCGGTGGCGGTCATCGGGCGCGTGGTCAGGTCGGTCATCGGCGGGCTCCGTTCCGGTCTCGGACCGCGAGACACTGTCTCGACGTCTGTCGAATCAGACAGTTGCACGCTGATTAGATGTCTGTCAACCTAGACGAATGTCGAAACAAGCGGCCGTCGACGTGCGGTGCTGCCCACCCCTGTCCGAGCGGCGCGTGCCGGCCGAGACCGCCGCCGCGCTCGCCCCCGCGTTCAAGGCCCTTGGCGACCCGGTCCGCCTGCAGCTCATGTCGATGATCGCCTCCGCCGAGGGCGGCGAAATCTGCGTCTGCGACCTCACCCCCGCATTCGACCTGACCGGCCCGACCATTTCGCACCACCTGAAGACGCTGCGCGAGGCCGGGCTCGTCGACGCCGACCGTCGCGGCACCTGGGTCTACTACCGCGCCCGGCCGACGGTGCTGGGCCAACTCGCCGCGCTGCTCACCGTCGTACCGACCGGTGCCGACGCCGCTCCCGCCGCCCGGCCGGAGTGCTCGTGAGCACCCTCACCCGCCAGACCGACACAGCCGCGAGCGCCGTCGTCGGTCGCCTCTCCCGACTCGACCGGTTCCTGCCGATCTGGATCGGGCTGGCCATGGCCGTCGGACTGCTCCTCGGCCGCCTGATCCCCGGGCTCGGCGACGCGCTGGACGCGGTGGCGGTCGGCGGGGTCTCACTGCCGATCGCGCTCGGCCTGTTGGTCATGATGTACCCGGTGCTGGCGAAGGTCCGCTACGACCGACTCGACACCGTGACCGGCGATCGCCGCCTGCTGGTCTCGTCGCTGGTCCTCAACTGGCTTGTCGGCCCGGCCGTGATGTTCGCCCTGGCCTGGGTCTTCCTGGCCGACCAGCCCGCGTACCGCACCGGGTTGATCATCGTCGGCCTCGCCCGCTGCATCGCCATGGTCGTCATCTGGAACGACCTCGCGTGCGGCGACCGCGAGGCCGCGGCCGTCCTGGTCGCGCTCAACTCGGTCTTCCAGGTCCTCGCCTTCGGCCTGCTCGGCTGGTTCTACCTGTCGGTGCTGCCCGGGTGGCTCGGGTTGCCGGGTGCCGAGCTGCGCGTCTCGGCCTGGGAGATCGCCCGCAACGTGCTCGTCTTCCTCGGCATCCCATTGCTGGCCGGTTACCTCACCCGCCGCCTCGGCGAGCGTGCCAGGGGTCGTGACTGGTACGAATCCCGCCTCCTGCCGCGCATCGGCCCGGTGGCCCTGTACGGGCTGCTGTTCACCATCGTGATTCTGTTCGCCCTGCAGGGCGACGCCATCACCGGCCGGCCATTCGACGTCGCCCGCATCGCCCTGCCGCTGCTTGTGTACTTCGCGCTGATGTGGGCCGGCTCCTACGCTCTCGGCCGGGCCCTCGGCCTCGGGTACGCGCGCACGACCACCCTCGCGTTCACCGCCGCCGGCAACAACTTCGAACTCGCCATCGCCATCGCGATCGGCACCTTCGGCGTGGCCTCCGGCCAGGCGCTCGCCGGGGTCGTCGGGCCGCTGATCGAGGTGCCCGTGCTGGTCGGCCTCGTCCACGTCTCGCTCTGGGCGCGCCGCCACTTCTTTCCCCCACCCCTCCACCGAGAGGCGTCACGATGAGCGACAAACCCAGCGTACTGTTCGTTTGCGTCCACAACGCCGGCCGTTCCCAGATGGCCGCCGGCTGGCTGCGACACCTCGCCGGCGACACCGTCGAGGTCCGCTCGGCCGGCTCCGCTCCGGCCGAGACGATCAACCCCGCCGCCGTCGAAGCCATGCGCGAGGTCGGCATCGACATCACCGACCAGACCCCAGAGCTCCTGACGTACGCCACAGCGGAGTCCTCCGACGTCATCGTGACCATGGGCTGCGGCGACGCCTGCCCGGTCTTCCCCGGCAAGCGCTACGAGGACTGGAAGCTCGACGACCCGGCCGGCAAGGACGTCGAGGCAGTGCGTGGAATCCGCGACGACATCCGCACCCGGGTGGAGCAGCTCCTCGCCGGCCTGGCCGCGCGCGTCTGATCCGGGACGAGGCCGACATACGCCACCACTGACCGAGACCCACCGACGGCACCCGGTGGCCACAAAGATGCGATGTATCAACTGGGCTGCACCTGCAACACCTCCCGGAGCCGCCGTCGACAGTAGCGGTGAACATCTAATCTTCATCGGGCCTCATCGACGTCTTCGGCACCGCCCGGCTCCGACCGGGGCAATGCCCGCCTGCCCAGCCCACGACGCGGCGGAGCAGGCCGGTGACCGCGCGAGAGGGTCAGCAAGCAGCATCGGCACCCTCTGGCATGGTCGCGACTTCCCCCGCACGGGGTCGCCCTGCGGGTACGGCGGACGCTCCGCCGGCAGGAGAACGGAAGCGGTCATCGGACGCCGCCGGAGCGCACAAAACGTTGGATCTATATTGGCACAGGTCGATCGATGTCGTTGACGCACCCGATCGGGCCTCCGTATACTCCAAATGATCATCAGATCTTTAGCCTAGTCGGGCGAGGAGCGCATGCCGCAGATCACTGGCGTCACCGTCGAGGACGTCCGCTTCCCCACCTCGCTGACCGCTGACGGGTCCGACGCCATGAACAAGGACGGCGACTACTCGGCGGCCTATGTCATCCTGCACACCGACGGCGTCGACAGCACCGGGGCGCCGCTGGCGGGCCACGGCCTCACCTTCACCATCGGCCGGGGCAACGACATCGTCGTCGCGGCGGCGGTGCACCAGGCCCACCGCCTGGTGGGCCTGGACGTCACGACGATGGCCGGCGACATGGGTGCTGTCTACCGGCTGCTCACCTCCGACTCCCAGCTGCGCTGGCTCGGTCCGGAGAAGGGCGTCATCCACCTGTCGTTGGCCGCCGTGCTGAACGCGGCGTGGGATCTGGCCGCCCGACTCGCGGCCAAGCCGCTGTGGCGGCTGCTCACCGACATGTCCCCCGAGCAACTCGTCGACATCGCCGACCTGCGCTACCTGTCCGACGCGCTGACCCGGGACGAGGCACTGGCCATCCTGCGCGCCAAGCAGAGCACGAAGGCCGACCGCCTCGCCGAGTTGGCGCGCACCGGCTACCCGGCGTACACCACCTCGGCGGGTTGGCTCGGCTACGGCGACGACAAGCTGCGCCGGCTGTGCCAGGAGGCCGTCGACTCCGGCTACGGCTACGTCAAGCTCAAGGTCGGCGCGGACCTCGAGGACGACATCCGGCGGTGCCGGATCGCCCGCGAGATCCTGGGCCCGCACCGCAACCTGATGATCGACGCCAACCAGGTGTGGGACGTCGACCAGGCCATCGAGTGGGTCAAGGCCCTCGCCCAGTTCTCGCCACTGTGGATAGAGGAACCGACCAGTCCGGACGACATCCTGGGCCACGCTGCCGTGCGCCGTGCCGTCGCTCCCGTCGGCGTCGCCACCGGCGAGCACTGCCACAACCGGGTGATGTTCAAGCAGCTTTTCCAGGCCGAGGCCATCGACTTCTGCCAGTTGGACACCGGCCGGCTGGCCAGCATCAACGAGATCGTCGCCGTGCTGCTGCTCGCCGCGAAGTTCGACGTCCCGGTGTGCCCGCACGCCGGCGGTGTCGGGCTCTGCGAGATGGTCCAACACGTGTCGGTGCTCGACTACGTCGCGATCTCGGGGGATCTCACCGGCCGTGTGACCGAGTTCGTCGACCACCTGCATGAGCACTTCACCGATCCGTGTGTCGTCCGGGACGCCGGCTGGGGCAGCGGTTACGTGCTGCCCAGTACGCCCGGCTACTCCACCCGGATGCACCCCGAGTCGATCGCGCGGTACCGGTTTCCCGACGGCCTCTACTGGGCCGAGGCGGAGCCGGCTACGGTGTCATCTCCGGAGCCGTACGTCATCGCGGGTGGGACGGCCACCCCCGCCGGCCGCTAGGAGGTGTCATGTCCCGCACCGACGAAGTGGTAAACGGCATCAAGCGGATGATCCTCGAAGGGACGTTCAAACCCGGGGACCGGCTGCCCATCGAGAAGGATCTCGCCGAGTCTCTCGGCGTCTCGCGGGGATCGCTGCGCGAGGGGATGTCGGCGCTGTCCATCCTCGGCATCGTCAACATCCGCCAGGGCGACGGCACGTACGTCACCAACCTCGACGCGCCGCAACTGCTGGCCCCGATGGGCTTCGTCGTCGACTTCCAGGGCCAGGGCGACGGGCGGCACATCCACACCGTTCGCCGTCTCCTGGAGTGCGAGGCCGCCTGCCTGGCGGCGACCAGGATCACCGACGAGGCACTGGCCCAGGCGGGCGAACTGCTCGAGGAGGCGGCCCGGCTGGTCGGCCAGTCACCGCCGGATCACGAGCGGATCATGGAGATCGACATCGCCTTCCACCGGATCATCGCCGTGCACGCGGAGAACCCGGTTCTCGTCGGCCTCATCGAAGCCTTCGCCGGACGCACCATCCGCGGCCGGCTCTGGCGGAGCCTGCACGAGGAGGGCGCGGACCTGCGCACCCATCACGAACACGTGGCGATCCTGAAGGCCCTCGTGGCGCGCGACCCGGAACGGGCCCGCACCCGGATGGCCAACCACCTGATCGGTGTGGAGGAGTCGTTACAGGGGCTGCCCGACGAAGCGGAGACAGGCGTCGACGCGCAGGCGCAATGATCGCCCGCCCGCTCCGGGCGCCAGCGGAAACGATGCCGATCAATCGCGCCCGGTCACGGGCGGGCGACCGCCGTCACCGCTAGGGCCTGTTTCATAAGGGCTGGCCGGCCTGCGGCGGGCCCGGACGACGACCGGCGGCGTTGCGGTTTCGTCCGGATACCGGTGTTGTATCCGGACGAAACCGCGCCTTGCCGGATCGCCGCCCGGACTCGCCTCGGCTCGACCGCCCTTATGAAACAGGCCCAAGTACTCCAACGTCACTTGATCTGCCGGCTGGCTTACTCGGCTAGCTCATGAAGAAGATCATGGCCGCGAGGCTTGCCCCCATGGCCAGGTGCTCCCAACGGAGCAGGTCCGTGATCGGTCGATTGCGCAGCCGGACGAGTGCGGCCGCCATCCAGCAGAGGTAAGCCGCCGTGGCGGCGCGTAGCAACACGAGCGCCGCGTCATGGCCGGTGACGGTGCCGTGGTCCATCCGGGGCCCGGCGGCCATGTGGTGGATAGCCATCGACCCGCCGTGTTGATGCATCAGCACGGCGAGCGCCATGAGCACGGCCCCGGCCGTACGGTGCCACTGCACCTCCGGGCCGCGTTCGGTCGGACCGCTGGTGACGAGTGCCACCGCGAAGGCGAGGAGCAGCAGCGCGCCCGCGTACTGCACAACCGGTGCGGCGTCGAGGGTCACCGCGACCATGACAGCCACCATCGCGCCCGCGAGCATCCGGGCTCCGCGGGACGCGCCCGCCCGCGGCACGACGCAGCAGCAGGCCGACACCGCGGCCGACCCGAGCATGATCACCTCGATCATCAGGACGTCATCGCGGTGCGACGCCGGGGCGTGACCATTGCGCGGTGGGGCGGCCGTTGAGCCGCCACGGGTGCCCGGGGACCCGCGGCCAGCCTTCAGGCGAGTTTTCCCAGTTTTCCTGCCGGCCGTACACCGTGAGGTCCAGG
The DNA here is from genome assembly GCF_040678875.1 of Micromonospora sp. NPDC049274. Lineage (NCBI taxonomy): Bacteria > Bacillati > Actinomycetota > Actinomycetes > Micromonosporales > Micromonosporaceae > Micromonospora > Micromonospora sp. NPDC049274. Next base: position 11,104 of record NZ_JBFAQS010000015.1, read on the forward strand.
GCGTGGTAGCTGGTCGTCAGCGCCTCCACGCCCCGCCCGGTGGTCCAGTAGGTCTCGTAGACCTGGTCGCCGTCGCGCAGGTAGCAGGCGATGAATCCGAAGTCACGACCGTCGGCCAGAGCCGGGTCGGAGTCTTTCGCCGAATACCAGGGGAACGGGTAGCCCATGAACTCCGCGAATGGGGCACTTTCGTCGTAGGGGCCCTGGCAGAACACGGCGTAGGTGACGTCCCGGGCGTGCAGGTAGTCCAGCATCTGCATGTGACAGGTCGAGAAGGTGCACCCCTCACACTGATGCTCGTGCGGCTTGCCGTCGTGCCACATGTGGAAGTAGGCGATGAGCATCCGGCGGCCCTCGAAAACCTCCACCAGCGGGGTGTCCCCGCCGGGGCCCTGGACCGTCACCGTCGGCATCAAGGTCATCGGCAGCTGACGACGAGCGGCTGCGATGGCGTCTCCTTCGCGGGTATGGGCCTTCTCCCGGGCCAGCAGTTCGTTGCGCTCGCGCAGCCAGGTCTCCCGGTCGACGACCGGGGGCGTGGCGGCGCTGGACGCGGGGGTTGCCGTCATGGCTGTCTCCTTCGTGGGGTGGGGATTGGTCACAGGTACAGACGACCGAGTCGGCGATCGTCATCGGTGACCGATGACGGATGGGGTCCGCGGTCGTCAGTACGGTTGTGAGGACCACTCAGCCCCGGGGAGATCACATGTCCGACTCGCCTGACGAGCAGGCGGTCTGGCTGCAGCGCGCCTTCGACGAGCACCGGCGCGAGCTACACGTGCACTGCTACCGCCTCGCAGGGAACGTCACCGACGCGGACGACCTGGTGCAGGAGGCCTTCCTGCGTGCCTGGCGGGCTCGCGACCGCTTCGAGGGTCGGGCGTCGGCGCGCACCTGGTTCTACCGGATCGCCACGAACGTCTTCCTCGACAGCCGCAAGGCGGCCGGTCACCGGACGGTTCCGTATGGTGACCCGCTGGAGTGGTCCACCGAGCTCGGTCCCTATCCAGACGCCCTGTTGGCCGACGATCCGCAGACCGGTCTCGCCGCTCGGGAGACCGTCGAGCTGGCCGTGATCGCAGCGCTCATGTACCTGCCGCCGCGGCAGCGGGCGGCCTTCGTGCTGCGCGACGTCCACGGCTGGACGCCGCAGGAGATCGCCGGCGCGCTCGACACCGCCGTAGCGGCCGTCAACAGCCTCCTTCAGCGGGCCCGCCACACCCTCCGGCAGCGCGCTCCGTCGGACCCACAGGACTGGCGCCGCCCGCAGCTCACCAGCGAGGACGAAGAGATCCTGCGCCGCTACGCCAACGCGAAGGACCCGCAGACGGTCCGGGCACTGCTCGCCGAGGACGTACGGATCACGATGCCGCCCGAGCCGCCGGTCGTCGGGATCGACGCGGTCGCGGAGTTCCTCGGTCGACCGCTCGACTGGCGCACCTTCCCCACCTCGGCCAACGGGCGCCCGGCACTGATCAACTATCTCCGCCGGCCCGGTAGCCCGCACTATGAGGCGCTGGTCGTCGACGTACTCCGGATCGAGAACGGGAAGATCGTAGAGAGCAACGCCTTCATCGGTGCCCGTCACGTCGCCGCCTTCAGCATGCCCGCCACGCTCGAGCCCTAGACGAGTAAGTCTCAAGCTAAGTGGCCGAGTCTGCGCTGGTAGTGGGACCGCCGGGCTCGGGCTTGGGATGTTCGTCGCCAGGTGGACCAGTGCAGGGTGTGCGCTGGGGGTAATGGCAGGGCGAGGACGAAGGCGTTGAGGAGTCGGCGGATCTCGGCGACGGTCAACGCGATGATCTCCGGGTCGGGGTCGGGGTCGGGCTTACGTTCCACGCCCGACAGCAGCCATTCCACGAACTGCCCGGCGGTCCGACGTGGCTCCGCCCGCACGAACCGGTCCGCGACACGTGTCACCGCCTCGTCCAGGATGACCCGCCACCCGGTCGGGTCTGCGCTGTGGCACACGGCCACCGCACGATCTTCGATTGTCCTCACAAACCATCGATGATCAACGCGGTGGCCGTCCTCATGCCCACGCCACGCCCAACGCCGAAGCCAAGTGACGTTGGAGTACTAGTCCCGCTCCGCGCCCGTGCTTCCGGTCATCGCCGCGACCAGGTCGTCGGTGGTGACCTCGTCCGCGCGCAGCCGGGCCGCCCGCCGGCCGAGGCGCAGCACCTCCACGCGGTCGGCGATCTCGAGCACCTGCGGCATGTTGTGGCTGACCAGCACCACCGACATGCCGGCATCCCGGGCACGCCGGACGACGTCGAGCACCCGCCCGGTCTGCACGACGCCGAGCGCGGCGGTCGGCTCGTCGAGGATCACCACGTTGGTCGCCCAGATGATGGCACGGGCCACCGCGACGCACTGTCGCTGCCCACCGGACAACATCGCGATCGGGGTGGTGACCCGGGGAATCCGCACACCCAGCTCGTCGAGGGCCGCGGCGGCGCCCTGACGCATGGCGCGCTTGTCGAGCAGCCCCAGCCGGCCGAGCGGCCCGGAGCGCAGGATCTCCCGCCCGAGGTAGAGGTTGGCGGCCACGCTGAGGTCGTCGGCGACGGCGAGATCCTGGTAGACGGTCTCCACCCCCGCGCGCCGGGCGTCGACAGGCGTGGCGAACTGGACCGGACGACCATCCACCCGGATCTCGCCCTCGTCGGGCGGGTGCACACCGGACAGGGTCTTGATCAGCGTGCTCTTTCCGGCGCCGTTGTCGCCGATGAGCGCGACGACCTCGCCCCGGTGGACGGTGAAGTCCGCGCCACGCAGCGCTTCGACGTGGCCGAACCGCTTGACGATGCCACGGGCTTCGAGGACAGGCTGCCTGTCGGCGGCCGGCTGGCCGTTCTCGGCGGTGGCCGTTGCGGCGGTGGCCATCACTGCACCGGGGGGTTGGCGCAGCTGGGCTCGAGCACCGCCTTGATCTCCGCGGAGTCGATGTTCTTCTTGGTGACGAACGTGACCCCGGTGTCAGCCGACGCCAGCGGCGCCTTGTCCCGCAGGTGCTTGACCATCTTGTCGACGCCGAAGTAGCCCATCTTGAACGGGTTCTGCACGACAAGCGCGGAGATCTGGCCGCTACGCAGCCCGGCGACCTCGTCCGGGGCGGCGTCCCAACCGATGATGACCACCTTGCCGGATTTGCCCGCCGCCTGGATGGCCTGCGCGGCGCCGAGCACGCTCGGTTCGTTGGCCGCGAAGATGCCGGCGAGGTTCGGGTTCGCGGTGAGGATGTTCTCGGTGACCCGCCGGGCCTCGTTGACGTCGCTGCGGCTGGGCTGCTGGCCGACAAGCTTCAGGTTGGGGAACTGGGCGAGGCCGGCCTTGAAGCCGTCCACCCGCTCGGTGTTGGTCTGCGAGCCGGGCTGGAACTCGACGAGAGCCACCTGGTGGTTGCCGGGGCCGAGTTCGGTGGCGAGCAACTTCGCCGCCTCGGTGGCCGACGCACGGTTGTCGGTGGCGAAGAGGGGCACCCCCGACGGCTGCGGGCTGGTGCCGGAGTCGATCATCGCGACCGGGATCTTCGCGGCGAGCGCCTGGTCGGTGGCGGGTGCCAACGCGCTGGAGTCGGTCGCCGCGTAGACGATGCCGTCGACCTTCTTGGTGACGAAGTTCTGGATCAGGTTGACCTGGCCCTCGACATCGGTCTCGGTGGTCACGCCGTCCCACTGGACGGTGACGTCCCCGGCGCGCTGCGCGGCGCACTCCGCGCCCGCCTTCACCGTGTTCCAGTAGTCGGCGCCGACGGCCTTCGGCACGACGGCGAGCTTCAACGGACCGCTCGCGTTCTTCGTCGCCCCGTCGCCCCCGTCGCGGACCTCGACCCCGCTACAGGCGCTGAGCAGGGCGGTCGCCGCGGCTGCGGCCAGAACGGCCCGTACACCCAGGATCGACCGTCGCGTCCGCCGGCTGGTGGTGGTGTGCGCCATGGTGTGTGTCCTTCCTCGTTCGGACTCTCGGAATGGCATGTCAACCCCGTGATTCCAGCCGCCGACGGCGGTACTGGTCGAAGTAGACGGCGGCCCAGATGATCAGGCCGACGATCACCTGCTGGTAGTGGATGCTGATGTCGAGCAGGACGGCGCCGTTGCGGACCAGGGCGATGAGGAAGGCGCCGATGATGGTCCCGACGATCCGGCCCTGCCCTCCGAACAGGCTGGCGCCGCCGATGACCGCGGCGGCGATGACGTCGAGCTCCAACGAGATGCCGTAGTTCGGCTGGCCGGAGTTGACCCGGGAAGCGGCGATCATGCCGCCCAGACCGACAAGCACACCCGCCAGGACGTACACGTAGGTCAGGTTCCGGCCCACCGCGATGCCCGAGCGGCGGGCGGCCTCCAGGTTGGACCCCATCGCGTACGTGTACTGGCCGAAGCGGGTCTGCGAGAGCAGGAACGCCACCCCGACGGCGACCACCGCGGTGATCACCACGGCGAACGGGATGCCGATGATCTCCCCGTTACCGAGCAGTTGGAACGACCGGGGCAGACCGTAGACGCCGACCGCCCCGGTCATGATGAAGACCAGACCCCGGCCGACCGACATCGTGCCCAGCGTCGCGATGAACGGGGGAATCCGGGCGACTGTCACCAGCAGCCCGTTGAGCAGCCCGGCCAGGGCACCGACGCCGATCGCGACCGCCGTCGCGGCCAGGAGCGGGAAGCCCAGGTCGCGGACGACCATCGCTCCCGCCACACCGGCGAGCGCGGCGACCGAACCGACCGACAGGTCGATGCCCCGGGTGATGATGACCATCGTCTGCGCGGCGGCGATGATGGCGATCACCGCGGTCTGCGCGCCGATGTTGAACAGGTTGTCCGCCGTCAGGAAATAAGGACTGGCGAAGCTCAACGCGATGAACAGGACGACGAGCGCGGTGGCCGCGGTGAACTCGGAGAGCGCGTGGGAGATGCGCTCCCGCAACCAGTCGTTGAGCGCGCCACCCGGGGCGTCCGTCGTTGCCTCGACCGCACTCATCGTCGGACCCGACCTTCCTCCACTGTGTTCCCGGCACGACCCGCGTCTGCGCCGGCGAACAACACACTCCTCAGCAACCGGACCTCCCCAGGAAGTCACCCACGGGCCACACCCGCAGCGCCTCGCGCGATAGATCGGATGTTTCCCGCGATCAGGCGTTACCTTGCCATGGTCACACTCATGTTGCCAAGGTCTTACCGCCATGTTTTGGCATCGTTGTGGCCCACTTCGGACGGCATACGTCGGACCAAACATGACCACCTGCGACCGGCCGCCGCATGCGCCCTGCCGGGAGCCGGCCGTCCCGCCGTCGTGCCGTTCCCCGATGGCGACGACCACCCCGCGTGGGCGCCAGCGCCGCAGACCCGCGCCGCCGGGCCGCCGCTCATCTTGAGCATGTTATCGATAACATGCTATGTTCCGCCAAGGAGTCGAGGGCACGTCCCTCCCGTTCGGAGTTACCGACACCTCGAAGGGCATCGGGTCCCGCGACCCGGTCGACGGTCGGTGACCTGTCCGAACCACACCTGTCCGGCGTACGCCTGATCCCGCGTCCCGCGGTCGCTCGCTTCGTGACGTCCGCTCTCAGGTCATCGCTGTTGGCAACCTGTCCGGTCGCACCCGGGTCCCTGCACGCAGCCCGAACAGATCGCGACGGGCAGCCCACCACCGGTCGAGCAGGTCGACCCCTCGCCTCCGGCCGCCACCATCTCGAAAGGCAGAACCCCATGGACAAGATCCCCGACGACGACGCGCCACGACCCCGGTTCCGGGGTCGTCGGGTGCTGGTGCCGCTCGCGGCCACCCTCGCGGCCGCCGCCGCGACGGTGGCGATGACCTCCGCCGCCAACGCCGGCACCACCCTTGGCGCCTCGGCAGCCGAGAAGGGCCGTTACTACGGCGCAGCGGTACCCGCCTTCAAGCTGTCGGACAGCCAGTTCGCCAGCATCGTGAACCGGGAGTTCAACCAGCTCACTCCCGAGAACGAGATGAAGTGGGACGCCACCGAGCCGCAGCAGGGCCGGTTCACCTACGGCGGCGGGGACCAGATCGTCGCTCACGCCCAGTCGCACGGCATGCTTGTCCGCGGTCACACACTGCTGTGGTACCAGCAGCAGCCGGGCTGGGCGCAGGGCATGTCCGGCACCGCCCTGCGCAACGCCGCGATCAACCACGTCACCCAGGTCGCCACCCACTACCGGGGCAAGATCTACGCCTGGGACGTGGTGAACGAGGCGTTCGCCGACGGCGGCAGCGGCGGACGCCGCGACTCCAACCTGCAGCGCACCGGCAACGACTGGATCGAGGTCGCGTTCCGTGCCGCCCGCGCCGCCGACCCGGGCGCGAAGCTCTGCTACAACGACTACAACACCGACGGAATCAACGCGAAGTCCACGGGCATCTACAACATGGTGCGCGACTTCAAGTCCCGCGGCGTCCCGATCGACTGCGTCGGCTTCCAGTCCCACCTGGGCACGTCGGTGCCCAGCGACTACCAGGCCAACCTGCAGCGCTTCGCCGACCTCGGCGTCGACGTGCAGATCACCGAGCTGGACATCACCCAGGGCTCCAACCAGGCCAACGCGTACGCCCAGGTCACGCGGGCATGCATGGCCATCGCTCGGTGCACCGGGATCACCGTGTGGGGCGTGCGGGACAGCGACTCGTGGCGCGGTAACGACAACCCGCTGCTGTTCGACCGCTCGGGCAACAAGAAGGCCGCGTACACCTCGGTCCTCAACGCCCTGAACTCCGGAACGCCCATTCCGACCACCGCGCCGCCGACGACCCCGCCGCCGACGACCCCGCCGCCGACGACTCCGCCGCCCACCACCCCGCCGCCGACGACCCCGCCGCCAACGGGTAACGGCTGCACGGCCTCGGTGTCGCTGAACTCCTGGAACGGCGGCTTCGTCGCCACCGTCAAGGTCACCGCCGGGTCGACGGCCCTGCGGGGTTGGACGGTCCGGGTCACGCTGCCCTCGGGTGCCGCCGTCACCAACACCTGGAGCGCGCAGGCCAGCGGCTCGTCGGGCGCGGTGGACTTCCGCAACGTCGACTACAACGGCCAGGTCGGCGCGGGAGCCAGCACCGAGTTCGGCTTCCAGGGCACTGGCGCAAGCCCGTCCGGCACCCCCACCTGCACCGCGAGCTGATCCGTCCCCTCTCAGCTCACTCCGGCACCCCCGGGGCGTCGCGGACGTACCGCGCGCCCCGGGGGTGCCGCCCCTTGTCGGCCGTCGATCACCTCGGATGTCTTGCACGCCCCGGTGTCGACACCCGTGCCCGAGGCGCGATCCCGACGGGGCCCGACGTCAGCCGTCAGTTCAGGTGTTGACGGAGGATGGCCGAAGCCGTGCCGGTCAACGAGCTGCCGGAGGTGGTCGCGTCGACCAGCCGCCGGTAGGCCGGCCCGACGGCCACGTTCTCCCGGTCCATCAGCACACCGAGCGCCCGTTGGACGAGGTCGCGGCAGCGCAGCGCCTCCGCGAGCCCCGCGAGAAGCTGCTCGCTGCCCGCGTCCAGCCGAGTGGTCGACGCGGAGTCGCCGGCGTAGCAGGATTCGACCCGCTGGATCAGCTGTCGCATGGCACTGACGTCGCGGGCGTAGAGGTTCAGCCCGGCGACCGGTGCGCCGCTGCCGGCGAAGAGCGGGATCGACAGCGACGCCCGCACCCCGTACCGCCAGGCCACGTCCCGGAAGCCGGGCCAGACCACCACGCCGGCCAGGTCGGGCACGCCGACAGTCGTTGCCGAACGCAGTGCCGTGAGGCAGGGCCCGGCGTCCTCCGCGTACTGGGCGAGGTCGATCTCCTCGGCGGCGTCGGCGCTGGACGCCTCGGTGCGCGGACCCTCCGCTGCCGACACGGTCACCGAGGCGAAGTCGACAGGGCCCACCACCGCGGCGCTCAGCGCGACGATCGTGCGCAGGTGCGCCGGCAGCGCCGGAGATTCGTCGGGCAGGCCGGCGAGGGCGAGCAACGCCCGTCGCAGTGCCTCGGGCGACTGCTCAGGCGTCGGCGACAACACATCGTCTCCCTGGTCGGTGGAACCCACGATCACACCCGAGCACTCTGCGCCGCCCTGGCGACGAGGGCCTCGGCCACGTCACGCACCTTGCGGTTGGTGTCCTGGGAGATCTTCGACAGCAGCGCGAACGCCTCGTCCGGCGTGCACCGCCGCTCCCCCATGATGATCCCCTTGGCCTGCTCGATCACCGCGCGGCTACGCATCGCCTCCTGCATCTGCTCCGCCAGGGTGGCGGCGCTGTCGTACAGGTGGGCGTTGGCGAGCGCCACCGCCGCGTACGCGGCGAATTGTTCCGCGACCGCGACCGCCGGGGGATCGAAGGCGTTCGCCGGGCCGCCGTAGACGTTGAGGGCCCCCACCACCGACTCCTGGATGGGCAGCCCGATCGACAACGAGCTGCCCACGCCCGCGGCGCGCGCCCGCTGCGCCCACTGCGGCCAGCGCTGCTCGACCGTCATGTCCGGCAGGGAGAGGGTGTCGCCGCTGGCGGAGGCGTCCAGGCACGGACCCCGTTGCTGCTCGTACTGCCACTCGTCCAGCTCGCGGGCCAGGTCGCCGGTGAACGCGGCGGTCCAACCGAGCTGAGCCCGGACGAGGGTGACCGAGACCTCCCTGGCGCCGGGCACGCTCCGGCTGGCCAGCGTGGCCACTCGGAGCAGCATGTCGTCGAGGCTGACCTCGTCGAGTCGGATCCGGCTCAACTCGGCCAAGGCGTGGGTGGGGTCCGCTGTCGGCTCGCTCATCGCCGACGTCCGTGTCGGCCGGCGCCTGCCGGCAGGTGAGAGTCGCGCACAGCTGGTCACCCCGTCGGATCGTGGCAGCATCTCGTTGCATGGCCGCCGTCGACGTCCCCCTACCCCGTAGGGCGGCGACTCACACCGCTGAGGCCGACTCACACCGCTGAGGCCGGCTCGGGCGTCGAGGCAGGCGCGGATCGCAGCGGTGAGCCGATTGGCGCGCTCGACGCCCGCCCCACGCAGGTCCGGGCCGGGGCGACTTCGCCCCGGCCCGGACCTGTCGGCACTGCCGCGAGGGCCTGTGCCGCACGTGTGAGAACTGACCTCTAGCGCTGGGTCCAGCGCTGGTTGGTGGCCCCCGTGCAGGACCAGAGGAGCACCGTGGTGCCGTTGGCGGTCCCGTTGTTGTTGACATCGAGGCAGAGGCCGGACTGCGCCCCGCTGATCGTGCCGTTCGAGTTGAGGGTCCACCGCTGGTTGGCCCCGCCGTTGCAGTCCCAGATCTGGACCTTGCTGCCCGCCGTGGCGTTGGTGGGCGCGTCCAGGCACTTGCCGAGCGACTGGAGGTTCTGCCCGTTGGCCGTCCAGCGCTGGTTGGCGGCCCCGTTGCAGTCCCAGATCACCGGCTGGGTGCCGTTGGTGGTGTTGCTCGCCGGGATGTCCAGGCAGCGGTTCGAGGCCACACTGGCGAGCGCGAAGGACGTGCTCGGCGGCGGGGTGGTGGTGGGCGGCGGGGTGGTGTTGCCGCCACCGCTGACCCGGTACACCACCGTGCCGTGTCCCGGAACGCTGGCGGAGATGGCGCCGGTGCTGGTGGTGGTGGCGTTGCTCCAGGCCTCCACAAGGGTGAAGGAGCTGCCGGACTTGCCGACGGCGGCGGCCGTGGTCGAGATCGTCGTCGTGGAGCCGCCCTGGTTGAACAGGGCGACGGCGACGTCACCGTTGGCCAGCCTCTTGGCGAGCACGCGGCGGGTGCCGTCGAACGAGACCTGGCTGCCCTGCAACCCGAGGGTGTCCTGGTTGATGGCGATCAGGTTGGCGTTCTTGAGGATGGTCTGCGTCGCGGAGTTCATGTTGCGCACGTCGTTGCCGGCGATCAGCGGCGAGGCCATGATTGCCCACATCGCGAAGTGGCTGCGCATCTCGGTGTCGGTCATTCCGCCCCGGCCCACCTCCATCATGTCCGGGTCGGCGAAGGCGCCCGGACGCGCGTACGGCGCCAGGGGGACGGTGACGTTGATGATGTTCTGGATGCCCATCGGGTAGCCGTTGGTCTGCCCGGTGTCCCACGCGTTGGTGATGTCCTCGGTGGTCCGCCACATGTTCGACACGTCACCCCAGTCGCGCTGCGGGCCGGTCTTGGCGTGGATGCTGTTGGGGTTGATGCTGTAGACGATCTGCCGGCCGCTCGCGGCCAGTGCGTCACGCATCTTGGCGAACGTGGTGACCTGCTCGCTGATGCTGCCGCTCGGCGAGCACCAGTCGTACTTGAGGAAGTCGACGCCCCAAGCGGCGAACTGCCGGGCGTCCTGCGCCTCGTGGCCCCGGCTGCCGGTCGCGCCGGGGTAGCTGTTGAAGTACTGGGCGCAGGTCTTGTCGACGGGCACCTGGTAGAGGCCGAACTTCAGCCCGCGGGCGTGCAGATAGTCGCCGAGCGCCTTCATCCCGCTGGGGAAGCGGGTCGGGTCGCCCTGGAGGTTGCCGGAGCTGTCGCGGTTCGGGTTGAACCAGCAGTCGTCGACCACGACGTACTGGTAGCCGAGGTCGCGCATGCCGTTGCTGACCATCGCGTCGGCCGTCTGCCGGATCAGCCCCTCGTTGATGTTGCACCCGAAGGAGTTCCAACTGTTCCAGCCCATCGGGGGCGTCCGTGCGACGCCGTTCTCCAGTGCCTGTGCCCCCGGGGCGCGCAGGCCCACGAGGGCGGCAGCCACGAGCAGTCCGGCCGCCGCTGCCCGCCCCCAGTGCCGGGCTCGGACGTTTCGCTTCATACGGGAGCATCCCTTCGTGATGCCGTCCACCAGGGACAGCGGCCCGGATGAGGCGGGCGCCATGATGTCTACGAGCCCACTGTTAGCGTTAACAGCCGACGCCGGTCATATTACGGAGCCGTTACGTTGAATTCAACTACTTCCATGTCTTGCCGCACGGCTCCCCGACGCCACAGGGGCGGCACCCGGTCGCGTGACCGGACACCGCCCCTGCCCGCGAACTGTCAACCGGCCACCGCGCGTCGACGCTCAGACATCGACGCGACGGTGTCGCGGTCGGCGAGCGGAATCGCTCAGAACTGCGCGAAGAACCGCCACACCTCACCCTTGGCCCAGGTCGTGATGCCGCTCTCGGCGTACGTGCCGTCCACCGGCCCCGGCAGGTGGCCGTTGTCGAACGCCGCCCACTGCACCGGATATCCGGCCCGGCAGCCGGAGTAGGCGGTGGTGACGTGGGTGCGGCTGCCCGAGGCCGGCTCGCGCGGGCTCCGCGCGGTGCGGCCGTTGTTGCGCACGAACGTGTCCCGCAACGACCGCCCCGAGGAGATGTTGAGCACCGAGTCGGTGATGCCGTGCAGACCGAAGTACGCGCTGGGCCAGGTGCCGCCGCCGCACCCGCTGAGCTGGGGTACACCCGCGGGGACGTGGGTGACCTGTGCGGGTTAGCGTTAACACAGCCGCTGGTCGATGACCGGCGGCAATGGGTGGGCCCTGCCGGTCGGCGGCCCGCCGCCGGGACGCCCCGGCCGGGGTGCGGCCGGCCGGGGCGAACCAGATGTCAGCTGCGCAACTGCCACTGCTGGTTGGTGCCGCCGCTGCAGGCCCAGAGGATGAGCTTGGTGCCGTTCGCCGTCGCGGCGCCGTTGGCGTCCAGGCAGAGGCCCGACTGCACACCGGTGATCGTGCCGTTGGAGTTGACGTTCCACTGCTGGTTGGTGCCGCCGTTGCAGTCCCAGATCACGACCTTCGTGCCGTTGACGGTGCCCTGGCCGGAAGCGTCCAGACACTTGGTGCCGTAGACCATCAGCTGCCGGCTCGCGGTCTGGGTCCACCGCTGGTTGGCGGCGCCACTGATGCAGTCCCAGAGCTGGGCCTGCGTGCCGTTGGTGGTGCTGGAGTTGCCGATCTCGGCGCAGCGACCCGACTGGACGCCGACGAGCTGCGCGCCCTGCGGGTTGGGGTTGCCGCCGCTCTGCACGCCGGCGGAGTTGATGACCGTCTGCGCGCCGGACGGCCAGTTGCCGTTCGAGACCGTGGTGTTGCTGTTGACCACGTTGCCGCGGTCGCCGTTCGTCACGTTCGTGCCGCTGCTGGTCGACCAGTTGTTGGTGACCGTGAAGTTGCCCATGTTCTCCGCGTAGAAGTAGTTGGCGGTGGCCCAGGTGCCGACGGAGGAGAACACGTTGTTGCGGGCGGTGTAGTAGCGCGAGCCCTCGTCGAAGTAGAGCCCGAACCAGCCGTTGGTCCGCAGGCAGTAGTTCTCGGAGATCAACCCGCCCGGGTTCGCCGACAGCGTGTAGATGCACCCGCCGTCGGTCATCTGCTGCATGACGTCGTGCACGTAGTTGCCGATGACCTGGTTGTTGGCCGCGGTGGTCGCCGTCGAGTAGCGGGGCTGGTAGTTGTACAGGCCCCGGTTCGCGTAGTGCTGGCTACCGCCGGCGTCGTTGGCGCCCCAGCCGTAGCCGACCGACATGCCGGTGTACGGCATGTTGTAGACCTCGTTGTGCGAAACCAGCGAGGTGTTCACGTAGGTGGTCAGGATCGAGACGACGCCCCGGTACTCCAGACCGAGATCGTGCACCTTGTTGTTGCTGATCGTGACATTGCGGTTGACCATCCGCTGGTCGCTGGGGTGGTGGGCGTCGGCGCGCACGCCGCCGACCACGACGCCGCCGGCCGAGTTGCGGGCGATCTCGGAGCGGGTGACGGTGATGTTGTTGACACCGAGACCGACGCCGCTGGCGTGGGCGTTGGCGTCGTTGCCGATACCGATGGCCGTCTGCCCCAGGTTGACGAACTGGGAGTCACTGAAGGCGATGGTGTTGGCGGCGGAGACCTGCACGGCGGCCGGCATCTGCGCCCAGCTCGGGCGGGTGGCCTCGAACAGCGGGCAGCCCTCCTGGCAGGAGGTCAACGCATCCGACGGACGGGCCCAGGTGCCGACGATGTGCGCGCCGGTCTGCTGGTCGGCGAAACCGTTGCTGCCGCTCGGGCCGAGCCAGCTGGTGCCGGTGAAGGTGATGCCGCTGAACGAGATGTGGTGCGCCGGCGCGTCGTAGGTGCCGCCGACGTTGACCAGGGACTGCAGCTGCGGCAGCTCCACGCTCACGGAGCTCATGTTCTGCCCGGAGAGGGGGATGTAGTTGAGCTGACCGCTGCCCGGGTTGAGGTACCACTCTCCCGGGGAGTCGAGGAACTCGTACGCGTTGGCCAGGTAGAACGGTCCGGCCCGGTGCGGGCGGGACAGGGTGTCGAAGCCGAACGTGTTGTTGTTCCAGGCCGGCTGCTGCATGGTCAGGAAGTTGCCGCTGATGCTCTGCACCGGCGAGTACCGGTCGGTGAACGAGCCGACGCTCTCCACCTCGACCCGGTTCTGGTTGCCGACGTTGTTGAGGTAGCTCAGCGCGCTGTTGCTGAACCGCATGCCCGACGTGGTGAAGGTGAAGTCGGACCGGTTCACGGCCGTGCGCGCCCGGGTGGCGATGGCGCCGTTGACGTAGAGCTGACGGCTGTCGAGCCCGGCCGGGACGCTGGCCCGCCAGATGTTCTTGCCGGAGTCGACGAGGGACCAGCCGGTGACCGCCCGGGCGCCGCTGATCGTCGGGCGGGCCGAGGCCGCGGCCCGCCAGATCACCTGGTAACCGTTGTTGCCGGAGTCGGCTGCGGTCAGCCGGAACGGCGCCGCGAGCCGATACACGCCGTCGGCCAGCTCCACCACGATGTCGCCGGACATCGTGCTGTTGAGCGACCGCACGGCGGTCTGCGCGCCGGTCAACGAGCACGGCTGGGCCGACGTGCAGGTGGTGCCGGTGCCGGTGGGGGACGCGTAGAGGGTGGTGGTCGCCGCGAGGGCCGGGGACGCCGAGGCGGTCACGGCGACCAGAGCGGTCACCGCCGCCGCGGCGCCGCCGGCCAAAAGCCTGCGGGCTGCGGGAAGGAAGCGAACGGACACGGGACGGTCTCCTGACACTGTGGGGGTGGTGGGGGACGCCTCAACGAGGCGGGCTTGGTGGGGCGGCGTTAGCGCTAACACCACTGTCGAGCCGGCTCATGCGACGACCTTCCGCAGATGGTGCAGGCCGTCGAGGGCGAGGCGGTCCTGCGTGGGCGCCAGGGGACGCCAGATCGACGCAGCGGTGGCGATGGTCTCGTTGTCGGCCGTGAACGACTCGATGCAGACCGCACCCTGGTAACCAGTGCCCCGCAGGGCGGTGAAGAAGCGGGGCCAGTCGAAGTGATCCGTGCCCGGGGCACCACGGTCGGTGCCGCTGACCTGGACGTGCTTGATGTGCGGGCCGGCCAGCGCGAGGGCGGCGTAGGGATCGGCCTCCTCGATGTTCATGTGATATGTGTCGATCATGATGCCGACGTTCGCCGGAAGACCGTCGATCAGATCGATGGTCTGCTCGATGGTGTTGACCACGCTCGTCTCGTAGCGGTTCAACGCCTCGACACCGATGCTCACGCCGCACTCCCCGGCCCGCTCGGCCACCGGCGTCAGGGCCCGCCGAAAGTCGGCGTAGCACGCCGCGCGCGCCGCCGGCGACATCCGCCAGGTGCGGCCGACCGCGGCGTACACCGGACCGCCGACACACGGCGCGCCCACGGCCGCCGCGCTCGCCACACACCCCATGAGGTACGCGACTGTCGACTCGACAACTGCCGGCGGGGCGTCCACCAGATCCCGGCCGGGCGGGGTGACCGCGCAGACGCCGGCCGCGACGAGACCGTGCGCGGCCAGCAGGTCCCGGGTGCGTGCCGGGTCCCAGTCGCCGGGCTGCTCGATCGGCAGTTCGACCGCGTCGAAGCCGAACGAGGCGATCCGCGGGATCAGCTCGGCGAGGGCCTCGTCGTCGACCGGCGAGGCCCACACCCAGGGGTTGACGCCGATGGCGTACACCGCGAACCCTACTTCCAGCGCTGCGGGTAGCCGGGCAGGTCGGTGCAGCCGCACATCGCGTAGTGCAGCGGCGGCATGCTCGCGTCGAGGTACTGGTCCAGGTTGTCCTGGGTGATCGTCGGCTGCGGCAGCTTCCACGGGTTGGACACCTGGGCACCGTCGAGAATGCTCAGCGCGGCGATGATCGGGGTCCGCCACTGGTACGTCGGGTACGTCGGCGCGATGGCGGTGAGCTTCTTGTCCTTCCACAGCTTCAGGAAGTCGAGCTGGTCCTCGCCGTTCATCGGCGGGACGGGCTTGCCGGCGTCCTGGAACGCCTCGACCGCCGCGACGGCTACCGCTCCGGCGTCCATCCAGACCCCGTCGATCGTGCCGTACCGCTGGATGTAGTCGTTCACGATCTTCTTGGTCTTGGCGGGGTCGCCGTCGGTGAACTCGACCCCGACGACGTCGACCTTCGCCTTGTCCAGGGCGATCTTCGCAGCCGACCAGCGGGTCTCCAGCACGTCGACGCCGGGCAGGATGCGCAGGGCCAGCAGCTTGCCGCCGGGCTTCATCTTCTGGCTGACGAACTCAGCGCCCACATGGCCGAAGCCGTAGCCGCCGACCGGGTTGATGAACGTAACCGGGCAGGTGGTGTTGACCCCCCGGTCGAAGACGACCACCGGAAGACCCGCCTGGCAGGCGGCCTCGACCGCCGGGGTGAGCGTGGCGGTGGTGTTCGGCGAGACGATGAGGGCGTCGCACTTCTTGCCGAGCAGGTCGTTGATGTCGGCGATCTGCTTCTGGTCCTTGCCCTCGGCGTCGACGTGCACGAACTCGCTGATCCGGCTCTTCTGCGCCTCGACCTCGGCCTGCATCGTCTTGAACCCGACCTGCCGCCAGGGGTTGTTCAGCGCCGCGTTGGAGAAGCAGATCTTGTGCTTGCCGGACTTCTTGAACTTCGCGGTGTCCACCATCTTCGGGTTGAGCACCTGCTCCCACGGCTTGTCGGCCGGGCCCGTCGGGGCGGCGTCGAGCAGCGCCAGCTCGTTGTCGTAATCGGCCTGCACGAAGAACTTGGACTGCTCCCCGGTGCCCGATCCGGCCTGCGCGGAGGCGCTGCCGGAGGGGGACGCGGTCGGCTCGTCGGTGGCGCATCCCGCAAGCACCAGGACACTCACCGCGGCCAGGGCGGTCATGGATCGTCTCATCGAATCACCTTTATCGGGAGGAGGAGGAACGCAGGGACGAGACCGCCACGGCGAGCAGGATGATCACGCCCTGGACGGTGGATCTGAGGGCGCCGGAGACGCCTGTGAAGTTCATCAGCGCGAAGAGCGTCTCGAGGGACAGCGCGCCGAGCATCGCCCCGACGACCGAGCCGCGACCACCACCGAGGGCGACCCCACCGAGCACGACCGCGGTGATCGCCCCGAACTCCAGGCCGACACCGGCCTGGAACGACACGCCGCTGTACCCGCCCAGGAGGATCGCCGCGACCGCCGCCGCGAGACCGCTGAGCATGAAGGCGATCGTCTTGGTGCGCGCGACCCGTACACCGCTCAGCTCGGCGGTGCGCGGATTGTCGCCGACGGCGACAAGCGTGCGGCCGAAGTCGGAGCGCGTCAGCACGACGGCGATCGCGGCGACGACCACCAGAACGAGCAGCGCGTACGGAATCCGACCCAGCAGCGGCACGTCCTCGATGGCCCGCCGACCGAAGCGGCGGAACTCCTCGGAGAGCCCACCCTTCGGAGCGCCGTCGGACCACAGGTACACCGCGCCGACGAGGATCAGGAACATGCCGAGAGTGGTGATGAAGGACGGCACCCGCAGCAGCGTGGTGACCAGGCCGTTGACCAACCCGACGAGCGCACCACCGGCGAGCAGCAGCACGACCACCGGCCAGGTGCGTGACGGGTCGCCGTCGATGAGCCGCGCGGCGACGACCACCTGCGCCGTGACCAGGGAACCCACGGAGAGGTCGAACTCCCCGCAGACGATCACGAAGTACTGACCGGCGGCGAGCAGGATGATCGGTGCGGAGCGCCCGAGGAACGACATCAGCGACGGTGGCGCGAGGAAGTCGGGCTGGACGAACGCGACGAGGATCAGCAGAACCGCCAGGAGCGCCACGATCGGCGCGATCCCGTCGGTGCGGATCCGCAGCGGCAGCGGACGACGTTCGGCGACCCGCATGTCAGGACCCCGCCTTTCGCATGGCCCGTCGGGCGTAGACGGCGACGGCGGCGATGATGATCACGCCGCGGATCACCTGCTTGAAGAACGCGTCCACCTCGAGCTGGTTGAAGACCGCGTCGATGCTGGCGAGCAGCAGCACGCCGCCGACCGTGCCGAGGACTCCCCCGCGTCCGCCGGCGAGAGCGGTGCCGCCGAGGACCACCGCGGCGATGGACTCCAGGTCGTAGAGCCCCTCGGTGCCCACCCGCGGGGCGCCGGAGCCGAGTCGGCTGGCCAGGTAGACACCGGCCAGGCCGGCGCAGAGGGAACACAGCATGTGCGCCGTGATGAGGACCCGGTCGTTACGGACGCCGGAGAGCCTGGCGACCTCCGGATCACCGCCGACGGCGACCAGATGGTGGCCGAAGCGGGTACGCGACAAGGCAAACCAGGCCGCCGCGGTCACCGCGAGCAGCAGCAGGAAGGACACTGGGACCGGGCCGATCCGCTGGTAGCCGAGAATCCGCACGAGAACCGGAGCGCTCTCACCGGCCGGGCCGTCGTAGCCGTTGTCGAGGTAGCCCTTGAGCAGCAGCCCGACCCCGAGGGTCGCGATGAACGCGTTGATCCGCAGCTTGGTGACGAGAAGCCCGTTGAGCAGCCCGACGGCCGCGCTGACCGCGAGCGCCAGCCCGATCGCCGGGAGCACCGCGCCGTCGCTGCCGTTCATCGCCTCGGCCGCCACGAGGGTGCTCAGGCTGATCACGAACGCCACCGACAGGTCGAGCGAACCGCCGAGGATGACCAGGGTCTGCCCGACGGCCACGAGCCCGAGGCCTGCGGCGACGTGCAGCAGGCTCACCGTCGTCGACTGGTTGAAGAGCTGGCCGCCGTCGAGCAGAACGACCAGCCAGCCGATGACGAGAGTGAGGGCCAGGGCCACGAACACACCCGGTACGGCGCGTCTGGCCGGCCGAAGCGACAGGGCGGTCATGCTGAACCCTCTTTCGTTCGCGACTGCGGGGCTCGCAAAACCGGCTCACTCCTCGCGCTCACCGAACCCTCTTTCGTTCGCGACTGCGGGGCTCGCAAAACCGGCTCACTCCTCGCGCTCACGCGGCGGCCTCCCGGACGGCGCCGACGGCGAGGGCGACGACGTCCTCCTCGGTCGCGCCGGCGGGCAGCTCGCCCGCGATCCGGCCGTCGCGCAGAACGACGATCCGATCGCTCATGCCGAGCAGCTCCGGCAACTCCGACGAGATCATCAGGACGGCCGCGCCATCGCTGGCGAGGCGGCGGACCAGATCGTGGATGGCCGACTTCGCGCCCACGTCGATGCCGCGGGTCGGCTCGTCGAAGAGCAGGATCCGTGGTGTCAGCGCGAGCCACCGGGCCAGGACGACCTTCTGCTGGTTGCCGCCGGAGAGGAAGCGGATCTCCTGGTCGTCGCCGGCGGCGCGGACCTCCACGGCGTCGAGCAGTTCACGCACCCGTGCGGTGCGGGCGGCACGACCGGACCGCGCCGCGAACACCGCCCGGCTGGCGAGCAGCGCGTTGTCCAACACCGACTGCCGAGCCACGATGCCCTCACCCTTGCGGTCCTCGGTGACGTACGCGATGCCGGCCCGCATCGCGGCGCGCGGCGAGCGCAGCCGCACCGGTTCGCCGTCGACCTCGACGTCGCCGGTCGTGAACGGGGCCACCCCGAAGAGCGCACGGGCCAGCGCCGATCGGCCGGAACCCTGCAGGCCGCCGACGCCGAGCACCTCACCGGCGCGCAACTCGAGATCCACCGCGCGCAGCTTCCGGTTGCCCCCACCCCGGACGGTGAGGCGCACCGGCCCACGGTCGTCGGGGCCCGCCCGCTCGGGGTAGTAGCTGGAGAGCTCGCGGCCGACCATGTGCCGCACCAGCTCGTCCGAGTTGGTCTGCGCGGTGTCCACGGTGGTCACCCGGCGCCCATCCTTGAGGACCGTGATCCTGCTGGACAGGTCGAAGACCTCGGTGAGCCGGTGCGAGACGTAGAGCAGGCCGATGCCGCGTTCCTGCAGCCGGCGCACCAGCCCGTAGAGCAGCTCGACCTCCTGGTCCGCAAGCGCGGCGGTCGGCTCGTCCATGATGAGCAGCCGCGCGTCCAGGGCGAGCGCCTTGGCGATCTCGACGACCTGTTGCTGGGCGACACCGAGCCGCCCCACCCGGGAGTCGGCCGGCAGCGCGGTCTCCCCGATCGAGGCCAGCAGGCGCCGGGTGCGCTCCAGCATCTCGCGGCGGTCGACCAGCCCGCGCCGGACCGGCTCGTGGCCCAGGTAGACGTTCTCCGCGACGGTGCGCTCGGGCAGCAGGTTGAACTCCTGGTGGATGATGCCGACGCCGGCTCGCTGCGCGTCGCGGGGGCCGTGGAACGCGCGGGGTTGACCGGCGAACTCGACGGTGCCCTCGTCCGGGGTGTACGCACCCGAAACGATCTTCATGAGGGTCGACTTCCCGGCGCCGTTCTCACCGACGACGGCGTGCACCTCGCCCGGCGCCACATCGAGGTCGACATCGCCGAGGACGCGTACGCCCAGAAAGGACTTGCCGATGCCCCGCAGGGCCAGCAGCGGTGCCGGTTGTGGATCTGCCATCCCGATAGCCCTTACACATAGTAGTCATCGACAAGATCCGTACACCGGCCGGTAGGCCGTCGAACGCGCTGAGCGACGCACTTTCGCAGGTCCCTGCGGAACTTGCGTTTTTATGGTGCAAACATTTCCTTGACATCGAGGAAACATCACACGTATGAAGATAGATGTTTGGATCCGGCTCCGCAATCCTCGATCTGCGGTGACTGCCAGGCCCGGCACTCGATCGGCTCGGGTGGCGGCTTGGCCGAGTGGAGCCGGTCACCCCTACTGGGGGGTAACATCAGGCGTTCCACCGTTACATTGACACCGATCGATGGATAGCCCATCCTGACCTCGCAGACCATGGACGAACACACAGCCCACGTCACGCTGCGTGACGTCCTGCGGGGCTGACTGCCGTTTCGGCGGACGGCATGACGACCGCGACCAGCACACCCGTGGCCCCCGCGCGTCCAGGCACAACCTGGCGCGTGTCGGACCCGTGCTCGCAAACGGAGTTGCCCGCCCAGACCTAGGAGACGGCATGCGTCGCCCCACCATGATCGTAGGAATCATCGTCGGCCTGTTAGTGGCCCTCGGCCTGGCCCCACCGGCGTCCGCCGCCCCGGCCTTCCGTGCCCTGCTGTTCACCAAGACCGTCGGCTACCGGCACGACTCGATCCCGGCCGGAATCTCGATGGTGCAGCAGCAGGCGGCCGCGAACAACTTCGAGGTGGTGGCGACCGAGGACGCGAGCGTCTTCACGCCCGCCAACCTCGCCACCTTCGACGTCATCATCATGCTCCAGACCTCCGGCATGGTCTGGACCTCGGCCGCCCAACGCCAGGCCGTGGAGGGTTACCTCGCCAGCGGCAAGGGCATCGTCGGCATCCACAACGCCCTGGACATGGGCATCGAGGGCGAGTACCCCTGGTGGGACCAGACCCTCAACGGCGGTGCCCACATGCCCGAGCACTCCCCCGGCGTGCTGCCCGGCACCGCCATCGTCGCCGACAAGCAGCACCCGTCGACGACCGGTCTGCCGGATCGCTGGAACCGCAGCGAGGAGTGGTACAACTTCGACTCCAACCCGCGCGGCAACGTGCACGTCCTGGTGACCGCCGACGAGCGCACGTACAACCCAGGCTCGCGGGCGATGGGCCCGGACCACCCGATCTCGTGGTGCCGTAACGCCGGCGGGGGCCGGGTGTGGGCCACCGCGATGGGCCACGCGAGCGAGTCGTACAGCGAGACGAACTTCCGCAACCACGTCCTCGGTGGCATCAAGTGGGCCGCCGGCAACCAGCCCGGCGACTGTGGCGGGACCGTCTGGAGCAACTTCGAGAAGCGCACCCTGGACGACAACACCGCCGACCCGATGGCGCTGGCCGTGCTGCCCGACGGCCGCGTGCTCTACGTCCAGCGCGGCGGCCAGGTCAAGATCTTCAAGCCGAGCACGAACAGCACCGTCACCGCCGCCACGCTGAGCGTCTACACCGGCGGTGAGGACGGCCTCACCGGCGTCGCGATAGACCCGGCGTTCGCCAGCAACGGATACGTGTACGTCTACCACTCGCCGGCGAGCAGCACTACCGACGTCAACCGGGTCTCCCGCTACACGCTCACCGGGGACACCCTGAACCTGTCCACCGAGGCCCGGATCATCGACATCCCGGCGTACCGCGACCGGACCTTCGCCGAGCCCGGCCACACCGGCGGCTACATCGAGTTCGGCCCGGACGGCAACCTCTACATCGGCACCGGCGACGACACCCCGCCCAACCTCGACCCCAACTGGCAGGGCTACGCCCCGCTGGACTGGCGGTCGGGCAAGGCCAACCTGGACGCCGCCCGATCGGCCGGCAACACCAACGACCTGCGCGGCAAGCTGCTGCGCATCACGCCGTCGGCCACCGGTGGTTACACCATCCCGACGGGCAACCTCTACCCCCAGGGGACCGCGCAGACCCGACCCGAGGTCTACGCCATGGGCTTCCGCAACCCGTTCCGCTTCTCGATCGACGCGGCCACCGGCTGGGTCTACCTGGCCGACTACGGCCCCGACCGCAACCCGCCGACCACCAACCGGGGTCCCGAGGGGCTCGTCGAGCTCAACGTGATCAAGGCGGCCGGCAACTACGGCTGGCCGTTCTGCCACGGCAACAACCAACCGTACGCGCCGTTCAACCCGGACACCGGCGTCGTCGGGGCGAAGTTCAACTGCAACGCCCCGGTCAACAACTCGCCCAACAACACCGGTCTGGTCAACCTCAAGCCGATCGTCTCGCCCAACATCTGGTACGGCTACCCCGCGTCGACGACCTTCCCGGAGCTGGGCTCCGGCGGATCGGCGCCGATGGGTGGGCCGGTCTACCGCTACAACGCGGCGAACCCGTCGGCGACGAAGTTTCCGGCCTACTACGACGGCGTGCACTTCTTCTACGAGTGGTCGCGCAACTACATCAAGGAGACGCACTTCGACTCCTCGACGGCGGTCACCCGGACCAACTCGTTCATGCCCGGCGGCAACTTCAACAAGCCGATGGACATGGAGTTCGGCCCGGACGGCTCGCTCTACCTGCTGGAGTGGGGCTCCAACTTCGGCGGCGGCAACAACGACTCCGGGCTCTACCGCATCGACTACATCCAGGGTGGACGCTCACCGATCGCGAAGGCCGTCGGCACGCCCACCAGCGGCAGCTCCCCGCTGACCGTCCAGTTCAGCAGCGCCGGCACGGCGGACCCGGACGCCGGCAACACCCTCAGCTACCAGTGGACCTTCGGTGACGGCGGCACGTCCACGGCAGCCAACCCGGCACACACTTACACCACCAACGGCAACTACACGGCGCAGCTGAAGGTCACCGACAACACCGGCAGGACCGGCTTCGCCAACGTGCAGATCACCGTCGGCAACACCGCCCCGGTCGTCACCATCAACGTGCCGCCCAACGGCGGCATGCTGAACTTCGGCGACAAGGTCTCGTACACGGTCAGTGTCTCCGACCCCGGCGGCGCGGCCATCGACTGCTCGAAGGTGCTCGTCAACCCGGCTCTCGGCCACGACGACCACGCGCACGAGACCACCGAGTACCCGGGCTGCTCGGGCACCATCTCCACCGACCTGCTCGGCGGACACCCCGAAGGCGCGAACCTGTACTACGTGCTCAACGCCCGCTACACCGACGACGGTGGCTCGGGTGGGGCGGCGCCGCTGACCGGCTACGCGACGGCGATCCTGCAGCCCAAGCACAAGCAGGCCGAGTACTTCAGCAGCCAGTCCGGCATCCGGGTCGTCGACCAGACCGCCGCCGAGAGCGGCAAGCGCGTCGGCGACATCTCCAACAACGACTGGGTGGCGTTCAACCCGATGAGCCTGTCGGGCATCAGCAACGTCAGCTACCGACTGTCGTCGCCGAGCGGTGGAGGTTCCATCGAGCTGCGGGCCGACTCGCCGACCGGCACCCTGCTGGCCACCACGACGGTGCCCAGCACCGGTGGCTGGGACAACTACCAGTCCACGTCCCCGGTGTCCGTGGCGGCCCTGTCCGGGACGCACACGCTCTACATGGTGTTCAAGGGCTCCACGACGAACTGGTTCGACCTCGACTCGTTCACCTTCGGTGGCAACGGCGTGGGGGTCCCCAGCAGCGGCGGCGGGATCGCCGGCCGGACCTGGACCGTCGCGGCGCAGCACAGCGGCAAGCTGATGGACGTCAGCGGCAACTCCACCGCCGACGGCGCCCAGGTCGTGCAGTGGGCGGCCACCGGCGGTAACAACCAGAAGTGGCAGGCGGTGGACGCCGGCAACGGCGCCGTCTACCTCAAGGCGGTGCACAGCGGCAAGTGCCTCGACGTCGTCGGCGGCTCCACCGCGCAGGGCGCCTTCCTGCAACACAGCACCTGCACCAACTCCAACCAGCAGAAGTTCACCGTGACGGCGACCGGCACCACGGGGGTCTACACGGTCAAGAGCGCGCTCAGCGGGCTCTGCGTGGATGTCAACGGCGCCTCGACCGCCGACGGGGCCCGACTGTTGCAGTGGGGCTGCCACAGCGCCACCAACCAGCAGTGGCGGTTCACCGCGGTCTAGCGATGAGGCCGTAGCTCCGAAAAGGGCGCCGGCCACCCGATCGAAGACGATCGGGTGGCCGGCGCACCGCGTTCAGCTGTGTGTCGTCATCCGCCGAGCAGCCCGGCGTCGCGCAGCGCCGCCCAGAGCTGGTCCGGCACCTCCACGTCCGACCGGCGCAGGGTCTCGGTCACCTGGGCGGCGTCGCGCAGGCCGACCACCGTCGAGACCACTGTCGGATGCCGACGGACGAACGCCAGCGCCGCCTGCGGCAGCGTGACGCCGTACGCCGCACAGATCGCGGCGATCCGCCGGGCCCGCTCGATCAGCTCCGGTGGCGCCTGCTCATAGTTGTAGACCGCGTCGGCCGGCGGCTGGTCACGCGCCAGCAGGCCCGAGTTGTAGACCCCGGCGATCACCACGCCGACGCCACGGGCCTGCGCGGCGGGCAACAGGTCGTCGAGCGCGCCCTGTTCGAGAAGGGTGTACCGGCCGGCGCACATGACCACGTCGACGTCGGTCTCCTCGACGAACCGGGCCAGCATCGCCGACTGGTTCATGCCGGCCCCGATCGCGCCGATGACGCCCTGGTCGCGGAGCTCCACCAGCGCGGGTACCGCCTCGGTCGCCGCCTGCTCCCAGTGCTCGTCCGGGTCGTGCAGGTACACCACGTCCACCCGGTCCAGGCCGGTACGTTCCAGGCTGGCGTCCAACGACCGACGTACACCGTCGCGGCTGAAGTCCCAGACCCGCCGGTGGTCGGCCGGCACGTCGAAGCCCTCCGAGTCACGCTCCCCCGCGGTCTCCGGCGAGGGTACGAGCAGCCGCCCGACCTTCGTCGACACCACGTACTCGTCGCGGGGCCGGGACCGCAGCGCGGCGCCCAACCGCCGTTCGGACAGGCCGAGGCCGTAGTGCGGCGCGGTGTCGAAGTACCGCATGCCGGCGTCCCAGGCGGTGTCGACGGCGGCGGCGAACTCGTCATCCGACGTCGCCCGGTACAGGCTGCCGCCCTGCGCGGCGCCGAAGCCCAGCGCGGTGAGGCGGACCTCCGGCCGGCGGGGCAGCGCCCGGCCCATCATGATGCCTCCAGCCGGTACGCACGGTGGACGGTTCCCCGCCAGATCGCCGCCTGCTCCGCGTCGCCGAGTGACTCCACCAGGTCGGCGAGCACCCTGACCCACCGGGTGTAGGAGCTGGCGAGCAGGCACACCGGCCAGTCCGAGCCGAACATGAGCCGGTCCGGACCGAAGACGGCGAGCGCGTGGTCGACGGCAGGCCGCAGGTCGTCGGCCGTCCAGGACGACCCGTCCACCTCGGTCACCAGACCGGAGAGCTTCGCGGTGACGTTCGGCTCGGCGGCGAGCGCCCGCAGATGGGCCGGCCAGTCGCCGAGGCCCCCCGTGCCGAGCGCCGGTTTGCCGAGGTGGTCGAGGACGAACGACACCTCGGGCAGGTCGCGGACGAGCCGGGTGGCCGCCGGCAGTTGGTGGTCGCGGACCAGCAGGTCGTAGGCGAGACCAGCCGCGCCGACGGCCGCGATGCCCCGCCGGACGTCGCGACGGTCGAGGTACGCCGGGTCGGGTTCGGACTGGACGAGGTGCCGGATGCTGACCAACCGCTCCCCGCCACGCACCGCGCGGAGCCGGTCGAGGCGCTCGTCGATGTCGTCGGCGGTGAGGTTCACCCAACCGACGACCCCGCTGATGAGCGGGTCGTCGGCCGCGATGCCCAGCAGGTGCTCCGTCTCCGCCACGGAGGCGATGGACTGCACGACGACGGTCTCGGTGACGCCGGCGGCCCGTGCCGCCGGGGCGAGATCCGCCGGGGTGAAGTCGTTGTCGATCGCCGCCATCGTGTCCGGGTCGATCCAGGGTTGCGGGTGCCGCGCACGGACCCAGAGGTGGTGGTGCGCGTCGACGATGCCGTGGCGCCCGGCCGGCGAGGTCTGCGTCATCGGCCCAACCAGCCGCCGTCGACGGGTAGGACGGTGCCGTGCACGTAGTCCGAGGCCGCGGCGGCAAGGAACACGGTGGCGCCGGCCAGGTCGTCGGCGCGTCCCCACCGGCCGGCCGGGATCCGGCCCAGGATCGCGTCGTTGCGCGTCGGGTCGTCACGCAGCGCCTGCGTGTTGTCGGTGGCGATGTACCCGGGCGCGATCGCGTTGACGTTCACCCCTCGGCCCGCCCACTCGTTGGACAGGGCCTTGGTCAGCCCGGCGAGGCCGGACTTCGCCGCGGTGTAGCTCGCGACGTTGATGCCGCCCTGGAAGCTCAGCAGCGAAGCGGTGAAGATGATCTTGCCGCGACCGCGGTCGACCATCTTCCGGCCGATCTCCCGGCTCAACACGAACTGGCTGGACAGGTTCACCTCCAACACCCGGTCCCACATCTCGTCCGGGTGCTCGGCGGCCGGCGCCCGGGCGATCGTGCCACCGTTGTTCACGAGGATGTCCACCGGCGCCACCGCCTCGGCCTCCTCGGCCAGCCGGTACACCGCGGCCCGGTCGCCCAGGTCCGTCCGGAAACCGGTGAACCGGCGACCGGCCGCCTCGACTCGCCGCTGCACCTCACTGCCCTCGGCCTCCAACTGCGCCGACACCCCGATGATGTCCGCGCCGGCCAGCGCCAGGGCCTCGGCCATCCCCAGGCCGATCCCCCGCCGGGCGCCGGTCACCAGCGCGGTACGTCCCGTCAGGTCGAACAGGGCGCTCATCGGCCCTCCTCCCGCCAGTCGAGCAGCACCTTCATGACGCCGCCGCCACCTTCCAGAGCCGTGAACGCGTCGGTGACGCCCTCCACGGGAAGCACTCGGGAGATCAGCTCCTGGGTCGGAATGACACCCGCCGCGACCAGCCGGATCGCCTCCACCACGTCCTCGCGCTGGTACAGCCGCGCGCCCAGCAACTCCAACTCCCGCCAGAAGAACCGGTGCAGGTTCACCGGACGCGGCTGCGGGTGGATCGCCACCATGACCAGCCGACCCCGAGTGGTCAGCACGTCCACGGCCGTGCCGACCCCGGCGGCGGAACCGGACACCTCGAACGCGACGTCCGCGCCCGCGCCCCCGGTCCGCTCGTCGACGAGCGCCACCACGTCGGTGGGCCCCGGGTCCACGGCCTCGATCCCGATCCCCGACGCGACTCCGCGCCGGAAGCCGTCCGGCTCGACGAGCAGGACCTCCGCCCCCCGTGCTCGGGCGACGGCGGCGATGAGGACGCCCACCGGGCCGCCGCCGACGACGACCACGTGCTCTCCGGAGGCCACCTTCGCTCGGCCGACGTCGTGCACCGCGACCGCGACCGGCTCGACCAGCGCCGCGTGGTCCAACGGCAGGTCGTCGGGGAGCGGTAGCACCAACTCGGCCGGCACGGTCCACGACGACTGCATCGCGCCGGGCGAGTCGATGCCGAGGAAGTTCATGGCGTGGCAGATGTGCGAGTTCCCACGGCGGCACGCCGCGCACCGCCCACAGGCGCGGGTCGGCATCACGGTGACGGGCTGCCCGACGGTCAGACCGCTGACGCCGTCGCCCAGCGCGGCGACCCGGCCGGACATCTCGTGCCCGATCACCGCCGACGCGCCCACCCGGGCGTCCATGTCGCCGTGGAAGATGTGCAGGTCCGTACCGCAGATCCCGGTGTAGGCCACCGCGATCCGCACCTGGCCGGGGCCCGGCGGTTCTGGGGCACGGTCCTCGATCCCGAGATCACGCGCACCCCGGTAGACAACTGCCTTCACTGCTGCTCCGCTCAACGTCGTTGGGTACCTGTGCTGGAACGCGGTGGTGGGTACGCCGCCGTGACGACGCACCCACCACCGAAGATCGCTAGCTCACCTGAATGTCGCTGAAGTGGTGCCGCCACCCGGCCGGTGTGGCGAGCGGACCGGCGGGGGCGCCGGCCACGAGCACGGCCGCGACCGCCACCGGGAGAGTCCGTCTGGAGGGTTCGAGCGAGAATGACACTCGGTTTCCTTTCGGAAGAGGTGCGGTGGTGCGAGGTTCAGTGCCTCAGGGGCGCCACGTCGTTCTGCGCGCCGACGGCATCGGCGAGCAGGGCCTCGACCCGTACCGGTGGGACGGTGGGCGTCTGGTCGGCCACCGCCAGCAGGCGTTTGCCCGCCCGCTCCGGTCGGACGTTCGGGCTGTGGGCGGCCGGGCTGCCGGCTCGGTGTCCTGCGGCCGCGATCGCCACCTCGTCGATCCGGATGCCCAGACCGGGTGTGTCGCCGAGGATGAACGCGCCGTCCTCGATGTGCAGGTCGAGGCCGATGCCGGCCGGCGGCCGCAGATCCTGTAGCTCGCTGACCAGGTGGTTCGGCACCGAGGTGGCGGCGTGCAGCAGCCCGACCGGAATGTTGCCGATGGGGCTGACCGGCAGGTCGTGGGCGTGTGCCAGGGCCGCCACCCGCAGGAAGTGGGTGACACCCCAGACGGCTGCCATCTGGACGATGTCGACAGCGCCCGCCCCGATCAGCGGGCGGTACTGCTCCAGGCCGGTGAGGTTCTCGCCGGTGGCGACCGACGCTCGAACGCCCCGGCCGACGGCGGCCAGACCCTCGGCGTCCCAGCGGCGGACCGGCTCCTCGATCCAGATCAGATCGAGGGTACGTTCCAGCTCGGCCACGTGCCGGACGGCCTGCTTGCGTGACCACGCCTCGTTGACGTCGAGCATCAGACCGGGACGCCGGCCGTGACCCGCCTCGGTGAGCACCTCCCGCACCAGGCCGAGCCGGTGCCGGTCCCGCTCGATGTCGAGGCCGCCCTTGAGCTTCGCGGCACGCAGGCCGTACCCGGCGTAGATCTCGTACTCCGCGACGAGCTCGTCGTCGGTCAGACCGATGTCGAGGCCGGACGCGTAGGCGGGGACACGCCGGTCCCGCCCGCCGAGCAGCCGCCAGAGCGGCTCGCCGGCCAGCTGCGCCTTGATGTCCCACAGGGCCGTGTCCAGTGCGCCGATCGTCCCGAACACCGGACCGCCGTGACCGGCCTTGAAGGTGTGCCGGAGCATCCGGTCGTACAGGGTGGTCACCGCGCGGGGATCTTCTCCCTCGATGGCCGGGAAGATCTTCTCGATCTCCACGTGCGGGCCCAGGCCGACGCCGCTGATCCCGCCGTCGGTCTCGACGATGGTGATCGGCACCGTCGTGACGCCGTCGGGGAACACGCCGTTGGCGTCGCCGACGGGCCGGCCCCACTCCTGGACCGTGGTGAGGGTTCGATACCCGGTGATACGCATGTCAGCCTTTCGTGGAACCAGCGGCGACGCCGTCGGCGATCTGGCGCTGAAGGAACAGGTAGACCGCCAGGACGGGGATCGCGGCGATGAGCACCCCGGAGGCGAACGTGGGAATGTCCTCGGAGTACTGCCCCCGTAGCGAGGTCACCCCGACCATCAGGGTGCGGTGGTCGGCCGACGGCATCAGCAGCAGCGAGATCAGCACGTCGTTCCAGCAGAACAGCGTGTTGAGGATGCCGACCGAGAGCAGCGCCGGAGCACCCAGCGGCAGCATGATCCGCCGGTAGACGCCGTACACGGTGTTGCCGTCGATCCGGGCCGCGTCGACGATCTCGGCCGGGATGGTCTTGTAGTAGCTGGTCATCAAAAAGACCGTGAAGGGCAGGAACTGCGCGACGTACGCGAGGATCAGACCCGGGTACGTGTCGACGAGGCCGCTGTCCGCCATGACCCGGGCCAGCGGCACCATGATGACCTGGAAGGGGATGAAGAGCGCCGCGAGGCAGCCGATGAACAGCGCGTTCGAGCCCCGGAAGCGCAGTTGACTCAGCGCGAAGCCGGCCATCGACCCGAACAGCAGCAGCAGGAACACCGAGCACGCCACCACGACGATCGAGTTGGTCGCGTAGCGGCCCATGCCGACGCTTGTCCACGCGGTGGTGATGTTCTCGAAGCGCAGCGAGTCCGCCAGTGAGAACCGGTCGAGAATGTACTCGCGGCGGGTCTTCATGGCGACGTTCGCGGTGAACAGCAGCGGGTAGATCGTCGCGAGCGCGAGGAGCCCCATCGGGATCACGAGCAGCCATCTGCCCAGTCGGACGCGGGACATCAGTCTTCCCTCCCCGCTCGGCGGAGCAGCTTGAGTTGCAACAGCCCGACGACGAGCATGATGACGAAGAGGACGGTGGACGCGGCCGACGCGAGCGCAGGCCGGTTCATCTGCCCCTGCTGGATCCAGATGTAGTACTCCGGCAGGTACGTCGAGCCCTCCGGGCCGCCACTGGTCATGACGTAGAGCAGGCCGAACATGGACGTCAGCATCCCGATCATCGTGGTCACGAAGACGAACTGGATGGTGCGGGTGAGGCTGGGGATGATCACGTGCCAGATGACCTGGGACAGGGATGCCCCATCCACCCGAGCGGCGTCCAGCAGCGCGGAGTCCAGGGTCGCGAAGCCCGCGAGGAACACGACCAGGGCCATACCGAAGGTCGCCCACACGTGCACGCCGACGACAGCGAACATGGCCACGTCCGGGTCACCGAGCCAGTCCACGGGGCCGATGCCGACCGCGCCGAGAATGCTGTTGACCGGGCCGTCGAACGAGAGCAGCAGGTTGAAGATCGCGCCGACGATGACCGGGGACAGCACGGCCGGGAAGAAGTAGACGCTGCGGTAGAACCGGTGGCCGGGGACGCGCAGGTAGATGAAGGTGGCGAGCAGACCCGGGATGGCCACCGCCACCGGCAGGAGCAGCACCAGCAGCCCCACGTTGCGCAGTGCGCCCTGGAACAGCGGGTCCTGCAACAGGTCGACGTAGTTGTCGAAGCCGACCACCGCCCCGTCGCGGTCGCCGTCGCCGGTGAAGGAGAAGTTGACGCCGAGCAGCAGCGGGTACAGCCGCAGCAGCACGAGGATCAGGACGGCCGGAGCGACCAGCACGAAGGGCGCGAGCATCTCGGCGCGACGGCCGCCGGCGACGCGCCGGGGAACGGCACGGCGGCCTGACGGCTGTGGTACGGGCGGGACCCCGCCGGCCCGCCCGGCCGAAGCCGAGCGGACCGACGGGAGCGAGTTACCGATCGACACGATCAGCCCGCCGTGTCCGCGGCGGCCATCTGCTTCACGACCTCGTCGACGCTGATCGAACCGCTGAGCAGCTGCTGGGAGAGCCTGCCCATCAGGTCGAGCGCCTTCGAGGAGAGCGCCACGTGCGGCGCCGGCTTGCCGGTCTTGAGCGCGCCGACGATCGTGGTGACTGCCGGCCCGGACTGCGACACGTCGATGGTCGTGTCGGCGGTGATCGCGCCGGCGTTGGCGTAGAACGCCTTCAGGGCGTCGGTGGAGGTCAGCGAGCGCACCAGGTCGGCGGCCACCTTCGGGTCCTTGGTCCACTTGGCGACCGCGTAACCGATACCGCCGTCGTACGGCAGGCTCGGGGTGGCGCCACTGGTCACCGTCGGGGCCATCATGACGCCGAGCTTCTCCGGCGTGATGAACTCGTTGAAGTCCTTCCAGTGCCCGATGTCGGACATCAGACCGATGATGTGGGCGGCCTTACCAGACTGGAAGACGGCGAAGGCGTCGTTGAACATCGCGGTGGAGTTGGCCCCGTCGTTGTTCAGCTTGGCGGTGCCGGTCTCCTTCCACAGCTCGAAGATCTTCTTCACGTTCGGCGACTTCCAGTCGCGCTTGCCGGCGATCCAGTTGTCGTACTCCTGCGGGGTGAGGACGCCCGACGCCATGGCCGACAGGAAGAACTGGATGCCGATGCCCTCCTTGTTGCCCTGGGCGAAGCACTTGGCGCCTGTCTTCTGGGTGATGGTGGCGCAGTTGGCGACGAACTCCTCCCACGTCGTGGCCGGCTTCGCCGGGTCGAGGCCGGCCCGCTCGTAGAGCGCCTTGTTGTAGTAGATCGGGTGGCCCTGCAGGGTCACCGGAGCGGCGTAGGTCTTGCCGCCCTTGGCGAACGCCTCCCAGCCGGCCAGCCGCTGCCGGTCCTCGCCCACGTACTCGTCGAGCGGCTGGAGCGAGTCAACCCGGTCGCGGATCTGGCCGCCGCCGTTGAACAGGATGACGTCGGGACCCTTGCCCGACTGGATGGCCGCACCCAGCAACGTGTAGTACTGATCGAACGGCTGGGCCACAAATTCGACCTCGACGTCCTTATGCTTCTTGGCGAAGTCCGCCTTGGCCTTCTCCACGTACTGCGCGGAGCTGGCCTCGCCGGACTTCCAGTCCCACACGACCAGCTTCTTGGCCGAGCCTCCGGACGACGAACCCGAACCTGTCGCGCTACCACAGCCAGCCAGGGCCAGCCCTGCAACGAGGACCGCGGCCCACACTGCTCGTTGCTTCATCGTTGCTCACCTTCATATGGGGAGTGGCCGAGAACCGGCCGTCGATGCAAGATTGACGAGAACGTAACTCGTATGACGTCTGACGTCAACGGTTGCCCTTACACTGGGGCGGACTCGTGGGCCCGCTCCCGCGGCTACGCGGAGGTGAACGTGACGACATCGAACCAGTCGACCGTCAACGGCACGACGGCACCGGCCTGGGCCCGTCGCCCGACCAACCTGGCTCAGGCGATCACGGCCGAGCTGGTGACCCGGATCGTGCAGGGAGTGCACCCCTCGGGCACACCGCTACCCCCCGAGCCGGTGCTCTGCGAGACCTTCTCGGTGAGCCGGACGGTCATCCGCGAAGCGGTGAAGATCCTGCAGGAGAAGGGGCTCGTCCAGGTCCGCCAGGGCAGCGGCACAATGGTCACCTCGCCCTCGGCGTGGGACATGCTCGACGAGCTCGTCCTCGCGGCCACCATCGCCGTGGACGACACCCTGGCGATCCTCGACGATCTGGTGGTCACCCGGCGGGTGCTGGAGTCCGACATGGCGAACGTGGCCGCCCGACTCGCCGACCAGGAGACCATCGACCGGCTGCGCGCTCTGGTAAACCGGATGGACGAGCTGGTGGACGACCACGTCACCTACCACGAGCACGACCGCGCCTTCCACGACACGGTGATGCAGGCGTCCGGAAACCGCATCGCCCGGGGCGTCGTCCGGTCCCTGGAGAGCCAGGTCGTCAACACCGCGCGCTACATGGGCAAGACCGAACGAGCCCTGTGCGTGGCATCGAACCAGGGGCACCGGCGCATCTTCGAGCGCATCGCCGCCCACGACCCCGACGGCGCGGCCCAGGCGATGTTCACGCACATCACCGAGGCGTGGCTCGTCCGGCGCAGCGGGCCGGGCAGCCCGACGCGGCTGCAGCGCTGACAATCCGGCGCCGAGGCGCTCACGACCTGGCCACGTGCCGCGCGCAACCCGGAGCCAACCGGCCCGCGACGACGACGTGGAAATCCAGATCCGTCCATCGCTTGAGAATGTTAGCGATAACAGACTACCCTCAGGCCGCAGAGGCGAAGGGCACGCTTCACCACTCCACTCGATCCGCCGAGGTCGATGGAGTCGCGCACGACCAACGCCCGCTGGTGGGTGTCCGGGCCTCCCTCAGGGACGTTGACCACCGCCGCTGACGACGGCGGGCCGCCGCGCGTGGGAGCCATGGTGGACGACCGGTCCCGCCTGCCGTTCTCGCCGCACGGCCACCATCGAGGCCCGAAGCGACACGCGGCGCCCCACCGGCGAGACCGACGGACCGTGCCCTCCCGTCGTGACCCACCCTGGAGGTACCGATGCACCCCGCACCGCCACCGCTCACGAGGAACCGGCTCCGACGCGGCGCCGCCTGGCTCGTGAGCCTGCTGCTCATCTCGACGCTGACTCCGGCCACGGCCGCCCACGCGGACAACCCCATCGTCCAGCACATCTACACCGCCGACCCGGCTCCCCTGGTGCACGACGGGCGGGTCTACCTCTACACAGGCCACGACGAGGACGGCTCCACGTACTTCACCATGAAGGACTGGCGGGTGTGGTCGTCGGCCGACATGGTCAACTGGACCGACCACGGCTCGCCCCTGAGCCTCAACACCTTCAGCTGGGCGAGCGCCAACGCGTGGGCCGGCCAGGTCATCGCCCGCAACGGCAAGTTCTACTGGTACGTGCCGGTGACCGCCCGGGCGACCAACTCGATGGCCATCGGCGTCGCGGTCGCCGACAGCCCCACCGGGCCGTTCCGGGACGCCATCGGCCGGCCACTGGTGGGCAACGGCGAGATCGACCCCACCGTCTTCATCGACGACGACGGCCAGGCATACCTGTACTGGGGCAACCCGAACCTGTGGTACGTCCGGCTGAACGCGGACATGATCTCCTACAGCGGCAGCGCCACAAAGATCCCGCTCACCACCGCCGGGTTCGGCACCCGGACGGGGAACGCGAGCCGGCCGACCCTCTACGAAGAAGGCCCGTGGGTCTACAAGCGCAACGGCATCTACTACAACGTGTTCGCGGCGGAGTGCTGCTCTGAGTTCATCGGTTACTCGACAGCGACCGGCCCGACCGGACCGTGGACCTACCGAGGGACGATCATGCCCCGCCAGGGGGCCAGCTTCACCAACCACCCCGGGGTCATCGACTTCAACGGCGGCTCGTACTTCTTCTACCACAACGGAGCGTTGCCCGGCGGCAGCGGCTACACCCGCTCGGTGGCAGTGGAGAAGTTCACCTACAACACCAACGGCACCATCCCGACGATCACCATGACCACGACGGGCGCGCCCCAGATCGGCACCCTGAACCCGTACGGGCGGCAGGAGGCCGAGACCATCGCCTGGGGCTCCGGCATCGAGACCGAGCCGGCCAGCGAGGGCGGGATGAACGTCGGGTGGATCGAGAACGGGGACTACATCAAGGTCAAGGGCGTGGGGTTCGGTACGGGCGCGACGTCCTTCTCGGCCCGGGTCGCCTCGGCCACGTCCGGCGGCACGATCGAACTGCGCCTCGGTAGCCCCACCGGCACCCGGGTGGGCAGCTGCTCGGTGCCGGGCACCGGCGGGTGGCAGACCTGGCAGACCGTCTCCTGCCCGGTCAGCGGCGCGACCGGCACCCAGGATCTCTACCTGCGCTTCACCGGCGGCAGCGGCAACCTGTTCAACCTCAACTGGTGGCAGTTCCAGGCCGGCGGCACCACGACGCCCACCCCGACCCCCACCGCGACGTCGTCGCCCACCCCGACACCGACGCCCACTCCGACGACGACCCCGACGTCCACTCCCACCCCGACGCCGACGGTCCCGGCTGGGCAGTCCTGCGCGGTGATCAACACCGTGGTCAACACCTGGCAGGGCGGATTCGAGGGGCGACTGACGGTCACCAACTCCGGGGCCTCCTCGCTGAGCGGGTGGCGGGTCACCTTCACCCTCCCCAGCGGCCAGACGGTGTCGCAGGTCTGGAACGGCGCCCTCACCCAGACGGGCAGCCAGGTGACAGTCGCGAACGCCGCCTACAACGGGCAGCTCGCGCCGGGCACGTCGACCACCGCGGGCTACCTGAGCACGAGCGCCACCAGCACGCCTCCGACCATCAGCCCGACCTGCTCCCCCGCCTGACAGTCACCCACCCCCAAGAACACCCCCGCCCCACCCCCACCTCGCCCGCCGCCGACGTTGATCATGCAGTTGGTGCCCCTGACACGCCGATAGGGAGCAACAACTTCCTGGTCGACGGGGTGGGGAGGGGGTGGGGTGGGGGTCCTAGAAGTCGTCGTCGAAGGCCACCGACCCGGTCACACCCACCTGGTACGCCGACACCCGCCGCTCGAAGAAGTTGGACAGCTCCTGCACGTCCTGCAACTCCATGAAGGCGAACGGGTTGGCCGACCCGTAGTGCCCGGCGATGCCGAGCTGGGCGAGACGGCGGTCGGCGACGTGCTGGAGATACTCCCGCATGTCCGCGAGAGTGAGACCGGGCACGCCCTGACCCACCAGGTCCTCGGCGAACTGGACCTCACACTCGACCGCTTCGATGAGCATCTGGCGGACCTGGTCGGCGAGATCGTCATCGAACAGGTCGGGCTCCTCGGCGCGCACCGTGTCCACCACGTCGAACGCGAACGCCATGTGCATCGACTCGTCGCGGAAGACCCAGTTGGTGCCGGAGGCCAGGCCGTGCAGCAGGCCACGGGAGCGCAGGAAGTACACGTACGCGAACGCGCCGTAGAAGAACAATCCCTCGATGCAGGCGGCGAAGCAGATGAGGTTGAGCAGGAACGCGCGCCGGTCGTCGCGGGTCCGCAGCTCCCGCAACTCCCCCAGCGAGTCGATCCAGCGGAAGCAGAACTCGGCCTTGCGGCGGATCGAGGGGATGTTCTCGATCGCGGCGAAGGCGGCGAACCGCTCGGTCTCGTCCGGCACGTACGTGTCGAGCAGGTTGAGGTAGAACTGGACGTGCACGGCCTCCTCGAACAGCTGCCGGGACAGGTAGAGGCGACCCTCGGGGCTGTTGACGTGCTGGTACAGGTTGAGCACCAGGTTGTTGGCGACGATCGTGTCGCCGGTGGCGAAGAACGCCACGAGGCGGCTGACCAGATGCCGCTCGGCCGGCGACAGCCGGTCCAGGTCGGCGAGGTCGGCGTGCAGATCGACCTCCTCGACCGTCCAGGTGTTGCGGATCGCGGCACGGAACCGGTCGAAGAAGTGCGGGTAGCGCATCGGGCGGAGAGTGAGATCCATCCCCGGATCGAGCAGCATGTGCGTGGTCCTCGTGTCGGTGGTGGCGTCGGGAGAGGTCACTGGCACGCCTCGCACGACTCGGGGTTCTCCAGCGAGCAGGCCAGCGCATCGGCGTCGGCGGCAACCGCGACGGCGACTGGTGCGACGGCGCTGACGGTGGCCTGCTGGATCCGCGTGGCGGGGCGTGAGCGCAGGTAGTAGGTGGTCTTCAAACCGGTCTTCCAGGCGTACAGGTACATCGAGGAGAGCTTGCCGATGGTGGGCGAGGCCAGGAACAGGTTCAGCGACTGGGACTGGTCGATGAACGGCGCGCGGGCGGCGGCCAGGTCGATCAGCGATCGCTGCGGCAGCTCCCACGCGGTGCGGAACAGCTCCCGCACGTCCGCCGGCAGCTCCGTGACTGTCTGCACCGACCCCTCCGCGCGGCGGATCGCCGAACGGATCTGCTCGGTCCACAGGCCACGCGCCTTCAGCTCGCCGACCAGGGCCGTGTTGACCTGGAGGAACTCCCCGGACAGGGTCTCGCGCTTGAACAGGTTGGACACCTGCGGCTCGACGCACTCGTAACAGCCGGCGATCGAGGCGATGGTCGCGGTCGGCGCGACCGCCACCAGCAGCGAGTTGCGCAGCCCGTACGCCCCGACCCGCTGGCGCAGCGCGGCCCAGCGCGCGGTCTGCGTACCCTCGACGCCCCACAGGTCGGGCTGGAGCTGGCCCCGCGCGGCCCGGGTCTGCCCGAACGCCGGGTGCGCGCCGAAGTCGCGCGCCAGGTCGGCGGAGGTCTCCAGCGCGGTCAGGTACAGCTCCTCGCTGATCCGCGTGGACAGCTCCCGCGCGGCCGGCGAGTCGAAAGGCATCCGCAGCGCGAAGAACACGTCCTGCAGGCCCATCAGCCCGAGCCCGACCGGCCGCCAGCGAGGGTTGCTCGCCGCAGCCTGCGGTGTCGGGTAGTAGTTGATGTCGATGACCCGGTCGAGGAACGTCACAGCCGTCCGGACCGTGGCGCGCAGTTGTTCCCAGTCGATGCCGCCGTCGGTCAGGTGGGCGGCCACGTTCACCGAGCCGAGGTTGCACACCGCGGTCTCGGCGTCGCTGGACACCTCGACGATCTCGGTGCACAGGTTGGACAGGTGCACCACGTTGCCGGGCTCGGCCGTCTGGTTGCACAGCCGGTTGGCCGCGTCCTTGAAGGTCATCCAACCGTTGCCGGTCTGGGCCAGGGTCCGCATCATCTTCCCGTACAGCTCCCGCGCCGGCACCTGCCGCACGTAGCGGCCCTGCGCCTCGGCCGCCCGGTACGCGGCGTCGAACCGCTCCCCCCACAGGTCGGGCAGCTCGGGCACCTCGTCCGGGTCGAACAGCGACCACACCTCGTCGGCCTCGACCCGGCGCATGAACTCGTCCGGGATCCAGTTGGCCAGGTTCAGGTTGTGGGTACGCCTGGCGTCCTCGCCGGTGTTGTCCCGCAGCTGGAGGAACTCCTCGATGTCCGGGTGCCACGGCTCCAGGTAGACGCAGGCCGCGCCCTTGCGTCGACCGCCCTGGTTGACCGCCGCGACGCTCGCGTCAAGGGTGCGCAGCCACGGCACGATCCCGTTGGACTGGCCGTTGGTGCCGCGGATCAGCGCACCCCGGGACCGGACCCGGGAGTACGCGATGCCGATGCCACCGGCGAACTTGGACAGGTTGGCGACCTGGGCGTAGCGCGCGTAGATCGAGTCCAGCTCGTCGCGCGGCGAGTCGACGAGGTAGCACGAGGACATCTGCGTGTGCCGGGTGCCGGAGTTGAACAGCGTCGGTGAGCTGGGCAGGTAGGCCAGGCTGGACATGAGTCGGTAGAAGTCCACGGCCTCGTCCGGCGTACGGGACAGGCCGCAGGCCACCCGCAGCAGCCAGTACTGCGGGGTCTCCAGCACCAGCCGGGTGGTGGGATGGCGCAGCAGGTACCGGTCGTAGACCGTGCGCAGGCCGAAGTACTCGAAGCGACGGTCACCGTCGGCGTCGACAGCGTCGTCGAACGTGCCGGCGTGCGCGGCGACGAACGCGGCGGTCTCGTCTCCGATCAGGCCCTCGGCGTGGCCGGCCCGGATCGCCGCGCTGAACGAGGTGACGCCCTGCCGGCGTACCTCTCGCTCGACGTGGCTGGCCAGCAGCCGGGCGGCGAGGCGCGAGTACTGCGGCTCCGTACCGATCATCTCGGCAGCGGTCTGGATGGTCAGCCGGTCCAGCTCGGCCGTCGTCGCGCCGTCGTACAGGCCACTGATCGTGCGGGTCGCCACCCGCAGCGGGTCGACGTCGGGCAGGTCGTCGGCCCAGCGCTCGACCGTGGCGACGAGCTTGCGCACGTCCACCGGCTCCCTGGCGCCGTCGCGGGTCTGCACCCGCGTCGGTGTACGCCGGAGGGCCGTGTCGCCGTCGGCCGGGGTCACCTCGGTAACTGTCACCACTCACTCCTCGCGAGTTTGAGGACCTGATGGCCCTCGGCACGAGGCGACCGACACCGGCGGACGCCACGCCGACGGCGGCGTGGATCCGAAAGGCGTCGGCCGTCCCACGCGGCCTCGGACCGCCGCCCACCCGGATGCGGGTACGCGGCGCGCTGGCAGGTCTTCGGACTCGCGGGCACGACCGGGGTCGCCCGGTCTCCTACTGGCCGTCGCTTCCCAGGCCAGATGGCGGCCCAGTGCTGATGACGGCTGTCGTTCCCACTCACCGCTGCGGGGCAGTCCCGGAATTCCACCGGGTTCCCTCTTGCCTCGGCCACCCTGGGATGAGTGGCCGAACCAGCTGCGATCGACACCATATATAGGGGCGGGAGGGTTTGTCACACCCCACATGTCGGGTCCGGGCGTGTCGCGGCCGCCGGCGACGGCCCTCGTCGATCCGGTCGACGCCCGCGGGCGAGCGGCCGTGGCGCGGCGTCGCGATCGGACTTCGCCGCCGGCTTGACCGAGGAGAACCGGCACCGATACGGTCGACCCACATCTGCGGCGACGCGAGGGAAGCCGGTGAGAATCCGGCGCGGTCGCGCCACTGTGAGCGGTCCCCGACCCAGGGGGCCGCGAGCCAGGACGCTCGGTCGTCCGCAGCCTTGCGATGGGGACGCGTCATCCCCGAGGAGGTTCGTGCACACATGTCCAGTTCCACGTCCAGCCAGCCGCTGGTGCACCCCGCTGTCCCGACCCGTCTCCTGTGGACGGTCCTGGCCACCGTCGCCGTGCTCACCCTGCTGGCCTATCTCGTCGCCTTCGACCAGGGCGCGGTCTCGCGCAGCGGGATGTTCCTGCACGAGCTGATGCACGACGGCAGGCACCTGCTCGGTGTCCCGTGCCACTGACCGGCACCGCACCCACCTTCGTCACGGTTCTCCTGCGCGGGCTGCTCGCCGGCCTGGTGGCCGGCCTGCTCGCCGGAACGTTCGCCTACGTCGTCGGCGAACCCCACATCGAGGCGGCCATCGCCATCGAGGAGGCGGCGACACACGCCGAACCCGCCACCGGTGGGCACCAGCACGACGAGGATGCCCTGGTCAGCAGGAACGGCCAGCGCGGCGGGCTGTTCCTGGCCACCGCACTGTTCGGCGTCGCGATGGGTGGCCTGCTGGCCGCGGCGTACGTCCTGCTGACCCGGCGGCGACGGACCCCTGACGACGGACGGTCCGGGCTGCTCCTGGCCGGCGGCGCGCTGCTCGGCGCGGTGATCGTTCCGTTCCTCAAGTACCCGCCGAACCCCCCGGCCGTCGGCGACCCGGCCACCATCAACCAGCGCACGGTCACCTACCTGCTGCTGGTGGTCCTCGGGCTGGTGGCGGTCTGGTCCGGTTCGCTGGGCTACCGGTCGGTCGGCGCACAGGCGCCGGTGTGGCTGCGCGCCAGCGCGGCGGTCGGCGGTTTCCTGCTGGTCACCGGCGTGGCCTACGTGGTGCTGCCGTCGTTCCAGGAGGTCCCGGGTGACTTCCCCGCCACGCTGCTGTGGAGCTTCCGGCTCGCCTCCCTCGGCACCCAGGTGGTGCTGTGGACCGGGATCGGCCTGCTCTTCGCAGCCCTGATGCACCGGCAGCGCGCGGTCGCCGACGCACAGCCGGCCGGGTGAGCGCCACCAGCCTGCGGCTGGTCGCCCACGGTCACACCGCCGCCCTGCGGCGAGCCCGCTTCGGCGGGGACGACGGACTGGACGAGGGCGGCCGGCGCGCCGCCCTCGCCCTGTCCGGGCTGGGCCGGTGGGCGCCGTCGAGCGACACCGACGCCTGCCTGTCCAGCCCCGCGGCGGCGGCCGTCCAGACCGCGTACGCCCTCGGCCTCGCGCCCGCCGTCGAGACGGCGCTTGTCGACTGCGAC
This sequence comes from Micromonospora sp. NPDC049274, assembly GCF_040678875.1. Lineage (NCBI taxonomy): Bacteria > Bacillati > Actinomycetota > Actinomycetes > Micromonosporales > Micromonosporaceae > Micromonospora > Micromonospora sp. NPDC049274. The sequence continues at coordinate 51,748 of NZ_JBFAQS010000015.1, forward strand.
TTCGGCGACTGGACCGGCCGGTCACTGGAAGAGGTCGCCGCCGCGCAACCCGACGCCCTGCACGAGTGGATGTCCACCCCGGACGCCGCGCCGCACGGGGGCGAATCCGTGGCCGACCTGCGCGAGCGCGTCGGCCGGTGGCTCGACGAACAGCGCGGCGTCGGCCGACGGATCACGGCCGTCACCCACCCGCTCGTGATCAGGGTGGCGGTCGTGCACGCCCTGGGGCTGCCGCTGGCGACGTACCGGCAGCTGGACGTCGAGCCGTTGGCGATCGTCCGGCTCACCGACCACGGCCGACGGTGGCAGCTCCGGCTCACCTCGCGCCGGTGACGGTGAACGGTTCGGATACCGGCGTTGCCGACGTGGCACCGGACAGCGTCGCACTGGTCGCGCCCGGCTGCCGAATCCGGATTGATCGCAGGGAAACACGGTGACCACTGCGTCCCGCGTGGGCACCATGGGCGTACGGCGCTCAGCGACCGCCCGCGGCCAACTCGGCCAGCATCCCCTCACAACTGCGGACGACCACCTCCGCGCCCCGGCGCTGAGCCAGCGGGAGCAGCGGATCCTCGGCCCGGTCCCGCCACCGCCACTGCGCGTCGGCGGCGACCTCCCAGAGCCGCTGCACGGTCGCCTCGTGCTCGACGCCGAGCCGTGCGGCCAGACCCACCCCGTCACCACCGACGAGGCGCTGCGCCTCGGCGGCCAACTCGGCGTCGAAACCGAGGCGGGCGTTGCGCAGCGCCACCAGCAGGCGCAGCTCCCGGAACTCGTGTGCGCCCGCCAGGATCTGCTCGATCGCGCCGACCAACTCGTCGGCGCCGCGCACCGGCTCGGCCCGCACCAGGGCCTCCACGGCCGCCAGCGCCGAGCGTGCCTTGAGCGTGTCGCGACGATCGACGAAACATCGGGTCATCGACTCCCGCAGCTCGGTGAGCCCACTGCGTCGGATCAGCTCGGCCGACAGGGTCACCCGGGTATCGAACCCGCTGCGGACCAGGGTCGTCGCGAGCCGGATCCCGAAGAGTCCGAACCGGTCCAGCAGACCGGCGCGCACCTCCGAATCCAGGTGCACCGGAAGCTCGCCACGGACGAAGCGGTCGGCGGAGAGCAGGTGGGCCTCCAACTCGACGCGGGACGCCCCGGCCAGCGTCGCGAGCGCGGCGAAGTCGGATTCGCTCAGCATCCGGCCCGCGAGACCGATCGCCCCGCTGCACGCCACCACGTTCACGGCCAGCGCGCCCACCCGGGGGTCGCGGTGGTGCCGGCGGGCCAGCTGGCGGGCGGTGAGCAGCCCGTCGATCCGGCCGCCGCCCACCTCGTCCGCGCGGGACAACACCATGATCACGTTCACCGGGGCGGTCTGCCCGACGACACTGTCCCGCGCGGACTCCAACACCCGCAGGTCACTGTCGCGGCCGTCGCGGGTCAGAAACAGCACCGCGTCGGAGTCCCGCAGGACGCGATCCAGCACCGGCGCGTGGCCCTGCTCGTCGATCGCGGCGAGCGCCGGGGTGTCGATGAGCGTCACCTGCCGCAGCGCCCGCGTCGGCCACCGCACCACGATGTCGCGCACCTCCCCGATCCGCCAGCCCAGATCCACCCGCATCCCGGTCGCCGACTTGACCACCGTCAGCTCCTGCGGCGGCTGGCCGACCGGGTAGGCGGTGGCGTGCGGCGAAGGGCCGTCCTCGTACCAGGTGAAGACGCCCTCCGCGCCCTCGACCGGCGCGACCTCCTCCCCCATCAACGCGTTCAGCACCGTCGACTTGCCGGCACGCCACGGGCCGGCAACCGCGATCCGCAGCGGCTGCTCCAGCCGCGCCACCTGGTGCCGCAACCGCCCAACCGCCCGCGCGTCGTGCTGGTAGAGGTCCATGGCCCGGTGCAGCAGCCCCCACGCCGCCTCGTCCAGTCGCACCCCGACCGTCATGCCCCCGGCTCCAGCAGTACCGGGGTGGCGCGGGTGGCGGTCAACCGCTGGGACTGCTCGTAGAGCGCGGCCAGGCGGGTCATCTTCAGCCGGATCTCCCGCTGCCGCTGCTCGCGCAGGGCGACATCGGTGTCCGCCTCCTGCTTCGCGCTGCGAAACGACTGCACGATGGCCTCCTGCAACTCCTCGGTCAGCCCCGTGAAGTGGTCGCGCAGCATCCGCTGCACCTGCCGGGCGGCGTCGCGGCAGTCCCGGACCATCCGGACGAAGAACTCGTCCACATGCCGCTGGATGGCCGTCTTGACTGTCGCCTGCCGGCGGCGCAGCAACTGCTTGCCCTCGTCGCGGATGCTCTTGCCGCCGAAGAGCGCGCCGATGCCGACCGAGACCGGGTTGATCATCGGCATTCCGGCCAGGGTCGTCGCGAGGCCGAACATCAGCATGCCGCCGTACGAGCCCTTCATGCCGGTGAACAGCTTCTGACCCGTGGTGAACCTGTCGATCCGCGGCCGTTCCAGATCCGGCAGCCGGTCGCCGAGATCCTCAGGCATCGTCATCGACCAGGGCGGCAGCACGTCGTGTCCGTACCTGTCGAAGGTGGCGGCCACCCGGCGCGCGATCCAGTCGCAGCGCTGGACCAGCCACTCGTGGTTGGCCTCCGCGGCCTCGACGAGGCTGCGCTCCAGCCAGTCGGCGAAGGTGTCCCAGGCGGTGAGGGGATCGGCCGTGTCGAACGCCTCGTCGACGGCACGCAGGATCTGGCGAGTCCTGTCGCGCAGGTCGTACTCGATGTCAGAGAGCAGGTCGGCCATCTCGTCGGCGAGCGTGTTCTGCCAACGGGTGGAGCAGCGGCGCAGCTCGTCGACCTCCCGCTGCGCCGCGTGCAGCCGGGAGATCGGCCCGGACTGCTCCTCGGCCTCCTGCGTCGCCAGCTCGGCGCGCAGCGGCGCGGCCAGTTGCTCCACCACCGTACGGGCCACCGCCTGCACCGACGTCCGCGCCAGGTGGTCGGCCTTGCCGGTCAGGTCCCGCTGCAGGCGGGCGATCAGCGCCGGAAACCCGGACTCGGCGTTGAGGCCGCGATCGTCGGTCGCCGCCGCGCGCAACCGCAGGGTCGCCGACACCGGGATCAGCGGCGCCGCGACGCCGGCGTCCGCGAGGTGCTGCCGGTTGCGCTCGGCCACCACACGCCAGTCCGCAACGAGGTCGGTCTTGCTCTGCACCACCACCACGTTCGGCTGCGAGCGCGTGACGTGCAGCAGCATGTCCAGTTCGGCGACCGAGAGTTCCCTTGTCGAGTCGGAGACCAGCAGCACGGCGTCCGCGCGGGTGCAGGCAGCCACCTCCGCGGCTCCGCCGAGCGCCGCGACCTGGTCGGTGCCGGGAGTGTCCACCAGGACCAGTCCGGCGGCGAGCAACGCGCGGGGCAGGCCGACCTCGACGTACGCCGGACCGCCGCCCGGCCGCCGCCCAACCGTGCCGGCCACCCCGGCCGCGACCTGGTCGAGCGCCAGGGCCGTCCGCTCGACAAACGGCGCGGCCGGGGTACCCGCGGGTCGTCCCGCCGCCGGCGGTGCCTGGATCACGGCTGCGGAGGTGGCTTCGGCGTGCTGCACCACTGTCGGCAGGACCGTGGTACGACCGTCGCCGACGGGGCAGGCCGGCGCGTTGATGATCGCGTTGATGAGGTGACTCTTGCCCTGGTTCGGCTCGCCGACGACCAGGACGCGCAGCTTCGGGTCCAGCAGTTGGGCACGCTTCTGTCGGACCGTCTGGAGCAGGTCGCCGCGACCGTGTGTGTTGCACGTCCGGGCGATCTCGTCCAGTACGTCCAACCAGATCCCCGCCATCACCGCACCAAGTGTGCGGATTTCGGCTTAATTATCAAGAGGGACCGGAAGGGAACCTGGGAAGAGCCGGGCCGCCCGAGGCGACCCGGCCCCCCGCTTCCGACGAGAATCCCCGTCAGAGCAGACCGCCGGTGAGGCCCAGCAGCCCGTGGTCCGACGAGGCGGGCCCCCCGTCGTGCACGTCGCCGGTCACACCGTCGGTGACCCCTCCGGTCACGTCACCGACCGTGCCGGTGACACCGGGGAGGAGACTGTCCACGTGGTGCGTGACACCGCCCACCACGGACGGGACGTCGACAGGCGGCACCACACCGCCGACGGCGCCGCCGCCGAGGCCCAGGCCACCCAGGGTGTCGTGGACGCCGAGGGAACCGACGAGGCCGTCCACCTGACCGTGCGCGTCGGAGAGGACACCGCCGGTCAGGTCGCCGCCGAGGAGACCCGGGTCGGTCCCGCCGAGCAGGCCTGTCGGGTCGCCGACCGTGCCGGTCACGCCACCGAGCACCGGGTCGGCGATGCCGTCGACCGGCTGCACCACGTCCGCGTCGAGGGTGTGCGCCACGTCGGCCACACCGTTCAGGTCGGTGTCGAGGCCGCTCGGGCCGACGCCCAGGCCGACGCCCGGAAGCACTGTCACCCCGGCGGCGACGGTCGTCGGGTCGACGGCGATGGCGCCGAGCACACCGGCCTTGACGTCCACCCCCGCGGGCGAACTGGTGACGCTGATCTGCTGCGCCACGCTCTGCAACTGGCCGACCACGTCGGTGGCGTCGGTCACCAGCGGGTCGAATCCGAGCTGACCGACGGCCGGGACCAGCGGCGCGAGGCCCTGCCCCGGCGCGTAGTCGACCACCAGCGGCACCACGTCCTGCACGTCGGCGGCGGTGATGTCGCTGAGCCCCGCGGCGTGCAGCGCGCCCTCCGGATCGAGGTCGAAGGCCGACCGCGCGTCCGGGTTGGTCAGCAGGTCGAGCACGAAGTCGTGCAGGGTCTGTTGCGAGTCCATGTGCCGGTTCTCCTCGGATTGGCGTCGGCGACCGTCGTTCGTCGACAGTCACGCTATTGCGGGGGCCGACCCCGGACATCGGGGCTCGGCCCGCATCCGATCCCGCCGCGTTAGGGCCTTGATCGGCTCCACCGTTAGGGGGACTGGGGGAAACCGTCCCGGCCAGATTAGGGTCCCGACCAGGGAGCGATCTCTGGTACGAACGTAGGAGCCCGCGGGTTTCGCCGGGGGCGGGTCGCCGGGCAGCGCCGACGCCATCGCCACCAGAGGGCCAACTCGCGGAAAGAGAAGAGACGGATGCCGTACGTCCTGGGGATCGACATCGGAAGCACCAACACCGCCGCCGCCGTCGCACGGCGCGACGGCCGGACCTGGACGCCCCCGGAAACCGTCCCGCTGAACGCCGGCTCGCCTCTCGTACCGTCGGTGCTGCACCTGGCCGAGGACGGCGCGCTGCACATCGGCGGGCCCGCCACCGACGACGGCAGCCGCACCACCAGGGACTTCGTCCGCCGCATCGGCGACGACGTGCCCCTGCTGCTCGGAGGCGAGCCGTGCGCGCCGCAGACGCTCACGGCGGAGCTGGCCGCGTGGGTGGTGGAGCAGGTGCACGCCGCGGAGGGCGGCCCGGCCGAGGCGGTCGTGCTCAGCCACCCGGCGGGCTGGCAGCCGTACCGGCGGGAACTGCTGCGCCGGGCGCTCGTCGACCTCGGGCTGCGCGGCGTCACGCTGCTGCCCCGTACGGTCACGGTCGCCGAGAGCCACGCGATCCGCGGATTCGCAGGCACCACGGCCGCCGTCTACGCGTTGGGCGGCGCCAGTTTCGAGGCGGCCCTGGTGCGGCGCACCCCGCGCGGCACCTACGAGAGCTTCGGCACCCCGCAGGGCCTCGACCCGATCGGCGGTGCCGACTTCGACGAACTGCTGGCCGGCCACGTACGCACCGTGCTGTCCCGGGAACTGGCCGCCACCGGTCGCCGGGAACACCACGCCGCCCTGCGCGGGCTGCCGGCCGAGTGCGACCGGGTCAAGCGGGCCCTTACCGTCGAGCTGGCCGCCGACGTGGTGTTGAGCCTGCCGACCGGCCCGGCCCGGATACCGGTGACCCGCGCCCAGTTCGAGGCCATGATCCGCCCGACCGTGCAGGCCACCGTCGACCTCCTGTTGCGCACCGTGCACGGCGCCGGCCTGACACCGACGCAGCTCGACGGCGTCCTGCTCGCCGGCGGCTCGGCCCGCATCCCGCTGGTCACCGAGCTGATCACCGCGGCGCTTCCGGTCCCGGTCGAGGTGGAGCCGGACGCGCAGCTGACCGCCGCCACCGGGGCGGCGAGCGCGGCCTGCCAGGTGGTGTCGCCCCGCCCCCGGCCCCCGGCGCCGGTGCGCGATCCGGCGCCGGTCAGCGGCGTCGGCCGGGCCACCATCCCGGCGTCGCGCCGGCCCCGGGACCGCACCAGCGATCCGGGCGATCCGCCACCGCGCCCTCCGGTCCGGATCCTGCCCCTCGACCTGCCGAAGGCGTCCCGCCTGGCACTGACGCTCAGCCGGGGACGCGAAGGATGACCACAATGACCATGAAGCACGTCGTCGAGTCCCGGCTGGTGCTCGGCCGAGCGCCCCAGGCCCTGCTGGACCGGGTCGCCGACGATCCGACCGGCCCGCTCGTCGTCGGTCTGGCCGGTCCGGCGGGCCACGGCAAGACCGCGCTGCTCGCCGAGTTGACGCGCGTCCAGCAACGGGCCGGAGGCACCGTGCGTACGGGCGTCCCGGCGCCGGGCGATCTCGTCGACGAGGCCGAGTTGCTGCTGGTCGACGACGCGCACCTGCTCGACGACGAGCGGGTCGGCGTCCTGCTGGGCCTGGTCGCCACCCGCCGGCACCGACTGGTCGTCGCCCACCGGCCCTGGCCCCGGTCGGCGGCGCTCACCGAGCTGACCGACGCGCTGCGCCGCGACGGGCAGGCCGTGCTGCTCGGCCCGTTCGGTCGCGAGCAGACCGCGGCTCACCTCGCCGCCGCGCCCGAGCTGGCCCACCGTGGCGACCTGGTCGATTTCGTACACACGCAGACAGGTGGCGTCCCCCGCGACGTCGAGCGGTTGACCCGTGGTCTGCGCGCGGCCCCGAGCCTGACCGGCGCCCCGGCCGAACCGCCCCGGTCCGTCATCGGAGAATTCGCGCCGGAGCTGGAGATCCAGCCCACCGCCGTACGACGGCTGCTGCTCGCGGTCGCGGCCGGCGTACCGCTGCCGGTGGCCATGCTCGGCCCGCTGCTCGACCAGGAACCGGAGGCGGTCGACGAGCTGATCGCCGCGACCCGGGCGGCCGGGCTGATCGGCGCCGACGGCCGGCTCACGCCCATCGTCCGGCGGGCCGTCACCACGCTCGGCCCGGCCACCGAGCGCAGCGCGGTCTGGCGTCGCCTCACCGAGTTGCAGCTCGCCCGGGGCGGCCCGGTGCTGCCGCTGGTGCGCTCGCTGCTCGCGGTGGGCGTACTCGCCGACTGCCCGGCCTCGACGCTTGCCGCGGCGGCGCAGGAGGCGCTCGCCGACGAGCCGGCCTTCGCCGCCGACCTGTTCGCCGCCGCCACCGCGGCCGGACACCCGACGAGCGCCCGGCAGGCCCGCGCCGCCGCGCTCGCCGGCAACCTCGACGACGCCCTGCGCCTCGCGGACCGGCTGCTGACCGCGACCGACCCGACGGACCGCGCGGAGGCGGCCGTGGTGGCCGCGACCGCTCTGGCGCACCGCGGCCACACCGGCCGCAGCGTCGAGTTGTACCGGTGGTCCGGCACCGCCTCGTCGGTGGCGTTCGCCACCGTCGGCGGGATCGCCACCGGCGACCTGACCACAGCCGGGCCGGAGGTGGACGAGCCCGCAGGCGAGCCGCCCACCCTGCACGCCAGCGCCGCCCGGCTGATGGCCGAGGGGGTACGCGAGAGCGTCACCGGCACGCCGAGCGCGGCGCTCTCCGCGCTCGTACAGGCCGCCGCCCTGCTGGAGCCGGACGGTCGGGCGGCGCTCCTGCCGGACAGCCCGGCCGCGCTCGCCGCCCTGACCGCCGTGCACTCCGGCGAGCTGGACATCGCCGAGCGGGTCCTGCACCGGGCGGAGGCGGCAGGCGTCGGCGGTCCCCTGATGGCCCGCCGCCACCGGCTGTTGCAGGCCTGGATCCTGATGGTCCGGGGCCAGACGGCCGCGGCGGCCGAACGCCTCGCCACGGTGATTGCCGACGAGCGGCCGTTGGAATCACGTGACCTGCTCTTCGCCGCCGCGCTGCGGATGGGCATCGGCCGGCGCACCAGCGACCTGGCCGCCCTCAAGCGGGGCTGGGGCCAGGCCTTGGAGGCGGTGGTCCGCCATCCCGTCGACCTGTTCACGCTGCTGCCGCTGGGCGAACTCGCCATCGCGGGCGCCCGGCTGGGCGAGGCGGCCCGACTGGCCCCGTACCTGCGGGAGGGCCGGGAGCTGCTCGACCGACTGGACGCACCGACACTGTGGAGCGTCCCGCTGCACTGGAGCGGGCTGCACGCGGCCATCTTGAGCGGTGAGCCGACGGCCGCCGACGGCCACGTCGCCGCGCTGCTGGCCGCCGCGGACCACAGCCGCTACGCCGCCGTGGTCGCCGCCGCCGCCGAGAGCTGGGTCGAGGTGCTGCGCGGCGCGGTCGATCCGGTGCGGGTGGAGGCCGCCGCCCGTGGGTTGCACGACACCGGCCTGTGCTGGGACGGCGCGCGCCTCGCCGGACAGGCCGCGATCCGCACCTCGGACCGGCGGGCGATGACCACCCTGCTGGAGTGCGCCCGGGTGCTTCAGGGCCGGTCGGCCGCCGCCACCGGCGGGCCGCGACCGACCGCCGGCGAGAGCACCCCGCAGGCGACCGACGCCATCGCCGCACCCACCCAGCAGGGGCTCAGCGACCGGGAGTACGAGGTCGCCGAGCTGGTGCTGGCGGGGCTGACCTACCGGGAGATCGGCGATCGGCTCTTCATCTCGGCGAAGACCGTTGAGCACCACGTGGCCCGCATGCGCAACCGGTTGAACTGCGCCAACCGCGCGGAGCTGCTGGCGCTGCTGCGGACCGTCGTCGCCGACCGGGCCAGCGACACCGCCGGGCAGCCGTGGCCGCAGCGGTCGGCGCGATGAGCCGGCCGAACCACGGGTCGCAGCGGATCGCGTGGAGCGCGTCGTGACGCGCACCGACGAACGACGGCTGCGGGTCCGGCTCGTCGCGGCGGCGGCGGTGCTCCTCACGCTCTGGTCGTACGCGGCCTACCTGACCGGTCAGGACGCGGTCGACCTGCTGCGGGTGCGGACCCTGGCCGACACCCTGGGCCAGCCCATCGACCGGCTGATCCTGAGCCTGCAGACCGAGCGTCGGGTGACCGCCGAGTCGCTGGCCGGGTCGGCGCGGGCGCGGCCCGCGCTGGCCGGGGTGCGGGAGGTGACCGACCGGGCCGCGACGGAGGTGCGGGCGTTCCCGGCCGGCCGAGATCCGCGCCTGCTCAGCGCGGGGGCGGTGCGCGACCGGGCCGAGGCGCTCGTCCGGCGGTTGAACGGGCTGGGCGCCGTCAGGTCCCAGGTGGACTCCGGGTACCTCGACCGTGCCGGGGCGATCGACGGGTACGACCAGCTCGTCGACGTCGCCTTCGACGTGTACGGGCCGGAGTGGGGCGCGTACGAGAGCAGGTTGGCGGTCGAGACCCGCGCGGTGATCGCGCTGGCCCGCGCCCGCGAGCTGCTCGCCCGGGAGGACACCCTGGTCACCAGCGCCGTCGTGAGCGGTCGGCTCAGCGCCGAGGAGCGGCGGCGGCTGGTCGAGCTGGTGACCACCCAGCGGTACGCCCGCGCCGAGGCGGCAGCCGGCCTGCCGGCCGGCGGCCGGGACGCGCACCAGCGGCTCGCGGCGGGCCCGGAGTTCGCGGGTCTGCGCGCCGTGGAGGACACACTGCTGCGGTCGGACCGGGCCGACGTGCTGCGCGGGATCAGCGTGGCGGCCTGGCGGGAGGCGGCGGACGTCGCGCTCGGCGCGCTGCACGAGTTGGTGAGCGCCACGGCCCGCGGCAGCGTCGAACGGGCGACGCCGGGCGCCGCGGTGATCGTCGGGCGGACCGGCGCGGTGGTGGGGCTCGGGCTGATCGCCGTGCTGGCGGTGCTGCTCGGCGGGGCCGCCACCGTGCGCCGCCTGACCGACCAGCGGACCCGCTCGGAGTCCCGCCCGAGCCGGCCCGAACCAGTCGCGGCGGCCCTGCCGGCTCCACCCGCCGACGAGCACCCACCCGGCGACCAGGCCGGCGGCGCCCCGACCGGCGGCGACCCGACCGGCGGCGGCGCGACCGGCGGCGACCAGGCCGGCGGCGACCCGACCGGCGGCGGCCCGACCGGCGGCGGCGCGACCGGCGGCGGCCACACGGACGGCGGGCCGGTCGAGGACCATCGCTTGGGGGAGCTGTTCCTGCGGGTCACCCGGCGCAACCAGGTCCTGCTCCGCGACCAGCTCGACCTGCTGGACGCGATGCAGCGGCGGGAGCGCAGCGCCGAGGAGGCCGACGAGCTGTTCCAGCTCGACCACCTCACCACCCGCATCCGCCGCAACGTGGAAAAGGTGATCACCCTCGCCGGCGCGACCCCGGCCCGCCGCTGGCGACGCCCGGTCCCCCTGCTCGACGTCACGCGCGGCGCGGTCGCCGAGGTGCCGGAATACCACCGCGTCCTGGTCGCGCCGCACTGGCCGTGGTCGCTCGCCGGGCCCGCCGTCACGGACGTCGTGCACCTGCTGGCCGAGCTGATCGAGAACGCCCTGACCTTCTCGGCCACGGACACCACCGTCCGGGTCGCCGGTGAGCACCGGCCGCACGGCTGCGCGGTCGTGGTGGTCGACGACGGTCCCGGTTTCGACTCGACCACGCTGAGCGCGGTCAACGACCTGCTCACCAGCCCGCCGACCCACCCACCCGCCGACGCCACGGGGTTGCACATCGTCGCCCTGCTGGCCGCCCGCTGCGGCGCCCGGGTCACGATGCGGCCCAGTCGACGCGGCGGGACGGCCGCGATCGTGGACCTGCCGGCGGATCTGGTCACGGTGACCGGCGGCCCGGCCGGGGCGGTCCCCCGGCCCGCGTACTCCCCGGCCCGCAACCGACCCGCCGTGCCCGACGCGCCCGCGATGGGCGGGGCGGGCGGTGCTGGCGAGCTGCCGACGCGGGTCCGCCAGTCCCGGGCCGCCGGGCCCGAGCCCGGGCCGACCGGCCCAGAACCCGGCAGCACCGGCCCCGACACGATCGAACTGCCGGTCACGAGAGCAACGAGGAGACATCGATGACGCATGCAGTGGTCACCGCGGACAGCCTGACCGGCGCGCTGGACCGCCTGGTCGACCGGGTACGCGGGGCGGAGTTCGCCGTGGTGCTCTCCCCGGACGGGCTCCCACTCGGCAATTCCCGCCGGGTCGAGCCGAAGCTGGCCGACCAGGTCTCCGGCATGGTCGCCGGCCTGTTGGCGTTGGGGCTCGCCGCCACCCGGACCTGCGACGCGGGCGGGCTCCGGCAGATCGTGGTGCAGATGTCGCGGGCGTTCCTGTTCGTCGCCACCATCGCAAACGGGACCATCCTCACCGTCCGGATCGCCGGTGACGAGATCGAGGTGGGCGACATGGCGTACGAGGTCGCGCTCTTCGTGGGGCAGGCCGAACGGCATCTGCCAATCGCCCTGGGCCCCGCCTCCGCGGCGAGAAGCGGGGACTCTGGTGCACAGCGCCGGCTCGGCTGACGAGGCGTGGTACGACGACGACGCCGGTCCGGTGGCCCGTCCGTACACGATGACCGGCGGGCGCACCGCATCGGAGCGAGGCCGGTTCGATCTCATCTCGCTTGTCGTCGCGCGGCGACCGGCCACACCGCCGACGGCGCTCTTCCCCGAACAGGCGCGGATCGTCGAGCTGTGTCACCATCCAGTGTCGGTGGCCGAGGTCAGCGCCGAGCTGGATCTGCCCCTGGGCACCGTCCGGGTCCTCCTCGGTGACCTGCTCGGGGCGGGTCTGGTCGAGACGCACGAACCGCCGACGCTGTCGGAGCTGCCGTCGCAGGAGCTGCTCGAGTCGATACTTGTCGGGCTACGCGCCCTGTGACGGGTCGGGTGCCGCCGTGACCCATTGGTCGCGTGTGGACGCCCGGCGATGAAGTGAAGGGGAGAGGCAGTGCCGGCAACACCGCCGCAGCCACGACGTACTGTGGCGATCATTCTGCTGGACCGGATCGTGGCCGCCGCCGCAGCCGTACGGCGGGTGGTCACCGGCCGGGGCGGTGTGTCGCGGGCCACCTGGATCGCCGTGCTCGCGGCGCTCGGGGTGGTGGTGGCGACTGTGGTCTCCGTCATCGGTGTGGTGCGTACGCCGGAGCGTCTGGCACCGGTGACCCTCGACCCTCCCCCGTCGGTGGACCAGTTGGGCACTCCGGAGGCCGGTACGCCCCGGGGGCAGGCGAGGCCGGCGGCCAGCAGCCCGCCCACGTCCGCGCCGCCGTCGGTCAGCGCGGCCCCGCCGCCCGCCCCGCCGCCGACCAGCGCGCCGGCCGCGACCCTCTCGTCGTCGTCGCCGACCCCGGCCGCGCTGGGCGCCGACTTCGCCATCGAGGAGAAGGCCCTGCTCAGCTACGGCGCGGCCGTGACCGTCACCAATCCGGGGCCGTCGCCGGTGGCGCGGTGGACGCTGGCCGTCACGCTGCCCCGGGAGTCGTTGCGGGTCAGCGCGGTGCAGGGGGCGCGGGTCACGCAGGCCGGCGCGGTGTGGACGTTCGTGCCGGACGGGAGCTCCGGTCAGGTGCCGGGCGGCGGCTCGGTCCGGGTGACGTTCCGGGTCAACGGCGCGGCGGTCGGCGCGACGCCCACGGCGTGCACGATCGACGGGGTCGCCTGCGGCGGGCTGCCGGACTGATCGCGGCCCAACCCCCGGTGGCGCGCGTCGCGCATGCTGAAGGGGTGATTCGCTTCGTCCTGAACGTCCTGTGGCTCGTCTTCGGTGGTGGCCTCGTGCTGGCGATCGGTTACGGCTTCGCCGCGCTCGTCTGCTTCGTCCTGGTCGTCACCATCCCGTTCGGCGTCGCCTCGCTGCGCCTCGCCGTCTACTCGCTGTGGCCCTTCGGCCGCACCCTGGTGCCCAAGCCGGGCGCGGGCGTCGGCTCCGGGCTGGCAAACGTGTTGTGGGTGGTGCTGGCGGGCTGGTGGCTCGCGCTGTCGCACATCCTCGCGGGCATCGCGCTCTGCGTCACGCTCATCGGGATCCCCTTCGGCATCGCCAACTTCAAGCTTGTCCCGGCCGCGTTCTGGCCGCTGGGCCGGGAGGTCGTGGACGCGCCGTGAGGTGTCACCGGGTCGCCCACACCGTCACGGGCGACCCGGTCCGGGGCACCGCCGTCGATAGTGGACAATCCCGGGTGTCACCCACACCGACGACCCCCTCGACAGGAGCCTGCCATGGCCGGCCCGGACGCCGAACTCACCGCGACCCTGCAGCCCGAGGTGCCGCACGCGGCGCGGATCTGGAACTACTGGATGGGCGGCAAGGACAACTTCCAGTCCGATCGGGCGGCCGGTGACGCGGTGGCCGAGGTCTACCCGGAGATCGTCGTGATGGCGCAGCAGTCCCGCGGTTTCCTGGTGCGGGCCGTGCGGCACCTGGCCGCCGAGGTGGGCATCCGGCAGTTCCTGGACATCGGCACGGGCCTGCCCACCATGCAGAACACCCACGCGGTCGCCCAGGGCATCACGCCCGACGCGCGGATCGTCTACGTCGACAACGACCCGATGGTCCTCGTGCACGCCCGCGCGTTGCTGGCCAGCACGACCACGCAGGGCGTCACCACGTACGTGCCGGCCGACTACCACGACCCGGAGAGGATCCTGGCCGAGGCGGCGCGAACGCTGGACTTCGACCAGCCGATCGCGGTGATGTTCATGGGTGTGCTGGGGTACGAGCCGGACCTGGAGGTGGTGCGCTCGATCGTCGGGCGGACGATGGACGCGACCGCGTCCGGCAGCCACCTGGTGCTCTGGGACGGCACCAACACCAGCCCGGCGGTGGTCTCCGGTGCGCAGCGGTTGGCCGACAACGGTGGCGTGCCGTACATCCTGCGCAGCCCGGAGGATCTGGCCAGTTGCTTCTCCGGGCTGACGATGGTGGAGCCGGGCCTCGTACCGATTCCGTTGTGGCACCCGGACGACGCCGACGCCGTCGGAATCGACGCCTACGGCGCCGTGGCCCGCAAACCCTGACGGGCGCGGACCACGGCCGGTTGACCGGTCAGCGGTTGCAGGCCAACGTCAGCCCGTCGGGCACCGCGCTGGTGGTCACGAGCAGACCGAACGTCGTCACGCCACCCGGCGCGAGTGTGCCGTTGTAGGAGGCGTTGCGGATCTTCACGTCGGCGCCGGCCGTCTCGGCGACGCCGCGCCAGACCGTCTGGATGCGCTCGTCGCCGGCCCACCGCCAGGAGACGCTCCACCGGTCCAGCGTCTGCGTCCCCGTGCTGCGCACCGTCACCGTGGCGACGAAGCCCGTGCCCCACTGGGAGTCGATGGTGGCCGTCGCCGAGCATGCCTCCAACGCGGCGGTCCGGACCGCCGCGATCCAGTACGGGTCCCGCCGGCCCTCGGCGTCGCTGAACCGGTACCAGTACTCGGTGTCCGGCGTCAGCTGGTCGACGGTGACGGCCCCGTAGCGCTCGGGTCCGGTGACGGCCTGGGCCACCGGAGCCCGCCACTGTTGGGCGTCCTCCCGGCTGGCGAAGAGGCTGACGGTCATCGGCGGGTCGTAGCCGCAGGGCGGGCGGAAGAAGATCGAGTACGACAGCGTCACGCTCGTGGTGGTCACCGCGGTCACCGAGGCGCCGATCGGTAGGGCCGGCGGGCAGGTCGGGGTCGGTGACGGCGACAGGGTGGGTGTGGGCGTGACCGCCGGCGCCGGTGCCGGCGCGGCCTCGGCGACGCCTGTCGTGCCGGCCCAGCCGGCCAGCGCCATGGTCGTGACTGCCAGGAAGATGCGGAGCATCGGGACCTCCGGGGGAACCGTCGCCGTCGCGGCCGAGGATGGGCGACCGACCGTACGGGGCCGGACGTGCGCGGCGGCCGCCCGACGGCGATCGGCATGCGGCCGCTGACGGGGACTGCCCGGCGCGGGTGGCGTGGCCACCTCGCGCGTCCCCGCATCCGGAGAGGATTGGGCGCGCTGGCTCCCGAGCGCGACCGACCACAGCATCGCATTCGACAAGCATCAATACAAGCTCGTCCGTCGGCGGGGGACGGCGGCACCGGCTCGTCGGACGCGAACCCGTCGAAAAGCGGCTGCCCGCTCGTCGCCGCAGGGACACGTACCGGGCCCCTGAACCGACGATCATCCATCGTGTCCTGTCAATTCGACACGGGAGAGCACACGATGCGCGACAGATTCACCACGAACCGGCGAACCCGGGTGGCGAGGGCACTGACCGCGGCGGCCGCCGTGTCAGCGCTGGCGGTCGCCTCACTCGCGGCACCGGCACCGGCACCCGCCACCGCCGCCGTCAGCCGGGCCGAGCTGGCCCTGCGCTGGGCGCCCGTCCACTACCAGGACGTCGACGCCACAGGCGCGCACGCCCTGGGCGGTCAGTCCGACTATCTCACCGCCGTGGACTTCGACGGCAACCTGAACGGGCGCGACAACTGGGACCGCGCTGGCGCGTCCGGCACCTCGCTCGCCGCGCACGTGTACTACTCCGTCGTGGAGACGAGCACGCACTGGTACCTCACGTACCTGTTCTTCCACCCGCGCGACTGGACCGACCACCCGTTCTTCGAGACCGAGCACGAGAACGACGGCGAGGGCGTCCTCTTCGCGATCGAGCGCGACGGCTCCCCGTACGGCGTCCTGCGCGGCGCGGTCACCGTCGCGCACAGCGACTTCTACTCGTACGCGCCGGCTGGCAGCACCTGGACCAGCGGCCGGGAGGGTATCGACGGCACCCTGCAGTTCCAGACCTCGCCGCACGACTCGTTCTCCCATCCGGTGACCGCGCAGGAGGCGCAGGGGCACGGCCTGAAGGCATACCCGCAGTACGCCATCAACGGCGACGGCCTGGTCTACTACCCGTCCACAGTCGCCGAGACGCCGAGCAGCGGCGACGACCGCGACGTGCGGTACCAACTCGTCGACATCTTCGCCGCCGGGGGCCTGTGGGCGCAGCGGTCCAACGCGAACCTGTTCGCCGGCCTGGGCACGTTCGCCGGCGACACCTCCGGCGACTGCGGCTCGGGCACCTGGAGCTGCTCGGCGAACTCCGCGAACGCCCCGTGGGGCTGGGACGACGGCAACGACGTACCCGCCCGCGGCGAGCTGGCCAGCGACCCGGCGAAGCTGTCCGCCGATTACTTCACGGTCCCGGCCGGGCTGGCGCGCAGCTACAGCTACAACCCGTACGCCGGGGCCGCCGCCGCGCTGGCCGAGGCGGCCAGGACTGCAGCGCCGACAGTCGACTGACCGGGGGTCGAGGTGCGCGGCCGGGCCGGGTCGGGCCGGCCGCGCACCGGCTCGCGAGCTGTCGTCGGGCGAGCGCGCGCGGGTCGCGCCGCGCCACGTCGACACGTAGCCTGCCCAGATGCGACACACCCTCGCACCGGGCGACGAGACCCTGCACGGTCACTTCTCCCCCGACCTCGCGCCGGTGCTCACCATCGACTCCGGCGACACCGTCACCTACCGCACGCTGGACTGCTGGTGGTCGGCCGGCCCGTACCCCGGCGGGCCGAACCGGGACCGGCCCCGGGCCCCGCAGTACCGGCCCGACCACGGGCACGCGCTGATCGGGCCGGTCGCGGTCCGCGGTGCGCGCGCCGGTCAGACCCTCGCGGTACGCGTCGACGCGATCGTCCCCGGCACATGGGGTACGACTGTGGCCGGCGGGTGGCCGAGCGGGTTCAATCAGCGCTACGGCATCGAGTCCGACGGTGTGGTGCACGCCTGGGAGCTGGACCCGGTGGCGCTGACCGGCCGCAACCAGCACGGCCAGACGGTGCAGCTGCGCCCGTTCATGGGGGTGCTCGGCATGCCGCCCGCCGAGCCGGGACGGCACTCGACGATCCCGCCTCGGCCCTGCGGCGGCAACCTGGACTGCAAGGAGCTCACCGCCGGCAGCACCCTGCTGCTGCCGATCCCTGTCGACGGGGCGCTGTTCTCGGTAGGCGACGGGCACGCCGCGCAGGGCGACGGCGAGGTCGGCGGTACGGCGATCGAGTGCCCGATGGACGAGGTGACGCTGACCTTCGACGTCCGCGACGACTTCCCGGTCACCGGCCCGGTGGCCCGTACCGCCGACGCCTGGCTGACGCTGGGCGTGGGCGCGTCCCTCGACGAGGCGACGTTCCTGGCGCTTGAGGAGATGCTGACCCTCATGCAGCGGCTGCACGGCCTGAGCCGCCCGGACGCGGTGGCGCTGGCCAGCGTCGTCGTCGACGTGCGGGTCACGCAGATCGTCAACCAGACCGTCGGCGCGCACGCGGTGCTGCGCGACGACGCGCTGCGCTGAGCCGCGCTCAGCGCAGCTTGCGGGCGGTGAACCTCGCGGGCGGCTCGGCGATCGCGTCCTGCGCCGCGATCAGCTGGATCTCCCGGGTGCCCGCCGCGAGTGTCGCCTCGAGGACGGCGAAGACGGAGGAGATGGTGCGCTCCAACGCGGTCGCCGGTGAGCCGGAGGTCCGCAGGTGCGCCAGGTACAGCGCCGCGGTGACGTCACCCCCGCCGTTCGGGTTGATCGGCAGCAGCGGCGTGGTGACCGCCCAGGCGCCCTCGTCGGAGACCGCCACCACCTCCAGCGAGCCCGCCGGAACGTCGCCGTGCAGCACGCTGGTGACCAGGACGTGCCGCGGCCCGGTGGCGCGTACGACGTCGACGGCGTCCAGCACCTCCGCCAGCGAGGACGTCGTGCGACCGGCGAGGAAGTCCAGCTCGAAATGGTTCGGCGTGATGATGTCGGCGCGCGGCACGACGGTGTCGCGTAGGTACTCCGGGATGCCGGGCCGGACGAACATGCCCCGACCGAGGTCGCCCATCACCGGGTCGCAGCAGTACACCGCGGCCGGGTTGGCGGCCTTGACCTGGGCCACGGCATCCAGGATCACGGCACCCATCGCCGGATCACCCTGGTAGCCCGAGAGCACCGCGTCGGCGTCACCGAGTACCCCCCGGTCGGCTATCCCGGCGATCACCTCCGCCACGTCTGCGGCCGGCAGCAACGGCCCACGCCACGCGCCGTACCCGGTGTGATTGGAGAAGTGGACCGTCAGGACGGGCCAGACCTCGTGCCCGAGCCGCTGGAGGGGAAAGACGGCGGCCGAGTTGCCGACGTGGCCGTAGGCGACCGACGACTGGATGGACAGGATCTGCACCGACCCATCATGGCCGCCGCCGCCGAGGCCGAACGCGCGGCCTGCCAAATCTGTCGGCTGGCCCACTCGCCCTCGCCGGGTCGCGTCCCCGCCTTATCGGGCCGAGGCGTCGTCGTCGCGCCTGCCACGCCGATCCGAACGACGGCCACGGGCCGCGCCGACGGCAAGGAGGCTGACCACCGCAGCGGCCAGTTGCAACGCGGCGCCGAGCAGATCGACAAGGCTGGAAAGGGCGCTGGTGTCGGGGACAAGATCCATCGCGGCCTCCGGGTTGGAACCCCACCATCCGCGCTGCGCGGAGGGCTTCCCCCGGGCCCGGCCGTATCGACGGGCGCCACAGTCATTATGGCAGCACCCGACGACCGGGGGAACAGGTAGCGTCGCCGGCGAGAAGCGCGGTCAGTCCCGCCACTCCTTGGCGAGCAGCTCGTAGGAGCTGACCCGGTCGGCGTGCGCGTGCGTGATCGTGGTGATCAGCAGCTCGTCGGCGGCCGTGACGTCCCGCAGGGTACGCAGTCGCTCGGTGACCGTGCCCGGCGATCCGACGAACTGCGTGTCCACCCGGTCGGCGACGAGTGCGCGATCTTCCTCCGTCCAGGGCAGCGCGGCAGCCTGTTCCGGGCTGGGGAACGGCATCGCGCCCTCGCCACTGCGGATGCTGCGTACCCAGGGCCCGTACGGCGCGGCGAGACGGCGCGCGGCCTCGTCGGTCTCGGCGACCACCACGTCGGCCGAGACCACCACGTACGGCTGGGTCAGCACGTCGGAGGGCCGGAAGGCGGCCCGGTAGGCGGCGACCGCTTCGAGCACCGAGGAGGGGCTGACGTGGTAGTTGGCGGCGAAGGGCAGCCCCAGCGCGCCGGCGAGCTGTGCGCTCTCTCCGCCGCTGCTGCCCAGCAGCCACACCCGCAGATCCGCGCCCTCCCCCGGAACGGCGTGCGCGTCCAGGCCGTCGGCGTCGGTGTAGTCGCCGCGCAGCAGGGCGAGGACGTCGGCCAACTGGTCGGCGAAGGCCGGCGGCTGCGCGCCCGGCTGGTGCAGGAGCGCGCTGGTCAGGGCGAAGCGTGGGGAGGCGAGCACGCTGGCGTAGGAGAACTGCGGTGGAATCAGCAGTCCGTCGACCACCCGGGCCTCGGCCTCCGGCGGCGGGGCAGGCGTGCCGAGTTCCCGGGCGGCCTCCACACGCCGCTGTCCGGACCGGCCCAGGCCGAGGTCGATCCGCCCCGGATACAGGGCGGCGAGGGTGCCGAACTCCTCGACCACCGACAGGGCGGTGCGGTGGCCGACCTGGACCGCGCCGGAGCCGACGCGGAGCACGCTGGTGGCCGCGGCCACCTGTCCGATGAGCACGGCCGGCGCGGAGCTGGCCACGCCTGCGGCGAGGTGGTGCTCGGCCAACCAGTAGCGGTGGTAGCCGGACTGCTCGACCCGGCCGGCCAGGTCGACTGTGTTGCGCAACGCGTCGGTGACGGTGCCGCCGGCGGGAACCGGGGAGAGATCAAGAACGGACAGAGGGGTCGCTGACATGGTGGTCCCCGTTTCTGGTCAGGCCGACGCGCAGGCGGTCACCGGCGCGCGGAAGGGGCGGCTGGGGATCTCCCGGCGCAGCACCGGCGCCACCTCGGCCTGGAAGAGCTCCAGGCTCTCCCGGTGCTGCTTGTCGGTCAGCCCGTCGTGGTCGGCCTGGAGGTGGATGACCTCGTGGCCGAACTGCTCGTGGTAGCGCAGCACCTTGTCGATGATCTGCTGCGGGCTCCCCACAAGCATCGAGCTGCGCTCGATGGCGTCGGACAGAGTGTGGAAGACCGGCTGTATCCCGAGCCTGCGGAACGCGGTGAGCCGGGCGTCGAAGATCGGCCGATACCTCTCGACAGCCTCCTGCGACGTGCGCGCCACGTGGAACCCCGCGGTCCCCGCGCCGACGAGAGCGTCGGCAGGGTCGTGTCCGTAGTGGACCCACCGTTCCCGGTAGTGGCGGATGAGCTCGGCGTAGGGCTCGATGGGGTTGGTGACGTTGGCGGAGAAGATCGGGTCGCCGTAGCGCGCGGCGAGGTCGACCGATTCTCTGCTGGTGGCACTGCCGTGCCAGACCCGGATGGGCTGTTGCAGCGGACGCGGCCAGGTCTCGGCCTCGGTCAGCGACGGCCGGTACGTCCCGGACCAGGTCACCCTGTCCTCCCGCCAGAGCCGGCGAAACAGCTCGTAGCCCTCCCGGTTGCGGTCCCACTGGTCGTCGGCGGTGACGTGGAAGAGCTGGGCCTGCGCGGCGCCGTTGCCCTTGCCGATGATCAGTTCGAGTCGCCCGTCGGAGAGGTGGTCGAGGGTGGCGTAGTCCTCGTAGGCGCGTACCGGGTCGAGCAGGCTGAGGGTGGTGACCGCGGTGAAGAGCCGGATCGTGGAGGTGCGGGCCGCGATGTGGCTCAGCACGACCGGCGGTGAGGACGAGATGAAGGGGCGTTCGTGCCGCTCACCGACTCCGTACCCGTCGAAGCCGAGCTCCTCGGCGAGAACGGCGGTGTCGACCACCTCCCGGAACCGGGCGGTGGTGCTTCTGCGCTGGCCGGTGACCGGGTCGGGCAGATGGGTGATGAGGGTTATCAGCAGGAACTTCATGCGGGAACCGTCACTCTCGGCGGAAGGGGTCAGGGGCGGGCGGGGCCGAGGCCGAGGTGGTCACGCAGGGTGGTTCCGGTGTACTCGGCGCGGAACACGCCGCGCTCCTGCAACAGCGGGACGACCTGGTCGACGAACCCGTCGAGACCGGCCGGGGTCAGGTGCGGCACCAGGATGAAGCCGTCGGCGGCGTCGGACTGCACGAAGTGGTTCATCCGTTCGGCGACCTGCCGCGCGGTGCCGACGAACGACTGCCGTCCGGTGACCTCGATGATCAGGTCGCGGATGCCGAGCCCCTTCTCCTCGGCCAGGGCCCGCCACTGCCGGGCGGTGGCGACCGGGTCGGGGTACATGCCGGCCCGGCCCCTGCTGATGGTGTCGGCGGTGACGTCCGGGTCCTCGGCGGGCAGTGGACCGTCGGGGTCGTACCCGGACAGGTCCCGGTTCCACAGCTGCTCCAGCAACAGGATCGCGGTCTGCGGGCTCACCTGCTGGCGGCGGATGTGGTGGGCGCGTTCCTGCGCCTCGGCGTCGGTGTCGCCGAGGACGAAGGTGACCCCTGGAATGATCTTCAACTCGTCGGGGTGACGGCCGTACCAGGCCAGCCGGGACTTCACGTCCCGGTAGAACTCCTGGCCGGCCTCCAGGGTGCCGTGTCGGGAGAAGATCGCGTCGGCGCTGGACGCGGCGAACTCGCGTCCGTCGGGCGAGTCGCCGGCCTGCAGGATCACCGGGTGCACCTGCGGGCTGCGCGGGACGGTGAAGTGCCCGGCGATGTCGAACTGGTCGCCGTGGTGGGCGAACGCGCCCGGGTGGGCGTCCGCGACGTAGCGGCCACCGTCGCGGTCCCCCACGATCGCCTCCGCCGGCCACGACTCCCACAGCGTCCGGGCGGCACGCAGGAACTCGGCGGCCCGGTCGTAGCGCAGCGACCGGTCGAGGTAGCCGCCCCGGCGGAAGTTCTTCCCGGTGAACGCGTCGGAGGTGGTGACGACGTTCCAGGCGGCCCGCCCGCCGGAGAGGTGGTCGAGGCTCGCCAAC
The DNA here is from genome assembly GCF_040678875.1 of Micromonospora sp. NPDC049274. Classification (NCBI taxonomy): domain Bacteria; kingdom Bacillati; phylum Actinomycetota; class Actinomycetes; order Micromonosporales; family Micromonosporaceae; genus Micromonospora; species Micromonospora sp. NPDC049274. The sequence continues at coordinate 73,600 of NZ_JBFAQS010000015.1, forward strand.
TGGCGGGCCAGCTCGTACGGCTCCCGGAAGGTGGTGTTGAGCGTGCCGGCCAGGCCCAGGTGGGTGGTGACCGCGGCGAGGGCGGCGAGCACTGTCAACGTGTCCGGGCGGCCGACCACGTCCAGGTCGTGGATGCGGCCCCGCTGCTCGCGCAGCCGCAGCCCTTCGGCGAGGAAGAAGAAGTCGAACTTGCCGCGCTCAGCCGTGCGAGCCAGGTGGACGAAGGAGGAGAAGTCGATGTGGCTGCCGGAGTCCGGATCGCTCCAGACGGTGGTGTTGTTCACGCCGGGAAAGTGCGCGGCCAGGATGATCTGCTTGGGCATGGCGGTCTCCAGACTCAGGCGGTCGCGGTCGCGGTCGCGGCGTAGCGGCTGGCCGGTCGGGTCAGGCCGAGCAGGCCACGCAGCGTCCCGCCCGGATAGCCGGTGCGGAACAGACCCCGTTCGCGCAGCGCCGGCACCAGTGCCCGGGTGATCGCGGTCAGATCGTCGGGGAGGACCGCCGGCCGCAGCCGGAAACCGTCCACTCCGGCCCGTTGCCACTCGACCAGCAGGTCGACCAACTGCCTCGGGGTACCGGAGAAGAAGGCCGCGTCCGACGCGAACTCCGCGCCGAGCAGGTCGTCGAGGCGGGTCCTGCGCCGGCGGGCCAGCGTCGGTGTCTCGTCGAGCAGCACGACCAGATCGGCGAGGACGCGCAGCGGTGGCTCGCTGCGACCGACGGTCTCCTCGACCGCCCGGACCTCGCCGACGGTGGCGGCGACGTGCCCGGGGTCGGTAGGGGTGACGAAGACGACGTCGGCGTGCCGGGCGGCGAAGGCGTACGGCACCGACGAGTGGGCCAGCGCGGCGACCACCGGCTGTCCCTGTGGTGACCGGGGCACGATGGAGGGCCCCTTGACCGAGAACCACCGCCCGGTGAAGTCGACGTAGTGCAGCCGGTCCCGGTCCACGAAGCGGCCGGTCGCCACGTCCCGGATCTCGGCGTCGTCCTGCCAGCTGTCCCAGAGTCGGCGGACCACCTCCACCGCGTCGCCGGCCTCGGCGATGAGGTCGCCGACGAGCCGCACCGTCTCCGGTTCGTCGAGCCGGGACGGGTCCAGTACGGGGATCTCCCGGCGGCCGAAGTGCCCGGCTTCGGCTCGCCGGGCCGAGACCCGGGGCCGCCAACCGGCCCGCCCACCGCTGATGTGGTCAAGGGTGGCCACGGCCGTCGACAGGTGGAACGGTTCGGTGTGGGTGGTGCTGGTGGTCGGGACCAGCCCGATGTGCCGGGTCAACGGGGCGACCCGCGCCGCGATCTGCACCGCGTCGAGACGTCCCCGGAGCTGATCGGTGCGGCCGTCCGGGCCGTCGGACCGCGACGACTGAAGGTCGAGGCTGTCCTCGATGGTCAGCAGGTCCAGGGCGGCCTTCTCGGCCTCACCGGCGAGCCCCGCCCAGTAGCGGGCGGTCAGCGGCGCGGACGCTCCGGCACGCGAGAGCCGCCAGGCGGCCGGGTGCCAGCCCAGTCCGTCCAAGGCCACGGCCAGGTGCAGGGTCTTCTCGGTCATGGGCGTACCTCCTGCGGTCGGCCGGTTGTGACGAGCGTGGGCAACGCGTCGAGCAGGGACCGGGTGTAGTCGTGTCGGGGGTAGGTGAAGACGTCGCCGACCGGGCCCTGCTCGACCACCGCGCCGTCGTGCATGACCAGCACACGGTCGCTGAGGTGGTGCACCACGCCCAGGTCGTGGGAGATGAAGAGCAGAGCCGTGCCGTCGGTGGCCCGCAGATCGGCCAGCAGGTCAAGGACCTGGGCCTGGACCGAGACGTCGAGCGCGGAGACCGGCTCGTCGCACACGATCAGGGTGGGTCGTGGGGCGATCGCGCGGGCGATGGCGACCCGCTGCCGCTGCCCACCGGAGAGCTGCCGGGGGTGCCGGTCGAGCAGGTCCGGCCCGAGGCCGACGCGACGCAGCAGGTCGACGACCCGGTCGCGGCGATCGCCGCGACCGACGTCGGGGTCCAGGTTCTCCCCGACGACCTGGGCGACGCGGTAGCGCGGGTCGAAGGAGCTCAGGGGGTCCTGGGAGATCAGTTGCAGCCGGCGGCGCAGCGGGCGACGGACCCGCTCGGGCACCTGCGACCACGGCGCCCCCTCGAAGGTGACGGCGCCGGAGTCGGCGGCCAGGAGACCGGCGACGATCCGGGCAAGGGTGCTCTTACCCGACCCGGACTCCCCGACCAGCCCCAACGTCTCGCCCCGCGCGATGGAGAAGGAGACGTCACGCACGACCGTGTGGTCGCCGTACCTCCTGGTCAACCCGACCGCGTCGAGCAGCGTGTCGTCCGGGCGGACGTCGGGACGGGCAGGCAGCGCCTCCCGACGCGCGACGCCGCCGTCGCGCCCGACCGCGGCGGCGGCGAGCCGGTGCCCTCGCGACGACGCCGAGGGCACCGCCGCCAGCAACTGCCGGGTGTACGGATGTGCCGGCGACCGCAGCAGCCGTGCGGTGGGGCCGTGCTCGACGATCCGACCGTCCCGCATGACGAGCACCCGGTCGGCGACCTGGGCGACCACCGCCAGGTCGTGGCTGATCAGCAGCAGGCTGACCCCGGCGGCCCGCCGCTCGGCGAGCAGCCGCAGGATCTGGGCCTGCACTGTGACGTCCAGCGCGGTGGTCGGCTCGTCGGCGATCAGCAGGGCAGGTTCCCCGGCGATCGCCGAGGCGATGAGCGCCCGCTGTCGCAGACCTCCGGAGAGCTGGTGCGGATATTGCCGGGCGCGGCGCTCCGGCTCCGGGAGGTGGACCTCGTCGAGCAGATGGGTGACCCGGCCGGCTCGTTCGCGGCGGCCGACGATGCCGTGGGTGGCGAGCACCTCGCCGATCTCGGCGCCCACGGTGCGCAGCGGGTCGAGGGAGACCAACGCGTCCTGCAGGACGAGCCCTGCCAGTCGTCCGCGTACCCGCCGCCAGTCCCGTGGGCCGTGGCCACGGACATCCTGACCGGCGAGGTCGAGCCGGGCGGCGCGGACGGTCGCGCCGCGGCCGGCGAGGCCGACCAGGGTACGTGCGGTGACGCTCTTTCCGGACCCGGACTCGCCGACGATGGCCACGCACTCACCGCGCTCGACGGTGAGGCTGATCCCCCGGACCGCGGCGACCCGTCCGGTGGGGGTGTCGAAGTCGACGTGCAGGTCCTCGACCGCGAGCAGGGGGGCCATCAGCGCTGCCGCCCGTCGAAGCGGGCCTGCCAGTGCCGGCCGACGACTGTCAACGCCACCACTGTCGCGGTGACCGCGACGCCGGGCAGGACGGTGATCCACCAGGCCACCTGGAGGTAGTTGCGTCCCTCGGAGAGCATGGCGCCCCACTCGGGCGACGGCGGCTGTGGACCCATGCCGAGGAAGCTCAGCCCCGCGGCGATCATGATCGCTTCGCCGAGTCCGATCACCGCGAGAACCGGCACCGGGCCGATCACGTTGGGCAGGACGTGCCGCGCGACCAGCCGGGGTCGGGACAGGCCGAAGGTCACCGCCTGTTCGACGTACGCGGCGCGGCGGACGAGCAGTGTCTGACCACGCACCACCCGGGCGTGGTGCGGCAGGGTGGCGACGCCGATGGCGATGATCAGGCTGACGGTGCCCGGCCCGGCGACGGCGATGAACAGCAACGCCAGGAGCAGGATCGGAAAGGCCGAGATGGCGTCGAAGGCGCGGCTGAGGGTCTCGTCGGCGAGCCGGTGGGTGAGGCCGGCGAGCAGACCGAGCAGCACACCGCCGGTGACCGCGATGGCCGTGGCCGCCAATCCGATGGTGAGCGAGTGCCCGGCACCGTGCACGACGCGGGTCCACACGTCACGGCCGAGGTGGTCGGTGCCGAGCCAGTGCGCGGCGCTCGGCGCTTCGAGCACCCCCAGCGGGTCCGCCGCCAGCGGGTCACCGGGCGCCAGGGCAGTCGGCCAGACCGCGGCGACCACGAGCAGGATCAGGTACGCCCCGGCGGCGAGCAGCCCGGGTCGCCACCTGCGGCGGCGGACGGTCGGGGCGGGCGGGGTGGACGGGTGGGGTGTGTGCGTGTCGATGGTTGCCGGGGCCAGGGTGACTGTCATCGGGTCAGCTCCTTCTCAGGCGCGGGTCGACCAGCAGGTACGTCAGGTCCGCGACGGTGTTGACCGCCACGTAGACGGCGGCGGACAGGGTGACCACCGCCAGCACCACCGGCATGTCCTTGCTGGTCACCGCCGTGAGGGTGACCTGGCCGAGGCCGGGTCGGCCGAAGACCTGCTCGACGATGACGGCGCCGCCGAGCAGGATGCCGAAGAGCCAGCCGGCCAGGGTGACGGCCGGCAGCAGCGCGTGCCGCAGCGCGTGGCGCAGGAGCACCGTTCGTTCCCGTACGCCCCGGGACCGGGCGGTCAGCACGAACGGCTCGTCGAGTGCCCGGTCGAGCCCGTCGCGGAGCACCTGGGCGAGCAGTCCGGCGATGGGCAGCGCCAGGGTGACGGCGGGCAGCACCAGCGCGCCGACGCCCTGGTCGCCGGAGACCGGAAAGAGTCCGAACCGGAACGACAGCACGCTGAGCAGCACGACGCCGATCAGGAAGGGCGGGGTCGAGACCAGCAGCAGTTCGACGCCGGAGCTGGCCCGCCGCAGCCAGGGACGGCGGTCCCCGGCGGTGGCGACCGCGAGGACGACGGCGAGCAGCACCCCGAGGCCCGCGGCGGCGAGGGCGAGGGTGAGGGTGGGTGCGAGCTGTTCGCCGATCACCTCGACGACGGGCCGTTGCAGCAGGTACGAGCGGCCCAGGTCGCCCCCGGCGAGCCGCCGCAGGTAGTCGAGGTACTGGACGACGGCAGGTCGGTCCAGGCTCCACTCGGCGATGATCTGGGCGCGGATCTGCGGGGTGTCCGCGCCATCGCCGACGATGGTGTCCACGGTGTCGCCGGGTGCGACCAGCAGGGCCAGGTACGCGGCGGTGGCGGCGGCCCAGAGGACGACAAGTCCGGCGGCGAGCCGGCGAGCCGCCGCGCGCAGGGGTGAGCTGAACATGTCACCTGCCGATCCACAGGTCGTACGCGCTGGCGGGAACCCCGGCGGTGGGCTCGAAGCGGACGCCGCCGACGCTGGTGCTGGCCGCGATCTGGTCGGCTGGCGCGTAGAGCGGCAGCACCAGGGCCTGCTCGGCGACGACCCGCTGTTGGAGCTGCGCGTAGATGCCGGCCCGCTTCGTCGGATCGCCGGTTGCCTGACCGGATTCCAGGAGCTGGTCGATGCGGGGATCGTTGGCCCGGGTGCGGTTGATGCCGCCCTTCGAGTGCAGCAGCAGGTTCAGCGCGGCTCCGGCGTCGGTGTCGGCCCGCGAGTTGTCGAAGACCTCGTACTCGTTGCGTTCGAACGCCTGGGTGGCGCTGCCCTGGTCGACCAGCGCGATCTTCAGGTCGATGCCGGCGCTCTGCTTCACGGCGGCCTGCACGGCCTGCGCGAGGACATCGCGGCGGTCGCGGACGTACGGGGCGGCCTGCACCAGTCGTACGGTCAGCCGCCGGCCGTCGCGCACCCGGAAGCCGTCCGCGTCGCGGGTCGCCCAGCCGGCCTCGTCGAGCAGGGCGTTGGCCTTGGCGACGTCGCCGCCGTACCCGCCGTCGAGGCTCTTGTCGTAGAGCGGGCTGGACGGGCTGATCACGCTCCACGCGCGGGTGGCGGTGTCGCGGTAGACCGACCTCAGCACGGTGTCGACGTCGACGGCCTCCCGGAACGCCTGCCGGACCCGCAGGTCGTCGAAGGGCGCGTGCGAGGTGTTGAAGTAGTACGAGTAGGCGGAGCCGGAGTTCAGCTCCCGGGTGAGGCGCAGCGTCCGGTTGGCGGTGACCAGGGGCTGGTCGGTGGCGGGCACGCCCTCGACGAGCTGCACCTGGCGGGAGGTGAGGGCGCCGACGCGGACCGCCGACTCCTTGAGGAAGCGGTAGGTGATCTCGTCGAGGTAGGCGGGGCCGGTGTGGGTCGCGGTCGGCGGCGCCCAGTCGTAGCGAAGGTTGCGCCGGTAGTGCAACTCCTGGCCGGGGACGTAGCGGTCCAGCACGAACGGCCCGGTGCCGACGACGTCGACGCCGCCGGCCTTGAGGTTCTTCGCCTCGCGCAGCGACTTCGGCGAGACCTGAGCGCCCTGCGGGGAGGCGAGGAAGTCGAGGATGAGCACGTCGGGCGTGGTGAGGGTGAGCCGTACGGTGCGCGGGTCGACCACCTCGGCGGCCGTGAGGTTGCGCAGTTGCACGGCGGCGACACCAGGTGCGTACCCGGGCTCGCGGAGTTTGTCGATGTTGGCCTTGACGGCCGCCGCGTCCAGCGGCGTCCCGTCGGTGAAGGTCACCCCGTCGCGCAGCGTCAGGGTGTACGACAGGCCGTCCGGCGCGGCCTGCCAGCCGGTGGCCAGCCAGGGCACCAGCTTCCCCTGCTTGTCGTACGTGAGCAGGGACTCGAAGGTGTTCCAGACCAGGAGGCGGGCCTTGGCCTGGGCGTACTGGTGGGGGTTGAGGGTGATCGGCTCGGTCTCCACGGCCCAGGTGAGGGTGCCCCCGGCACGGGGCTGGCCGGCCGCCTCGGCGGCGGGGGCGGCGCCGGTGGAGCAGCCGGCGAGGACGGCGAGCAGCGGGGCGAGGGTGGCGGCGGCGAGGGTTCGCAGACGGCGCGCGGGCATGATCGGGTCTCCTGTCCAGGCAGGCGGATGCGGGTACGCCGACACCCGGCCCTCGCACGCGTGGCGGGCCGGTCAGGGGGTGTCGGTGCGGATGGCGCGGCGGTCGGCTCGGCGGTGAGCCCCACCTCGGCGGCCGGTGTGGCGGGCCGGGTACGGGCGAGGGTGCCGGGTCAGGCCAGACAGGAACTCGACCACACCCGACCGAAGTCGATGTGGCCGCGGATCGTCAGCCGCAGCTCGCTGGACATGAGCCGAGTCCACCGCCACCGCCGGGGTGGTGTCAACGAATCGATCGACGGATGTCGGCTATCGCACGTGGCGGGGCTGATTCGTTGACGCAATGCATACTAAAGCTATAGGATTTACAGGGATTGTGTCCGCTGGACCGGGCCGCTGGTCGGTGCAGCGCAAAGCGCCCGCCCCAATCCTGGGGCGGGCGCTTCGATGTGACGCGGTCGGTTACGGCCGCTCGGCGACCTGGCCGACGAACGCCACCCACGCGGCCGGAGGGAAGGCCAGCGCCGGACCCGATGGGTCCTTCGAGTCGCGCACCGCGACGACGTCCGGAAGGTTGTCGGCAACCTCGACACAGTCGCCGCCGTTGGAGCTACTACGGGTGCTCTTACGCCACAGGGCGCCGGTCAGGTCAGCCATGATCTTGCCTCAAGGTAGTCGATGGTTTGACGGCGCGAGAGAGCCACCGAACGCAGCGTATCCCAGGTGGCCCAAAGGGTAGCGGTGTCATTCGTCAGCCGTCCCGCAGCCTGATCATCGAGATAAGCGACATCGCCGTCTTCAGTGGTGGCAATGACGAACGGCCCTGCTTGCCCGGGGTGGAGGCCGGCGTCCAGCGGCAGCACGTGTAGAAGCACGTTCGGCCGCCGAGCCATCTTTACCAGGTGGTCTAGCTGCGGGTTCATGATCTCGGGGTCGCCACGACGAAGGGCGAATTCGTCAATCACCGCGACGAAGAGCGGGGGCTTGCGTCGGTCGAGCACCGCCGTTTGCCTGCGTAGCCGGGTCTCGACGTAGTCCGCGACATCGTCCGGGTCGAGCACCCCACTGGCCAGCACCGCCGAAGCGTAATCGGGGGTTTGCAGCAAGCCCGGGATGACCGCCACCTGAAAGGCACGCAGGGCGGACGCCTGAAGTTCGGTCTCCACCCACGGGCGCAGCCACGCCGGTTCACGCCGCTTCAAGACGTCCGGCCAAATGTCCTCAGCCTCACGGCCGAGGACAGCCGCTGCGGCTGCGCGGTGGCGCGGGTGTGGAACTCGGCCTGGGTTGACCCAGCGCGCGACCGTCTTCGGGTCTACGCCTACCTGCTCGGCAAGACTTTCGACGGTCTCACCCGTGTCGGCCAACGCCGCTCGTAGCGCCTGATTCATGCCCACCTCCGAGCGAACGTCTTCAACGTCTATAGAACGTATAGCTACGTGGTGTAGCCGTCCAGCTCCAAGGGGCAAGGTGCTCTGTAGAAGGCGCGGCCGCCAGGGACCCGAACCCGGCAGACGCGTTCGTACCGGGGCAGCCCTTGCCGGGTAAGCACTCACGGCCCCTCCAAAAGCGACGATCAGGGGAGCGCCTTGCCGGACAAGCCGATCGGGAAGATGAAGGCCGGCGACGTGGTCCTTTTGACCACCGCCGCGAGTGTGCAGTTCCTGCGCCCGATCTTCGTGCGCGTCATTCGCGAGTTCCCCGAGCGGTATACGTACGAGGGGTGGGTGTGGATCGACGGTTACGACCTGAACGCGGCAGGTGACGCGGTAGCCCGGCGGGAGCTGTACGTGAATCGCGACGGGTTACGCCTACAGGTTCAGTCCCCACGCCGCGCCAACGACCCCCGCCGCCCGATCCGGCGCACTCCGCAGCGGGTTGACTAGTGCCGGCCCGCCCGCACCAACCGATGCGCCCCGCGTGGCTGTGCCGCAACTGCGCCGCGCCTTGGCCGTGCTCCCCGGCGCAACTCCACCTCGCCACCGAGTTCTACGGCCATTCGATCGCCCTCGCGTTCTATCTCGCGTCGAACCTCTACGACGCCATCGACGACTTGCACGCACTCGGCGTGCGCCCTGATCTGCCGGCGCTGCACGCCCGGTTCCTCGGGTGGCTGTCAGTAACCCGCCGACACCGACGCGCCGAGACGCTCTGACCCACGGCTACTGACCTCGCGTGAGGCTGCACCGGGACACCCCTCGCGTGGGCCGGACCGTTGGCGGGGTCGGAAGCTCAGTCGGCCGGAGCCCTCGACGGTGTCCGGCGCCACGACGATGGCGGCATGGCATCACCTGCCGATCAGGCGGCGACGCGACGGCCGGTCGGGTCCGCGGTGTCCGCGAGACCTGCGTAGCGGCCTCGGTGATAGAGCAACGGCGAGCCCACGTCGACGTGGCGCAGCAGTTCCGGTTCGGCCAACACCACGACGTGGTCGCCGACGGGCACCCGATCGACGACCCGGCACAGGAGCCAGGCCAGGGTGCCGTCGAGAATCGGCACCCCCTGCGGGCCCGGCCGCCACCGGGTGGGCGCGGCGAACCTGTCGATGTCGCTGGTGGCGAAGGTCCGGGCCAGCTCGGACTGGTCATGGGAGAGCAGGTGCACCGCCACGTGTCGGGCCCGCGCCAGCGTCGGCCAGCTCGACGAGCCGAGGTTCAGACAGAACGAGACGATCGGTGGCGTCAGCGACACCGAGGTGAACGAGGTCGCGGTGAAGCCGACCGGCGGTGCGCCGGGGGCGGTGACCACCGTGACGGTGCTGGCCTGGTGGCGCAGCAACGTCCGCAGCGCGTCGGCGTCGGCGTCGGTCGGGTCGTCGGTGGACGACGTCATGGCGTTCCTCCCGAGGGATGGGTCCAGGCGGCAGGGGCGGCCCGCTCAGGCCGGGCTGGGCGCCGCCGGACAGAGCTGCGCCGCGACCCTCATCAGGTCGACGACTCGGCGGGAGGTGAACAGCCGAACAAGCAGCATGAATCGATTTTCCTATCAGACAGGTAGGATTTCAAGTCCCGGGCGCGGACATCCCGCCGCCCGACGTCCCGCCTCACCGTGGGACGGACTCCTGGGCAGCCAGGACGACCAGCTCGTCGGCGCGGGCCGCCAGCGGCGCCTTCGCACCGTCGGGCCAGACGAGATAGCCCACCGGCGGACCGGACGAACCCCAACGGGCGCCGACGATCGTGGCCATCCCCGCCTCGTTCGACTGGTCGAGCAGGCGTACCCGGGTGCCCGGAGCATGCCCGTCGTCGGCCACGATGAGCAGCGCGTCGAGGATCTGGCGAACACCGGTGACGGGCAGCCCCGCCACGTACGGCTCGCCCGCCGGCCCCACCCGCGGGGTCATCATCACCCGCAGGAGTGCCGCGTGCCGGATCGCCTCCTCGCGGACCGGCCAGTCCGGGCCGCGCTCGGCGCGGACCAGCGCCTGTTCGATCATCGACCAGAGCGACACCGGCTCCCTGTCGAGCAGGCGGCGGGCCTCGCGGTCCACCTCGGCGCAGGCCGTGTCCAGGGCGGTGTCCTCGCCCAGCTCCGCGATCCAGACCAGATCCCCCACGTCGGGCAGCAGCCCCGGCGACTCGGCCGCGACCACGAGGTAGAGCATCGCGAGCAGTTCCGTGCGACCGTCGCCGTGATAGAGCGCTCCCACTCCGGTGCCCCCACGTCCCCGACTGGGCGGGAAACGGTCGACAAGGTGGTGGGCACGGCCGGTCGGCAGGGCCGCGGCCCGCCGTGTGTCCGTCACCCGCTCCTCGAACGAGCGCCGCTCTCGGCGTTCCACGAGCAGCTGGCGGTGCGGGTCGGAGCCGATCGGATAGATCGTCCGACCGAACGTGGCGAGCGTCTCGCCGGGTCCCAGCCCGAGCGACTCGAGGTGCCGGGCGGCCACCGAGTAGGCGACGCCGGTACGGGCCGCCTGTTCCCGGATGGCGCGCTTACGGGCACGTCCCGGGGTCGGGGGGCGGCGGGGGTGGTGATCAGACATGGCGCCTCCGGTGCAGCCCCACGCACCTCACCGAACGGGCGGCGTGACGGACACACCGATGGTCGACACGACGGCGCGGAGTCGGCGACTCTTGGCCCCAAACATGTGGTCGGGCGTGGGCCACCACATCGGGCTCGGGCAGGCGCTCTGCCACGGCCAGCATATCGCCACCCCGGGCCGTCGGTCGCCCTGCCGGCAGCCCCGGTCCCGCTGTCAGCCCCTGTCGACGGGGGTGTCGGTGCCGTGTCGGCGCGGTGTCAGGCGACAGGCGCACGCTCTGAGGCATGACAACCGACCTGGTGATCGAGGCCGAGGGCCTCGTCAAGACATTCGGGAAGACGAGGGCGCTGCAGGGCGTGGACCTCGCCGTACCCCGGGGAACCGTGCTCGGCGTGCTCGGCCCCAACGGCGCGGGCAAGACCACCGCCGTCCGGATCCTGTCCACGCTGCTCACCCCGGACTCCGGCAGCGCCCGCATCGGCGGCTTCGACGTCGTCCGCGACGCCGAGCGGGTCCGGCAGAGCATCGGCCTCACCGGCCAGTACGCCTCGGTCGACGAGGACCTGACCGGGCGGCAGAACCTGGAGCTGTTCGGCACGCTGCTGGAGCTGGGCCGCGCCGGCGCCCGCCGACGGGCCGCCGAACTACTGGACTGGTTCGACCTGACCGACGCGGCGAACCGGCAGGCCAAGACCTACTCCGGCGGAATGCGGCGGCGGCTGGACCTGGCCGCCAGCCTCGTCGGCTCCCCCGACGTGATCTTCCTGGACGAGCCGACGACCGGGCTGGACCCGGCCAAGCGCGAGGACATGTGGGATGTGGTCCGGTCGCTTGTCACCAACGGCTCGACAGTGCTGCTCACCACGCAGTACCTGGAGGAGGCCGACGCGCTCGCCGACGCGATCACGGTGATCGACCACGGGCGGGTCATCGCCCACGACACCCCCGAAGGGCTCAAGCGGGTGGTCGGCGGGCAGACGCTGGAGGTCCGGCCGTCCGACCTCGCGGACCTGCCCCGGATCGCGACGATCCTGTCCGAGGTCGGCTCCGGCGCCCAGGCCGACGAGATCCGCAAGGGCGTGCTCGCGGTGCCGGTCACCGACGACACGGCCCTGACCGAGAGCGTCGCGCGGTTCGCCGCCGCCGGCATCTCCGTCACCGAACTCTCCCTGCACCTGCCGAGCCTCGACGAGGTGTTCTTCACCCTCACCGGGCGTACGGCATCCGAGGACGACACCACTGAGCGCGTGGAGGTAGCGGCATGAGCACCCTGGTAGGCACAAAACCCACCGCGAGCCCCGCCCTGTCCACGGCCGCCCCGAATCCCCGACCGTTCCGGCTCGTACGGCACTCGTTGGCGCTCGCCAAGCGCAGTCTCATCAAGACCTGGCGGACGCCCGAGGCACTTATCGACGTCACGCTGCAACCGGTGCTGTTCCTCATCATCTTCGTCTATATCTTCGGCGGCGCGGTCGCCGGTTCGACCCACGACTACCTGCAGTTCCTGCTGCCCGGAATCCTGGCGCAGACCATCGCCACCGGGGCCATCGCGATCGGCGTCAACCTCAACACCGACATCGCCAAGGGCATCTTCGACAGGTTCCGGTCGCTGCCGATCCCCCGCTCCGCGCCGCTGGTGGGCGCGGTCCTGGGCGACGTCGTCCGGTACGTGATCGTCACGGTCTCGACCCTCGCGATCGGGTACCTGATGGGTTTCCGGATCGACACCGACCCGTTCCGGGCGATCGCCGGGTGCCTGCTCGCGGTACTGTTCGCGCTCTGCCTGAGCTGGCTGCCCGTCTACGTGTCGATGAAGGTCCGCACCCCCGGCGCCGTGCAGGGTCTGATGTTCGCGCTGATCATGCCGCTGAGCTTCGCTTCCAACGTGTTCGTCGGCGCGGACACCCTGCCCGGCTGGATGCAGGCCTTCGTGGACGTCAACCCGATGACCCACCTGGTGGCGTCGGTACGCGGGCTGTTCCTCGGTACCCCGCTCGACACGCACGTGTGGTGGACCCTCGCCTGGTGCGCCGGCTTCGTGGCGGTGTTCATGCCGCTGGCACTGCGCGCGTACCGCAAGAAGATCTAGACCAGCAGGTCCTCCATCAGCTCGCGGATCCGGCTGACGGCCGCGGCCACCGGCCGGGCACGCCAGACCGCCAGCGACGACTCACGCTGCTCCTCGTTCCCGAGGGCGGCGTCGAGTCGTTCGCTACGCCCGCTCGGGAGGAACAGCTCCATGTGCGTGCCGAGCCGCTTCGCGAGCGCGGACAGCTCGCGGGCGGTGTCGACGTCGCCCCGGTACGCGGCGAGTTCCGCGCCGCTCGACGCCCACGCCCCGATGACCGGCAGGTCCTTCGAGGTGAGCGCGTCGTCGCGGGCGAGCGCCAGCAACGCGGCCGCCTGGGCGGCGGCCTCGGTGCCGGCCACCCCCCGCGCGTCGGCCACCCGCAGGTACAGGACCGCCACCGAGGTCCGGAGCATCACGCGCGGCTGTGGTGGCGGTCCGGTCCAGCCGGCGAGGGCACGGTTCACCTCGTCGGCGTGGGCGAGCGCCTCGTCGTAGCGCTCGCGCTGCCAGGCGAGGTGCGCCAGGCCGAGAAGCGCCTGCGCGAGGTCCATCTGCTCGGCCTGGCCCGGCGTCGCCGTCTCACCGAGTCGCCGCTCCGCGTCCGCGTCGCCGGCCAGGGCGAGTTGCACGTCCAGCCGCACCCGGATCGACCGCGCGTCCTGCTGGGCGCCGACCATCTCCATGTGTCGGACGCTGCGCGCCAGCCACTCGGCCGACCGTCCCTCCCGGCCGGGCAGCAGGAACTGCCCGACGGCGCCGGCGGCCATCGCCATGCCCCAGTGGTCGCCCACTCTCTCGAAGCGGTGGTACGCCTGCTCGGCGTCGTCGATCGACGCCTCGGGCAGGCCGCTGTTCTCCCGTACCGCCGCGCGGGCGATCAGGCCGAGCGCCTGCACGTACGGGTCCGGGTGCGCGATCATCTCGGTCGCGCTCTTCAGGCTCTGGTCCAGGTCGGACTTGTCGAAGCCGGGCAACGCCGCCGCGAACGCGGTCAGCCGCGGCGACACCTCGGCGGGCCGTTCCGCGAGCAGCGTCCGCAGCGCACGTCGACCGAGCACGGCGGGTCGCAGGTCGGCGCTGATGCCACTGTTCACGCTGATCAACAGGCACGTCCAGGCGAGCCGGTCGGCGTGCGGCAGCGGCCGGCCGCTGGCCCGGCCTCGCAGGATCGCCGAGCGTCGACGCCGCTGCGGCTCGTCGACGTGCAGCAGCCCGCGCGCCCATGCGAGGACCTCCAGGTGCAGACCGCGCACCGTCCAGAGGTGCAGCAGCGCGGTGGCGACGTCGACGACGGCGGGCTCGTCGTCCTGCTCGAGCGCCCACCGCAGACCGGCGACCAGGTTGTCCTGCTCGGCGGCGCAGCGGTCGAGCGCCTCTACCTGGCCGGGGCCCACGAGGCGACCGGCCAGGCCGACCGCCTCGTCCCGGGCCCAGCCGACCAGACCGGCCATCGCCGCGGTCCGGTCACCGGACGCGTCAAGGCGGGCCTCGCCGTACTCGCGGACGGTCTCCAGCATCCGGTAGCGCGGCGGACCGTCCCCCTCGACCAGGGTCAGCAGGGACTGTTCGACGAGCCGCGCCAGTCCCCGCCGTACGTCCGGGGTCTGCGCGACCGCGGCGGCGAGGTCCGCGGTGAACGGCGCGGGGATGACCGCGACCCGCGCGAGCAGCGTGCGGTCGTCGGGGGCGAGCAGTTCCCGGCTCCAGTCGACCATCGCCCACAGGCTCGCGTGGCGTTCCGGCAGGCCCCGCAGCGCGTCGTCGAGCAGCGCGAACCGGTCGGTCAGACCGGCGAGCACGTCGTCGATCGGCATGTGCCGCAGTCGCGCGGCGGCCAGTTCGAGGGCCAGCGGCAGGTTGTCGAGCCGGTTGCACAGTGCGAGGGCGCGCGTGGTGTCCCAGGTCGGCACCGCGCCACCGGCCCGCGCCCGGGACTCGATCAGACCGAGCGCGTCGGAGTCCGGCAGGGCGGTCAGGCGGTGCACCCATTCGCCGGCCAGGCCCAGCGGCGCACGACTGGTCGCGAGCACCGCGACCTCCGGGGAGATCACCGCGAGCAGGTCGGCGACCACGACGGCCACCGCGTCGAGGACGTGCTCGCAGTTGTCCAGCACGACCAGCCCGTCGAGGTCCGGCGCCAGGGCCCGTAACCGCTCCTCGGGGCTGAGCACCCGCCGTTCCAGGCCCAGGTTGCCGCCGGTCGTCGAGGTGTCCGCGCCACCGAGCGCCGCGAGCACCGTGGGCAGCACCTCGTCGGGCGAGCGGAGCCCGGCCAGCTCGACCACGCGTACCGTCTGCCCGGCCGCCGCCGTGCGCCGCGTGACCTCGGCCGCGAGGCGGGTCTTGCCCGCGCCACCGGACGCCACGATCGTCACGAGGGCGGACTCGTCGAGCGCCGCGTCCAGGGCCTCGACGTCGCGCTCGCGGCCCACGAGGGCGGTCATCGGCCGACGCCACGCGGCGGGCAGGGCGATCCGCGACGGCGGGCGGGGTGGCGCGGCGACGGCCGGCGCGGTGAGCTCGCCGCGCAGCAGCGCCAGGTGCACCTGGGTGAGCACGGGTGACGGGTCGGTGCCGTAGCGCTCGGCCAGGTCGTCACGGAGGCGCTCGACCACCTCCAACGCCTCGGCCTCCCGCCCCTGCGCGGCCAGCACGCGCACGAGTAGGGCTGCGGACGGCTCGTCCGGGGGCGTCCGGGCGACGAGCCGGCGCAGGTCGGTCTCGTCGTACGGCCCGGCATCGGCGAGCGCCGCCTCGGCGCGCAGCGCGGCGACGTCGGTGAACAGGCGGGTGTCCTCGGTGGTGACGATCTCCGGGACCTCGGGGAACAGGGCACGGGCCCGGTCGGCCGAGTCGCGGGCCGCCCGCGCGTCGCCGGCCCGCAGGGCGGCACGCCCCCGATCGACAAGCGCCCGCGCCTCGACGGCGTCGACGCTGACCTCGTCGGCGGGCAGGCGGTATCCCCCGGGCACGGCCACCACGGGCAGCCCGAGACGGCGTACGCGGGACACGAGCGCCTGCACGGCGCCTGTCGCGTCGTCGGGCGGCGTCCCGTCCCACACCGCGTCCACGAGCAGACTGGTGGAGACCGCCCGGCCACGCGCGTCGACGAGCGCGCGGAGCACCGCCGCCAACCGCTCGCCCCGGACCGGTCGGCCGTCGACGGCGAGGGGGCCGAGGATGGTGATCTGCACGCAACCAGCATCCCCCACGCCGACCACGGCACCGAGCAGGGTGTCCGACGGCGCGAGGGTCACCCCGGGCGGGCGGCGCGGCGCGGGATGCGTCCGGGACGGCGCGGTGCGTACAGTTTCGGGTCGGACGTGGGGTGGGCCGGCGGAATCCGGCACGGGACATGGGACGAGACAACGACGCATGACAGTGGACAAGATCGCCCAAAACGGTCTGGACGGCATTGACCGGAACCGGCTGGAGACCTGTCTCAGCGTCTTCGAGGCGTTGGAGGCCCTTCCTCCCGACCACCCCGACGTGGTGCGGGTGCAGCGTGCCACCGCGAAGCTCTATAAGGTGATCAAGCAGCGGCGACGCGATGAGCGGCGCGACGCCGTCCTGGCTGCCGACCGGGCGGTGACGGAGGCCACGGCCACCGGCGCGCCCGGCCGGATCGACGACGAGACCCAGGGCATCCCCCTCGCCTCCCCCACCAGCGGCACGACGGCCGGATTCCTGCACAACCCGCGCGGCTGCTACGTCTGCAAGCAGCGCTACCGCGAGGTGGACGCCTTCTACCACCAGCTCTGCCCGTCCTGCGCCGCGCTGAACCGGGAGCGCCGCGACGCGCGTACCGACCTGACCGGCCGGCGCGCGCTGCTCACCGGCGGCCGGGCCAAGATCGGCATGTACATCGCGCTGCGGTTGCTGCGCGACGGCGCGCACACGACGGTGACGACGCGGTTCCCGCACGATGCGGTCCGCCGCTTCGCCGCGATGCCCGACAGTGGGGACTGGCTGCACCGCCTGCGGATCGTGGGGATCGACCTGCGCGACCCCGCCCAGGTGATCGCCCTCGCCGACTCGGTGAGCAGCCAGGGCCCCCTCGACATCCTGATCAACAACGCGGCGCAGACCGTCCGTCGCTCGCCCGGGGCGTACGCCCAGCTCGTCGCCGCGGAGGCCGCGGCGCTGCCGGACGGTCCCCTGCCGGAGCTGATCACGTTCGCCAAGCCGACCGCTCCGGGTGGCCCGGCCGGGAGCCTGACCGCCGGCACGGAGTCGACAGCCCTCACCCCGCACGCGCTCACCGCGTTGGCCTTGACGAGCGGATCGGCCTCGCCGGAGCGGATCGCGGCGTCCACCGCCATCGACGCCGGCGGCCTCGTGCCGGACCTCGACTCGGTCAACAGCTGGGTCCAGCGGGTGCAGGAGGTCGACCCGGTCGAGCTGCTCGAGGTGCAGCTGTGCAACGTCACCGCGCCGTTCGTGCTGGTCAGCCGGCTGCGCCCGGCGATGGCCGCCGCGCCGGCACGCCGCAAGTACGTGGTGAACGTCTCGGCGATGGAGGGCCAGTTCGGCCGTGGCTACAAGGGGCCCGGGCATCCGCACACCAACATGGCCAAGGCCGCGCTGAACATGCTGACCCGCACCAGCGCCCAGGAGATGCTTACCGACGGCATCCTGATGACAAGCGTCGACACCGGTTGGATCACCGACGAGCGGCCCCACCCGACGAAGATGCGGCTGGCCGACGAGGGGTTCCACGCACCGCTGGACCTCGTCGACGGCGCGGCCCGGGTGTACGACCCGATCGTCCGCGGCGAGCTGGGCGAGGATTTGTACGGGGTCTTTCTGAAGGACTACGCGCCCTGCGCCTGGTGAACGACGTTTCCACCCGCTCGACGAGGAGAAGGTACATGTCATCCGACCATGACCAGTGGCCGACGCTGGACGAGCTGCTGCGCGAGGAGAGCGAGCTGGAGCTCGCGGGCCTGACCGAGACGGACGCGTTCGAGTTGGGCGTGCTCGCCGTCACCGCCGCCGCACAGCAGCGGCTCCCGATCTCGGTGGGCGTGTGGCGCAACGGACGCCAGCTGTTCCACAGCGGTCTGCCGGGCTCGACGGCGGACAACGACGGGTGGCTGCGCCGCAAGGGCCGCGTGGTGATGCGGTTCGAGCACTCGTCGCTGTACATGGCCCGGCTCTGCCAGGACAAGCAGACGACGCTCACCGAGAAGTTCGGCCTGCCGGCCTCGCGGTACGCGGCGGCCGGCGGCGCGGTGCCCCTGCGCGTTCGTGGCGCCGGTGTCGTGGGCTGGATGGGCGTCTCCGGGCTCCCCCAGCTGGACGACCACCGCTTCGTCGTCGACATCCTGCGCGGGACACCGGGCTAGGCCCGCACGACCGTCAGCCCGCTCGCCGGTTCGCGCGCAGGGCGCCCAGGATCACGCCGGGTGTGGCCAGCGACAGCGGGTGCTCCCGCAGGGAGACGACCTCGTTGAACCGGCGGGCGATCGCCACGTCCGTGACGGTCGCCGTGAGGATCTGCCGGCTGACCCAGCTGGAGACCCGGTAGCCGCGCGGGTAGGGCCCGTCGACGTGCGGCAGCGCCAGGTCGGCGGAGGTCGAGGTCGACCAGGCGGCGTCGACCACGACCTTCTGCAGGTCGAGGAAGTGGCGAGCGGGAACGCTCAGGTCCGGATCGGAGAGCAGGTACGCCGACAGGCAGGCCGCGTGCAGGGCCGCCGCCGTCATCCCCTGCCCGTACACCGGGTTGAACGACGCGACGGCGTCACCGACGCTGACGAGCCGCGCCGGGAACCGTCGCAGCGCGTGGAAGTCCCGTCGGCGGCTGTCGGCGTGGTGGTAGGTCTGGACGTCGCCGAGCATCTCCTGCGCGGCGACCTCGCCGAACTCCGGCGGGAACTGCTCCCGCAGCCGTCGGACGAAGTCCTCGGCGGTGCGTCCCGGCCGGTCCTTCCCGTAGCCGGCCATCATGGCCATCCACCGGCCGTCCTCGATCGCGAAGAAGGCGGCGCCGGCGATGTCCGTCATGGTCCGCGGGGTGTGCAGGGCCAGGACGACTGTCGCCTCCGGAGTCTGCTCGGGGCGGCGGAAGAGGGCCGTCGCGTAGTTGAGGTGCACGGCCATCCGACGGGTGGTGGGCCGTTCCCAGCCGGCCTGCTCCAGCCAGTCGGAGAGCCGGCTGGACCGGCCCATGGCGTCCACCACCAGGTCGGCGGCCTCGACGCCGGGCACCTCATCGACCTCACACCGGACGCCGGTGACCGCGTCGCCGTCGAACACGAGACCCGTGGCACGGCCGGTGACCGTCTTGACGTTCGGCAGTCGGAGCACCTGCTGGCGGATCAGCCCCTCCAGGAGCGGCCGGCTGCCCGCCAGGCTGTCGTCGTCGTCCGGTACGACAACCTTCCGCCGGCCGTCGAGGTAGCTGCGCCGGGCGGCGGGCGGCGCCTCGATCGCCCCGTGGGCCAGCGCCTGCTGACGGAAGCCGGGGAACAGCTGCTCAAGCTGGAGCAGGCCGCCGGGCAGCAGCGCGTGCAGTTGCGTCCCCTGTGGCACGCCGGGCCGGGCGCCGCTGACCTGCGGGTCGTCCCGGTCGAGGAGAACCACGCTCTGCGCGTGGTCGGACAGGACCCGGGCGGCCAGGAGGCCGGCGACACTGCCGCCGACCACCACCGCCTTACCCAGGCGTGGGGTCGGCTGGTCGGGGGGTCGCACGGCGTTCAGCGCGGCGAAGACCCGAACCGGGGAGAGGGACATCGTGCTCTCCAAGGGGTTACGAGGTGTGGCACCGATCGTTGCACAGCGGCGACCGTCGACCCGACACGTCCGCCCGGGTGTCAGACACCAACCATGGCGCTGGACGCGGTCGACGTTCGGCTGAGCGAGGCTGGCGCGCCCGCTTGCGTCCTGTCAGCATCACCGGCATGCCTGTCGCACGTCGTACCCTGCTCGGAGCTGGCCTCGCCGCCGCGACCGGCGCCCTCACCGGCTGCGGTGACGGCGGCGGCACGGGCCCGGGCGGGGCCGACCTCGGCGACGCGGCGACCGCCACCGACGCCGCGGGAAACCGGGTGGGGTTCGGTGCGGCCGGGACCACCCCGGCGTCGGGCACTCCGAGCGCCTCCCCGTCGCCCGGCGGCGGCGCCACGGCGGCCAACCAGGCCCGGTACGCCCCGCAACTGACGGCCCTGCTGCGGCGTCACCTGCCCGCCTCGCCGCAGACCGTCCAGCATCACGGCTTCCCCGGCGCGGTCGCCGTCGTGCGTGTCGACGGGAAGACGACTGTGCACACCGCCGTCGGGGAGGCGCTACGCTACGCGGCCGGCCCGAAACTCCTCGCGGCGAGCCAACGCGTCGTGATGCGCCCCGACTCCGTCTTCGACCTCGCCTCGGTCACCAAGGTCTACACCGCGATCCTGCTGCTGCAGCAGGTCGAGAAGGGTCGCGTCGAGCTGGGCGCGCCGGTCCGCGACTACCTGCCCGGCTTCACCGGCGCCGGCAAGGACGGCGTCACCGTCGAGATGCTGCTCACCCACACCAGCGGTCTCCCGGTGGGCGCCAAGGTCACCGGGCTGCCCGACAACACCGCGCGCTGGAACGCCGTCCTCACCACCCCGCTGGTCTCCGGCGCCGTGCCCGGGAAGACGTTCCGCTATTCGAGCGTGGGGCTCATGGTCGCCGGCAAGATCGTCGAGAAGGCCACCGGCAGACGCCTCGACCAGGCGCTCAAGGCCAACCTCACCGGTCCGCTCGGCCTGCGCGACACCGGCTTCACACCCAGCACCTGGCTGTCCGGCAACGCACGGGCCACCCGGATGGTCGCGACCGACGCCCGGTCGTCCCGGGGCCTGCTGCGGGGCACCGTGCACGACGACGTCGCGAACCACCTCGGCGGTGTCGCCGGCCACGCGGGGGTCTTCGCCAGCGCCACCGACCTCGCCGCCATCGGTCAGATGCTCCTGGACGGCGGCACCTACCAGGGCAGACGGGTCCTCGCCGCCGGCACCGTGCGCAGGATGCTCACCAACCACAACGCGGGTAAGCCGGCCGTCGACCCCGAGCGCCCCCACCGTACGGCCGCCCACGGTCTCGGCGTGGTGCTCAACCAGCCCTGGTTCATGGGCCGGCTCGCGTCCGCGCGCACCTTCGGCCACACCGGGTTCGCCGGCCCCTCGTTCCTCGTCGACCCGGACCGCAGGCTCGTGCTCGCCCTGCTCACCAACCGGGCCCACCCCAACTGGTCCTGGGCGAATCCCGATCCCGTCCGCGCCGCCGTCGGCGACCTCCTGGCCGCCGCGGTCTCCTGAGCGGCAGCGGTGGCCGTCAGCCCGCGACGACTGCCGGTTTCCGGTCGCGGCGACGACCAGCGGCGAAGCTGACGATTCCCAGGCCCAGCCCCACGACCGCCAGGATCAGGCCCACCCGGGCCGGCGCGAGATAGCCGAGCCCGGCGGCGATGGTGACGCTGCCCAGCGCCGCGCCGAGGCTGTTGGCGATGTTCATGGCGGACTGGTTGAGCGCCGCGCCCATCAGTTGGGCCCCGGGCGCGACCGTGATCAGGCGTGCCTGCAGGACCGGACCGAGGTAGAGGCTCGTCGCGCCGACCAGGAAAGCGCCGACGAACAGGCCCACCCGGTTCGACGCGACGAGGCTGAACACGCCGATGCTGACGATCATGGCGACGAAGCCGATCATCATGCTGCGGCGCAGGTCCCGGTCGGCGAGCCAACCGCCCAGTGCGTTGCCGACGGTCATGCCGAGACCCACCGCGACCAGCACCCACGGCACGGTCGCGGCGGAGAGGCCGGCGACGTCGGTGGTGACCGGCGCGATGTAGGAGTCGACAGCGAAGAACCCGGCGAAGCCGATCGCCCCGGTGGCGGCGACCAGCCACACCTGCGAGGTCCGCAGCGCCCGCAGTTCGGCGGCCGGCGAGCCGTCCGCCGCCGCGGCGACCTCCGGAACGACCGCCAGCACCGCCAGCAGCGTGAGCAGGAAAACCCCGGCGATCACCAGGTACGCCGCACGCCAGCCGACCGCCTGCCCGAGCCGGGTGATCAGCGGTACGCCCACCACGTTGCTCACGGTCAGCCCGCCGAGCACGGTGGCGAAGCCCCGGGCCTCGTTGCCGGGGCCCATCAGGGTCGCCGCGAGCAGGCCGGCCGCGCCGAAGTACGCGCCGTGCGGCAGCGCCGCCACGAACCGCGCCACCAGCACCAGTTCGAACGTCGGGGCCGTGGCGGACGCGATCGTGCCGACGACGAAGAGGACGAGCAGTCCGAGGACGAGCCTGCGGCGGGGCAGGCGCGCGCTGAGGGCGGCGATCAGCGGGGCGCCCACGACCACGCCCAGGGCGTACGCGGTGATCATCCAACCGGCGTGGGCGACCGCGTCCGACGACGATCGGGCGTACTCCTGCGGGAGCAGGCCGCGTGCCATCTCGGGCAGCAGACCCATCGCCACGAACTCCGTCAGGCCGACCGCCACGCCGCCCAGGGCCAGGGCCGCCAACGCCGCCAGGCGCTGGCCTCTGCTCAGTCCGTTCACCGAGCGAATTTAGCAACAGCGTTGCGTAATAGGGTGGTGAGATGACGCGCACCACAGCCGACGTGACGTTCCTGCGCGGCTACAACCAGGCGCTGGTCATGGCCGTGGGGCGCACCGTACGGACGTTCGAGCGCTCCACAGTCGTTCACGCCACCGGCCTGACACCGCAGGCGGTCTCCAAGGTCATCGCCCGCCTGACCGCCGACGGGCTGATCCGTTCCGCTGGCGTCCGCCGCCCGGGTATCGGCAAGCCCGCCGTCGTCTATGAGCTGGTCCCCGACAGCCGGTACGCGATCGGCGCGCACGTCGCCCGGCGCACCCTGCGGCTGGTCCTGGTCGACCTGGCCGGCACCGTGCACCACTCCACGGTCAGCCCCCTACCCGCCGATTTCACCCCCGAGCAGCTCCTCGACGCCCTGTCCGTCGGCATCGGGGCGATCACCGCCGGCACCGAGCTGCGAAGCCGGCTGACCGGCGTGGGCATCGGCATGATCGGCCCACTGGACCACGCGCACGGGCTGGTCCGGGACGCGCACGGGCTGCGGCACTGGCACGACGTCCCGCTACGGGAGCTGGCCGAGGCGCACCTGGGCCTGCCGGTGCACCTCGACAAGGACGTCACCGCCGGGATCACCGCCGAGGCGTGGCGGCACGGCGCGACGTTCGGCGACGCGGCGCTCATCATGGTCGAATCCGGCATCGGCGGTGGCTTCTGGCTGGGCGGCACCGCTCACCGGGGCGCGCACACCAACGCCGGGGAGTTCGGGCACACGGTGGTGGACCTGGACGGGCCCCGCTGCGTCTGCGGACGCCTCGGCTGCCTGGAGGTCGTGCACCTGCGTGCCATCGAGGCGGGAGACGTCCCCCGCGCGGCCCGCGTCCTGGCCGTCGGCGTCGTCAACCTGCTCCAGACCCTCGACCTCGCCCACGTGGTGCTGGCCGGTGCGGATCTGCTGCGCCACGCGGACGTCTACCTTCCCGCGGTCGAGCGGGCCGTCCGCACCGACGTGCCGCGCGCGGACTGGCTGGCCCCGATGGTGACCCTGTCCCGCCTGGGCGCGGACGTCATCGCTGCCGGCGCCGCGGTGCAGGTGCTCGACCAGCTCTACGGCATTCCGGACCTCACCCCCGGCACCCCGCCCGCGATCGTCCGACAGCCCGTCGCCGGGGCGCACTGAGCACGGAGGCGATCACCGCGGGGTGGCGTCCGCATAGGCGCAGCCGTTGGCCGGGGCCTCGCTGGAGCTGATCACCGCGTCGAGTCGGGCCCTGACCTGGACGAGTTGGTCGATCTGCCGGTCGATGCGGTCGCGTTCGGCGTTCAGCAGGGCACGGGACTGCGGGGTGTTGACCTTCGCGTCGACGCAGGGCAGCAGATCGTGGATCGTCCTGCTGGACAGACCCGCGGCGTACAGCGTCTGGATGAGCTGGACGCGGTCGACCGCCGCCTCGTCGTAGTGGCGCTGGCCACCGCCGCTCCGGCCGGGGATCAGCAGCGCCTGCTCCTCGTAGTAGCGCAGGGCGCGCACCGACACACCCGTACTGCTGGCGAGTTCTCCGATCCGCACGACCCCTCCCCCGTGGCCGGTGACCCCCGCCACACAAACTTGTCTCTCACGTCAACGTCAGGTTCTAGCGTAGGTCGCGTACCGAGTTACGTCGAATCACAGCGGAGGACACCATGCAGATCTCAGGCTCGATCGCGCTGGTCACCGGCGCCAACCGTGGCATCGGCCGGCACTTCGCCCGACAACTGCTCGAACGCGGCGCGGCCAAGGTGTACGCCACGGCCCGCGACCCCGAACGGATCGACATCCCCGGCGTCGAGAGGCTCCGCGGCCAGTCCTGCCCTCCCGCCAGAAGCGAGAGGCTCTCCCCCGACCCGCCATGCCGAGGTGCTCTTGAGCGGTATACCTCAGAGGCATATTCATACCTCTGAGGTATACCGCTCACTACCGCAGCTGTCCCGACCGAGGTAACCGACGGTCACCGCCGGCCGCCGGCTGTGCCCACCGCCCCGGCAAGGGTCAGGACCTACTCCTCTAGAGCTTCGCGGCGCCGGCCGCCGTGGCCTCCTGAACCGCCGATGTACGACGGGTCTCCGCCCGCTGGTCGCCGGCGTCGTCCCGGTCGGCGTCGGCCATCCGGGCCGCCCGGTTGGCGCTCGGCGCGGCCTGGTCACCCGTCACGCCGCCGCGGATCCGGTTGTTCGCGGCCACCTGGGCGGCCGGGTTGTTGCCCGTCACCGTCAACCCACCGTTGATGATGTTGTCGTCGACTGTGACACCGCCGGCGGTGCTGGTGACGCTGACGTCCGCGCCCCAGTAGCCGCCGGAGGCGCAGCTGTCGAGCGCGCCGTTCGGGCCGAGCTGGACGCCGCCGAGGTTGCCGGCGAACGTGGCACGACCCCGGACAGCGCTGCCGCACACGACACTGCCGGTGGCGCTGTTGAGCACCGAGAGGGTGCCGTCGACGAACGAGTCGTGCACGTCGGTGTAGTAGGTGCCGGTGCTGCTGAGGTTGCGTTCCACCTGGGTGCCCCGGTCGAGCCGGACCTCGCCGGCGCCGACCGTGACGTTTCCGGCGATCGTCGCCGCCTCCGCGAACAGGAAGCTGTCGATGGTCGCCGTACCCTTCGGCCGCACAGTCACGGCGCCGGTCCGGGCGTCGGAGAGGTAGACGCCGTACCCGCCGGCGGCCAGCACCACCTGGCCGTCGACGCTCGTCTCGGTGGCGTCGAGGTAGCCGTCGGCGGCGACGCGTACCTCACCGCTGACCCGGCCACCGGTGACCACCAGGTTGGCCCCGGCGGCGACCGTGACGTTGCCGGTGATCGTGGTGCCGGTCAGCGCGCAGGACTCACCGGCCGGAACGAGCAGATCGTTGGGCACGGTCACCGCACCGCCGGTGCCGATGCAGTGGGTGACCAGGTCGGCGTGGGCGGTGGGTGCCACGGCCAGCACCGAGGCGGCGATGACGGCGGTCACGGTGGCCAGCTTGGCGACGGTACGTCCGGGCATCGTGGTACTCCCTGTCGATGAGATTCGGGTGCTCATGCGCCGACGTCCGATCGGGCCGCGGCCCGGACGATGGCGCCCTGCTGCCGCTTGTTGAGCGTTCCGCCGCTCACCAGCGCGGCGGTGACCGCCTCGACGTGCCGGACGAAGTCGGCGTGGCCGGGGTAGTCGGCGTGTTCGTCGATCAGATCGTTGATGGTGCAGCCGTCTCCGGTGTCGACGTTGGCCACGCCCGTGTCGTCACCGTCGATGACCACTGTGCCCCGCGTGTCGGACGCGGGGCAGGTGTCGGTGCCGTCGGCAACCACTGTGAACGTCGCCGACTGCTCGGCGGCGGCGTTCCCCGCGGTGTCGGTCGCCCGGTACCGCAGGGTGTGCGCGCCGACGGTGCGGACGCTGACCGGGCCGGCGTACGCGGTCCAGCCGCCGGTGTCGAGCGCGTACTCGACCGACGCCACGCCCGACCCGGAGTCGGTCGCGGTGACGGTGACGGTCGCGACGCCGACGTACGCACCGTCGGCGTCCCGCTCGCCGGTGACCGTGGCGGCCACGGTGGGCGGGGTGTCGTCCTCCTCCGGCGGGGCGACGACCGTGAAGTGGGCCATCTGCTCGGCCGAGGTGTTGCCGGCGACGTCGGTCGCCCGGTAGTGCAGCATGTGCATCCCGACCGCCGTCACCACGACCGGGCTCGTGTACGCGGTGAAGGCGCCGCCGTCCAGCGCGTACTCGATGGTGGCCACCCCGGATCCGGCGTCGGTGGCGGTGAGCGTGGCGGTGGCCGTACCTACGTAGTTGCCGTCTCCGTCGCGGTCTCCGGCCAGCGCGGCCGTGACCACCGGCGCGGTGGTGTCCTGCTCGGTCGGCTCGACGATCCGGAACGACACCGAGCCGACCGCGCTGGTGTTGCCGGCCTGGTCGGTGGCGCGGAACTGCACCGAGTGGTCGCCGACCGCGCTTACCTGCACCGGCTGGGTGTACGGCTGGAAGCTGGTGTCGTCGACCTGGTACTCGATGGTCTCCACGCCCGAGCCGGCGTCGGTGGCCGTGACTGTCACCGCTGCCGTACCGACGTAGTTGCCGTCCTGGTCCTGGTCGCCCGACACGGCGGCGGTGACCGTCGGCGGCGTGGTGTCGTCGCCTCCCCCGCCGTCGGTGACGACCAGTTCGCCGACCATCTGGCTGTGGCCGGGGATCGAACAGAAGTAGCGGTACCGGCCCGGGCTGAGCGTGACCGTCGCCTGGTGGCGGCCGTCGTTGGCGTCGAACGGGCTGGCCAGGATGTTGACCGTGACGTCGTGGTTGTAGCCCTCGGTGCTGGTGTCGAAGGTGAGCGTGTGCGGCATCCCCGTGGTGTTGCCGGTGGCCGCACTGTTTTCCCAGATGATCGTCGCCGCGCCGGCCACCGCCGTGGTGGGCACGGACTTGTAGCGGGTGGTGTTGTCGTCGGCGGTCCAGGTCAGCACCTGGTCCGCGGCGGCGCGCGGGGCGGCGGAGGCCTGTGGCGCGGCCAGCGGCGTGAGCGTGAGCAGGAGCGCCGCCACGGCGGCCGTGAGTCGTCGGATCATGGTCTCTCCTAGAGTTCCCGCACGCGGATGTTGCGGAACTCGGTCAGGTCGTTGTCACTGTGGTTCTGCAGGCCGATGAAGCCGCTGAGGAACTGCCGCAGGTCGGTCGGCGGGTCGCCGGCCCGGGAGGACTCCTTGCCCGGCGTGTTGTCGAACTCGTTGATCACCACGCCGTTGCGGATGATCGTGTAGTGCTGCCCGACCACCCGGATCTCGTAGTCGTTCCACACGTTCTTCGGCGTGACGCCGGCCTGGGCGAGCGGCACCGGGTCGAAGTTGTAGACCGAGCCGGTCTTCTGCGGCTCGCCGGTCTCCCCGTCGTAGATCTGGATCTCGTGTCCGCAGTAGATCGCCATCCAGGCCGGCGAGGTGCGGGCCGACCCGACCGTGCCGCAGCTGCCCGGCGGCCGCTGTTCCAGCGGCGTACGCAGGTCCGGGAATCGGATGAAGACGCCGGTGTTGGCGCGGCCGGTGCCCGGTGCGATGTCGCGGAACTGCACTCTCAGCGAGAAGTCGGCAAGCTCCCTGGTGTGCCAGAGCATGCCCAGGCCGCCGCTGGAGCGCAGCGCCCCGTCCGGCTGGATGCTGAACGATCCCGTCGGCGCCTGCTGCCAACCGCGCAGCGACTCGGCGGTGCCGTCGTACAGCGGCTCGTACCCGGTGCGCCCGTCCCGGCCGATGTCGGACGCGGCGGCCAGGCGGGTGAGCGTGCCCGCCTCGCGGGCGTTGAGCAGGCCGTCGTCCTGCAACGCGCCTGTCACCGCGCTCACGTGCCGGACGAAGGCGTTGTGGTCGGGCCAGGTGCTCTCGTCGTCGATCAGGTCGTTGATCGTGCAGCCCTGCCCGACCGTACGGCTGGGCACCGCGGTGTCCGTGTCGCCGAGCCACACCGTGTCCCGGGAGTCCGGCACCGCGCAGCCGACCGTGACAGTGGTCTGGACAGTCGCCGTCTCGCCGTCGGCGTACGTGACGGTGAGCTTCGCGGTGTAGACGCCGACCTTGGCGTACGTGTGGCGGGGGTCCGCCTCGGTGGACGTGGCGCCGTCGCCGAACTCCCACCGGTGGCTCACGCCGCCGGATCGGGAGCCGGTGAAGGCGACAGTCAACGGCTTGTTCTGCACGGCGACCGAGGTCGCCGCCGGCGCGGGGGTGGGCGCCCCGCCGGTGTAGGTGATCCGGATGAGCTTCTGGTTGGGGTTCAGGCTGAAGAACCCGCCTCCGTAGTCGAGCAGGTAGAGAGCGCCGTCCGGGCCGAACTTGGCGTCCATCCAGCTCTGCAGCCGGGTGTCGCCGTTGCCGCTGGGGATGATGGCGCGCAGCGACTCGGCGTACACCGGCGGAGTGGCCGTCGGCACGCCGGCGGGGTCGACGGTGACCGCGACCCGGTTGGCGGCGTTCGACTGGTCGCCGATGAACCACTTCTCGTCCCAGTACGCCGGCCACGCCACGGTGCTGGTCGGATCGACCCGGTCACGGTGGTAGGTGGGGCCGGACATGATGGCCTGCCCGCCGCCGCGCAGGTACGGCTGCGTGTAGGTGGCGTCCGCCGCGACGTACGTCGGTAGGCCGCTGCCGTCGGTGCGCTTCGGGAAGACCGGCCCGCCGCCGTCCGGTGAGTACCAGATCATGTTGTCCCGCGCAGCCGGGATGTCCACCAGTCCGGTGTTACGCGGCGAGGTGTTCTTCAGGTCGCCGCAGTCGTACCAGCCGGTCAGCACGGTCGCGTCGGTACTGCTGCGGTCGCGGTACGGCTGCCGGTTGCCCATGCAGTACGGCCAGCCCTGGTTGCCGGCCGAGGTGATGATGGTGGCGGTCTCGTACTTGGCCGGGCCCAGGGTGGGGCTGGGCGACGAGGCGTCCGGGCCGACCCAGCCGGCGGTCAGCCACTGGTGCTCCGGGTCGATCTGAAGGCGGGCGATGTTGCGCACGCCCATCACGTAGATCTCCGGGCGGGTCTTCTCGGTGCCCGGCGGGAAGAGGTTGCCCTCCGGGATGGTGTACGTGCCGTCGGCCTCTGGATGGATCCGGATGATCTTGCCGGCGAGGTCGTTGGTGTTGCCCGCCGTGCGGCGGGCGTCCTGGAACGAGATGCCCTGGTACTCCTGCGTCCAGTTGTTGCCGGAGTAGCCCTGCGACCCCTCGGAGGAATTGTTGTCGCCGGAGCCGACGTAGAGGTTGCCCTTCGCGTCGAACGCCATCCCACCGCCGGCGTGGCAGCAACTGTGGATCTGCACCGGGAACCGCAGCAGGTCCTTGCGGGTGGCCTGGTCGATGCTCTGCTTCTCGCGGTCGTAGGTGAACCGGGAGATGGTGCGCTGCCCGACCCGCTGCACCCGGTCGATCGACTCGTGCGGCATCCAGTAGACGTAGAGCCAGCCGTTGTCGGCGAACGCGGGGTCGGGCACGATGCCGAGCAGGCCCTCCTCGTTCTTCACCAACTCGGAGCCGCTGCCCCGGTTGCCCATCACCTCCAGGGTGGTCAGCAGCTTGACCTGCCTGGTCCGCGGATCCCAGGAGTGGATGGTGCCGCAGCCCAGGCCGACCTTCGGGTCGTTCCAGTCCGCGATCGGGCCGCTCGGGCAGGCCGCCTTGCCGACGTAGAAGACGGTGCCGTCCGGCGCGATGGTGAGCCCGTGCGGCTCGCCGATCTGGTCCAACTGCCCGGTCTGGTTCGCGGCGGTGAGTCGCTCCACCCTGTAGTTCGCGGCGATCGTCGCCTGGCAGTCGCCGCGTACGCGGCCTGTGGTCCAGTTCAGCGCCCCGGCCAGGTGCGCGCGGAACGCCTCCTCGCCGTAGCTGCCCTCGGTGTGACCCATGCCTGTGTAGAACGACCGGCCACCGTCGTAGTCCCGGCACCAGGACACCGGGTGGAACGGGCCGTTGGCGCCCGGTCCCGGGTCGTAGTGCCGCTCCTCGACCTGGGCGAGCGTGTGCACGCTGCCGATCGGGTTGGGGTCCCAGTTGTCCCAGCGGTCCGAGCGAGTGATCGTCAGGGGCAGCGACGCCGTGGCCGGGTGCTTCCGGTCCAGGATGTCGACCACCGCGCGATTCACGGGGGTCGGCGGCGGCGCGGTGGCCGTGCCGGTGAACAGGCGCAGGTCGGCGAGCTGGATCAGCGGCTCACCGCTGTTGGCGGTGATGTTCAGCCGGTAGCGGGTGAACTCCTGCGGCGTGGCGATGTCGAACCGGCGGGTCTGGAACCGCTCCGCGAAGGTCTGGTTGGTGCGCCGGTCCAGATCGGACCAGTTCTGGCCGTCGGTGGAGCCCTGCAGGGTCCAGTCCTTCGGGTCCCGTCCGACGAAGTCGTTTGCCGACGTCAGCGCGTACCCGGTGATCCGCTTGGGTGCGGCCAGCTGGTACGTCACCCACGCAGTCGGGGTGCGGACCAGCCACTTGGTGTTGGCGTCGCCGTCGGTCAGCTTCTCCTTGCTCTCGGTCGGCGGGTTCTCGCCGCTGGCGGTCACCGCGGCCACCGGCTCGGCGACCGGGATCGCGCCCGCCGGGCGGGCGCCGATCAGGCCTGTGAACCAGGTGGAGTCGACCTGCGCGCGGGCGGCGTCGGCGATGCCGACGAAGCCGCCGCCGGCCTTCATGTAGCCCTGCAGCGCCGACTCCTGGTCGCGGTTGAGCGCGGCGCCCGTCGCGGAGAGAAACACCACGCTGCGGTACGCGGACAGCCCGGTCTGCGTAAAAACGCCCGGGTCCGTGGTGGCTGTGACATCGATGTCATGACTGACCGCAAGCTGTCGGATGGTGTCGACGGCGCGCGACACCGGGTCCTGCTGATCGGCCACCGGCCCGTGGAACACGAGCACGGCGGTCCTGGACGGCTGTGCCGCCGGGGCGGCGGTCGCGGGTCGCGGCGCGGCCGTCGCCGCCGTGGCGGTTGCCGCGCCCGGAATCAGTGTGGCGAAGGCCGCTACCGCGGCGAGGGCTCGTCGTACGTCTCTGGTCATCCCCGTCCCCACCTTCGGTCAGCTTCCGTGCGTGTGGGTGTGGCCCTGGAACCGGTGGATCGCCTCCTCGGCGCCGGGGGGCATGCTGCCGTCGGCGTTGCGCACCAGGAAGATCCCGGCCATGCCGCCGTCGGAGTGGTTCTGCACGTGGCAGTGGTACATCCACGCGCCGGGGCCGACGCCCTCGCCGGCCAGCACCTGGAACCCGAACGAGCTGCCCGGGTTGAGGTCCTTGTTGTCGATGACCAGGCTCGGGTCGGCCGGCCCCTCCAGCATTCCGGTCCGGTTGTCCGCCCAACGGTGCGCGTGCAGGTGGAAGGTGTGGAACAGGTTGCCGTGGCCGATGGCGAGCCACTCCACCCGCTGGCCCAGGTTGGCCTCGAACATCGGCGTGTCCGGGGCCATCCGGTTGTTGATCGTCATGTCGTGGAACACGACTGTGAACTGCTTCTCCGGCAGGATGTCGCCACGGCGGCGGACGATCAGAGCCCCGTACAGGCCCTTCGCGACTCCGGCGGTGCCGTGGTCGGTGCCCATCGCGTGATCGTGGTAGTGCCAGTAGCCGGCGCTGCCCGGCATGTACCGGCGCCCCGCCGCGGCCACCATCTCGTGGGAGCGCCAGACGTACGTCCGGGTTTCGCCGGGGTTGTTGAAGGAGGCGTTGAGCGGGCTGCCGTCCGAGTCGGTGCTGTAGTCCACCCCGTGCGGGTGGATGGACAGCCGCTGGTCGGTGGTGTTGACCAGGGTGATCTCCAGGGTGTCACCCTCGTAGATCTCCAGCACCGGCCCCGGCACGGTGGCCTGGCCGGGGGCGAGGCCGTACCCGAACAGCCCGCCGGGCAACTGCTCGGCGTAGATGGTGACCTTCTTGGTCACTCCGGCGGCGGCCCGGGCCGGGCTGCCTCCGAACGCGCCACCGAGCGTGGGGGCGGACGCGCCCAACGCTCCGGCGGCGAGCGCCCCGGTCGCGATCAGTGATCGGCGGGACAGGTGGCGCTGGGAGCCAACGGCGTGATCGTCCATGGGTCTCCGTTCCCGACCGGGCGAAGACACGACGAGGGCAGGGTGCATCGACCGCCGAGCACAAGGCGGCAGCACGACTGCGGTGAGGATCGTCGCGGACTTCGCTCGGAAGACTCAGAACTTTCGATGGATGAACCCAACTTATGTAATCCATCGACGAAAGTACAGGTCTGGTTGCAGGAAGATTACCGCGAGATCACAACGTACGTCGATTGACCAGGCGTTGTGGCGTGGTCAGACGGTGTGGCGGCCGTCGGACGGCAGGCCGGGGGTCTCGGGCGGCTCCGGCGACTGGTCGGGCTGACCGAGCCGCTCCACCCGGGTCGGGTCGAGGACCCGGGCGAGGAACGCGCGGGTCCGTTCGTGCTTCGGCGCGCCCAGCACCTCCTGCGGCGGCCCCTGCTCGACCACGACGCCACCGTCCATGAACACGACCCGGTCCGCGACGTCCCGGGCGAACGCCATCTCGTGGGTGACCACCATCATCGTCATGCCGTCCTCGGCAAGCTTGCGCATGACGGTGAGCACGTCGCCGACCAGCTCCGGGTCGAGCGCCGAGGTCGGCTCGTCGAAGAGCATCAGCTTCGGCTCCATCGACAACGACCGGGCGATCGCGGCCCGCTGCTGCTGCCCGCCGGAAAGCTGCGCCGGGAACGCGTCGGCCTTGTCGCTCAGGCCGACACGCTCCAGGTTGGCCCGCGCGATCCGCTCGGCCTCGGCGCGAGGGCGCCGCAGCACCCGCCGCTGGGCCACGGTGAGGTTGTTCAGCACGGTCAGGTGCGGAAACAGGTTGAACGACTGGAACACCATGCCGATGCCCCGGCGTACAGTGTCGATCTCGACGTCCGGGTCGGTCATCTCGACGCCGTTCACCCGGATCGTGCCGGCGGTCGGCTCCTCGAGAAGGTCGACGCAGCGCAGCAGCGTCGACTTGCCGGAGCCGGACGGCCCGATCACGCAGACGACCTCACCCTGGCCGACCTCGAAGTCGATGCCCTTGAGCACCTCGAGCGCCCCGAAGGACTTGTGCAGATCGCGGATCTCGACGGCGGGACGGGACGGGGTGGTCGTCATGCGGGTCACCGGGCCTTGGCGTAGCGGAGTTCGAGGCGGCGCACCACCTGGGACAGTGGCAGGGTGATGACCAGGTACGCGAGGCCGGCCACCAGCAGCGGCGTGGCGTTCACCCGGTCGTTGAGCATGTCCCGGCCGAACTTGGTGACCTCGATGGTCGACGCCGTCACGCCCAGCACGTAGGCCAGCGACGAGTCCTTGGTGAGCAGGATGAGCTCATTCGTCAGCGGCGGGATGACGATCCGGAACGCCTGCGGGATGACGATGGTGCGCATGGCGGTGACGTGCGACATGCCGAGGGTGCGGGCCGCTTCCATCTGCCCCTTCGGCACGGCCTGGATGCCGGCCCGGATGGTCTCGGCCATGTAGGCGGCGGCGGTCAGGCCGAGACCGATGGCGATCGAGCCGAACACGCCGCCGGGAATCTCCCGCTCCGGGAAGGCGATGGGGATGCCGTACCCGACGAGGAACAGCACCAGCAGCGCCGGCAGGCCCCGGAACAGCTCGATGTACGCGGTCGCCAGCCAGCGGTACGGTGCCACCCGGGACAGCCGCATCAGCGCGAGGATGGTGCCGAACACGAGGCCGAAGGCGAACGCGCCCACCGTGTAGAGGATCGTGTTGCGCAGCGCCACTGTGATGATCGTCGGGAACATCGACTCGATGATGTCGACGCGGAAGAACGCGTCGGCCAACCGGCCCCAGTCCGCGGCGGCGAGCACCGCGACGATGATCGCGACGAAGACCAGGTACTGGATGCCGAGGGACAGTCTTTCCCGCTGGCGGCGTCGCAGCTTCACGTCGGCTCGTTGCCTTCCCGGAGTGTGTCGACGGCGAGGGCGCACAGCACGCGCGCCCTCCCCCACTGAGCTTCGATCAGGCGGTCGGCCGCTTGCCGATCCACTTCTCGTAGATCTTGTCGTACGAGCCGTCCTGCTTGGCCTTGGCCAGCGTCTCGTTGATCTTCTTGAGCAGTTCCGGGTTGCCGTCCTTCTTCACCGAGAACCCGTACTGCTCACCGGTGTCGAACTCGGCGGTCACCTGGAACCCGCCCGGGTTCTTCTTCAGGTACTCGCTCCACACCGGCAGGTCGTTGATGGCGGCCTCGACCTGGCCGTTGGCGAGCGCCTGCTGCTCGGCGGCGAGGTCCTCGAACTCGACGAGCTGCAGACCCTTTTCCTTCTCGAACTTCTTCGCGTAGTCACGGCCGGTGGTGGCCGCCTGCACGCCCACCTTCTTGCCCCGCAGGTCGTCGAGCGTCTTGTAGGTCTTGCCGCTCTTGACCAGCATCGCCTGGGTGGCGTCGAAGTACGGGTCGGAGAAGTTCATCACCTTCTGCCGTTCGGCCGTGATGGTCATGCCGGCGGCGGCCGCGTCGCACTTGCCGGTGTTCAGGTCCTGACCGGACTTGATCCCCTCGAACGGCGTGTCGATGATCGTCTGCTCGACGCCCAACTCCTTGGCCACGAGGTCCATCACGTCGACGTCGAACCCGGTGACCTTGCCACTGGCGTCCTTCGACTGGAACGGCGGGTACGGCAGGTGGGTGCAGACGGTCAGCTTGCCGGCCTGGACCAGCTTGACCCCGCTCGCCTGGACCTCGCTGTCATCCTTCTTGGCGCATCCCGCGCTCAACGCCAGAGCGGCGACCGCCGCGACGAGGCCGGCCTGACGGACTGCGCTACGGACTCTCACGAGTGTGTCCCTCCGGTGCGGCTCCCGCCGTGACGGGCAGCCAGGTTGGTGCGAAGACGGTGTGACAGGGGACGGTACCTGATTCGAGGAACGGTACCCAGACCACGCGGCGTAGCGGCAGTGCTGCGGCGACCGTCACAGTCCGTGAACCCGACAGCCGGCCACGAACGGGGCGAACCGCATTTGAGTATCCGGCGCACCTCGAACGAGTAGGCCGTCGGGTCGGCCGTCGCTGCGCCACCACAGAAGCTGATAGACGATCAGTGGTACCGCCGTCTTCGGAATGGGTGATCAGAACTGACCATCGAGCCGGGTACACCGAGGCGATCCCGGGTGGGAGGGCACGACTGAGGATGGACACCTACCCCATGACACCTCAGATGGCCTTCGCGCAGTTCGTTCGCCAGGCCGTCGACGATGCCCGCGAGGAGCACGGTTGGACCGTCGGCGACATCGCGCACCACACCGGCGTCAGCCGCTCGACGCTGTTCCGCTGGCTCGCCGGTGACTGGCAGCGCTACCCCGAGCTGGCGAAGGTCCGTAGCCTCTGCTCCACCCTCGGCCTCTCCATCGCCGCCGCGATCCGGCCGCTCGCGATGCCGAACGCCGCCGTGACGCCCCGGGCGCTGGCGGAGGTCGAGGCGGACATCGGCACCATCCGCCGGCGGTTGCTCGACGACACGGTCCCCGCCGCGGACAAGCGCCAGATCCGGGAGCTTCTCCGCCGCCTCGCGGGCCGGGATCTACCGGTCGAGGCGGCGTCGCCGTCCACGACCGGTTCCCGCGCCACCTCGCCCTCCCCGTCGCAGGCCGGAGCGTCGCGCCGGTAGCCCGACCGGCCCGGCCTCAGCGCGCGGCGCGGCCCGGCCGGCCCGGGCCGGTGCCGGAGCGTCGGGAACCGATGCGGGGCGCCCGCACCACCGGGGAACCGCCGGCCCCGGGGCGGAAGTCCCGTGCCGCGGCGGCCACCATCTCGTCGGGGTCGCCCTCGAGCGTCTGCCGGACGTGCGACGGAATGATCTCGGACGTGGCCATCGCCAGCCGGACCTGCACCGAACGATCGTCGACCAGGCCCGCGAGATCCTCCTCGCCCAGCTCCAGGGTGCGGACCAGCGCGGCCCGCACGTCGACAGCCGGGTCGGTGGCCAGGGCGCTGCGCTGCGCGGCGGTGGTCCGCGGGTTGCGGGCGAGCCCCTTGCGGACGCGGACGGTTCGGTCGGCCAGCAGGGCGACGATGACGTCGGGATCGTGGGTGTGGGTGGCGAGCCGTTCGCGTACCTCGGGTGAGACGTCGTCGACCAGCCGGGCGGCCAGCTCGGGCTCCAGGTCGCGGCTCTCGGCGAGCAGGCCCCGCAGCTCCTTGTCGGGTGCGGCCGCCATCACCCGGCGAACAGACTCGTCGCAGGCCGGGTTGCCGGCGACGGCCCAACGGACCCATCGGTCCGCGTCCTTGACCAGGCGCAGGAGATTGCCGACCGAGGTCGCGGGATTGCGCGCCACGGCCTCCCGGACGTGACGATCATGGTCGCGGGTCAACGACCGCAGCGCCTGCGCGGGCGCGTCCGGCCGCGCCGCGACCGCCTTGCGGACCGCGACCGACGCGTCGGACGCCAGGTCGATGAGGGTCATCTGTGGCGTTGTGGGGTCGTGTGCGACGGCGAGCCGCGCGTCCGCCCCATCACCGGTCGGACGGTCGGCAGTGGTTTCCAACCCGTTGTCCCGGTCGGCCCCGCCGACGTGCTGCTGCTTGCCCATGGGCGCAATCATGGCACGTGGCGAATCGGGCCCCCCGCGGCGAGCGCCCGCGCCGCCCCTGGTCCGCGCGCCGCCGGTTACTGGTGGCGCGGGGCCACCAGACCCGACTCGTACGCGACGACAACGAGTTGGGCGCGGTCGCGGACGTGCAGCTTGCCCATGGCCCGGTTGATGTGGGTCTTGGCGGTCAGCGGGCTGATCACCATGCGCGCGGCGATCTCGTCGTTCGACAGGCCCTGGGCGACGAGGACGACGGCTTCGCGTTCCCGGGTGGTCAAATCCCGCAGGCCGGTCGGCGCCCGCAGGTGGCGCGGCTCGGCGACGTACCTGTCGATGAGCCGGCGGGTGATCGACGGTGCGAGCAGCGCGTCACCTCGCGCGGCGACGCGTACGGCGTGCAGGAAGTCCTCCGGCTCGATGTCCTTCACGAGGAACCCGGCGGCGCCGGCGCGCAGCGCGTGGAAGACGTGTTCGTCGAGGCCGTAGTTGGTCAGGATGACGACGTGCACCCCGGCCAGGGCCGGGTCGGCGGCGATGAGTCGGGTCGCCTCGATGCCGTCCAGCACCGGCATCTGGATGTCGATGAGCGCGATGTCGGGCAGGTGACGCCGGGCGAGGGCCACTCCCTCACGACCGTCGGCGGCCTCGGCCACCACCTCGATGTCGTCCTCGATGTCGAGGAGCGCGCGGAAGCCACTGCGCAGGAGCGCCTGGTCGTCGACCAGCAGGACGCGGATCACGCGGGCGGGCCGACGGGGAGTTCCGCGTGGACGGTGAAGCCGCCCTCGTCGCGTGGCGCCGCGTGGAGGCGGCCGCCCAGGGCGGTGACCCGTTCGCGCATACCGAGCAGCCCGACTCCGGGCGTCGGCGCGGTGGCCAGCGTGGCCGTACCGTCGTCGTCGACGCGGATCGCGAGGGCGTCCGGCCGGTAGTCGACGCGGACCGACGCCGTGGCCGCGGCGGCGTGCCGGGCCACGTTGGTCAGGGACTCCTGCACGATCCGGTAGGCGGTCCGGTCCACGGCGACGGGCACCGCCTGTCGTTCGCCCTCGACAGTCAACGTCGTGTCCAGCCCGGCCAGCCGGGCCCGCTCCACCAGCTCGGGCAGGTGGTCGAGGCCGCGCGGCGGGTTCCTGCCGTCGTCGCGCAGGGCCTCCAGGGTCGCGCGCAACTCCCGGCTCGCCTCACGGCCGGCCTCCCGGATCGCCAGCAGCGCCTCCGGTACCGCCTCGCCACGCCGGCGGGCCAGGTGGACGGCCACCTCGGCCTGCACCTTGATGATCGAGATCTGGTGGGTGAGGGAGTCGTGCAGCTCCCGCGCGATGTGCAGCCGCTCCTCGTCGGCGCGGCGTCGCGCGGTCTCCTCCCGGGTGCGCTCGGCCTCGTCCGCCCGCCGCTCGGCCTGCCGCAACGCCTCACCCGCGGCACCGGCGGCGATCAGCCAGGCCACCTCGAGCGCGCCTCGGGCCCGGGCGAACGCCTCCCCCGGGGGCAGGTCCTGCGGCGGGGCGAGAGCGGTGAGGGGAAGGGCTACGAGCATCAGCACGGCGGCGACGACGGTGACGACGCGATGGCCCGCCCGCACGCCTGTGTACACAGCGAACAGGAAGGCGACGGCCGGCACGTCGAATCCGACCGCCTGGTAGCCCACCGCGCACAGCCCGGTGACGGCCAGGACGGCGACGGGCGCCCGGCGACGCGCCGCCAGCGCCAGACCGCTGGTCGCCAGCAGCGGATAACCCAGCAGCTCGCTGTCGATCGTGGAGTGGTCCGCGGACAGCCCGGCGACCAGCAGCACCGCCGCCACACCGACGGCGATCGCCCAGTCCCGCACACCGGCACGCCCTGTGCTCATGCGCGCACCCTAGCCCGATGCGCGGTGCGGGCGACTCCTGCGCACGAACGACAGGCGCCTACCGCGTCCGCGGTAGGCCGGCGGCGCCTGCGCCGTGCGTGGCAGTCGGCTACGCCGGTGGCGGCAGCGGGAAGAGCCTCCATTCGCCGGACGACCGGCGATCGAATCGGCGACAGGATCGAGCACAACCACCGAGACGTACGACGAAGGAGAAGCACATGTTCGCGTCGAGAAACCTGAAGCCGGCCCGTCTGCTGTGCACCGCTGCCGCGTCCGCCCTGCTGGGAGGATTCGGTCTCGCCGCGCCGGCCGCCGCGTACACCTCGTCCACGCCGTTGGCGGCAAGCGTCACCACCATGAGCGCCGGCCGACTCGGGGCGAGCGTGGCCTCCCTGCTGGGCCTGGCCGGGGTGATCGTCGGCGCGTGGGCCCTGGCCCGCCCCACGAGTCGCGTCGGCACCGGCAGCGGGCTGCTCGGCGCGACAGTGGCGTTGGCGGCGGGGCTGGTCGGCGTGGCCCTCGGCGCGCTGGTGGTGGCGACCTCCGACGGCGGCATCGGCACCGGCAACGGGCTCGGCGGGGCGTACGTGGCCCTCGTGGTGGGGTTGGCCGCCCTGGGCCTCGGCGGGCTGGCGCTGAGCCGCACCCGCAACTGAGGCGGGGTCAGCGGCCGAACGCCAGGTAGAGCCCCAGGCCGAAGTTCACGACCAGCACTATGGCACCGACGACGGCGACCCAGCGCTGCCACCTCGTCCACCGCATCGTAGTGCGGGAATCGAAGATGCCCGCCTCCTCTATCCGGACGGCAGCGATCTTGTCCCGCTCCACGGCGTCCCGACGCCCCGAGGCCACGTTCGCGCTCAGGAGGGAGGCGTTGGCGCGAAGCTCCTCGGTGAGAGCCTGCAACGCCTGCGTCATCGAGTCGATCGAACCGTTGATGTGGCGCAGATGCTCGTCGTGGCCCTGCAGACGCTGCTCGATCCGCCCTGCCCCCACACCGCGTTCGTACGCGGAGGACGGGCTCTCGCTGCTCTCCGTCACGGTCGTCCCGTCCCATGCGGTAGTGGGACGCCCGGAATCCGAGTCGGCCGGTACGGGGTCGTGCTGCCTCTGCGATGCACGGTCGGTACCTCCTACTGGACAGGACAGCGCCGACCGGATCGCCTGCCCCACTGTCGACGGCGCCACGGCTCCCACTCGGCGGACTCCCGGGTTTGTCTCCGCCGTCGCCTCCGTGCACCTAGTCGTACCATTCGCGGGGCGAGAAATCACCTGCTGAAATCCGACAAAGCCGCAGGTCAGAGCCCATGAACCCTGACCTGCGGCAGCCACTCGTCGTCAGCCGCGCCGGGCACCTGCCATGCGGAAGCCCAGGATCA
Organism: Micromonospora sp. NPDC049274; assembly: GCF_040678875.1. Lineage (NCBI taxonomy): Bacteria > Bacillati > Actinomycetota > Actinomycetes > Micromonosporales > Micromonosporaceae > Micromonospora > Micromonospora sp. NPDC049274. Next base: position 113,176 of record NZ_JBFAQS010000015.1, read on the forward strand.
CGACCGCACCGACCGCCAGGTGCATCAGCACGAGGGCGACAGTGGTGCCGGCCGCCGCGTCGACCAGGGATGCCGGCACGAGCGACAGCGCGAGCACGGCGACGGCGATTCCGGTCCAGATGGTCGTGGCGCGCGCCGAGACCCGCTCGAGCACCGCGAGCAGGCCCCAACCGAGCAGGGCGGCGAGCGCGGACGTCACGATCACGGCGAGCACCGTGACGTCCTGGGGGCCGGCGCCCTGGTCGACGGTGAGCGGCGCGCCGGCGACGGTGGCGATCAGCCACACGACCACGGCGGCGAGCACGGCGACCACGAGGGCGACGGACCTGTAGCGCACCCGCGACGCACCGACGTCGGAGCGGGGGGTTGAGGCTTCCGTGGACATGAGACGACTCCTTTGTGGAGGAGAGAGGCTGTCGAGATCGAACCGTATCAGAAGGTTCCGATCTTTACTATCTCGTTCTTAACTTCCTGACAGGCGGGGAGATGCTCCGCTGCGAGATAGTTCGAGTCACGGACTAGTTGCTAGGCTGCCGTCATGACGACCGGCACCTCCGGCCCCGACGGCGCGACGCCCGACCTGATGTTCCTGATGTCCTGGGCCACCCACGCGCTGGCACAGGAGCACGCCGCCGCCCTCTCCGACCTGGGCATCTCGACGCGGGCCTACTGCGTGCTCGATCGCGGCCGCACCGGCGAGTTCACCCAGAGCCAGCTCGGCGACATGTGCGGCATCGACAAGACGACGATGGTCGTCACCCTCGACGAGCTCGAACGTGCCGGCCTGGTCGAACGCCGCACCTCGACGACCGACAGACGTGCCCGCATCGTCACCGTCACGCCCGAGGGCGAGCGGCTGGTCGCCGAGGCCCGACGGATCGTCGCGCGGCTGCAGGGCGACATCCTCGACGCGGTCCCGTCGCGCGACCGGAGGATCTTCCTGGACGTGCTCGGTCGACTCGTCGACGGCCGGCTGTCGACGTTCGTGCAGACCGACCGTCCGGCCCGTCGGCGGTCCTCCCGGGCAGCCTGACCCCCACTGCGCCGACCGGCCGGCTCGGCCGCCCGGCGTGACTAGACTCGCAGGTGGCGTCGAGCGGGGGAGCATGTCCAGGTGAGTTCGGACCAGCTCCTCGTCACACTGGACCGGGGCAGTTCGGTGCCGTTGCAGCAGCAGCTCTGCGACCAGATCAGCGGGTCCGTGCGGGCCGGCCGGCTGCGCCCCGGCGACACGGTGCCGCCCAGCCGCGAGCTGGCGCACCAGCTCGGGGTCTCCCGGACGGTGGTCACCCGGGCGTACGAGCTGCTGCGGGCCAACGGGGTCCTCACCTCGCGACGCGGTTCCGGCACACGGGTCAGCGCCGCCCTCACCGACGCGCCGCCGCCGGCCCAGCGCGCCGCCCGCGCGCATCTGCGGCCCGAACCCCCACTGCCCACCGACGCCGGCAGTCCGCTGTGGAAGCCGTGGGAACCGGCCCCGATGAACCGGCCGGACGGGACGTACGACTTCCGGCACGGCACCCCGGCGCTGGCCAGCTTCCCGGTGGCCCGGTGGCGGCAGTCGCTCGCCGACGCGGTGAGCCGGGCCGACGCCGTGGCCCTGGGCTACGGGCCGGCCGAGGGCGCGCCGGCGTTGCGTGCCCAGATCACCGCGCTGCTGCGGCGCAGTCGCGCGCTGGACGCAACCCGGGAGAACACGGTGGTGACCAGCGGCGCCACCCAGGCCATGGACATCCTGGTCCGGCTGCTCGTCGGCCCCGACGACGTGGTGGTCATCGAGGACCCGAGCCACACCGTGCTGCGGCAGATCTTCGGCTACTCGCGGGCCGCGGTGGTGCCGGTCGGCGTCGACGACGAGGGTTTGCGGGTTGACGAGATCGAGTGCCGGGTCCGCGCGCACGGCCTCGACCCGGCCCGGGTACGCCTGGTCTACGTCACCCCGTCGCACCAGTTCCCGACCGGATTCATCATGTCCGAGCGGCGGCGGCGAGCGCTGCTGCGCTGGGCCCGCGAACACGGCGCCACGGTGCTGGAGGACGACTACCACAACGAGTTCACCTTCGCGCAGGAGCGGTTGCCGTCGCTCGCCGCCGACCCGCAGGACGCGGACGTGGTCTACGTCGGCAGCTTCAGCAAGACCCTCTTCCCCTCGCTGCGCATCGGGTACGCGGTGTTGCCGCCGCACCTCGTCCGGTCGTTCCTGGGCGTCAAGTGGATCACCGACCGGTTGACCCCGACGCTGACCCAGGAGGCGCTGGCCGAGTTCATCTCCTCCGGCGCGTACGCCCGGCACATCGGCCGGATGGACCGCCTCTACCGGCAGCGACGCGCCCGGCTGCTGGAGGCGCTGTACGAGCACTTCGGCGCGGGGGTACAGATCTCCGGCACGGCGGCCGGGCTGCACGTGCTGGTGACCCTGGGCGGCGCGCCCGACGTCGGCGAGGCCGAGATCGTGCGCGCCGCCGCCGCGCGGGGCGTACGGGTCTATCCGGCCTCGGGCTACTTCGTCACCCGCCCGCCGATCGAGCCGACGTTCCTGATCGGGTACGCGGCGCTGCCCACCGCCCGGATCACCGAGGGAGTGGCGCTGCTGGCCGCGGCGGTGCGGGACGTGACGGCTCGGTGAAGCGAGGCCTGTGGAACCGGGCATGCTGGGCGTACGGGACGGTGCAGTCGAAGACGGCCTTCGCCGTACGTCCGTCGGCCGACAGCGACGGGGAGTAGCCGGTGTGCTGGCTCGGGTCGAGTGGGAAGCCCTCCCGGTCCGGCAGCACGAGCAGGTCCTGGTCGGCCTGGAAGCGGGTGACCATCGCCCACCACAGGTCCTGGTCGGATTCGATGTCGACGTCCTCGCCCACGCACAGCACCAGCTTGGCCATCCGGAACTGCTCCAGCACCGCCTCGGCGGCGGCGCGTACCGCGAGGTCGTCCTCCGGGCCGCGCTTGGCCGGCCACTGGAGCACCACCATGAGCTGGCCACCGCCCGCGGTGTGGCAGTGCGCCGCCAGGGCCGGCGTCCCCCGACGACGCAGCAGGTCCAGCACCGCGGCCTCCATCCCGAAGCCGAGCAGCACCGACTGTTCGTGCCCGGGCCCGGAGACGGCCTGCAGGATCGGGCTCTCCCGGGCGGTGATCGCGGTGACCTGGATCAGCGGCAACGAGGGGTGCGCCCGACCCTGGTAGCCGAGGAACTCCGGCGTGGCCACCGAGCCGTGCGCGCTCTCCGGCACCCGGTCGGCCCGCAACTCGCCCTCGATGACGTACTCGGCGTGCGCGATGAACTCGGCGTCCACGGTGGCACAGGGCAGCAGTTCCACCGGCTGACCGGCGAGCGCGCCGGCCACCGCCAGCTCGTCGACCTCGGGCGGGACCAGCGAGGTGGGGCAGCAGGAGGACAGCAGCACCGCCGGGCTCAGCCCGAGGTGGATCGCGATCGGTAGCGGGCGCCCCCGGCGCAGAGCGGCCTGGTGCGCGAGCTCCAGGTCCCGTCCGGGCACCATCCAGATGGTCAGCGTGTCGGGCCCCTGCACGCACATCCGGTGCACGGACAGGTTGCGGACCCCGGTGTCCGGGTCGGTGGCGAGCACCGCGCCGAGGGTCAGGTAGGGCCCGGCGTCCTCGTCGGTGAGCACCGGCACCGGCAGCGCCGTCAGGTCCACCGGCAGCGTCTCGCGCGGCCAGCGGGACGCATCGGGGGCGGGCACCGGCGGGCGGGGGGCGGCCACCGCGTCGAGCAGCCGGTGCGGCAGCTCGGCCGGCGTGCAGCCGAGCAGGCCGGCGGCGCGTCGGCGGGTGCCGTAGAGGCCCATCAGCACCGCCCGGGTCGAGCCGTGGTCGGGGCGTACCCGGTCGAACAGCACCGCCGGTCCGGCGCCGGTGGGCGGGGCGGCCGGCGCGCCCGCCCAGCGGGCGTAGTGCGCGGAGACGCCGTAGCGGGCGGGTAGCTCCGTGGCGACGCGGACCAGCTCGCCCGGTAGCGGGTCGAGGCTGGCCAGGGCGTGCCGCAGGTCCACGGGCGGGCGGTGGCTCATCACTTCTCCGCCACTGGCCCGGCGGCGCGGCGGGCCCGCAGCATGTCGAGCTGCATCCGGGTCAGCTCGTCGATGAGCGCACGGTAGGTGCCGACCGCGACCTCGGGCGGAATGCCCTGCCGGGACGCCAGGTCGTGCACCCGGCCGAGCACCTGCCGTGCCCGCTCGGGTGACCGGACGGTCGCCTCGTCCGTCTTGTGGGCGGTCAACTCCTGCACCACCCGGGTCCGCTCGGCCAGCAGGGCGACGATGCGCTTGTCGAGCGCGTCGATGGCGACCCGCAGCTCGGCGATCCGGGCCGGGCCGTCGGCGCCGCCGGCCGGCGAGGAGCCGGCCGGCGGCGCGATCAGGTGCTCGTCGCTCACGGCTGCGGGACCTCGTCGATGACGAAGACGACCGTGGGCTCGGCGTCGCTGCCCTGGGACCGGTGCTCCTCGTCGTCGGGGATGACGAAGCCCATGCCGGGTCGGCACGGCACCGACCGGTCCCGGAAGTGGATGGTGAACTCGCCCTGCAGGACGTAGCCGGTGTGCCCGCGCAGGCACCAGTGGTGCTCGTCGAAGCCCGGCGGCAACTCCAGCAGGCGCAGGCGCTGACCCCCGACGTACGAGATCTTGACGCGCCCCTCGGCGCCCGGCTTGTCCCACCTCTCCCACTCGGTGGCCGGGAAGTCGATGCCGACCGGCGCGGCGACCTGCTCAGTGGACATTCTCGATATCTCCTCTGGTGTGGGCGGGTTCGGCGCGGCGGGGCCGCGGAACGCGTTCGTTGCGGTCGCGGCGCGGGAGGACCGGCCCACCGTCGACCCGCTGGTGCTGCTTGAGCAGCTGCACCATGTCGAGCATCCGGTGCACCATCCGCTCCAGCGCGTCGACGCCCTCGACGTCGGTGAGGCCGGGAGCGCCCGTGGTGTTGCGCAACAGGACGGGGAACCCGCTGCCCACCAGGATCATCCGGTTGAGCAGCAGGTTGTTGACGATCTGGTTGTGCACCGAGGAGTCGCTGTATCGACGCCCGGTCACGATGATGCCGCCGACCTTGTCGGCCAGCGGCCGGGTGAAACGCAGGTAGCCGACGCCCGCCCGCTCGATGAAGACCTGCATGAGGTGGGCGAGGCCGAAGCCGTGCACCGGAGCCGCGTAGATCAGCCCGTCGGCGCTGGCCATCTGCTCCACCAGGGCGGGGACGTCGTCGTCCACCTGGCAGGGCAGCGTACGGCTGTTGCAGTCGCCGCACGGGCTGCACGGCGAGATGCGGTGCTCCCGTAGGGCGATGGTGCGCAGTATCGCGCCGCGCTCGGCGATCAGCTTGCCCGCGTACGCGACGGCGTGGTCGGTGTTGCCACCGGCCCGCTCCGATCCGTTGATGGCGAGGATGGTCGCTGCTTCGCTGTGCAATGGCACCCCCGGTGCTCGTCTCCGCAGGGGGTGGACGCCGTGGTGGCGCCCACCCCCGGCGAGGTCAGTCCGTCAGTTTTCCGGCGAAGTAGTCGATGTAGGCCTGCATGTCGAAGTGGCCGTGCCCGGAGAGGGAGAAGACGATCGCCTTCGACTCGCCCGTCTCCCGGCAGCGCAGCGCCTCGTCCACCGCCACCCGGACGGCGTGGGTGGACTCGGGCGCCGGCACGATCCCCTCGCTGCGGGCGAACAGCACGCCGGCCTCGAAGCAGGCGGTCTGCGGCACCGCCCGCGCCTCGATGAGGTCGATGTCCCGCAGTGCGCTGACGATCGGGGCCATGCCGTGGTAGCGCAGACCACCGGCGTGGATCGCCGGCGGGTGGAAGTCGTGGCCCAGGGTGTGCATCTTGGCCAGCGGGGTGAGCCCGGCGGTGTCGCCGAAGTCGTAGTCGTAGCTGCCCTGGGTCAGCGACGGGCAGGAGGCCGGCTCCACCGCGATGAACCGCACGGTCGGGCCACCGCCCAACTGGCGTCGCACGAACGGCAGGGCCAGTCCGGCGAAGTTGGAGCCGCCGCCGGCCGCGCCGACCACGATGTCCGGGTAGTCGTCGGCCATCGCGAGCTGGAGCAGCGCCTCCTGCCCGATGATCGTCTGGTGCATCAGCACCAGGTTGAGCACCGAGCCGAGGGCGTACTTGGCGGCGCCGCCGCTGGACATCGCCGCCTCCACCGCCTCGGAGATGGCCAGGCCGAGGCTGCCGGTGGAGTCCGGGTCGGCGGCGAGGGCCGCCCGGCCCGCTTCGGTACGGTCGCTCGGGCTCGCGGTGACCGACGCGCCGAACGTCTCCATCAGCCCCCGGCGGTACGGCTTCTGGTCGTAGCTGATCCGCACCATGAAGACCTCGCACTCGAGGCCGAAGTACGCGCACGCCATCGAGAGCGAGCTGCCCCACTGGCCGGCGCCGGTCTCGGTGGTGAGCCGCTGCACGCCGTCGAGCTTGCTGTAGTACGCCTGCGGCACGGCGGTGTTCGGCTTGTGGCTGCCGGCGGGGCTGACCCCCTCGTACTTGAAGTAGATCCGGGCCGGCGTGTCGAGGGCCTGCTCCAGGCGACGGGCGCGCACGAGCGGACTGGGCCGCCACTGCCGGTAGATGTCGAGCACCGGGCCGGGGATGTCCACGTCCCGCTCGGTGGTGAACTCCTGCTCGATCATGCCGGTGGCGAAGAGGGGTTCGAGGTCCGCCGCGGTGATGGGTTCCCGGGTGCCGGGGTGCAGCATCGGGGGCAGCCCCTTGGGCAGGTCGGGAACCACGTTGTACCAGGTCGTCGGAATGTCACTCTCGGGCAGCACGAACTTCGTCGCGGTCATGGCCTCTTCCGATGCGGGGTGGGGTGTCAGGGACTTGCGGTGGCCGGTTCGGCGAGTGCCGGCGCGGGCCGGACGGCCGGTCGGATCCGCAGCACTGCGAACGCGACCATGCCGACCACCGGGGTCAGCAGGAGCAGCAGGAGGACGGGGTGGTGTCCCTGGGTCTGCCAGACGAAGCCGAGACCCATCGGCACGACGAGCCGGGCCGAGCTGAGCACGAAGGCGTTCAGGGCCATGAAGCCGCTGACGCGGTGCTCCGCCACGTGGTCGGCGATGTAGGTGGGCACCACCACCGACGCGATGATCTCGCCGAGGGTCCAGACCACTGTGGAGAGCAGCACGGCGGGCAACGAGAACGCGAACACCAGGACGGCCATCCCGGTCGACCAGAGCAGGCCCGCCACGATCAGCAGGACCCGGGTCGAGTACGCCTTGATCCGCTTCTCGATCAGCAGGCTGGCGCTGACCACGACGACGCTGTTGATGGTGTAGACCGCGCCGACCAGCGCCACCGACGAGTGCAGCACCGTGGTGACCGCGAGGGGCAGCGTGTACTCCAGGCCGATCAGCGGCGCGACGTAGCAGAACGAGACGAGCACCAGCACCGCCACGTCGATGTCGCGCAGCAGTCCGGCACGGCCGGTGCTCGCGGTCGTCGACGCCGTCGGGGCACGCCTGGTGTCCGCCGGTACGAAGAGCCAGATGGTGGCCGCCGCGAGCAGCCCGAGCAGGATGTTCCCGGCGAACATCAGCTGGTAGGAGAACGCCGCCGCGAACCCGCCGAGCAGCGGGCCCACCCCCATGCCGAGGTTGTTGGCGAGGTAGCTGACCGTGTACGCGAAGGGCCGCTCACCGGGCTCGGTCAGGTCGGCGATGAGCGTGTTCGCGGCCGGTGAGAACATCCCCATCCCGACCAGCGCGACGAAGAGCAGCGCCGCGTACGTCCAGGTGGGGCCGTCGAGCAGGGCGAGGCCCAGGTAACCGACAGCGTTGAGCAGCAGGCTCGTCACCAGCGCGGCGCGTCGCCCGGCGCGGGCGCAGATCGGGCCGCTGAGCAGACTGCCGGCGAGCAGGCCCGTGCTGCCCACGGAGATCAGCACGCCCGCCTCGCCGGTGCTGAGGTGCCGGCTCTGCACGAGGTAGACCGCGAGCAGCGGGAACACGAACATGCCGGCCCGGTTGATGAACGAGGCGTAGACAAGCATCCGCAGCGGACGCGGCAGTGCCCGGAACCGGGTCAGCCACATGACGGCTCCCCCACCGGCTCGGTGTGCACCTCGAAGGAATCCCGGATGACCTTGAACCGGGCGCGGACGTCGTCGAAGTCCCGGCCCTCGCAGACGTACCAGCCGAGCACGTCGTTGGAGGCGGTCGGCACGGCGAGCACGTCGCCCACGGCCTTCCACACGTCCGCGTCGCGTACCGAGTCGAGCGCCCGCAGCTCGTCGGCAGTGGTGATCGCGGTGATCCGGCCGTACCTGTCGGAGCACAGGTATTCGGTGCCGATCTCCGGGCCGAGGGTGGTCGTCGGCACGTGCTCCGGGTCCAGTTCCAGGCGGCACCACTCCCCCGCCAGGTTGATGCCCCGGCCGGCCTGGATGGCGGGGACGATCGAGCCACCGCCGGCCCGTGCGGCCGCCTCGCCGAAGACCACCTCACCGTCGTCGCGGAGGAAGAACTCCACGTGCGCCACGCCGGTACGCATCCCGAAGCCGCGCAGGACCGTGGCGCTGGCGGCCAGGATGCGCCGCTCCGCCGGGGTCAGGTCGTGCTTGCGGGAGACCGTGCCGCCGGGCTCGTCGCGGAACTCCAGGACGGAGTACGTGTAGCGGGAGAGCTGCTCGAAGACGACCTCGCCGTCGCGCAGCAGCGAGTCGACGTGGTACTCGGCCCCCCGGACGTACTCCTCCACCCGGTAGTCGTGCCGGTCGTCGGCGATCAGCGGCCACACCCGGGCCAGGTCCTCGGCGGAGTCCACCCGGTGGGTGTCGCCGCAGGCCCAACCGGCGTACGGCTTGATCACCACCGGCCAGCCCACCTCGGCGGCGAACTCGGCGACCGCGCCGACCGTCTCGGGGCGACAGGAGCGGGCCACCGGCACGCCCAGCTCGCTGGCCCGGCGGTGCATCACGTTCTTGTCCCGGAAGGTCAGGGCCTCCTCCGGGTCGAGCCCCTCGATGCCGTGGTCGCGGCGGCAGTGCGCTGCGGTCAGCACGTCACCCTCGAAGAGCGGGAAGATGCGCCGCACCGGGTGCGTGGCGACGATCGTCGCGACGACCGAGCGGACGGCAGCGGTGTCGTCGAGGTCGGCGTGGTAGCAGGGCAGGTCGGCGGCCTCGGCAGCCGGCTGCCCGGTCGGCAGCAGCGCCACGGTGGCCACGCCCCGCTCGGCGGCGGCGGCCACCACGCTGCGGAACTGGGCCGCGTACCGGCCGGCCGCCGGTCGGTAGATGACCAGGATCGCGCGGTTCACGACCGGCTCCCACTGTCGCTGCCGACCGGGCCCGCGGTGCGCAGGACGGCGCTTGTCGTCGCGCCGTCGAGCACCGCCTCCTGCCGCGTGCCGTCGGACAGGTCGTTCAGGGCGGCGGCGAGCCGGGCCAGCGCGTCGACCACCTCCGCGCGGCCGCCGGGGTGGGCCGACTCGACGGTGAGCAGCAGCCGGTGCCGGCCCGCGTCGGTGCGGACCAGGTGCCCCTGCCGCCAGTTCCAGCGCCGGGAGTGGGCTCGCCCGTCCGCGTCGGCGTAGACGACCTCGCCCGGTTCGGGCCGCTCCGGCGCGTCGGGCGCGCCGAGGGGCAGGAACGTCTCGGTGCCGTCGGCCGGGCGGACGACCAGGTAGGTGATGCCGTCGACCGCGCACGAGGCCACCGGCAGCGCCGCGTCGAGCGAGACGGCGTTGCAGAGGTCGACCAGGGCGTTGATCCGGGGCAGCCGGTCACCCTTGGCGACCCGTCGGGCGATCGACTCGGCGGCGCAGGGGAACCGGTTCGGGTTCACCCCGACCGTCCGGTACGCCTCCCGCCACGCGGCGATGCCCGGCAACTCGGCCACCCCCGCCCTGTCCAGGCCGGCCGCGTGCAGCGTGTCCTCCGCGGCGGTCAGCAGCGCCGACACGGTGGGTGGCGCCGGGGCGACCTCGACCGCCGACACGGCGAGCACGCCGAGCACGTAGTCCGGCACTGCGGTCAGCACCCGGTCGTCGATGCGGACGGTGAGGGTGTCCGCACCGTCGCTGAGCTGGGTCATCGTGATCCTCGTGAGGTTCGGGTCCGATTGTCGGTCCGACCGTACGCAGCGCGACGACCACCGGGTGTGGCCAATCCGGGGTGATCCGGTGAGGCCAATCCGGCGGTCGTCGGCGGGTCGTCGCGACTGTCGGCACGGGCCCGCGCGCCGAGCAGCGTGGTGCCCACCGCCAGCACGCAGAGCGCGGCGCCGACCGGCCCGAGCAGGTCGAGGGCGTCCGCGCCGCCGTGGCGCAGCAGCCGGTTACCCAGGAAGCCGCCGAGGGCGATGCCCACGAACGTGGCCGAGGAGTTGAGGGACAGCAGCAGCGGCCCGGAGGTCGGCGCGACAGTGAAGAGCCGGTGTTGCTGGGCCGGCTGCGTGGCCATCGCGGTGACGCCCCACGCCGCCATGGCCAGCGCGGCCGGCAGCAGCGCCTGCCGGGTCAGCGGCAGTGTGACAAGCACCAGGGCGAGCCCGGTGATCGAGACCACGAGCACCGGCAGACCACCCCAGCGGTCGGTGGCCCGCCCGCCGAGCACCGTCCCGGCGACCGCCGGCACACCGAAGACGAGCAGCAGCACCGCGAGCAGGGTTCCGTCGCCGTCGGTGGCCGGCGCGAGCAGCGCCCCGACGTACGTCAGGGCGAGGTAGCCGCCGGTCATGAAGAGCGCGGTGGTGAGTACCGCCAACCCGACGCGGCTCTCGCGCGCCGGGGCGAGCCGGGCGGCAAGCGACGGGCCGGGCGGCAGCGCCAGCCTCGGCAGGCCGACAAGCACCGCCACCGCGCAGGCGGCGCCGAGGGCGGCGAGCAGCCAGAAGGTGGCCCGCCACTGGAGGTCGGCGGCGAGCCAGGTGCCGAACGGCACCCCGACCACGGTGGCCGCGGACAGGCCGCCGAGCACCACCGCCATGGCACGGCCACGCCGCTCGGGCGGCGCCGAGGCGGCCGCCGACGCGGTGGCGGCCGGCACGTAGAGCGCCGCGCTGACCGCCGTGAGGACGCGGGCCAGCAGCAGCAGCGGCAGGTCCGGCGCGAGCGCGGAGGCGACGTTGCCCACTGTGAACCCGACAAGCGAGACCACCAGCACGGTACGTCGCGGCACCCGGCCGGTCAGCGCGCCGAGCACCGGGGCGGCGAGGGCGTACGCGAGGGCGAAGACGGTGCTCACCCAGCCGGCCGAGGCGACGCTCACCCGCAGCGTACGGGCCACCTCGGGCAGCACCCCCGCGACGACGAAGGTGTCGGTGCCGATGGCGAACGCCCCGACGGCGAGCAGCGGGACGACAGGCACGGACCGCCGCATCACGCCACCCCCGCCGGCTGCCCGGCGCGGTAGCGGACGGCGTCCCCGGCGACGACCTGGCCGCCCAGCAGCACCAGCTCGATCGCCTCCGGCCGGCCCAGCACCGTGATGTCCTCGGCCGGGTCGCCGTCGGTGACCACCAGGTCGGCCAGCCGACCCGGCTGCACCGTGCCCGCCTCGTCGCCGCGCCCGGCCAGCCGCGCGCCGTTGGCCGTGGCCCAGGTCAGCACCACAGGCGCCGGGATACCGGCCATCGTCACGTACGTCTCCAGCTCCTCGGCGTACCGGCCGTGTGGGGTCCACGCGAACCCGAAGTCGTCACCGGCCACGATCGGGATGCCCATGTCCACCATCAGCGGAAGGATGCGCAGGGTGTTCTCCACCTCGGCCTGGAACTCGAGCGTCTCCAGGTACTCCGGGGTCTTGCCGTGCTGCGTGCCGGTGGTGAGCAGCCGGTACGGCTGGTGCAGGCTCGGCACCACGAAGATGCCCCGCTCGGCGATCGCCTCCAGGGCCGCGTCGTCGGCGTACGTGGCGTGGTCGATCACGTCGACCCCGGCGGCGATGGCGTTGCGGATGCCACCCAGCCCGCGCGAGTGGGCGCGGATCCGGACTCCCCGCTCGTGTGCCGCCCGCGCCGCGATCACCAGCTCCTCGGCCGTGAACAGCAGCTCGTGCGAGCGCCCGTTGGGAAACGTGTCGTCGCCTGTGGAGAAGACCTTGATGATCTCCGCGCCCTGTTTGACCTCGGTGTCGACGTACTCGATCAGCTCTTCCGGGGTGTCGGCCAGCCGCATGAGATCGCTCGGGATGCGTTGCTTGACCGCCGGGTTGCGGCGCTCCGGCGGACCGGACACCATCAGGTCCCGGCTGCACGGGGTGATGCGCGGGCCGGGCAGCTGCCCAGCGTCGATCGCCCGGCGCAGCGCCATGTCGATTCCGGACACCGAGCCGGCGCCGACGAACGCGGTGTAGCCCAGCCGCAGCATCGCCGCCGCGTTGGCGGCGGCGCCGAGGGTGACCTCCGGGATCGTGTACTTGAAGAGCATCTCCCGGCCGTCGAGCACGTTCAGGTACGCGATGTGGGTGTGGCCGAGCGTCATCCCCGGCATGACCGTCCGGCCGTCGAGGTCCAGGACGTCGATGTCCGGGTCGTGCAGGGGCGCCTGCGCCTCGGGCAGGACGGCCACGATGCGCTCGCCGTCGAGCAGCACGCTGTGGTGCGGTCGGGAGGCCACGCCCAGTCCTTCCTGGACCGTGGCGCGGTGCAGCAGCATTCGTCGGGACACGAGGTGTCTCTCCGGTTCTCTCGGTGTCTGGTGTCAGCGGCGGCCGAACAGGGTCCACACGATCTCGGCGCCCGGGCGGCGGGCCACCCACCGCAGGCCGTGGCCGTCGACCCCGGGCGCGTTGGTCACGGCGAGGTCGGCGCCGCCGGCCGCGAGGATCTCGGCGGCGTGCTGGGTGGAGTCGGCGTCGACCCACCGGACCTCCCGGTCCCGCAGGCCCGGTGGCGCGAGGTCGGTGAAGATCCGCCGGACCTCCCAGAGGGCGGCCACGGCGAGTTGGCCACCGGACTGGTCCGGCCCGCGGTCCGGGTGGGCCGCGATGCCGTACTCCGGGGTGGCCTGCGCGAAGTAGGCCTCCAACCGCAGGTCGCGGTGCCAGTGGAAGCGGGTGAGCCCCTGATAGGCGCTCGGCACGAGGGCCTGGTCGACCCGCCGGTCCACGAGCGCCGCGAGCACCGCGTCGAAGGTGTCGGACAGCTCGACACGCAGCCCGTGCCGCTCGGCGAGGAACACCGCGGTCAGGTGGCTGGACGTTCCGGGCGGGCCGAGCGTGGCCAGCGTGGTGCCGGGCCGACTCGCCCAGCCGTCCACCACGCTGCGCCAGCGCCGCCCGTACGCCTCGGCGAGCGGCCCGGGCAGCGCCGGCACCCGCTCGTCGGCGACGGTCTCAGGTGGTGTAGCCACGGTTGCCCGCCATCCGCTGCGCCACCTGGGTCTCGTGGTCGGCCTCGACCCGTCGGTCGATGATCCGGGCGGCCTTCCAGCTCACGAAGGCACCGGTGCTGACGATCGGGTCGAGCCCGTCGGTCAGCTCCACCTCGACGGGCACGCCGAGCGCGGCGGCGGCCCGCTCCCGGACGCCGTCGGTCACCCCGGCGGGGTCGTCGACAAGTTCCTTGAGCAGTTCCAGGCGGACGGTCAACCGGTCACCGCCGGCGGCCGGGTCGTGGTCGATCACCACCTGGTAGCCGCCCGAGCCGGTGACCCCGGAGAGGACTGCCATCTCGATCTGGCCGGCGGTGAAGCGCCGCCCGCCCAGCTCGATGCGGTCCAGGGTGCGGCCGACGATCTGCACGAGGTCGCCGGCCATCTCGCAGTCGCAGTCGGACGCCTCGACGATCACCGCGTCGCCGGTGCGGTAGCGAACGAGCGGCTTCACCCCGTCGACAAGCATGGTGACGGTGAGTTCCCCGCTGCCGCGCGGGCCGTGCGACGCGCCCGTCTCCGGGTCCACCACCTCGATCAGGTAGTTGGTCTGGGAGAGGTGCATCCGCTTGTTCCGGCAGGCGGTGGCGATGACGAACGCCTCCTGCGAGCCGTACAGGATGTTGTAGACGTCCGCGCCCCAGACGGACTCCAGGTTGCGAGCCAGCGCCGGGGTGCACATCTCGCCGGTGACGAAGAGCAGCTTGACGGCGAAGTCCTCGCGCAGCCGGTAGCCGTAGTGCTCGGCCGCCTTGGCGAGCATCATGGCCACGCCCGGCGTGCAGCAGACGACCTCCAGCTCCAGGTCCTTCATGAGCTGCAACGCCTTGGCGAAGCCGATCACCGGCGAGTACGGCCAGATCTTCGCGTTGAGCGAGCCGACGTTGCGCGCGATGTCACCGAGGGTGTCGCCGAAGGAGTGCACCTCGGTCGGGCCCATCAGCCCGATCCGCGGCGCGTGGTCGCCGAAGTGGTGACGGAAGATCGACGCCCACGACTCGGTGACGTGGGCGTTGCTGGCCACCACCTCCCGGCCGTCGCGCGGGCACGGGGTCGCGCGGCCCGTCGTGCCCGTCGTCTCGTAGAAGAAGACTCCGTCGGCCAGCGGCCGGCTGAGCACGTCGAGCATCTCCTCGCGCAGGTGCGTCTTCGTCGTGAAGGGCAGCCGGTCGAGGGTCGCCGGTGTGATCGTGGCGAGGTCGACGTCGGCCAGGTGCCGGGCGTAGAACGGCGAGCCGGTGCTCACCTGGTCGAGCACCGTCCGCAGTTGGCGATCCCGCCAGGCGTCCAGGTCGGCGGGAGTGAGGGTGCGGTCGTAGAAGGACTTGTGCAGGGCCAGGTAGTCGACGGCGAAGTCAGCCGCCGGTCCGGTGGTCGGAAGCCACATGGTCGGGATCCTCTCCAGGGTGAGCCGGCCGCGGTGCGAATCGGCGGGCGGGCGGTGACGCGACCTCAGTGCAGGCCGCCGTTGACGTCCAGCACCGTGGCGGTGACGTAGCTGCTGGCCGGGTCGGCGAGCCAGGCGACGGCCGCGGCGATCTCGGCGGGTGTGCCGAACCGGCCGACGGGGATCCGGGCCCGGTAGTCGTCTCGACGCCGCGCCGGGATCCGAGCGGCCATCGGGGTCTCGACCAGGCCGGGAGCGACCGCGTTGACCCGGATCCGGTGCTCGGCGAGCGCCCGGCCGAGGCTGTGGGTGAGCGCGATGCACGCGCCCTTCGACGCCCCGTACGCCGCGTCCGGACTGCCGGACTGCCCGCTGATCGAGGCGACGTTCACCACCGTGCCCGGCCGGTCGGCGCCGATCAGGGCGCGGGCGAACGCCTGTGTACAGAAGAACGCCGCGCCCACGTTGACGTCGAACACCTGCGCGTACGTCTTCGGGTCGTAGTCGAGGAACGCTCGGGCGTGGTAGACGCCGGCGTTGTTCACCAGCACCGTGGGCAGCCCGAACCGCTCGTGGATGCCCGCGAAGAGCTGCTGCACCTGCTCCGGCACGGCCACGTCGGCGACAAGCGACGCGTACGCCGTCGGATCCCCGGCAGGGTCGACGTCCACGCCGAGCACCCGGTGCCCGGACGCGGTCAGGGCCGCCGTGACGGCCCGACCGATGCCGCCCGCCGCGCCGGTGACCACGGCGAGGGGCGACGATTCGTCGGTCATGACGCTCCCGCCGTCAGCGCCGCCGACGCGCCACGCAGGAAGTTGTCGAACAGCCGCAGCCCGTCCTCGGTGAGCACACTCTCCGGGTGGAACTGCACCCCCTCGACCGCGAGGGCCCGGTGTCGTACCCCCATCACGTAGCCGTCGTCGGACGACCGCGCGGTGACGTGCAGGGCCAGCGGCGGCGGGTCCGCGACGATGAGCGAGTGGTAGCGGGTCACGGTGAGCGGGGCTGGCGCGCCGTCGAAGACCCCCCGACCGTCGTGCGTGACGACGCTTGTCTTGCCGTGCATCAGGTGCTTGGCCACCGCGATCGTCCCGCCGTAGGCGAGACCGATGGCCTGGTGGCCGAGGCAGACGCCGAGCAGCGGGACGTGGCCGGCGAAGGCGCGCACCAGCTCCACGTGCCCGGACTCGGCGGGGTGACCCGGCCCCGGGCCGAGCACCACCGCGTCCGGTCGCAGGGCCGCGAGCTCGTCGCTGGTCCGCGTCCGGGAGCGGACCACAATGGTCCGCGCGCCGAGCGTCCGCAGGTACTGGTCGATGATGTGGGTGAAACTGTCGTACGCGTCGACGAGCAGGACCTTCACGACAGCAGCTCCGCACCGGTCAGGGCCCAGTAGGTGGCGCTCATCTTGGCCAGCGTCTCCCGCCACTCGTCGCCGGGTGTGGAGTCGGCCACCACACCGGCGGACGCCTGGGTGCGGTAGCGGCGGCCGTCGTGCACGGCGGTGCGGATGCAGAGCGCGAGGACCGCGTACCCGCGGACGTCCACCAGCCCGACGGCGCCCGCGTAGACGCCCCGGGGCTCGTCCTCCAGGCCGTCGATGATCTCCATCGCCCGCAGCTTCGGCGCGCCGGTCATGGTGCCGGCCGGGAAGGTGGCGCAGATCGCCGCCCACACGTCGGCGTCGTCGGCGAGCTGGCCGGAGACGGTGGAGACCAGGTGGTGCACGTACGCGAACGGCTCGACGTCGAACATGGCGTCGACGCTGAGCGTGCCGGGCACGCAGACCCGGCCGATGTCGTTGCGGCACAGGTCGACGAGCATGACGTGCTCGGCGCGTTCCTTCTCGCTGGCGGCCAGCTCGGCCACCCGCCGGCGGTCGGTCTCCGGGTCGGCGGCCCGGGGCGCGGTGCCGGCGATCGGCCGCATCGACAGCCGGCCCTGTTCGATGCGCAGGAACAGTTCCGGGCTCGCCCCGATGACGGTCCGGCCGGCCCACGGGGTCAGGTACATGTACGGCGACGGGTTGCGGTGGCGCAGCCGCCGGTAGACCTCGAGCGGCGTGAGCGTGGTCTCCACGTCGATCCGGTGGCCGATCTGGATCTGGTAGCTGTCCCCGACCTCGATGTGGCGCAGGCACTGCTTCACCCGGGCGGCGAACGTCTCCTCGTCGACGGTGTCCCGGACGAGGCTGGGCGCGGGGGCGGCCGGGATCTTCGGATCATTGACCGGCAACTCCGGCAGGCTGAGCGCACCGTCCTCCGTCGGCAGGTGCGGGCCGGTAGCCGAGAGCCGCCGCACCGTGCCGGCCCGCAGGTCCCACCAGACGGTGTGCCGGAACAGCGCGAGCGTGCAGCGGGGGATGTCGTCGACCACCCGGTCGACGGAGAGCTCGTCCATGTCCCGCGCGGCCTCGTACGCGAGGGTGGTGAGGAAACCGAAGGCGAAGCTGTCGGCGGGGACGCTGGTGCGTACCGCGAACGCCCGCTGCACGGCCCGGACGGCGGCCCACACCTCGGGCGGCCCGGCGACCGGCCAGACCCGCTGGGCGCCGAGGTGCCGGACCGGCTCGCCCAGGACGGCGGTCAGGACGGCGGCCAGGGCGTCGCCGAGCGCGCCGTCGGCGGTCACCTCCAGTCGGTCGGCGATGAACCGCACCTCGGCGAGAAGGCCCCAGCCGACGGCTGCGGCATAACGGTCCTGAGCGGGACCGTCCAGACTTTCGAAGAGATACAGATCGTTGTCGGCGCAAATTTCCGCGAGTGCCGTATAGAGCGACAATGGATCGACCGACGGCAGTGTGAGAGATGTCACCTCGATGGGAATTGAGTCGGCCAATGGTGTACGGGTGGCCGCCACCGAATGCGACCTGATGGGCCACGTGATGAGCTCGGTTGACAATAGGGACACTTGCGGAACCCCCTCTGAACAGCCCGATTTCCGCGCCATCGTTGGCGCGGAGCCCGCCGACGACGCGGCAGGTCGGACCCTTCCCCCCCAGACGAAGGACTCGCACGACCACGCTGACACCGGCAGTGGAGACGTCCGCATTGGACATTCTCGGAACGTACGCCCTGATTCGCCGGTCAGTGAGTGGTTGCGCGCCCGGCCAACACTTTCCACAGGCACAGATCATGCTGTCCATACCACTTCGACTATCTCGGAGCGGACCACTTGTCCCTGAATCTAAGCCTGTCAATTGACGCGCAATCACGTGAAACGCTGGCGGTGCAGCTCCGTAACGCATTCCGTACGCAGATCGAGGAGGGGGCGCTGCGTCCGGGCACCCGCGTGCCGTCGAGTCGGCAGCTCGCCGCCGATCTCGGGGTGTCCCGCAGTGTGGTCGTCGAGGCGTACGAACAGCTCTGCGCCGAGGGCTACCTCGTCTCCCAGCACGGCTCGGGCACGTCAGTGGCCGCGGCGGCGCGTACCGATGTCGGCTCGGCGCTCACCCCGGACGACCGCACACCCGCCGCGCCCGTCTGCGACCTGCGCACCGGCGGCCTGCACGACTCCACCTTCCCCCGCCAGGACTGGATCCGCGCGGTCAGCGCGGTGGTCACCTCGGCCGGCCGCCGCGAGCTGGGGTACGCCCCACCGTCGGGCCTGCCGGTCGTCCGGCACACCCTCGCCGGTTACCTCGGCCGGGTACGTGGCGTACGCAGCCGACCCGAGCACCTCATGATCACTTCAGGCTTCGCGCAGGGGCTCGCGCTGCTCTGCCGAGAGCTACGCGACCGGGGCCACGACACCCTGGGGGTGGAGGACCCGGGGCACCCTGGCGAGTGGGAGTTCATCGCCGAGGCCGGACTGCGCCCGGTGGGCATCCCGGTGGACGGCGACGGCATCCGGGTCGACGTGCTGGCCGCGAGCGGGGTCCGCGCCGCGCTGGTCACCCCGGCGAGCCAGTTCCCGACCGGGGCCACGCTCAGCGCGCAACGCCGGGCGCACCTCGTCGCCTGGGCCGAGGAGGTGGACGGCTACCTCATCGAGGACGACTTCGACGCCGCCCTGGTCGCCCCGGCGCAGCGGATGCCGGCGCTACAGAGCCTCGCGCCGGACCGGGTCATCTACGCCGGCAGCGCCAGCAAGGTCCTCGCCCCGGCGCTGCGCCTCGGCTGGCTGGCCACACCACCCGACCTCACCGCGGGCGTGGAGAGGGTCCGCGCCGGCTGGGACATCGGCTGCTCCGGTCTGGAGCAACTCGCCTTCGCCCGGCTGATCGACACCGGCGCCTTCGACAGGCACCTGCGCCGACTCGGCGCCGACGTCCAGAAACGCCGTCAGGCGGTGCAGCAGTTCGTCGCCCGCCACCTGCCCGACGTCAGCGTCCTCGGTCAGCACGGCGGGCTCCAGGCGTACCTGGTGCTGCCCGCGCGGTGCGCCGAGGAGCCGTTGGTGCAGGCGGCCCGCCGTCGGTCGGTGCTGGTCCGCGGTGGCCGCTTCTACGCCCTGCGCGCGGACGGCAGGCCGCCGGCGCTGGTCGTCGGCTACTCCGGGGTACGCGGCCCCGAGCTGGTCCGGGGTCTGGGCGGGATCGCGGCGGCGTACCGGGAGACGACCGGCCGCGGCGGTTGATCACTGGTTGCGCCCGGCCGGGTCGGCTCGCGCACCATGAACACGTCGATCGGGTCCTCGGTCTCGACGGTGAAGCCGTGCCGCTCGTAGAACCGCCGGGCCGCACTGCCCCGCAGCACGTTCAACCGGACCCGGGCGCCGTCGCGGTCGCACCGCTCCAGCAGCCCGCGCAGCACTGCCGCACCGATCCCGCCGCCCTGCAGATGGGGTGCCAGGTAGAAGTGCTCCAGCCAGTGGGCGTCGTCGGCCGGCCGCAGCGACACGCAGCCGGCGAACGCGCCGCCCACCTCGATCACCCAGGTGTGCGCGGGCGCGAAGCCGTCCCGCAGCCGTTGGCGCACCCGCTGCTCGTCGTAGCGTCCGAGCCGTTCCAGATCCGCCCGCAGCACCACGGCCCGCAGCTCGGCCACGGCCTCGACGTCCGCGGCCGACGCCTGCCGAACCGCCCAGTCCCCCATGATCGCCAGGCTACGCCGGGACCGCCTGCCCGCTGGCGTCACGTCAACTGGTGGCCCGGACCGCCTCGATGATCGACTCGGCGACCTCGCCCGGCCGGGCCACCGTCATCGCGTGCGAGCCACCGACGACCTCACGCTGGCCGCGCGGGGCAGCCCGCTCGGCCATGAACCGGTGCACGGCGGCCGGGATGTTCTTGTCGGCGTCGCCGAAGACGAACCAGCTCGGCAGGGATCGCCAGGCAGGATCGCCGGTGAGCCCGTCGCTCAGGGCCTGCTCGGTGATCGGCCGCTGGGTCCGGGCCATCAGCGCGGCGACGTCGGCCGACGAGTCCGCGGCGAACTGCGCGTGATAGGCGTCCTGGCCGATCGCCATCTCGTTGCCGCCGGACGACAGCGGATACTGCACCAGAGTGTCGGCGAGCGTGCTGCCGGGAAACTTCCCGGACAGCGACAACCCCGACTCACCGGTGTCCGGGGCGAAGGCGTTGACGTACACGAGGGCCCGCACCGAGGTCTCACCCGCCGCGGCCTGCGTGATGACCATGCCTCCGTAGGAATGACCGACGAGGACGACAGGGCCGCCGGTCCCGCGTGCCACATCCCGCACGTACGCGGCGTCGCCCGCGACGCTGCGCAGCGGGTTGGCGGCGGCCACTACGTTGTACGCGGCGCCCAGCCGCTCGATCACGCCGTTCCAACTCGACGAGTCGGCGAACGCGCCGTGCACGAGGACGATGGTGGGCTCCGGATCGGGCATGACACGCACTCCCTTGCTCCGTGACAGTGTTCATCCGCCGGCCGCGCCGACGGGGCTGATTACCCGTTCCGTGGCCGTGAAACGTCAGGTCCCACCGCGCAAGCCCTCTGGTGTTCCGTAATCGGCTTGTGCCCGGTGTCGAGGGCTGCTTCCCTGTCGCCCGTGACCGAACTTCGAACGGCGCGACTGCGCCTGCACGCCATCGACGCGGCGGAGGGCCAACGCATCGTCGCCCGACGTCCCGAGGCCGACGACGCCTGGGCCGACGACTATCCGTTCGACGGCGACATCTACGGGGTCCGGGCCTTCCTCGACGCCACGGCCGCTCACGGGGACCAGCGTCCCTTCGGGCACTACCGGATCACCCGGGCCACCGACGGGAAGGCCGTCGGTGGCATCGGCTTCAAGGGTCAGCCGGACGACGGATGCGTCGAGGTCGGCTACGGCCTCTCCCCGTCCGCGCGTGGTCACGGTTACGCGGCGGAGGCACTCGCGGCCCTGCTGGACGTCGCGGCCGGTCACGGGCTGTCCCGCGTGGTCGCCGACACCACCGCGGACAACGTCGCCTCCCAGCGGACGCTCGAACGCGCCGGGTTCCGCCGCCTGGCCAACAGCGGCGACCTCCACCGGTACGAGGTCCTCCTCGACGCGACCGGGCGACCGATTCGGACGCGGTAGCCCGGCCCTCCTCCTCCGCTGTGCCGCACCCGCCGGACGGGAACCCCCGACGACCGGAACATCTTGACACCCGTCGATGTTAGCGCCAACACTTAGGGCCGTTACCTGGGCGCAACGCCCTCGTCATAATCCCGACCCGCGGGCGCTGCTTCCCAGCGGGTGCCGCGGGTCGATCGCCGCTCCCGCGGCCGGTCGACTCTCGCGCACAGACGTCACGGAGGACAGATGCCGCTGCGACTCCACCGCACCGAGGCAGCCACCCGCCGACCCACCGGCGCCTGGCGTACCGGTCGCGGAGGCTCCCGAGGCCCACGAGCGGCCCTGGCGGCGGTGCTGGTGGTGTTCGCCGTGGCGGCGGGCCTGCCGATGGCCGGGCCCGCGCACGCCGCGCCCGCCGTCACCTATACCAATCCGCTGGCGAACCAGCGGGCCGACCCGCACATCTTCCGGCACACCGACGGCTACTACTACCTGACCGCGACCGTGCCGCAGTACGACCGGATCGTGCTGCGTCGGGCGACCACCCTGCAGGGGTTGGCGACGGCGTCGGAGACGACGATCTGGAGCAGGCACACCAGCGGAGAGATGGGCGCCCACATCTGGGCGCCGGAGATCCACTTCATAAACAACAGGTGGTACGTCTACTTCGCGGCGGGCCGGACCGACGACGTGTGGCGCATCCGGATGTACGTGCTGGAGAACGCCAACGCCAATCCGCTTACCGGTTCCTGGACCGAACGCGGCCGGATCACGACGCCCTGGGACACGTTCAGCCTGGACGCCTCGACCTTCGTGGCCAATGGGGTGCGCTACCTGACCTGGGCGCAGCAGGAGCCGGGAATCTCCACCAACTCGAACGTCTACCTTGCCCGGATGGGCGCCAACCCGTGGCAGATCACCGGCACGGTGACCCGGCTCGTCGTGCCGACGTACGACTGGGAGACCCGCGGCTACCGCGTCGCCGAGGGGCCCGCCGTCATCCAGCGCGACGGCCGTCTCTTCCTGACCTACTCGGCCAGCGCCACGGACGCCAACTACTGCCTCGGGATGTTGAGCGCCTCCGCCAGCGCGAACCTGCTCGACGCCGCGGCCTGGAGCAAGAGCCCCAACCCGGTGTTCACCACCAACGCGTCCACCGGCCAGTACGGCCCCGGCCACAACTCGTTCACCGTCTCCGAGGACGGGCAGAGCGACATCCTCGTCTACCACGACCGCAACTACCGCGACATCAGCGGTGATCCACTCAACGATCCGAACCGCCGGACCAGACTGCAGAAGCTGTACTGGAACGCCGACGGCACCCCCAACTTCGGCATCCCGGTGCCCGACGGGGCAACCCCGGTCCGGCTGCGGTCGCACGACCTGGCCACCAGCTACATCCGGCACTACGACTACCGGGCCCGGGTCGAGCCGAACGTCACGAACCTCGCCGACTCCCAGTTCCGCATCGTCGGCGGCCTCGCCGGCGCAGGATCGGTGTCGCTGGAGTCGACCAACTTCCCGGGCTACTACCTGCGTCACTACGGCTTCGCCCTGTCCATCGCGCGCAACGACGGGTCGTCGGTCTTCTCCAGCGACGCGAGCTTCCAGCGCCGAGCGGGCCTGGCCGACAGCGCCGGGCTCTCCCTGGAGTCGCAGAACTACCCGGGCCGGTACGTGCGCCACCGCGACGGCCTGCTCTACCTGGAAGCGGTCGGTACGAGCGCCGAGCGCGCCTCGGCCACCTTCCACCTGGAATAGCCGCCCATCGCGGACCGGCACGTTGTCGGTCCGTCCCCTACCCCGACACCGTCGGCTGCCGGTCATCGCGACCCGCCGACGCCGATTGGAGCACCCGATGACCTGGCGACCCACCATTGCCGTACTGGCCGGTCTGTGTCTCGCGACCGCCGCCGCCCCGCTGCCCGCCGGTGCGGCCGCCGGTTCTGTGAGCGCTCACACCACGGCCGCCGCCGCGCTCGCCGGCCCGCCCGGCACACCGCCCGGCGCCTGCCCGACGGGCGCCGTTTACGGCTCGCCGCTGCCGTCGGGCTCCCTGACCGCGACGAAGATCCGGAGTGGATTCAACTTCCTCGAAGGGCCTGTCTGGGTCGCCGACGGCGGCTACTTGCTCTTCTCCGACATGGCCAACGGCACCGGGCCCTACAACGTCCAGCCGTCCACGATCCGCCGGTTCACTCCGCCGTCGACCTTCGACACGTTCATCGCCAACGCCGGCAGCAACGGTCTGGCGCTCAGCGCCGACGGCCAGCAGATCATCGCGGCCACCCACGACCAGCGGAGCGTGTCCGCGTACCGGTTGAGCGACCGCAGCCGCAGCACCGTCGCGGCGAACTACCAGGGCCGGGCGTTCAACTCGCCCAACGACGTCGCGGTCCGCTCCGATGGCGTCACCTACTTCACCGACCCCAACTTCCAGCGCGGCAACCGTCCGGACCAGATGAACGGGCGTACCAGCGTCTTCCGCGTCGCCAACGGTCAGGTGTCCCTGGTGGACAACCAACTGCGCCAGCCCAACGGCATCGCGCTCTCGCCGGACGGCGCCACGCTGTACGTGGGCGCCTACTCGGAGAACAAGATCTACAAGTACGTCGTCCAGCCCGACGGCAGCATCGGCGCGCGCAGCGTCTTCGTGAACTACATCGGCGGTCCGGACGGCGTCACGATCGACTGCGCCGGCAACGTGTACTGGGCCGCGGGCGGGGACTCCCTGGTCCACGTCTACTCCCCCACGGGCGCCCAGCTCGGCACGATCCGGCCCGGCTTCTCCGGTACGACGAACGTGGCCTTCGGCGGGCCCGACCGGCAGACGCTCTACATCACCTCGGGTCCGTGGGGCGACTCCGGCCTCTACAGCGTGCGGCTCAACGTCCCGGGCTACCCGTACTGAGGGGCGACCACCGGCGTCGTCTGCGGCACGCGGTGAACGGCCGCTGTCCGTAGACTTCGCCGGTGCAGATGATCTCCACACAGCCTGCCCCCCTGTCGACGGACGCCGGCGTCCTGCGGGACGCCATCGCGCGGGCACGAACCGGTCTGGTCGACCGGGAGGTGGTCGCCGAGGTCGTCGTGCTGTGCGCGGTCGCCGGCGAGCACGTGCTCGTCATCGGCGCGCCGGGCACCGCCAAGTCCGAGGCCGTACGCCGAACGGCCGACCAGCTCGGCGGCCGGTACTTCGAGTACCTGCTCGGACGATTCACCGAGCCGAGTGAGATCTTCGGCCCGGTCGACCTGCGCCGGCTGCGTGAGGGGTTGGTGGAGTTCGAGACGGCGGGCATGCTGCCCGAGGCCGAGGTGGCGTTCCTGGACGAGGTCTTCCTCGGGTCGACGGCCGTCCTCAACACCCTGTTGGGGATTCTGAACGAACGGGTGTTCCGGCGCGGATCGACGCACCTGTCGTGCCCGCTGCGGGTCTGCGTCGGCGCCGCCAACAGCCTGCCCGACGACCCAGCCCTCGCCGCGTTCGCGGACCGGTTCCTGGCTCGCGTCTTCGTCACTCCGGTCGTCGACGCGCGACTCGACGAGCTGCTGGAGGTGGGATGGGGCGCGGGTTCCCGGCCGTCCGATCCAGTGGGATCACTGCTGCCGGCGGTGGACCGCCTGTCGCGCGCGGCCCGGGACTCTGACCTGACCGGTGTACGAGGCCCGCTGGCTGCCGCGCTCCGTCGGATGCGGCAGGCGGGTGTGCCGCTCAGCGACCGCCGGGCGGTGCGCTCGCAGCGTCTGGTGGCCGCCGCGGCGGCACTGGACGGCCGCACCGCGGCCACCGTCGACGACCTCTGGGTGCTTCCACTGATCGCGCCGACCCTCGACGCGCAGGCGTCCGCCCGGGACGTGCTGTCGGACCTGGTGGAGCAGGGACGCAACGGCAGTCTGGTGTACGCGGCGGAGGAGTTCGCCCGGGGCCAGCAGGCGCGTGCCGCCCGGCTGGTCGAGACCGGCCGTCGCCTGCTCGACGAGGTGGGCAGCGGGCCGTTGGCGTACGACGACCGGTTGCGCGTCGAAGCCACGCTGCGGGAGATCGACGCCGGGTTCGTCCTGGCCGACGCCCCGCAGGCGCTACAGGACACGCGCGGCCTCCTGGTCGCCGCGATCCAGGCATGAGCACACCTCCGCTGCCGCTGCGGTGGCATCGGCGTGCCACCCCGCTGGACGCGGCAGCCGTGGCCGCGTCCGGGACGGTGGTGGCCGGGCTGCGCACGGACACGCTGCTACGCGTGGCCGCCGGCGCGCGCCTGCGCGCCTGCGCCGGGCGAGACCAGAGCTGGCTGGTCGTGCTCGGCGACCAGGTGGACCTGCCGTGGGCCGACGGGGCCGTCTACCTCGGCTGGGACGGTGGCGTGCTGGTGCCGACGCTCGCCGAGCCCTCGCCGTGCGCCGACCTGCTGCGCGAGCCGCTGCGCCGCCACAGCGACCCGCAGGCCGGCCTGATCGCACTGCTACCCGGCCTGGTCCTGGCCGGCCCGCTGCCCCGGGAGCCGCTCGACCCCGCGCGGCTGGGGTCGACATGACCGGTCGCCTGACCCTTCCGGCGTCACTGGCTCCCTGGGCGCCGGCGCTGTCCACTCTGACGAGCGACGTGGCGCTCGCCCTGGGTCCGCTGGTCCGTCAGATCGACCACCTGTGCACCGCGCCCGAGGACGGCTCGTCCGACGACGGCCAACCCGACGGATACTCCGGGCTGGCGTCCCGCGGCACCATCGAGCGGCTGCTCCCGTCGCAGTTGCTGCTGATGCGGGAGCTACCGGACGAGTTCGTCCGCCGCGCCGCGGGCGGGGAGTTGCTGTACCTGGCGCCGGCCACACGCGCCGCCGCTGTGCGTGGACGGGTGGTCGCCCTCGTCGACACCGGCCCGGGGCAGCTCGGCGCCGCCCGACTGGTCCAGCTCGCCGCGCTCGTCGTGCTGCATCGACGGGCTGCAGCGCAGGGGCGCTCGTTGGTGATCGGACTGCTCGGTGAACGGACGGGCGACTGGCGCGACGGTGACCTGGGCAGCCAGCTCGCCGGCTGGCTGGCCGCCCGCCGCGCCGCCGACCCGAGCCCGTCGACAGTGCGGGAATGGTTGGAGCATCTCGACGCGGCCGATCAGGCGTGGCTGCTGACCGGGCCGCACCTGGCCGACCACCTTCCCGACCGCAGCCGGGTGCTGGTCAGTCACGAGCAGGAGTGGGACGTCGACGGGGTGAGCGTCGTACGGGTCGTCGTCGGCGAACGGCACCTCGATCTCCCGCTGCCGCGCGGCGAGGTCGCGCTGCGGGTCCTGCGCGGCAGCGGCTTCCGCGACGCCACCGACGGCGTCGACGCCGGTGCCGGTCCGCTGCGCGTGCCGACGTTCCCGAGCGCCGCGCCCTACCTGATCGCGCGTGGCCACGGCCCGACCGAGGTCGTCTCGGTCCGGGTGCCGGCCGGACGGCCGCGACGACATCAACTGCCCGGTCCGGCGCTGGCAGCCGCCTGGTTGGGTCGCCGGCTCGTGGTCCTGACCTGCGTCGACGAGACGCTACGAGTGGTCGTGATCGGTAAGGCGCTGGGCCGGCTGCAGGACCTCGCGGTGCCCTTGGCGACTGTCGGCGTATCGGCCGACGAGGTCGAGCGGGCTGCGGAAGGGGCACTGTCGCCACTGCACTTCCAGCGTGGCGACCTGCTCTGCGCGGTCGGCGGCGGCTGGTGGAGCCTGTCCACCACGGGCAACCACCGGCTGTCGTCGTACGTGACGGTCGCCCCCGGCAGGCAGCTCGACGTCCCCCGCGTGGCCTGGCGGGCCGGCGCCCACCTCGAGGTCACGGAACTGACCGGCACGACACCGATTCCCGCCAGCGCCCAGGTCGTCCTCGGCGGCGGGTCGAGGATCGCCTGGTCGCTGGACGCCACCACCTGGCGCCTCCACGACGCGTCCGGCCACGTCGGCGACGTGCAGGTTCCGGAGGAGACCACTGTCATCGGCGTGGTCGACCTCGACGGCCCGCAGTTGGTGACCCTGTCCAGTGGCGGCCTGGTCGTGCGTCTCGTCTCGCCGGATCGGACCCGGACACTCACCCGCTGGTCGGGCGGAACCGGTGCGCCAGCACTGCATCCGAGCGAGCCCTGGCTGGCCGTACCGCGCCCGGACGGGCTGATCGAGATCGCCGACCTCGCCGCGGACCACGTCCTGCGCACCGTCCGGAGCACCGGATGAGCGCGTTCCGTGGCCAACTCCCGGCACGCGCTTTTCTGCTCGACGTACGCCTCATCGGGTGGGCCGAGGCGCGGCGACGTGTCGTCGAGACCTGGCAGCCCGGCGCGGCGCTTGTCGAACTGCCCGGTGACGCGTGGCTTCTGACGTTCGACCAGGCGATCGAGGTACGCGCGGAACTGGCTCCCGGCCTCGTCCTCGTCGACACGGGCGGAGTCCTGCACCCCAGCGGCACGACCCCCGGGGACGCCGAGCCCGGGGACGTGCTGATCCCGCGCGCGGGCGCGACGACCAGGCTCAGCCGGGCCGACCTGGCACCCGTCGACCGCGATTCCTGGATCGACCTGACCAGCCTGCGTGTCGAGCCACTCACGACACTGGACCGCCCGGTCGTCGCGGCGGCGGCGCCAGCGCCCTGGCAACCACCCCCGCCCGCACCCGACCTGCGCGCGGTGGCCGGTGTCGCGTCGCCGCCGCGGCGGACCCGCCGGCTGCTGGCCGCGTCCACCCCACCGACACGTCGAATTCGACTCTCCGGCCCCGCCGCCGGGAAGCTCGTCGCGGTCGGCGCGGCGCTTCTCGTGTTCGGTCTCGCCGTGCTCGTCGCGGCACCGCTGCGGGCGGTGGTCATCGGCGCCGGGACGGCTCTGCTGTACGGCCTGACCGGGGCTATCGCCTCGGGCAATGCCCACTCGACGGGCGGTGACGTCGCACCGGCCGGTCGCGGCACGTCGTCGGGTGGCCGGTGGAGCGCGCTGCTCACCCGACTCGTGCTGGCCATCAGCGCCGCCCGGCTGGCGACCAACGCGCAGCACCGCTACGTCCGGCGGCTCAGCGCCGCATTCGAACGCCGGGACTGGGACGCCGCCCTGCGTGCGGCGATCTCGGTGAGCGGCGGCGGCGGACGCCCGACACTTCGGCTGCCCCGGCCACGCACCGGCGATCTCCTACCGCACCCCCATCTCGCGGGCGGGCCGGCGATCCCGCTCCACGCCGGAGCCCAGGCGCACCTGCGCACGCTCTACCAGCAGGCGGCCACGGAGCTCGACCGCGCCGGACGTGTCGAGGAGTCCGCGTTCATCCTCGCGGATCTGCTCGACCAGCCGGCCGCGGCGGTCGCACTGCTGGAGCGGCACCGCAGGTACCGACTCGCCGCCCTGCTCGCGGAGGGACGGGACCTCGATCCGGACCTGGGGGTGCGGCTGTGGTGGCAGCTGGGCGACCGCGACCGGGCGCTGCGGGTGGCGCGGGCCCGGGGCGCATTCGCCGGGGCCGTCGAGCGCCTGGCCCGCGTCGACGCCGAGGCGGCCCGCCAGTTACGCGCCGAGTGGGTACGGGCACGGCAGGCAGCCGACGATCATGTCGGTGCCGTCGAGGCGGCCTGGCCCGACGAGGAGCTGCGCCCGCTCGTGGTGCCGAACATCCAGGCCGGCATGGCGCTCGGCGGCCACACCGCGGGGCACCTGTTGGCGCATCTCGTCACCTGGCGTCCGGACGCCGACACCGTGGCCAGCGCGGTCGCGCTGCTGAACGGCCGGGACCCGGAGCTGGGGCCGGCACGGGGCGGCTTCGTGGCGGCGCTCGCCGAGCTGGGCTGCGCCGACCAGGCCCGGGACCGTCACCTCTGCACCGCCGCGCTGCGGCTCCTGGTCCGTGAGGCAGCCGACGATCCCGACGGGGATGCCGGCGAACGCCGTCGGATCGCGGGCCGGCTCCGCAACCGGGCAGACCGGCTGGCCGCCACCGACCTGCCACCGCTGCCGGTGGGACGGACGCCCGCGCGGGGCGGCCGGGTCGACATCACGGCGGCCGGCGAGGCCGGACAACTGCCGCTGCACGACGCGGTCCTGTTGTCCGGCCGGACCAT
The DNA here is from genome assembly GCF_040678875.1 of Micromonospora sp. NPDC049274. Lineage (NCBI taxonomy): Bacteria > Bacillati > Actinomycetota > Actinomycetes > Micromonosporales > Micromonosporaceae > Micromonospora > Micromonospora sp. NPDC049274. Next base: position 142,402 of record NZ_JBFAQS010000015.1, read on the forward strand.
CCTGACCGCGCACGGCGACTTCGGCGTACGCCTCATCGGCCTGGACGGCCGGACCCGCGCCAGGTGGGACGTACCCGCGCATCAGCTCGTGGTCGCCGATCACGGCGCCAACCTCCTGCTCGTCGCGCGGCGCGGTCCCTCCAGTGAACTCCGCGTCCTGGATCTGAGCACGCGGCGGCTGCGGCCGCCGGTCGCCGTCGCCGCGCACCGGGTGCTGCCCAGCTATGACGGCGCGCTCGTCACCGTCGTCGACGACGACGGCCTCGCATTCGTCGACCTGACGGCCGACGCCCCCCGCGTCGCCTGGCGCGAGCTGGACGCCGGCAGCGTGGTGCTGGACGTCGCCCGGAGCCCCACCAGCCTCGCCGCACTGGTCCGGCTCACCCACCAGCCGGGCTCCGGCGCGGTGAGCACCGAGGTGTGGCGCTGGAGCCTGCCCTCGCTCATGTTGCGCGACCGTCGAGTCGTCGACCTCGACGGCCTCAGCAGCGCCGGTGTGCTCGCGTCCTCGACGCTGGTGACGACCCGTCACGACGAGCACGCCGACACCTATCACGTCACGGGGCACGGTGCGGCCGGGCTGACCCTGGACGCGAAGCCGACGCTGCTGGCCAGCGGCGGGTTGTCGGCTCTGCGGCTCGACGGCCCGTTCGACACCACAGTGGAGACCGCCGACGGCGCCCTCCGCGTCGTCTTTCCACAGGCCGTCGGCGCGATCGGCCTGCGGGAGCACGCCGGCGCCCTGACCGTCTGGGAGCAGAACGGCAGGTTGGTGGTCATCGACCGCGTGCGCGGCCAGGCGGTCACCCGGCTGCGGACCCGCCTCTAGGACCTGTGTCAAAGCCCCTGGCCGGCCCTGCCTCCCAGACCGGCCGTTGGGGGTCGTCGTTGCGCACGATGATGTCGACGTGATCGATCGGGCGGACCGTCGCGTTGTAGAGCTGCTGCGCGGGGATGTAGCGCTCACGCCAGCGCCGTTCGACCTCGACCCGGGACGACACCCGACGCTCGCGGACCACGGCACGATCCACTGTCGCGTCGAGCGCGGTCGACACGAAGACGCGCAGGTCCCACCGATCGATCAGTTCCGGGCGCATGAGGAAGACGCCGTCGAAGAGCAGCACCGCGTCGGCCGGGGCGGTCGTGACCGGCGGGGACACCACGGCATCCGCGGTGTGGTCGTAGACGGCGGGTTGGAAGCGTCGGTCTCCACCCGGGCCGAGCGGGTCCAGCAGAACCCGGTTCAGCGCCCCGTGATCGTGGGTGTCGACGTAGCAGCCTTCGGCCGAGTACTCGCCGCGCCGATAGCGCTGCGCCCGGGGGAAGAGGAAATCGTCGATCGTGGCACGGATGACGTCGCGGCCCCGGTCGCGCAGGATGCCGGCCAGCTCGTCGGCGAGGGTGGTCTTGCCGGCGGCGGGTGGTCCGTCGATGGCGACCCGCGTCGGGTGCGCGACGGCGACGGCTCCGACCGCGTCGGCCAGGCGGCCGAGCACCTCACCCCCGGTGCCGTGTGCCATGCCACCCCGCTCATCTGCGCTGCGAACCCGGGTGAGTTTACACTCACGTTCCGTGCCGATGTCTGGAGACGACCGCCGATGAGAGGCCGCTACGACAACCTCACGCGGATCCGCGCGCTGGACCCGCAGCGCGACTACCTGGACATCTACCAGACCATGCTGCGCCACGAGTTCCCGTGGGACATGAAGCTCGGGCTCAACCTCGCCTTCAACCGATCCTTCTCCGTCCCCGCCATCGCCGCCGTGCACACCGCCACCGGCGAGCTGACCGACCGCACGCAGAAGCGCATCGACGACACCGGCCTGCTGATGTACGAGATGGTGCTCAACGGTTTCGACAAACCCCGTGGCCGCGACGCGCTGCGCCGCGTCAACCAGATCCACCGCCCGTACGACATCGGCAACGACGACTTCCGCTACGTCCTCGGCTGCCTGGTGGTGATCCCGACGCGGTGGTTGCAGACGTACGGCTGGCGTCCGCCCTGCTGCCACGAGCGGCAGGCGACGTACCTGTTCTACCGCGAGCTCGGGCGACGGATGGGCATCACGGACATCCCCGGGTCGTACGCCGAGTTCGAGACCTGGTTCGACGCCCACGACGCGGCTCACCTGCAGCCCAACGAGGACGCAGCGGCCATCGAGCGGGCCACCCGCATGCTGATGCTCGCCCGACTTCCCCGGCCGCTCGCGCCCCTGGGAAACGCCCTGGTCAGCGCCATGTACGACGCGCCGCTGCGACGCGCGACGCGGGTCGACACGCCACCGTGGCCGGTCCGGGCCGGCCTGCACGCGGCGCTGAAGACGCGCTCGCGGCTGCAACGGTGGTGCGGATCGCCGCGCGTGACCCCGCTGTTCGCCGAGGGCATCAGCACCAGGAGCTACCCCGACGGGTACGAGATCAGCCACCTCGGCCCGCACCACGATCGCGCCCCCGAGTAGCGGGGAACGGTAGACCGATGTGAGCGCCTTCCGCCGAGACCGAGACCGTCATCCCTGGAGGAAGCCGCCACCGCAGCAGGCCACCACGTAGACCAGGACGGAGACCACGATCCAGACCACGTCGGCGCTCTGGTTGCCGGCGGCGGCCTGCTGCCCGGTCCCAGGGGAGACGGCAGGCGGCACCTGTGGTGCGCCTCCGGTCGACCTCGACGGTCCCGGGAAGGCGGGCGTCCCGGGTGCGTACGCCGAGGGCGGCCACGCCGGCCAGTACTCCCGGTTGGCGGCCTTGAGCAGTAGGTAGAGGACCGTGCAGACCAGCCACCCGTACTGGAGGGCGGTGTCGGCACGCTGTCGCGCGGGGAGCGCGATCAGGGCGAGCCCGACGGTGAGGGCTGCGGCGAGGGCAGCCACCCGGGCCGTCCAGGGATGCCGGACGAACAGGGCCAGCAGGAGCAGCGGAACGAGCAGGATGGCGATGCCGGCCACCGGGGTGCCGGAGCCGCCGAGCTGGAGATCGCCGGCTTCGCCGAGTCGGTTCAGGAAACCGTCCGCCCCGAGGCCGACGAGGACCGTCACCAGGCTGACCGCCGCGATCAGCATCTTCACCTGGAGCAGGCGACGGCGTGTGCGACGTTCGTCGTCGGGGTGCCGGTAGCCGCCGGGGCCGTACCGTCGCCGCCGTACCAGCTCGTCGACAGTGGCGACGATGACGACGAACAGCTGGGCGTACAGGAAGCTCCACAGCGAGACCACCCAGCCGTACCCGCCGTCGTGGCCGCTGCCGGCGTAGATGACCCCGATCAGGGCGCTGGCCACCACAGTGGACGCGAAGCCGAGCGGCCAGGCCACCGGGGGTACGCCCGCGATGCCGCGTTTACCGACGATCAGCAGCAGCAGGAGTGGGGGCAGTCCGAGGAAGGCTACCGACGACCACTGCACGGCCAGCGAGGCCCTGCCGTTCGAGTCGAACCGGGTCAGCCAGGTGAAGGCCGCCGTCGCCGCCAGCCAGCCGAGGGCCGCGATCAGTAGCGCGAGCCAGGGGACGCGTCGTCGGAGCAGATCGAAGGCCCGCTCGATGCTGCCGAAGATCAGATCCATCTGACGCCCCGTCGACCGTCCCGCCCGTGCCTAGCCGAGCACAGTAAAGCAGCGGCGGGTGGGAACGGTTGACCCGCCGAAGGCGGGTGGTGGCTCCCGCGGATCGGGTCCCGTGTTCGTCCCAGGGTCTGAAATCCTATTTACCCAGTAGGAATAGTTGGTTAGCGTGAGAGCCGTGATCAGCCAGCTGAATCCCCTCGACGGCACCGCGGTGGCGGTGTCGCGGGGATGTTGCCGTGGCTGGACCACCGCTCGCGGCTGCTGCCGCTGACCACGCGTTCCTGACTTCTCCCTGTCGCCACGCCGTCGCCTCGACGACGAGCCGCAGCGTGTCCGCGACCCCATCAACGGCCGCTCGACGCCGCGCCGGGTCTCCGCCTGCCCGGGGACAGCGCGCGCCCTGGTCGTTCCCGCCCAGGAGGACCGTCATGACCGTCACCGCCGAACCAGCCACCACCATCGATCCGGACACCTTCCGTGCCCTGCTGCGCCGGCAGGCCGCATCGGTCACCGTGATCACCGCCGCGGGAGACCCACCGGTCGGGTTCACCGCCACGTCGTTCACGTCGGTGTCCCTGCGCCCGCCGCTGGTGTCGTTCTGCCTCGCCCGGTCGTCGTCGAGTTGGCCGACCGTCGCAGGCGCGGAGCACGTCGCGGTGCACCTGCTCGGCGCCGAGCAGCGGGAGGTCGCGCGCACGTTCGCCACCAGCGGCATCGACCGCTTCGCCGCGCACTCCGGCTGGCGGCCCGGCCCGTACGGAGTGCCACTGCTCGACCAGCCGGTCGCCTGGCTGCTGTGCCGGGTGACCGAGCGGGTGCTCGCCGGTGATCACGCGATCGTGCTCGCCGAACCGGTGACCAGTGGTCACGGCGACGGCGCCCCGCTGCTCTACCACATGGGGCGGTACGCCGCCCTGCAACCGTCCACGAAGGAGTCGTAAGTGAAGTCGTCACGCCATGTCGATCGCCGCGCGTTCCTGTCGGCCACCCTCGGCGCCGTCGCGCTGGGCCTGACCGCCTGCGCCGGCGAGGAGACGCCGAAGGCCGCGCTGGCCGCCGGCGCGCCGCTGCCGGAATCCGTGCCGAAGGGCACGAAGCTGGTCGTGGGCGACAAGGAGCACCAGAAGGCACTGGAGTACTCCGGCGAGGTGGAGAAGTTCACGTTCCAGGTGGAGTTCGCCAACATCAGCGGCGGTCCGCAGACCCTGGAGGCGTTCCGTGCGAAGGCCCTGGACATCGGGGCCGTCGCTGACATCCCACCGATCCACTCCCACTGGACCGGCATACCCACGAAGATCGTCGCCTCCAAGTTCCGCCAGGACCCGCTGAACCACGCCATCTACCGGCTGGGCGTCGCCCCCGGGGTCGCCGTCACCACCCTCGCCGACGTCCGCGGCAAGAAGATCGCGTACAGCCCCGGGCAGGCGCAGGGCGCGCTGGTGCTGCGGGTCCTGCACCAGGCCGGGCTGAGCAAGCGGGACGTCAAGCTCGTCGAGCTGCCCAGCACCGACGACACCTACGCGACGGCGCTCGCCAGCCGCCAGGTCGAGGTGGCGCCGCTCGGCGGGGTGCAGATCCCGCGGTACGCGGCGAAGTACGCCCGCGACGGCGCCACCACGATCCCGCACGGCCTGCGCGACGACCCCGGTCACCTGTACGCACCTGTCACCGTGCTCGCCGACCCGGCGAAGGCCGCAGCGATCCAGGAGTACGTGGCTGCGTGGGCGCGGGCCTGGCGGTGGCGGGAGGCCAACCCGCAGGAGTGGATCGACAGGTACTACGTCAAGAACCAGGGCCTCACCGCCGACGACGGCAGGTGGTTGGTGGAGAACGCCGGCGTGGCCGACATCCCGCCGACCTGGACCGAGTCCATCGCCCGGCATCAGGAGACGATCGACCTGCTGGCGAAGGAGACCGGCAACAAGCCACTGCGGGCCGAGGACCTGTACGACAGGCGGTACGAGTCGGTCGCCGCCGACGCGCTCGCCCCCGGAGGCGCCCGATGACCGCCTCCCTCCTCACCCGACCCCACACCACGACGGCCACCCCCACGCGCAAGCCGAGGCGCCGGCTCAGGCCGGGCCGCCCCATCCCGTTCGGGTCGGCGCTCGGTCCGCTGTTGTTGCTGGCCGGATGGACGGCCGGCTCGGCGACCGGCTGGCTCGACCCGCGTACCTTCTCGGCGCCGTGGACCGTGGTGACGACGGCCGGTGACCTCATCGCGGACGGCCGCCTGCAGGACAACCTCACCGTGTCGGCCCAGCGGGCCGCGCTCGGCCTGGCCTTCGGCACCGTGATCGGCACGCTGCTGGCCCTGGTCGCGGGGCTGAGCAGATGGGGTGAGGCGATCCTCGACGGCCCGATCCAGATCAAGCGGGCCATCCCGGCCCTCGCGCTGGTGCCGCTGCTCATCCTCTGGCTCGGCATCGGTGAGCAGATGAAGGTCACCACGATCATGCTCGGCGTGCTGGTGCCCGTCTACATCCACACCCACAACGGGCTGCGCACCATCGACAGCCGCTATGTCGAGCTGGGCGACTCCCTGCGCCTGTCGCGGGCCGTCTTCCTGCGCCGCATCGTGTTGCCCGGCGCGCTCCCCGGCTTCCTGCTGGGCATGCGGTTCGCGGTCGTGGGCGCCTGGTTGGCCCTCGTGGTGGTCGAGCAGATCAACTCGACGAGCGGCATCGGCTACATGATGGACCTGGCCCGTCAGTACGGCCAGACCGACGTGATCATCGTCGGGCTCGTCCTGTACGGGCTGCTCGGGCTGTTGTCCGACGGTCTCGTCCGACTCGTGCAGAGGAGGACGCTGTCGTGGCGACGCACGTTGGCGGACTGACCGGAACCCGACCGGTACGGGTCCAGGGGCTGGTGCGCGGTTTCGGCGACCGGACCGTGCTGGACGACCTCGATGTGGAGATCGGCGCCGGGGAGTTCGTGGCGCTGCTGGGACGCAGCGGCTCGGGCAAGAGCACCCTGCTGCGGGCGCTCGCCGGCCTGGACGACGACCGGACCGGTGCGGGTGTCGTCGACGTACCGGAGAACTCCTCGGTCGTCTTCCAGGACGCCCGGCTGCTGCCGTGGCAACGCGTCCTGGACAACGTCATCCTCGGCCTGCGCGGGCCGGACGCACCCGGTCGCGGCCGCGCGGCCCTCGCCGAGGTCGGGCTCGCCGGCCGGGAACGGGCCTGGCCCAGCGAGCTCTCCGGTGGCGAGCAGCAGCGGGTGGCGCTGGCCCGGGCCCTGGTGTCCGAGCCGGAGCTGCTGCTGGCCGACGAACCGTTCGGCGCGCTGGACGCGCTGACCCGGCTGCGCATGCACGGCCTGCTGCGCGAACTGTGCACCCGGCACCGGCCGGCGGTGCTGCTCGTCACGCACGACGTCGACGAGGCCGTCACGCTCGCCGACCGGGTGTTGCTGCTCGACGCGGGCCGCATCGCGATCGACCTCGCCATCGACCTGCCGACGCCGCGCTCGCACCGGCAGCCGCAGTTCCTCGCCTACCGGGAGTCCCTGTTGCGGGCGCTCGGCGTCGACCCGACGGAAGGATGACCATGCTGCACCTCAACGCGTTCCTGATGGGTGTCGGCCACCACGAGGCGGCCTGGCGGCTCCCGCAGAGCGATCCGTTCGCGCAGACCGACGTCGCGCACTTCACGCGCCTGGCCCGCATCGCCGAGCGCGGCAAACTCGACTCGCTCTTCCTCGCCGACAGCCCGGTGCTTTGGAACAGCATCGGCCGGCGGCCGGGCGGCACCCTCGAACCGACAGTGCTGCTCACCGCGCTGGCCGGCGCGACCAGCCACATCGGGCTGATCGCGACCGCCTCGACGACGTACAACGAGCCGTTCAACCTGGCCCGCCGGTTCGCGTCGCTGGACCACGTCAGCGGCGGCCGGGCCGGCTGGAACATCGTCACCACGGCCGGCGAACAGGCGGCCCGCAACTTCAACCTGGACGCGCTGCCCGCCCACCGGGAGCGGTACGAGCGGGCCGCCGAGTTCATCGAGGTGTCGCGCAAGCTCTGGGACAGCTGGGACGACCGCGCGCCGCTCGGTGACAAGGAGGCCGGGCGGTGGGGCGACGACGACCTGCTCTATCCGCCGGAGCACGTGGGACGGCACTTCCGGGTCGCCGGCGCGCTCAACGTCCCCCGCTCACCGCAGGGCTACCCGCTGCTGGTGCAGGCCGGGTCGTCCGAGGACGGCAAGGAGTTGGCGGCCCGCTACGCCGAGGCCGTCTTCACCGCCCAGCAGACCCTCACCGAGGCGCAGGCCTTCTACCGCGACCTCAAGCAACGCGCCGCCCAGGCGGGCCGCGATCCGCAGACCATCAAGATCCTTCCCGGCATCGTGCCGGCGATCGGGTCCACCGAGGCGGAGGCCCGCGCGCTGGAGGACGAGCTGGACCGGCTGATCAAACCCGAGTACGCCCGGCAGCAGCTCGCCACCACCCTGCGGGTCACGCCGGAGGACCTCGACCTGGACAAGGAACTCCCCGTCGACCTGCCCAGCGAGGACGAGATCGAGGGCGCGAAGAGCCGGTACACGCTCATCGTCGGCCTGGCCCGGCGGGAGCGGCTGACCGTACGCCAGTTGATCGGTCGGCTCGGCGGCGGACGCGGTCACCGCACCTTCGCCGGCACTCCCGAGCAGGTCGCCGATGCCATCGAGGAGTGGTACCGCGCCGGCGCGGCGGACGGCTTCAACATCATGCCGCCGGTGCTGCCGTCCGGGCTGGAGGTCTTCGTCGACCACGTCGTGCCCCTCCTGCAACGGCGCGGGCTGTTCCGTACCGAGTACACCGGCACGACCCTGCGGGATCACTACGGCCTGCCCCGCCCGGCCAACCAGCACGCGCGGCAACTCGCCGCGACCGCTCGCTGACGTCACTCGAGAGGACAATCGATGGTGGACCACAGGCCCTTCGGGCACACCGGCGTACGGGTCAGCGCGCTCACGCTGGGCGCGATGAACTTCGGTCAACGGGGCAACCCGGACCACGAGGACAGCATCCGGATCATCCACCGGGCACTCGACGAGGGCATCACCTCGATCGACACCGCGGACGTCTACTCCGACGGTGAGTCGGAGGAGATCGTGGGCAAGGCGCTCGCCGGTGGGCGACGCGAGGACGTCTTCCTCGCCACCAAGTTCCACGGCCAGGTCGGCGACAATCCGCAGCACCGGGGCAACTCCCGCCGCTGGATCGTCCGCGCGGTGGACAACAGCCTGCGCCGCCTGCGCACCGACTGGATCGACCTGTATCAGGCGCACCGGCCGGAGCCGGGCACGGACTTCGACGAGACGCTGGGCGCCCTCACCGACCTGGTACGCCAGGGCAAGATCCGCTACCTCGGCACCTCCACGTTCGAGCCGTCGGCCATCGTGGAGGGCCAGTGGATCGCGCAGCGGCGCGGCCGGGAGCGGGTGGTTAGCGAACAGCCCCCGTACTCCATCCTGGCCCGTGGTGTGGAACGCGAAGTCCTGCCCGTCGCCCAGCGCCACGGCCTGGCGGTGATCCCGTGGAGCCCACTGGCCGGCGGCTGGCTGTCCGGGCGCTACCACGCGGGGCTCGACGCCCCGATCTCCCGCCGCGCCGACCGGCTCCCGGCCCGGTTCGATCCGCGACTGCCGGCCAACGCCGCCAAGCTGGTCGCCGTCGAGAAGCTGTCCGCCCTCGCCGACGAGGCCGGGCTGTCCCTGATCCACCTGGCGATCGCGTTCGTCCTGGAGCACCCGGCGGTCACGTCGGCGATCATCGGGCCGCGCACCCTGGCGCACCTGGAGTCCCAGCTCGGCGCCACGAAGGTGACGCTGTCCGCGGACGTGCTGGACCGCATCGACGCCATCGTCGCGCCCGGCACCACGCTCAACCCCGCCGACGCCGGCTACCAGCCGCCCGCGCTGACCGATCCGGCGTACCGCCGTCGCGGCGGGTCGTCGACGCCGCCGGCCCGGGTGACCCCGTGAGCGACGGACCGGCACAAACCACGCCGACCCCGCACCGAACCTCCGAAAGGAAAACCCCCACCATGGCCCTGCTCACCCGTCGTGGCTGGCGCCGCGGCGCGGCCGGGATCGCCGCCGCCGCGCTGACCGCCGGCATCTCCCTCGCCGCGCCGGCCACCGCCGCCACCGCCGCGATCGACACCACCCTCGAGTGGTACGACGTCACCGCGACCGCCGTCGCGACCGGCACCCGACCGCAGGTGACAAACAACCGCGCGTGGGCGATCAGCTGGCTCGCCGCGGCCCGCGCGGTCCGGACCGCGCCCGCCTCGCCTGCCTACCAGGACGCCGCGCTGGCGTCCGCCGTGCACACCGCGCTGAGCGCCCTGATCCCGGACGCCACGCCCACGCTCGACGCGGCGCTGCGCACCACGCTCGACCGGATCCCCGACGGCCGCGCCAAGGACCGTGGGCACGCCGCCGGCCAGCGCGAAGCCCTCTCGCTAGTCGCCGAGCGGTCCGGCGACGGGCTCGACCCCGCCTCCGTCAACACGCCCTACCCCGCTCCCCCGGCCGCACCGGGGATCTGGCAGCCCACCCCACCGAGCTTCACTGCCGCCCAACAGGCCGGAAACCGGTTCGCCACGCCGTTCCTGCTCGACCGCGCGGACCGGTACCGCCTCGGGCCGCCGCCGACGCTGGGATCGGCGCGCTACCGCGCCGACATCGCCGAGGTCCGGGCCTACGGCGCGGCCGACAGCACGGTACGCACACCGCGGCAGACCGACACGGCGACGTTCTGGCTCGGCTCCTCGCTGACCCTCTACACAGGCATCCTCCGCGCCGCACTCGCCCAGTCCCCCCGATCGACCGCCGGGCGGGCGGCTCTCGTGGCCGTCTTCCACGTCGCCCTCGTCGACACCCAGATCGCGACCTCCGACACCAAGTACGCCTACCTGCGCTGGCGGCCGGTCACCGCGATCCGGGCCGACGGCGACCCCGGCTGGACGCCGCTGCACGACACCCCCGCTCACCCGGACTATCCCAGCGGGCACAACACCTACGCCGGGGCCGCCGAAGGGGTGCTCACCGCCCTGACCGGGGCCCGGGCACGGGAGGCGTACACCATCTCCAGCCCCACCCAACCCGGCGTCACCCGCACCTACACCGACTGGCATCGGCCCACGCAGGACAACATCGACGCCCGCGTGTGGTCGGGAATCCACACCCGTACGGCCGACGAGGCCGGCGTCCGGCTCGGCCGGGACGTCGCCGCGCACACCGTCCGCACCGCGGCCCGCCTGTTCGCCTGATCCTGCGCACCGGCGGGGCGGCACGTCGCCGCCCCGCCGGCCACGCCCGGTTCCACCTCCAGGAAGGCCGTCGCTGATGAGCGCTCAATTCCTCTGGTACATCCCGAATCAGGTCGAGCCCGGCCATCGCGGCGACGACGTCGTCGAGCACCACAACAGCCTGCAGACCCTCACCAGCCACGCCCGAGCCCTTGAAGAACACGGGTGGGACGGCGCGCTCCTCGGCACCGGCTGGGGACGACCCGACACCTTCACCGTCGCCACCGCGCTGGCCGCCCGGACGACGACGTTCCAGCCGCTGATCGCGATCCGCCCGGGCTACTGGCGGCCCGCCAACTTCGCCTCCGCCGCCGCGACGCTCGATCACCTCAGCGGCGGCCGCGTCCTGATCAACATCGTCTCGGGCAAGGACAACCTGGCGGCGTACGGCGACGGCGAGGGCGACCAGGCCCACCGCTACGCCCGCACCCGCGAGTTCCTCCAGCTCGTGCGCAGACTCTGGACCGAGGAGAACGTCACCTACCGGGGCGAGCACTTCCGCGTCACCGGCTCCACCGTGGCGCTGCGGCCGGTCGTCCGAGGCGATCGCCGGCATCCCCGGCTCTACTTCGGTGGCGCCTCCCCCGCCGCCGAGGAGGTGGCCGCCACCGAGGCCGACGTCCAACTCTTCTGGGGCGAGCCGCTCGACGGCGTTGCCGAGCGGATCGAGCGCCTCCGGCTGCTCGGCGAGAAGCTGGGGCGCGAGCACGCCCCGCTGGAGTTCGGGCTACGGATCACCACTGTGGTGCGCGACACCACCGAACAGGCGTGGGCCGACGCCGAAGCCAAGGTGGCACAGATGGCCGCGGGCCACGGCGTCGCCGGGCGGGACCGGACCTGGCGGGCCGCCGTCGGTCAGCAGCGGCTGCTCGACCTCGCCGCCCGCGGTGACGTGCTCGACGACAACCTCTACACCGCACCCGGCAGGTACGGCGGCGGCGGCGCGGGCACCACCTGGCTGGTCGGCTCCGCCGAGGATGTGGCGAGGTCGCTGCGGAGGTACCAGGCGCTGGGAGTCACCCACTTCGTGCTCTCCGACACGCCCTACCTTCCGGAGATCAGACGCCAGGGCGACCACCTGCTGCCGCTGCTGCGCGACTGAGCCGGGCTGCCCGCGGGCCGGAAGCGTTGGACGCGGTGCGGGGAGGCCGGATCACTGTCACCCCACCGCCGCCGCGTCCGACGCACCGGCCGGCTCACGCACGGCGGCGAAGCGCAGCCGGTGGTAATCGGCGTACCAGCGACCGTCGCGCAGCAGCGTCGGCGCGGCCAACTCGTTGATCCGCGCCAGGACGGCCTCGCGCCGGTCCGCCGGCACATGGCCGATCAGGGACGCGCCGAACATGACAACCCAGTCGGCGACGCCGCGCGGACAGTCGGTCAGCTCGGTGGGCCGAGCGAAGTAGTCCATCCGCAGCACCTGGAAGCCGTGCTCCTCCAGCAGGGTGGCGTACTGCCCGGGGCTCGGGAAGTACCAGGGCATCCGCACGCCCTCGGTCAGGCCCAGCTCGGCGAGGGCGGTACGGACGGCGGCGAGGATCCCGGCCACATTGTGTGCGCCGCCGAACTCCGCGACGAAACGCCCACCGGGACGCAGCGCGCGACGGACCGCGGCGACGACCTCCGCCGGACGGGTCATCCAGTGCAGCGCGGCGTTGGAGAACACCGCGTCGACCTGCTCGTCGATCCGGAAGTCGTGGCCATCCGCGAGCAGCACGCCCGATCCCAACCGGCCGGTGGCCGCGGCGACCATGGCGGGGTCACCGTCGACAGCGATCACCCGGGCACCGCGCGCCGCGATCGTGGCGGCCAGCTCACCGGGTCCGCACCCCAGGTCGAGGACGGTCTCGCCGGGCAGCGGGGCGAGCAGATCGACGACACCGCCGGCCAGCGCGGACACGTAGCCGAACTGACTGTCGTAGCGGTCGGCGTCCCACCCGGTTGAGGGCTGGGACTCGTGGACGGAGTGCTGTGTCATCGCGTCATCCTCGATCGATCTGCTGAAGGCTCTGCCCGGCCGACGCCCACACCCCCGGGACGTCGGCGTCGAGCCGGGCGAGCGTGAACCGGCTTCACCTCGCTCCGGTCACGGTAAGCCCACCGGCCGCGCCGCCGCGCGGACGCGACCGGGTGGCTGAACGTGAATCTCGCCTGAGCCGACGGTTCTCCCCCTAGGTTCGGTGCGCAGGACGCAGTCGAACCGGGGAGAGACGTGGACAGCTATCCGGCGATCGAGGATCACGGACTCATCGGCGACCTGCAGACCGCCGCGCTGGTGACGTGTGACGGAACGGTCGACTGGTTCTGCGCGCCACGCTTCGACTCGCCGAGCATCTTCGCGGCCCTGCTGGACAAGGACAAGGGCGGCTACTTCCGCATCGCGCCACACGACGTCCGGTACGTCACCAAACAGCTCTACCTCCCCGGCACCCCCATCCTGATCACCCGGTTCATCAGCGCCGACGGGGTGGCCGAGGTGATGGACTTCATGCCTGTCACCGGCGAGCGGGCCACCGACGCGCACCGCCTGGTCCGCATCGTCACCATGGTCCGCGGCAGCATGCGCTTCCGGGTGGAGTGCCGGCCCCGGTTCGACTACGCCCGGGAGGAGCATCAACTGGAGCGCCACCGCAACGGCTACGTCTTTCGCGGCCGTACGGCATCGCTGACCTTCAACCCGGTCGACCCCACACGGCGGTTGATCTCCGAACATGGCGACATCCACCTGGAGGGCGGCGACCTCGTCGCGTACGGCACCCTGAACGAGGGCGACACCGGCGGCGTGGTCCTGGAAACCGGCGCCACCGAGCCGCGGGTCATCCCGGCGGACGAGATCCAGGGCATGTTCGAGTGGACCCGGGACTACTGGCGGCGCTGGCTGGAACGCTCCCGCTACACCGGCCGCTGGCGGGAGATGGTCGAGCGTTCCGCCATCACGTTGAAACTCATGACGTACGCCCCCACCGGCGCGATGATCGCCGCGCCCACCGCCGCGCTGCCCGAGCTGGTCGGTGGCACCCGCAACTGGGACTACCGCTACACCTGGGTCCGCGACACGTCGTTCTCGGTGCACGCGCTGCTCGGCCTCGGCTTCACCGAGGAGGTCAGCCGGTACATGGACTGGTTGGACGAGCGGATCCGCGAGGCCGGCGACCTCCAGGATCCACTGAAGATCATGTACCGGGTGGACGGCTCGTCCGACCTGCACGAGGAGGTCCTCGACCACCTGGAGGGCTACCGCGGCTCGCGGCCGGTCCGGATCGGCAACGGCGCGGCCGACCAACTCCAGCTCGACATCCACGGCGAGGCGCTCTACGCCATGCATCTCGCCGACGAGCAGGGCATCCGCGTCTCGCACCAGGTGTGGAAGAGCACCGTCCGACTCGTCGACTGGCTCTGCACCCACTGGGATCAGGCCGACGCCGGCATCTGGGAGAGCCGCCACCACCCCCGCAACTACACCTTCGGGCGGGTGATGTCCTGGGTCGCGCTGGACCGGGCCGTCCGCCTCGCCATGCGGACCGGCCGGCCCGGCGACATCGCCGGCTGGACGGCGCAACGCAACCGCATCTACGATCAGGTCATGGCCCGCGGCTACGACCGGGGCCGCGGCACCTTCGTGCAGGCGTACGGCGAGACCGTGCTGGACGCGGCGTTGCTCGCCATGCCGTCGGTAGGCTTCGTCACGCCGAGTGACCCACTGTGGCAGTCGACCCTGCACGCGATCGAACGCGAACTCGTCTCCGACAGCCTGGTCCACCGCTACGACCCGGTCCACTCCCCCGACGGCCTCCCCGGCCACGAGGGCACCTTCAACATGTGCACCTTCTGGTACGTCGAGGCGCTGGCCCGTTCCGGCCGCCTCGACGACGCCCGACTCACGTTCGAGAAGATGTTCACCTTCAGCAACCACCTCGGCCTCTACGCCGAGGAGATCGCCGCGACCGGGGAGCAGATCGGCAACTACCCCCAGGCGTTCAGTCACCTCTCGTTGATCAACTCAGCGCTGACGCTCAACGACCTGCTCGACACCGAGGCCGACGCCCGCAGGCGCCGGTAGCACGAGCACCGCGGCCGACGAGACCTCTCAGGCGACGGCGAGGGCCATGCGACGGACCGCCTCGGTGATCAGTTCCGGCGCGGTGGCCAGGTTCAGCCGGACGTGACCGCCACCGCCGGTGCCGAAGGTCGTACCGGAGTTGAGCGCCACCCGGCCACGGTCGAGGAACACGGCTGCGGGGTCGTCGCCGAGGCCCAGGGCGCGACAGTCGAGCCAGGCGAGATACGTGGCCTGACCGGGCTGATAGCGGATGGCCGGCAGGTGCTCGGCGAGCAGCGCGGCGAGGAGCCGACGGTTGTCGTCCAGGCCGGTCAACAGGGCGTCGAGCCACTCGCCGCCGTCGCGGAAAGCGGCGGTGTGGGCGATCACGCCGAGGTGGCTGGTGCCGATGCTGACCCCGATGGGGACGCGGCTGAGCTCCCCGGCCGCGGCCGGTCCGGCAACGAGGAGTCCACCGCGCAGGCCGGCCAGGTTCCACCCCTTGGAGGCGGACATCAGCGACAGACCGTTCTCCGCGCCGGGCACCGAGAGGTACGGCACGAACCGCGCTCCCTCAGCCACCACCGGAGCGTGGATCTCGTCGGCGACCACTCGCACCCCGTGCCGTTGGGCCAGACGGGCGACGGCTGTCAACTCGTCCCCGCTGTGCACGACGCCTGTCGGGTTGTGCGGGCTGCACAGCAGGTACGCCGCCGGCCGTCCACCGGCGCGTGCCTGCCGGAACGCGTCGTGAAGCGTGCCGAAGTCGATCCGCAGGTCCTCGCCGAGCGGCGCCTCCACGATCCGGCGGTCGGCGTGCGCCACGGACTCGTAGAACGGTGGGTAGACCGGGCAGTTGACGATTACCGCGTCCCCCGGCTCGGTGACCAGTCGCAGCGCCTCGACGACGCCGTGCATCACGTCGGGCACCAGCGCGGTGCGCTCCACGGCCAGCCCGTCCCAACCCCACCGCCGCCTGGCGAACTCCGCCAGGGCCTGCGGGTACGCCGTGCCGGCGGTGTAACCGGTGTCGCCGCGCGCGACGGCGTCGGTGATCGCGCGCGCGACCGGCTCGGCCAGCGGCACGTCCATCTCGGCCACCCAGAGCGGCAGCACGTCGTCGGGGTACTCCCGCCACTTGAGGCTCGTTCGTTGCCGGAGCTGGTCGATCGTGAGCTGGCGAAGGGGATTCACCGCGTTTCGAGCACCACTCAGCACACCACTCATGGCCGAAGCCTATTCGGCGAGCCTTCGTCGCGTCGGACGCCCTGCACGCCGCAGTCGACTACGCGGTGTCGCGCGTGGACCTCGTTCGCGCCTCGAGGGCGGTGATCACGCCGATCATGTCGATCGCGCCGTGGCCGCCCTCGACCGCTTCCTGATACAGCTCCCGACTCGCCCGCAGGAGGGGATGCGCCGTCCCCGTGGCCACGGCGGCGTCCTCGATGAGGCGAGCGTTCCGGAGGACGTCGGCGATCGCCGCCTGGGGGGCGAGGTCACCTTCGGTGAGCTTCAGCGCCTTGCCTCGGGAGACGACGGACGCCATCGGCCCGGATTCGAGCACGGCGCGCAGCACCTCCGTGTCCGCGCCGGTCTGCGCCGCGAAGTGGAACGTCTCGGCCAGACCCGTCACCATGGTGATCAGGAACGTGTTGACGGCGAGCTTCATCGACAGCGCCGCCGGCACTGGGCCGCACCGGAACCGCTGCGCGCACATCGCGTCGATGAGGGGTTCGACCTGCTCGATCGCCTCGTCGTCGCCGGCGAGCATGGCCACGAGCGTTCCCTCCGTGGCGGGTCCGCGCGACCCCGACACCGGCGCCTCGACGTACCGTCCGCCGGACTCGCCGACCTCCACGGCGAGCCCTTGGGAGTACGCGGTCGTGAAGGTGCCCATCCCGACGATGGTGTGCGCGCGTACCCGGCGGACGAACTCGTCGGTCCCCCGCCCGAGCACGGCGTCGACGGCCGCCTCGTCGCGCAGCATCAGGATGACTGTTTCCGCCGCGTCGAACACGCCCGCGAGGTCGTCGGCCGCGCGCGCTCCGGCGGCGACGAGTTCCGCGACGGGCCCGGGTGTACGTGCCCAGACGATCACGTCGACGCCCGCGTTGACGAGGTTCGTCGCCATGGGCACGCCCATGATGCCGAGCCCGACGAATCCCACCGTGCGAGCACTCATCCCGGCCACCTGCTTCCCGTCGCGCTGTCGGTCACGCTAGTGTCCACGTCCCACAACCGCGATGCCACGTTCGCCCTGGTGAGAAATCAGGCTGCCGGCTGTTTGTCACGAACGACCTTGGGTAGGCGCGCCCGATGAGCGGGCCAGACACGAACCTGAGCACTCGGTCGGACACCAGCCGCGCCGTGGCGTTCAGCGATGCCATCTTCGCCATCATCATCACGCTGCTGGTCCTGGACCTCCGGGTGCCCGACGTTCCACCCGGCCGCCTCCTGTCCGGCCTGCTCGACCAGTGGCCGTCGTACGTCGCGTATCTCGCGTCCTACTCGTACGTGGCCGTCGTCTGGCTCAACCACAAGGCGGCGTTCAACCGCATTCGAGAGGCCGATCGCGGCCTGCACTGGGTGAACCTGTTCGTGCTGTTCACCACGGCGCTGCTGCCGTTTCCGACGATTGTCGTGTCGCACGCGCTGCAGGAGCACAACAACGCAGACCAGCGGGTGGCCATCGCCTTCTACGCGCTGATCGGCGCGTTGCTGTGCGCGACGTGGCTGGCGTTCTACCACTACCTGGCCCGCAACCCCGACCTGTTGAAGGACCAGGGCAAGGGCGGCTTCTTCCACGTCGAGCGGTTCCGTGCCCTCGCCGGGGTGGTCCTGTACGTGCTCGCGGGGCTGGTCGGCTACCTGGTGGCGCCCTTGATCGGCCTGGTCATCTTCCTCCTCCTACCCGTCTTCTACGCCATCACCAGCGCCGGCCTGTACCAGTTTCCAGTGGCCCGCCGGATCACCCACCGCCCTCCGCCAACCGACTGAGGGCGAGCAGATCACCGTTCCACCCCGTGAACGCCCGGTACCTACAGCATCTCGAGTGGTTGCGGGCCGGCCGGCGGCGGGAACGCCGTGTCGAGTGCCGCCAGGTCCTCCTCGGTCAGCTGCACGTCGTGCGCTTCGGCGTTCTCCCGGGTGTGTTCGGCCTTGGACGATCGGGGGATGGCCGCGACCATCTCTTGGCGCAGCAGCCAGGCCAACGCGACCTGGGCGGCCGTGGCCTCGTGCCGCGCGGCGACCTCCGCGACCTGGGGGTGGCCGAGCAGTCGACCCTGCTCGATCGGGGAGTACGCCATCACCGGGATGCGGTGCTCGCGTAGCCACGGCAGCAGGTCGTACTCGGGACCGCGGCGGGTGAGGTTGTAGAGGATCTGATTCGTCGCGCAGGCGCTTCCGCCCGCATCGAGGAGATCGGTCATGTCCGAGAGATCGAAGTTGCTCACACCCCACTGCCCGATGTCGCCGGCGTCGACGAGTTCGGCGAACGCCTCGATCGTCTCCGCGAGTGGATGCGAGCCGCGCCAGTGCAGCAGGTAGAGATCGATGTGGTCGACGCCGAGTCGTTGCAGGCTGCGACGGCAGGCCTGCACCGTTCCCCGTCGACTGGCGTTGGACGGCACCACCTTGTCGACGAGAAAGACGTCGGCGCGTCGTCCGGCGATCGCCTCGCCGACGAGTTCCTCGGAAGCGCCGTCACCGTACATCTCCGCGGTGTCGATCATGGTCATGCCCAGGTCAAGCCCGGCGCGCAGGGCGGCCATCTCGTCCTGTCGTCTCTCGGGGCGGTCGCCGAGGTACCAGGTTCCCTGGCCCAGCGCGGGCATGGTCTGACCGGAGGGCAGCTCGATCGCGCCGATAGCGAGAGTCATGTCGACCTTTCCGGAGGCTCGAATGCCGTCAGGTGCCTGCGTTACCCGCTGGGACAGGCAGAACACCCTCGCAGCCGCCACCTTTCGCGCGCCGACGCGGGCAGGTGAGCGCCCTGGTGCGGCATTCGGTGGCCGTTTGCTGCTGCCCGTACCCGGGAAGGCGACCGCGAGCGAGACGCCGCCGACGGGGCGGCGCCGCGAAGGGAGGCCGCACACGATGGCACAGAGCCAGCAGCCGTTGACCGGCAAGCGAGTCGCTTGCCTCGCCGCCGACGGGGTCGAGGACGTGGAGTACACCCAGTCCCGGGCCGCCGCGGAGCAGGCAGGAGCCGAGGTTCACCTGATCTCGTTGCAGTCCGGCGAGATCCAGTCGATGAACCAGGACATCAATCCGGCCAACCACTATCGGGTGGACCGGACCGTGGACGAGGCCAATGCGGCCGACTACGACGCCCTGTTGCTACCGGGCGGGACGGTCAACCCCGACCGGCTCCGGATGAACCCGCAGGCGATGGACTTCGTCCGGGCGTTCTTCCAGCAACAGAAGCCGGTGGCGGCGATCTGCCACGGCCCCTGGTCGTTGGTCGAGACCGGCATGGTCAACGGCCGGACCGTCACCTCGTTCCCCAGCCTGCGCACCGACATCCGCAATGCGGGCGGCAACTGGGTGGACCAACAGGTGCAGGTCGACAACGGCCTGGTCACCAGCCGCAACCCCAGCGACCTTCCGGCCTTCTGCGCCAGGATGGTCGAGGAGTTCGCCCAGGGGGAACACGTACGCCAGATGGCGACAGCCTGATCCGCTGGGCCCAGGGCCGGGAGGAGCAGGCCGCGGGAACCCACTGAGCGCCAGAATCAGCCCTACCCAGACCACCCTTTATGAAAGGGTTTGTACCTGACGGCGCCAATCATCGGCGGCACTCACAGGAGCAGGTCAAGCGACAGGGGCGGACATGAGGTGGCTGATCGGCGGAGCGGCAGTGGTGGCCGGCGGGATGCTCGCCCGGCGCCTTCTCGGCGCGACGGGCCAGAGCAACGATCGCCGGCAACAGGGTCCGGTACGGCGGCGCGGGCCGCGGTGGCACGTGGCGACGGTGAACCGACCAGCCAGTGACGTCGCCCCGGGCGGGCGCCTCCCCGAGCCGCTGGCCGGGCTTGGCGACGCCGTCGAGGTCCAGCTCCGGCCCGCCGCCGGCGACCGAGGGACCGAGATCGCGGTACGGCTGCGCGACGGTGCCCGAGTCCCTGCCGCCACCGCGGCCCGACGGGTCACCGGCCGAGATCCCGAGCAGGCGATCCGGGCCGCGCTGCGAGAGTCGAAGCAGCTGATCGAGACCAGTGAGGTCCTGCACCCGGACTATCCACCCACCACCGAGCCGACTCCGATGAACAAGCCACTGCGGATGGCCACCCAACAGGGTCGGCGGGAGGGACGACTGTGAAGGCGCTGGTCTGGGAGGGAGCCAACGAGCTCGCGGTGCGGCAGGTTCCGGACCCGCAGATGCGCAACGAGCAGGACATCATTGTCCGGGTCCGTCGGACGGTGACCTGTGGTTCGGACCTGCACCTGCTCGGGGGGTACATCCCGTTCATGGAACGTGGCGATGTCCTCGGGCACGAGTTCCTCGGCGACGTCGTCGAGGTCGGTCCGCAGGTACGCAAGCACAAGGTGGGCGACCGGGTCGTCGTCTGCTCGTTCGTCTCCTGCGGCAAGTGCTGGTACTGCCAGCACCAACAGTTCTCGTTGTGCGACAACGGCAACACGAACCCGATGATCACCGAGAACGTCTGGGGTGCCGCGCCCGGCGGCTGCTACGGCTATTCGCACGCGCTCGGGGGCTTCGCCGGCAGCCACGCCGAATACATTCGCGTTCCGTACGCCGACCAGGGCGCCTTCACCGTCCCGGACGAGGTGAGCGACGAGCGTGCGCTGTTCGCCTCCGACGCCGCGCCGACCGGCTGGATGGGCGCCGACCTTGGCGGGGTCAAACCGGGTGATGTCGTGGCGGTGTGGGGCGCCGGTGGGGTGGGGCAGATGGCGGCCCGCGCCTCCGTGCTGCTCGGTGCCGACCGGGTGATCGTCATCGACCGACTCGACAACCGGCTCGAGATGGCCCGGACGCACCTCGGCGTCGAGACGCTGAACTACGAGCAGCAGGACGTCAGCGGCGAGTTGCTGGAGCGCAGTGGCGGCCGGGGCCCGGACGTGTGCATCGAGGCAGTCGGTATGGAGTCGCACAGCAGCGGCCCACAATTCTTGTACGACCAGGTAAAGCAGCAGTTGCGGATCGAGTCCGACCGGCCGATCGCCGCCCGGGAGGCGATCTACAACTGCCGCAAGGGCGGCAGTGTGTTCGTGCTGGGCGTGTTCGCCGGCCTGGTGGACAAGTTTCCGCTCGGAGCGGTGATGAACAAGGGGCTGACGCTGCGCGGCGCACAGCAGCACGGACAGCGCTACATTCCCATGCTGCTGGAACGGATGGCCCGCGGCGAACTCGTCACGGAGCATCTCGCGACGCACACCATGTCGTTGGACGAGGCGCCGCGCGGCTACGAGATGTTCAAAAAGAAGATCGATGGCTGCGTACGGGCCGTCTTCCAGCCCACCAGCTGAGCGGCTCGACTCGGGCCGATGCCCACTCAGCTTCCGCTGTGGGGCTGCCCGTGCTTCTCGTCCCGCCAGCCGTCGGGTTCGGGATGGTAGCCGTAGGCGGCGGCGCGGACCGTCTCCTCGTTCTCCAGCCCGGAGCCGATCGCGCCACCCACGGTGGCCAGTGAGCTGGTGATCCAGGCAAGTGTCAGGTAGTCGGCGAAGTCGACCGGCCGCTGAAGAGTCTGTTCCAGCACGGACGTGTCGATCAGCAGCGCCCCGACGAGCACCGTTCCCACGAACAACACCACGTAGGACACCGCCGTGGCCAGCGTGAGAGTGAGGACCGTACCCAGGTTGAACAGCCGAGCCAGCTCGACAGGCGTCCCATGGTCCGGCTTCTCCCACAGGTCATGCGCGACGATCAGCCAGGCCACCAACGCGGCCAGCCCGAGCAGCATGATCACGGTAAGCCGGAGTCCGCCGAGCGCGTCACCCATCTGCCAGATGGTGTCCGTGGTGAGCGCGAACGCGGCCGTGCCGAACGCGCCTACCAGTAGCTTGGACAGGCCCAGCAGGGCGCGCCCCGGGCGGTTGGCGCGGACCATTCCGGTCAACAGCCGCGCCCGGCCGAGCAGCCCCGAGG
Source organism: Micromonospora sp. NPDC049274 (assembly GCF_040678875.1). NCBI lineage: Bacteria > Bacillati > Actinomycetota > Actinomycetes > Micromonosporales > Micromonosporaceae > Micromonospora > Micromonospora sp. NPDC049274. Next base: position 164,418 of record NZ_JBFAQS010000015.1, read on the forward strand.
CGACGTAGCTCAGTTCCCCGCCGTCGGTCTCGCCGACCACCTTGTGAATGGCGGGAATTCGGCGTGCCATCTCGCCCGGCGCCCAGCCCGCCGGCTGCACCCGCTGGTCGGAAGCGTCGGTCAGCACCCGGCTCACCAGGTCCGGGACGGCCGCCCGGGCCGCGCGCAGCTGATGCAGTCCCAGCGCGGGCAGGGACACTACCGCGACTCGGCGCCGGGCCGAGGTCTGCGCGACAAGCGGCATCCGCGCGGCGTGCAGTGGCAGATCGGTCAGGCATATCGCGATGTCCCAGTGGTCGTCGGCACGCCGTTGGGCAAGATCGTCGAGCAGCGCCTCAGCGCCGCCGTCGCGGCGCGGCGCCACCTCGCCCCAGCCCTCCCGGACAGTCCACCGCACGTCCACGTCCACCCGGTCGGCGAGTCGGGCGGCCAGCTCGGCGGTGAGCGGCGCGGCCACCCGGGCCGGGTGGTCAGGTGGGGTCGCCACCAGTCCGACGACGATCTCCGGGCGGTGCTCTTCACTGTGGGTCACCGGTGCTCCTCACCGCTAGCCGGGCTCGTCGTTCGTGGTCGCCGACGCTGGCCGTGGCAGAGGCCGTGAACCCCAGCAGCGCCCTAACCGCGACCGTCGGGGTGCAGCAGAACCTTGGTCCAACCGTCGTTGCGGGCATCGAAGTTCTGGTACCCCATTGGCGCCTCGTCCAACGTGAGCTCGTGGGACACCAGGAACGAGGGCTTGGCCTTGCCTGACGCGATGAGATTCATCAGCTGCCGGTTGTAGGCCTTCACGTTGCACTGCCCGGTGCCCATGCTCTGCCCCTTGAACCAGAACATGCCGTAGTCGAACGGCACCTTGCCCTGCTTCTGCAGCGGGTCCGGCGACCCGGGGTCCGCCGTGATGTACACACCGACCACGCCGATCGTGCCCCCGAACCGCACGGAGTGCACGAGGTTGTTCAACGTCAGCCCCGACCTCTCCTGGCCCTGCGGATCGTGCGCCTGGTAACCGACGGCCTCGCAGCCGCGGTCCGCGCCCATCCCGTTGGTCTGCTCCAGGATCTGGTCGACAGGTGATGCTGTGGAGTCGTCGATCGGGATGGCCCCGATCTGCTCCGCAAGACGCAGGCGGTCCGGATGGCGGTCAACCACCATCACCTTGTTGGCACCCTTGATGATCGCGGAGTAGGCGGCGAGCAGGCCGACCGGTCCGGCACCGTAGACCGCCACGTTGTCACCGGGCCGTACGCAGGCGAGTTCGGTCGCGTGCCAACCGGTCGGGAAGATGTCGGACAGCATGACGTAGTCCTTCTGCCTGCTCATGTCCCGAGCGTCCGGCGACAGGACCAGGCAGTTGAAGTCGGCCCAGGGCACCCGCAACAACTCCGCCTGACCGCCGCTGTAGGGACCCATGTCGGCGTAGCCGTACGCCGCGCCCGCCATTCCAGGCGCCGGGTTGGCCACCAGACAGAACGCGGTCAGGCCCTGGTTGCAGTTGGCGCAGAACCCGCATGAGACGTTGAACGGCAGGCACACCATGTCGCCGACCTTGACCAGATCGACCCCATCGCCGACCTCGATCACTTCGCCCATGTTCTCGTGGCCGAGCACCCGGCCCGGCTCCATGTCCGTGCGTCCGTCGTACATGTGCAGGTCGGAGCCGCAGATGTTCGTCGTCGTAATCCGGATCAGGGCATCCGTCGGTCGCTCGATCTTCGCGTCCGGAACTTCCTTGACGCTGACCGTCCTGGGGCCCTCGTACACAACAGCCTTCATCTGCTCCCCCGTGAAGAATCCGCCCACCGCGTGAGCACCGCCCTTGGTGGCGTTCACATCCTCGCAGAGCAATCCGACCCTTAAGACCGGTTTACACCACCCGGTCCGGCCCAGCCAGTTGGCCCAGGTGAGCGACTGGCGTTCCCGATATTCGCCTCTTTGGACCGGATCCGATGACACCCTGTACCGGTGAACGGCCTCTGATGCATACCGCGTTGATCGTGTTGGCTGCGCTGGCGGCGGCCGTGCTCGTGGACCTGGTCGCCGGCGTGCTGATCCGCCGAGTGGCCCGCGGCCGCTACCGGTGGTTGCTGGAACCGTTGCGGGACGCGTGTCGCCGCCCGGCGGCCGCGGTCCTGCTGTTCGGCGCGCTGCACTACGCGCTACCGCCCGGACCGGCCGATTGGCAGCGTCATCTGCGGCACGCCAGCCTGCTGGTGCTGATCGCCGCCAGCGCGTGGCTGCTGATCAGAACGTTGAGCGTCATCGAGACGGTGTCGTTCAGCAAGCTGCCGAGCGATCTGGTCACCAGCCGGCGCATCCGACGGGCCCGCACGCAGATCCGCCCCGTGCGGCGGCTCACCGTCGCCGTGGTCACGATCCTCGCGATCGGCCTGATCCTGATCACCTTTCGGCCGGTACGCCTCTTCGGCATCTCGGTGCTCACGTCGGCGGGCGTGGTCGGCGCGTTGATCGGTCTCTCCGCCCGAACGGCGCTCGGCAACGCGTTCGCCGGCGTCCAGGTCGCCTTCGCCGACGGTCTGCACGTCGGCGACGTACTGGTGGTGGACGGCGAGTGGGGCCGGGTCGAGGAGGTGAAGCTGACCAACGTGGTGATCCGACTCTGGGACGAGCGGATGCTCATCCTGCCGACCACCTACTTCACCGAGCGGCCGTTTCAGAACTGGACCCGGAACGAGTCCCGAGTCGTCGGCAAGGTCCAGATCCATGTCGACCACACCACCGACCTGGATGACCTGCGCCGGGAGGCGCGCCGGCTGGTCGAGTCCTCACCGCTGTGGGATCGCCGCCAGTGGGTGCTCCAGATGGTCGACTCCACCCCGCAGACGGTGGTCATCCAGGTACAGGCCTCGGCCGCCGACGGCGCCAGCGCCTGGGACCTGCGCTGCGACCTGCGCGAGGGACTGGTTCGCTACCTGCGCGACAGTCATCCGCAGTGGCTGCCCCGCGCCCGCAACCAGTACCAACCCTGACCGAGCGCCGCATCACCCGAGCACATCGAGGGGCTGTCAGCACGAACCCGCTACAGGCGCGGCCCAGCTCGGGAAAGGCGGCCACCTATCGGCCCGCGCACCCCTGAGCCAGCTGAACGACGGTGGCCCCGCCCCGTTCGGGCGCGCTCGCTCGGGTCGCGTCCGCACACGCCCGAGGTACGCGAATCCGGCATGGCGGCTTCCCGGCGTATCGCTCAACGACCTAATGCCTCCGGTCGGACTGTCGCGGCTCGCGTCCAATCGGAGCACAGCGCGGTCGGCAGCATCGGTCGGATGGGCGGCAGGCGTGGGCGGGTAAGCCTGGCGCGGCGATAGGGTGACGCGATGTTCTCCGTCGGAACGCGTGACGCGATCCGGGAGCGGTTGCTCACTTCAGCCGCAGGTGACCCCGCCGTCGTCGGGGCCGCCATCACCGGATCCCAGGCCGTCGACGGTGGCGACCGATGGTCGGACATCGACCTCGCGTTCGGTATCGACGGACCGCTGGATGCGGCGATGCGCCACTGGACGGACCTGCTCTACCGCGACTTCGCCGCCGTCCATCACTGGGACGTGCCGTCCGGCTCGACCGTGTATCGGGTGTTCCTGCTTCCCGACATGCTCGAAGTGGACCTCGGGTTCACTCCGGCCGCCGAGTTCGGCCCGCGCGGCCCGACCTGGCGTACCGTCTTCGGGCAACCCGCAGAGGCGACGGAGGAGCCCACCCCCTCTCTGCGGACTCTTGCCGGGTTGGGTTGGCACCACGCCCTGCACGCGCGGACATCCATCAAGCGTCACCGCCGGTGGCAGGCCGAGCAGTGGATCGGCGCCCTCCGCGGCCAGGTTCTCGCCCTGGCCTGCCTGCGCCTCGGTCACCCCACCAGCTACGCGAAGGGCGTACACCTCCTTCCCCCGGAGGTGACCGCGCCGCTGGACGCCACCCTCGTCCGTGCGCTCGACGACGCCGAACTCACCCGCGCCCTCGCCGCCGCGACGGCGGCGCTGATCGCGGAACTCACGCTCGCGGATGCGGCCCTGGCAGCCCGACTCGCCGCCACCCTCAGCGGCCGTACGCCTCCAACAGCCGCAACCACACCTCGCTGACCGTCGGGTACGCCGGAACCGCATGCCACAAACGGTCCAGCGGGACCTCACCGACGATGGCGATCGTCGCGGCGTGGATCAGTTCCGCCACGTCCGGCCCGACGAGAGTGAGTCCGACGATCACCTTCCGGTCCTCGTCGACGACCATCCGGGCGTGTCCCTGGTAGCCATCCGCGTGCAGAGCGGACCCGGCGACGGCACCCAGGTCGTAGTCCACGACCCGGATGCGCAGCCCCGCCGCCTCGGCCGCAGCCGCCGTCAGGCCCACCGACGCGACCTCCGGGTCGGTGAACACCACCTGCGGCACCGCGCGCTCGTCCGCCGTCGCCACGTGCCGGCCCCAGGGACCGTCCTCGACCGTGGCGCCCGTCGCCCGGGCCACGATCACGTCGCCCACCGCCCGCGCCTGATACTTGCCCTGATGGGTCAGCAGCACTCGCCGGTTCACGTCGCCCGCGGCGTACAGCCACTCTCCCCCGCCGACGACGCGCAAGGTGTCGTCGACCGCTAGCCACGCACCGGGGGCAAGCCCGATGCGGTCGAGGCCGATGTCCTGTGTGTTAGGTGTACGACCAACCGCCACCAGCACCTCGTCGGCCTCGATCTCCTCGCCGGAGGTGGTCTCGATGCGGACGGTTCCGTCGTCGTCGCGCCGGACGGACGCGGCCTCCGCGCCGAGGCGTACCGAGACACCGGCCTCGCGCAGCGAAGCCGTGACCCGCTCACCGGCGAACGGCTCCGCCGACGGCAACACGCCATCGCGCACCAGCATCGTCACCGCCGATCCGAGTGCGGCGAACGCGGTCGCCATCTCGGCCGCCACCACACCGCCGCCGATGATCGCCAGTCGACGGGGAACCGACCGGGCCGAAGCGGCCTCACGGCTGGACCACGGGGCCGCCGCACGAAGACCCGGGATGTCCGGCACCAGAGCGCTGCTGCCGGTCGCGACGACCACCGCGTGCCGCGCGGTCAGCGTCGTGGTGACGCCGTCGACGCCTGTCACCTCGACAACCCGGGCGGAGCTGATCCGTCCATGACCACGGTGCAGCGCGATGCCTGCCGACTCCAGCCAGGACACCTGCCCGTCGTCCTGCCAGTGCGACGCGAAGGAGTCCCGCCGGGCCAGCACCGCAGCCGCGTCCAGCTCTCCCGTCACCGCCTCACGCGCACCCGGCAGTTGGCGAGCCGCCCGCAACGCGGACGCGCTGCGCAGCAACGCCTTGGTCGGCATGCAGGCCCAGTACGAGCACTCGCCACCGACCAACTCCCGCTCGACGATGGCAGCGGTCAGCCCACCCCGCACGACCCGGTCGGCGACGTTCTCCCCGACCGGACCGGCACCAATCACCACGACGTCGTACTCGATGGCTGTCATGTCAGTTGCCCTTCGCCGCACGGCCGAGCCGGACCGCCGCGATGAGGAAGAAGATCGCGCCGGGAATCGCGTAGCCGGCCGCGTTTGTCAGCGACGGGTGATCCGCGGAGGCGCCAACGATGAAGGACCCACCGGCCAGAACCGAGATGCCACCGCTGATGATCATCGGCCACTGGCCGCCCATCCTCCGACGGGTGACCCCGACGATCAACTGCACCAGACCGGCGACGATCGCCCAGGCGCCCCAGACGCGGAGGACAGCGGGTACACCCGACGCGGCCGCGACACCCACTCCGACCGCCGAGATCAGGCTCACCGCGATGTTCACGTACAGCAGGGTCGGCGAGCCGGTGGTCCGCGACGAACGAAGGTCGTAGATGGCGGCGCCCACGTCGAACAGCGGGTAGAGCACGAACAGCGTCACCGCGAGCGGGCCGATCTCTTTGGCGGTGGCGATCGTCACGAGTGCCCACACGATGGCGAACGCGAAGCGGACGAAGTACAGCCGCCGCAGTGCGGACGCGGTCCGGGAGATGCCGGGCGAAGCAGCAATGGTGGTCACGGGTGACCCTTTCCACGGAGAGGTGGTAGACCGAACGTTCTGTCCACCAAGCATGCCAGCACCGACCCTCTCCGTCAAGACCGACCGTTCTACCCACCTGGCCGTTAGGATGGGGGTATGACGCGCGACAAACCCGACACTCGGCCCTCCGAGGCGCGAGCCCGGCTTCTCGCCACGGCGACCCGGATCTTCTACTCGGAAGGCATCCATTCCGTCGGCATCGACCGGATCATCGCCGAGGCGAAAGTGACCCGCGCGACCTTTTACCGACACTTTCCCAGCAAAGACGATCTCATCCTCGCCTACCTGCGTGAGGTCCATGGAATGGAGCGCGACGCGTTCGACGTCGCCATCGCCGACAACTCGTCGCCCGTCGACCCACTCCTGGCCATTGCCGGCTCGATCGCCCAGAACATCCAGTCCCCCGGGTTCCGGGGATGTGCGTTCCTGAACGCCGCGGCAGAATATCCCGGAGTGGAACATCCCGTACGCCAGGAGATCCTCGCCCACCGGCAATGGTTCCTCGACACGCTCAGCACGCTGATGGCGCAGGTCGACAAGGAAACGGCCGACCCCGCCGCGCGCCATTTCGTCATGCTCCGCGACGGCGCCATGGCCGCCGGATGCCTCTTCGACCCCGCGCTGGTGTCCGAGACCTTTCTGCGCGGCGTCGAAGGACTTCTTCGGGTCAATACCGAGCGCCAGTCGACCGGATCCGCCGGCTAGCACCACCCATCTCCGCGTGGCCGCAGGTCCGCCACGGCCGCCTGGTCACGCCTCGGAGTCGCGGACGTCGGCTGCCTCCCGCCCGATCGGCGAGGCGGGAAGCTCCGGCGGCTGCCCCCGGCTCCGCAGCGCGTCGAGGAACGCGACCAGGGCCAGCACTCCGGCCACCACGCTCAACCCGACCATCGGCGTCCACCGCGCCAGCGCCGGCGTGCTCAGCAGCAGGGCCGCCAATCCGATGATGCGGGAGCGGGAAAGCCGGCCGAAGACCTCGTGCTCCAGCCGCAGGCGGGCGACCAGGAAGAGCATCGGACCGCCCACCACGAACAGGAGCCAACCGGGCCGCGGCTGCCCGAACGGATGGTCGATCACCAACTCGTAGCCGACCGCCGTGACGAGCACGCTGAGCACGATCAGCAGATGCGTCCGTTCCGACACCGCGCCCAGCCGGCCGGGCATGGACGCCCGATCCAACGCGTCGGTCAGCAGCAGACCGGCCCGGTGAAAGTAGATCCGCCAGAGCAGCGCGCTGGTGGTGAACGCGACAGTGAAGGCGGCTGCCCGCTCGGCGGAATAGTCCGTACCGCTGAACACCACGCCGATGACCAGAATCGACTCACCGAGCGCGATGAGAAACACTTGCTGGTAGCGGTCGGCGAGATGAGTCCCCGCGATCCGCCAGCGGCCCACCTTCGAGGCGCCGAGCCATGGCAGCGGCCAGCCCAGGGTCCAGGCAAGGTAGTCGACGGCGAGCGCGGCGGCCCACAGCGGCAAGCGCAGCCGGTCCGGACCCAGGGCGCCGGTCAGCCACAGGGGCGCGCTCGCCGACGCCCACACGGCAAGCCGGAACGGCACCAGCCGTCGCGGGTGGCCCCGCAGCGCGGCCGCGACCACCAGCGGCCGCACCACCATCACCATCAGGTACGCGACCACGAACGGCAGCGCTCGCTCCTCCATGGCGCGCGGCAACGTCACCGCCATGATCAGGCCGGCGAACATGGTGCCGACCACGACTGCCTGAATGAGCGGCTGCTCTGGTTCGTAGCGACTCGTGATCCAGGCGGTGTGGGACCAGATCAGCCAGAGCGCCAGGAAGAGCAGCAGGGTACGTCCGAACCCGCTGATGAGCGGCCAGCTGGCGTCATCGCCCAGGCCGGCGAACCGTTGCGAGACCCGGGTGAGGGCCACCACGAACGCCAGATCGAAGAACAGCTCCAGGAACGTCGCCCGGCCCGAACTGGTGAGAGGACGCAGCAGTTCGGCGCCCCGACCCGCCGCCATCGTCCGCCTCCGTCCGCCCCTGTCACCAACGAGCCGGCCGCCAGAGGAGTTGCGTCAGCCCATATCCCCCCGCACGACACCTGGTCTAGCTGGACGCGCCTGGGCGAGCAGGCCAGGGCACTCGCAGATCAGATAAGGATCGGACTGTCAATGAGCGAATCGCGATTTATTGAGGCCACGAGTGACCCGGAACTGCAAGATATTGAGATTGCCGTCTCTGCTGGGGGAATTACTGGCCGACGAGGGAAACCCGTCTCTATGCTTGCCGCCGACCACACTGCGGCTCGTTCGGGCCGAGGGACACCAATACGAGGATTTGCGAATGCGCCGAAAGTCTGCCCCGAGCAACGGCACTGCCAGCGTCAGTGACGTGACAGAGGAGGGCCAACCGACGGCCACGGAGGACGTCGCGCGCCGATCTGCGGTCGCCGAGGAGCAGGCGTTTCTCGACGTGGCCGCGGCCCGCCGCGACAGGCTGGTCGAGCACCTACAGGTCGAGCTTGCCGCGGAGGCCCTGGACGCGTTGGAGCAGGCCCGGCAGCGCATGCTCCGCCAGCAGTACGACGAGCTCCGCGGAGCAGGGGAAGGGCTGGTCTTCGGCCGCCTCGACGGACTTGATGGCACCGTGCGCCACGTGGGCCGTGTCGGTCTCCGCGACGACGCCGAGGACGGTGAGCCACTGCTGGTGGATTGGCGGGCTCCCGCAGCTCGGCCGTTCTACACCGCGACGGCTGTCGACCCGCAGGGCCAGGCACGGCGCCGGCACATACGTACCAGGGGATCCGCAGTCGTCGGCGTGGACGACGAGCCACTGGACGGAACCGCGACTGCCGAACTCGTCGGCGAGGGCGCTCTCCTGGCCGCCCTCGACCAGCGGCGCACCGGCCGCATGTCGACCGCTATCTCCACCCTGCAACGCGAGCAGGACGAGATCATCCGAGCGGAGGCGACCGGCCCGCTGATCGTTCAGGGCGGTCCCGGCACCGGCAAGACAGTGGTCGCTCTGCACCGCGTGGCGTACCTGCTGTTCACGTACCGCAAGATGGCCGAGCAGGCGGTCCTGGTCCTCGGCCCCTCGTCGCGGTTCCTCCAGTACATCGCCCAGGTGCTGCCCGCGCTCGGTGAGACCGCCGTCGTCTCGGCGACCTGTGACACCCTGCTGGCCGACGTTCAGGTTGGCCGCGACGAGAGCCGGCTCCTCGCCGAGATCAAGGGCCGCGCCCTCTGGCAGCCCGCGCTCGAAAGCTACGTCGCGTCACTGCTCCCCCGGCCGCGCGAGCTGAAGGTGCGCTGGGAGGGCGAGTTCTACGTCATCCCCGCCACAACTGTGGCGCAGGCGCTCGCGTCGGCGGTGCAGGGACGCCCGTACCACCGCGCACGCGCGGCGTTCGCCGAGCAGGTGCACCACCTCCTCGCCGATGTGGTCGCCGAGCAGCGCGAGGCGCTGATGGACGAGATGGAGGAGGGCTTCGAGGACATCCTCGCCCGCGTCGACAGGGGCATGGGGCATGATCCCCACTCCACCCGGAGGTCCACCGGCAGCGACATCGACGGTTTGCTCTCCGAGGAGGAGATCGACCAGCTGCGCTGCCGTATCGCCGAGAACGCCACCATCGCCCGTTTCATCGAGGCATGGTGGCCCACCCTCCACCCCGAAACCCTGCTGGACGATCTCCTGACCGACCGCACCCTGCTGGGCCGCTTCGCCCCGCAGCTCTCCCCCGAAGAGATCACCGCCGTCGCCGCCGAGCCCGCCGGATGGGCATCCAGCGACATCCCTCTGCTCGACGCGCTCGCCGAGCTGCTCGGCGAGGTCGACGCCCCGCAACCACAGGGCGAGTTCGTCGCCGACCGCGCACGCCGACAGCGTGGCTGGGTGTACGGCCACGTCGTCATCGACGAGGCGCAGGAGCTGTCCGAAATGCAGTGGCAGATGGTTCTCCGGCGCTGTCCCAGTCGCTCCATCACCGCTGTCGGCGACATCGACCAGGCGGAGGCGGCCCACCGGCACACCAGCTGGGCACAGGCGGTGCAGGCCGCTTTCGGAGACCGTTGGACCGCAGCGGAACTCACCATCTGCTACCGGACGCCGCGTGAGGTCATGGACCTCACCGGACCGGTCCTTGCGAAGGCTGGCAGCCACAACGCACCACCGCGGGCGGTACGCTCCGCCGGCATCGCCCCCTGGGAACGCATGGTCGGACCCGCCGAGCTTGTCGGTGCTGCCGCCGAAGCAGTGCGACAGCTACGGCAACGGTGGCACGGCGGCACCGTCGGCGTCATCGCCCCCGCCGACCGCATCGCCGAACTCCACGCCGTGCTGAGTGATGTGCCAGTGCTCACCGCGACCCAGTCCAAGGGATTGGAATGGGACGCGACGCTCCTCATCGACCCCGCGGGAATCGCCGCCGAGCCGCGCGGCTGGAACGGGCTCTACGTCGCGCTCACCCGATGCACCCAGGAACTCGGACAGCTGATCCTCAGGCAGCAGCAGTCGCCACGCCCATGACGTGTCTCCGGGTCTCAGGCGTGTCCTCGGCACCTCCGAAGGCGCATGTGTTGCGGCGACCTGACCATGGGAGGCAGCTCAGTGGCGGCTGGGCAGCGGGTCTGCGCTCCCCGGCAGGCGGTAGACGAGAAGCGTCTGCTCGGGCCGCTCGGCGACGTGGAACGCGGTTCCTGGATGAGCGACGACGAGACGGCGACCACGGTGTGGAACCTGGTCCGCTCCGGGCTTCTGGACCTCTCCGCGGTCGAGTTGCTGACTGTCGGTCTGGACAACCCGGCGGCCGCACTCGACCTGGCGGAGCATACGACGGGCCTCGGCTTCGTAGCCCTCGTCCCCTGACGTCCCCTGCCTTCGGTTGGATGGGGTCGACCTCGTCGCGGCCCGCTCGGCTGGCGCGGGCCGAAAGCAGGTCGCCTACTCCGGCCGCAGGCTTGGCAGATAGAAGTGCGGCAGGGGTCGGCTCAGCATCCGCCCGGGGCTCTCGCCGGTCAGACGACGAAACTCGTTGATGAAGTGGCTCTGGTCGTAGTAGCCGGCGGCCAACGCGACGGGGGCGACGCTTCCTGGCGCACCCAGCAGCATTGTCCGGATCACTCGTTGGAATCGAACCAGCCGCTGGAACTCCTTGGGTGACACTCCGGCGGCGGCTGCGAACCCTCGACGGAGGTGCCTGGCGCTGATGCCCAGCGTCGGCGCCAGGTCCTGCAGAGAAGTCGAAGCCGGGTGACGGTACAGCTGCTGGACCGCGACCATGATGCGCGGGTCTGTACGCCGGATCGGCTGGCGTTGTAGCAGTCGTTCGGCCCTGGCCGCCTGTACCGCGAAGTCATCGGCGCCGTCGAGAACGGACGCGAGCTGGCGGCCGACCGGACCCAGAAGGTCACCGATGTCGACTACCCGGTCGATCAGGTCTTCCGCTGGAATGTCGGTCAGATGGGCAAGAGCGCCGGCTCGCAGGCGGACGGCGGTGAAGGCAACGATTCCGTCAGCCGTCAGACGCCACCGCCTCCGGCGCATACACAGCAGGTGGGCCCGGGGTAGCAGGACCGAACCTTCGGTGTCGTGCGCGGTGATCGGCGCGCCTCGGTGGACGATCAACTCCGCGCCGGTGCCCGGAAGGAGCGCCGGCAACTCACTCGGTGCGCCTTCCCAGGTCCAGATCCGATCGACGTACCGTGCGAGCTGCCGTCCAACCGGCACAAAAGCCCTGCGCACGATACGTATCGTAGCTGGTTCGCCGGCTCGGCCGGAATGTGCTGCGTCGGCGTGCCAGCATGCAGTGGATGGCCGTTTTTTCCTATCGGTTCGCCTGGCTGACGACAACCATGACCGTCATGACGGTTGTATTCGCCACCCTGAAAGCGCGTCCGGAGCGCGTGGACCAGGTACGGAACGAGCTTCTGGAACTCAAGCGGTTGACGAATAGGGAGCCGGGTGCGCTCGGCTACGCGGTCTACGGTGGGGCCGACGGAGTCTTCGTGGTCTTCGAACGTTACGTCGACCAGGCTGCCTGTGATGCCCACTTCGCCGCCCCGTACGTGAACGCGTTCTTCGCCCGAGTTCCGGAACTGCTGAGCGACGAGCCGCAGGTCCAGTTCGTCGACGAAGTGTCGACTTCTGACGCGTGAGGAGGTGAGCGGGATGCAGGACCGTGTGCTGGGCGAGGGCCTCGTCGTTTCCGCTGTCGGTCTGGGCTGTATGGGGATGACCTTCGGCTACGGCACCGTCGCGCGCGAGCGGGCTGTCGCCACGATAGATCGGGCGTTGGAACGCGGGATCACGTTCTTTGACACCTCCGACCACTATGGCTCGGGCACCAATGAGTCGTTGGTCGGCGAGGCACTCGCCGGTCGGTGGGGTGAGGTGCGGATCGCCACCAAGTTCGGGTCGATGCCGGTTCTCGATCCGGGACGTGTTCCCGACGGCAGGCCCGAGCAGATGCGCCTGGCGCTGGAGGGTTCACTGCACCGGCTGGGCGTGGACACCATCGACCTCTACTACCTGCATCGGGTAGATCCACTTGTGCCGATCGAGGAGACCGTCGGCGCAATGGCCGAACTGGTGGTGGAGGGCAAGGTCCGGCACCTGGGTCTCAGCGAGGCCTCGGCGGAAACAACCCGTCGCGCCCATGCGACACACCCGATCACGGCAGTCCAGAGCGAGTACTCGCTGTGGAGTCGCGACGTGGAGGCCGAGGTGCTGCCCACGTTGCGGGAGCTCGGCATCGGGTTCGTGCCGTACAGCCCGCTGGGCAGGGGCTTCCTGACGGACGCGATCACGTCGGTGGAGCAGCTCGCGGCGGACGACTTCCGGAGGGTCAGTCCTCGTTTCCAGGGTGACAACTTCCTCCACAACCGCCGCCTGTTGGATCCGTTGCGCAGCGTCGCCACAAGCATCGGTGCGACGCCGGCTCAAGTCGCGCTGGCCTGGGTGATGAATATGTTCCCCACGGCCGTGCCGATTCCCGGCACCACCAGGCCCGAGCGGGTCGACGAGAATGTGAACGCGCTGCGGGTGAAGCTCAGCGACGCGGACCTGGCCGACCTGGACTCCGCCTTTCCGCCTGGAGCGTCCGCCGGAACGCGCTGGCCCGAACACATGATGGGCCTACTGAACGGCTGACGATGGCGCCGCGCCCACCGGCGTCCGTCGGGACCGCACTCGGTCAGTCACCCATCTCCGCCAGAGGCGGGTGGACCGCTCTGTTTCCGCACCGCTGCCGCGCAGTTGAGCAGGGCCCTGGCCAACTCTTCGGCCCGGTCCGCCGACAACCACAACGACCCATGGGGCACATCGTCATCAGGACCAGCCAACCCAGCCGTCAGGGTCTCTGCTGGCACTTCGACGTCGAGTCGAACGAAATGACGCCCTCTGCTGTAGCCGACGAAGGCATCCAGATACCGGTCATCATCGAATGTCACCGCTGCATGCTGCCACAGCCGGTCGCCATGCAACGGATCTTCGACGTCGAGGCGTGGTCACTCGGGGTCCTGGCCCACCCGATACCGGCCTGACACAGGGCCGTACCCCACGCTGCGCTGTCGTGACCGGGGCGAGGCACGTGACCGCGCCCCGCCCCGGACTGGATCAGAGCTCCCGGTAGTAGACGGCTACCGGCAGCGGCGTACACCCAAGTGTTTCGTACAGGGCTCGGGCGGGCGCATGGAACTCGTCGCCGCCCGTGCCGATCGTGACGACCTCGGCGCCGAGTTCCCGCATCGCGGCGAACGCGTGCTCGCACAGTACGGTGCCCGCGCCGAGCCGGCGGTGCTGCGCGGACACGGCGAGGATCGTGACGCTGCCATTTCGGTGCTCAGGCTCTACCGCCCAGGCCACATAGCCGGCGATGACGCCGTCGATCTCGGCGACCGCGACGTACCGGTGCTCGGCGGGGTCGTGGAGCTCGGCAACCTGCTTGACGTAGTCGTCGCGCCACTTGCCGTGCTGGTTGGCGAAGACGACCTCGCCCACGAGGGGGCGGAAGGAGTCTTCGTAGAACGGCCCGAACGTCTCGATGGTCAGTTCGGTGAGCCGGGTCAGGTCATGCTGAAGAAACGAACAGATACGCATATGAGTGCGCCTCTCGAGCTGAGGTTCTGAAAGCCAACAGACCGGGCATCAGATGGTCAGCAAGCGGCCGGATCGACGGCGAGCCGACCCTCAGCGGCGGGTCCGCCAGGCGGCGAAGCAACTCATGCTCGGAATCCTACCGGGCGGTGCAATCGCACCAGAGGCTGTCAGAGCGCGTTTCACATTGCTGTCAGTCGGGTGTGTTGTAGGTGAGGCGTTGTTGGCGGGTGGCGGGTTCGCCTCGGGTGAGACGGCGGAGCATGC